>DAOQWA010000001.1:0-146235 GCA_035341855.1 Bacteroidia bacterium
AATATCCTCTGCTCTAAATTGTGCATAGTAAGGCTGAGTTCGTATATGACTACAGTTAGTAGGCCAGAAAAATTCCGAAACAACAGTATCATTATTAGTAATAATCGGAATCATCCTTGCCGAGTCGGGAAGTTCGAATGGACCGCCATTACCACTCAAGTCAACCCTGTTTCCATCAGGATCTATCGCTGTAACCTCGAATCGGAGTGTATCTCCTGCAACCACGCAAGTATCATTAAGTGGTTGAATAACCGGAGGGTTATTAGTACAATTACCAATGATGATTTGCATATCTCTGGTCACATAACCAATATTCACACCATTTCTCCATTCGTAAATTTTGAAGGCCACATTATACTCCCATGGCGCAAAACCGGATATGGTGATCGGAGTATTCCAGACAAGATCACCTGTAATTGCATCGATGGAAAAAGAATTTGATGTTACAGGGTAACTATATCCGGGTATTGGATCACCATTTAATCCTCTACATACGGTTAACTCATAAGAAAGTGAATCTCCATCCGGATCAAAAGCATTTGCATTATGAATAAAAACTCTATCCACACAACCTCTGTCAATTGGTGGATAAGTTAAAACAGGAGAACTATTAGCTCCGACGAATTGACTTACAGTTAAAAGTGTGCTAACATAAAAAGGCACCTCCACTGAACCGGGAATATTTACTACACCCGAATTACGATTAGGATCTTCGAAATGAATTAAAAACGTTCCATTCCCACTATATGTGTAAATGTATTTATAGGTATTTCGGCTTATATCATTTCCCAGATCTTCCTTTAAACTTCTTTGAAAAACTACCGGTGGTGATCCATCTCCAAGATAAACAGAATCCAAACTTGGCCGATCGGCCGCAGTACTACTTGTTTTTGTATAAGTGATGATACAAATTTCATATGTCCATGTGTATCCATTGATAGGGTCATAGGTACCGATCCATTTGTAAGTAATTTCTCCTGCCCGGTTGTGTGTTGCATTAGAAGATGAGGACACAAATAAAAGTCCAATAAACAGAAATACTGAGAGGAAATATCTCTTGTAGTTAAGCATACAAAAAAGATTCTTTGATATATATTTTAACCTGACAACCTTTACGACTAGTATTCACTTTGAAAAAACTATTCTATTATTTAATTAGATCTAATATGCAATCACCTGCTGTTCCATCATCTCCGGAAGCTCCCTGTACTCATATTGCTGAGTCCTTAACTGCGGTTCAAAACCTGCTTGTCTGATGGCATCCTGAATTCCTTGCGAGGTAAACCGATGCGGGGCTCCGGCGGCTGATACAACATTTTCTTCTATCATAATTGAACCGAAATCATTTGCACCGGCATGCAAACATAACTGAGCAATTTCTTTGCCTACAGTCAGCCAGCTAGCTTGTATATTCTGAATGTTAGGCAACATCATTCGACTAATTGCGATAGTCCGTATGTATTCTTCACCATGCACTTCATTACGGATACCTTTTATTCGTCGGAGCAAAGTATCCTCATCCTGAAAAGGCCAGGGAATAAATGCAAGAAATCCTTTAGCATCGTCCGGCTTTTCACTTTGAACTTCGCGTAACCAAACCAGATGCTGGAACCTTTCTTCCAACGTTTCAACATGTCCGAACATCATGGTTGCAGACGTTGTTATTCTTAATTGATGCGCTGCTCTCATCACATCCAACCATTCTCTTCCCGAACATTTTCCTTTGGAGATCAAACGTCGTACACGATCGGATAATATTTCCGCACCTGCACCGGGTAAGGAATCCAATCCTGCTTCGTGCAGTGCTTTCAACACCTCTGTATGTGTGGAACCTTCGAGTTTAGTGATATGTGCGATCTCCGGAGGTCCGAGTGAATGCAATTTGAGCGTTGGATAAAGTCTCTTCAACTCCTTGAACAGATCTACATAAAACTTTAGTCCGAGTTCCGGATGATGCCCACCTTGCAGAAGCAATTGCTCCCCACCCAAACGAAAAGTTTCTTCGATCTTCTCCTTGTATTGATCGATACTTGTGATATAAGACTCTTCATGCCCGGGAATCCTGTAGAAATTGCAGAACTTGCAATTGGCAATACAAACATTGGTCGTATTTACATTTCTGTCAATGATCCACGTAACCTTATTATCTGAATGAAATTTTGACCTGATCCTGTTGCCAACATCCATAAGTTCGGCTGTAGCTACTGTTTCAAAAAGAAGTTGTCCTTCCTCTGCACTTAAAAATTCTAAATCGAGTGCTTTTTTTAGAAGGCTGTCTGTTCCTGTCATAAGGGGTATTATCTGTTCATTATTTTAGACGGACAAGAATACTTCATCTGTCCCGGGGCTGGAAAAAAAACTGTACTTTCCGCAATCAAAAATACGATTAAATATGCAGACCACAATCTACAATACCAAGAGCTTTAAGGGTTCAGATTCGCTCATTTTACTATTGAATGACAAAAAAAACCTCCCATTAAAGACTTTTTCGAAGGAGGAGACCGATTTTATCCAAAAAGAATTCCGCGCAAATAGAAAATCTGTAATCATCAACCAGTACAAGCGCACGATCTTTCTCTTTTTACCCGACTATGACTTAAATGAAAGTCAATTATTAGAGAAATGTCGCAATGCAGGAGAAAGTTATCTCGCACAGATTAACAAGCTCAAACTAAAAAAGATAGTGCTCGTTGATCATGCCGGCAAAGAAGATCTGGTCCTGGCAATGGCAGAAGGAATGGCCCTCGGTAATTACCAGTTTCTAAGATATCGGAAAAACAAAAAAAGCCTCAAAAATTCTCTCTCTGAAATAGCCATTAAAAGTAGCTCAGTCAAAGGAAATAAAACAGCAGATCTGCAACACCTGGTCGATGCAGTTGTCAGAGCCAGAAACCTAGTAAATGAACCGCAATCATTTATGAATGCTACGCAGCTTGCTTCCGAATTTATCAAAATGGGAAAAGAAGCGAAGTTCAAAGTTGAGGTGATGCGAAAACAAAAAATTAAAGCATTAAAAATGGGTGGTATCATGGCAGTAAATAGAGGAAGTATAGAGCCTCCTACCTTTACGGTGATGACCTACAAACCTAAAAATGCAAAAAACAAAAAACCATATATACTTGTCGGTAAGGGTGTAGTATATGATACCGGAGGACTGAGTTTAAAGCCTACAGCCAACTCAATGGACTTTATGAAGAGTGATATGGCAGGGTCTGCAGTTGTGGCTTCTTCTATTTTTGCTATTGCCAGGATGAAACTACCGGTGTATGTCATCGCACTTGTTCCTGCTACGGATAACCGCCCGGGGGGCGATGCTTATGCTCCCGGTGATGTCATCACAATGATGAGCGGACAAACAGTTGAAGTATTAAATACTGATGCAGAAGGCAGACTTATCCTTGCCGATGCTTTACACTACGCTAAAAAATTCAAGCCTGAATTGGTGATGGATTTCGCAACGCTCACAGGAGCTGCTGCAGCTGCTGTTGGTTCTTATGGAATTGTTTGCATGGGGACAGCCGATGAAAAAACGAAAAATAAATTAAAGGAAGCCGGAAATAAAAAATATGAAAGACTTGCAGAGTTTCCTTTTTGGGACGAATACGATGACTTGATAAAGAGCGACATCGCAGACATGAAAAACATTGGAGGACCGGCAGCAGGCGCAATAACAGCAGGCAAGTTTTTACAGCGTTATGTGGATTACCCATGGATGCATTTTGACATAGCGGGACCTTCATTCATACAATCAACGAGCAGTTACAGAGGGAAGAATGGAACAGGTTACGGCGTTCGATTGATGGTGGAATTTTTCTCAAACCTTTGAATAGCACCTGATTCGCATTAAAAACAATAGTTAAAAGCATACCAAAACGTAGGAATTCAGGCTTTGTGATCTGTTTCCGACAATCTATTACCTTTGTATCTCTAGATTATCAGACAATGAGTCATCCAGAACAAGAAGGACGTATTAAAGTTGGAATCACCTGCGGCGACGTGAATGGTGTTGGACTTGAAGTGATCATGAAAGCACTTCTTGACAATCGGATTCATCAGATCTGCACCCCGGTAATTTATGCAAGTAACAAGTTAGTATCCTTCCAGAGAAAGCATCTGAATTTAAATGATTTTCAATATCAGACTGTTCGCAATAGTTCTGAGATCATTTTGAGAAAAACAAATGTTATCAATTGCTGGGAAGAAGAGGTGAATGTTGAATGGGGAAAAGCTACCGAGGCTTCCGGAAAATATGCTTTTTTGTCACTGGAAGCAGCAGTAAAAGACCTCAAAGATGGAGTAATCCACGTCTTAGTAACGGGTCCTATCAACAAACACAGCATTCAAAATAAAGATTTTAGTTTCCGGGGACATACCGAATATCTTGCCGATCGCTTCGATACAAAAGAGCCATTGATGTTTCTTGTAAGTGAAACGCTTCGTGTTGCCGTAAATTCAGGTCATATCCCGGTGAAAGAAGTCGCTTCCGTTTTATCGATAGAAAAAATAGTCAAGAAGATCAAGAGCATTGAATACTCTCTCAAGCGTGATTTTGGTCAACGTAAACCTAGAATTGCAGTACTAGGGCTCAACCCTCATGCAGGTGACGATGGTCTTATCGGCCAGGAAGAAAAAGAATTCATTTTGCCTGCCATAAAAAAATGCTTTGACGAAGGAACTTTCGTATACGGCCCCTACTCTGCCGATGGGTTCTTTGGATCCGGTGCATTCAAAAAGTTTGATGCAATTCTGGCTATGTATCACGATCAGGGTTTGATTCCTTTTAAGACCTTGAGCTTTTCTTCAGGAGTGAATT
Organism: Bacteroidia bacterium; assembly: GCA_035341855.1. Lineage (GTDB taxonomy): Bacteria > Bacteroidota > Bacteroidia > AKYH767-A > 2013-40CM-41-45 > QQVM01. The sequence continues at coordinate 4,814 of DAOQWA010000001.1, forward strand.
TTACTGCCGGGCTTCCGATAATTCGCACTTCACCTGATCATGGAACAGCTTATGACATTGCAGGAAAAGGCCTGGCAATGGAAGATTCAATCCGTGATGCCATCTTCACCGCCATTGACATTTTAAGGAAGCGTGAAGAATATGATGAGATTACAGCAAACCCTTTAGCATTTTCAAAACAAACGAGGGACCACTAAGCTGTGAATATTGATCCTGAAAATTTTAAAGAGATCAGATTCATAGCAGCTATTTCAAGTGTGGTAAATCCCACTATTCGAAGTAAATTTTAGCCAGAATTTTGCCCTTCTGAACCTGAACATTCAATAAATAAAATCCCGGCTTTAAAGATTTTCGATCAACTTTTACGATCATCTTATTGATTTCGCTTTCAATTCTGATAAGTCTGCCGGAAATATCATACAACTCAAGACTTTCAATTTCAAATTCCGATCGTACAATAACACTTTCTCCTGCAGGATTTGGATATACTTTCACATGCTCATTCAGGTGATCAAAATCGCTTACAAATGTTGTCCCAAAAGTATTTGGAAGCGGATCAGGGTTGCGTGGTGTGCAACTTAAAAGGCTGTATAAAAAATTACTCACAAAACGAACCGTAGTATCCATGTATGACGAGTTAGACAAATAAGGAACATGGCCTGCACCAAAATAGGTGTACATTTCGTTGTCAACAGAAATTGTATTAGCATATTGATTGGCTGCAAAGCTTCCGTCCACTTCAAGAATGGGAAAAATACCTAGTAAATAAATTGTGTCGGACGAATAAGGAACAGTTTGATCCATTGTTCCATGCAAGCTCACAAAAGGAATATCTCCGGGAACGATATACTCTTTCGACCCGAGAGCCCCACAAAGATTAACAACTGCATTTACCTCTGACGAATAACCCGGATTACCACTTTCACCTTCGATATTGCCAAGTAATGTTGTATCAATTACAGAAGGTAACTCCGAGACTTCGTTGAGGTATGCCAGGTGCAAGGCTGTAAAAGCGCCTGCAGAACTCCCTCCTGCAAAGATCATATTCGGATCGATCTTATACTGATTTGTTGTTGCTGCATCCTTTCGAAAAAAACGAACAGCCGCTTTCATATCCTGAACAGCTCTATATACGGCCTTTGTAGCATTTGCTTCTCCGATCGGAACAGGAATACCAAGTCTATAACTTATAGACGCACAAACATAACCTCGCTTTGCAAATGCTGTTGCCAATTGGCTAATGTCCGGATCATTTTTTGTTCCGCCTATAAAACTCCCACCATGTGCCCATACAATTAGTGGGCGTACAGAGGCAGTATCTCCCGCCGGCAAATAGATATCCATTATCAAAATCTCATTCGCATTACCTGAATTTATGTTTGCTCCATAGACTACATTGCTCAAAATGTCAACAGAAGTAAATACTTCCCGGTCATATCTTAAGGAATTACAATCAATTATTGTCTGAGCTTTTAAGAGGCCGGTGCAAAAGAGAGCGATAATGAATGTTAATTTGAACTGCTTCATGATTCTTATAAAATTGATTCCGTAAATTGATTGCAATGAAGGTAAGATTTTAAAACCGCTTTTCTGGTATTTATCATTCCTGATTTTGAGGAATTTTTAAAAGCTTGGATGTAAGCGAGCACTAAACCGGATCATTCGGTTCAAACGAAAAAAAAGCCGGTACATTATTCAAGTACCGGCCTTCGCTAACAAATAAAAATAATCTTAATTTCTGATGTTAACCTTTTCTGTCACTTCTCCTGCATCAAAACCAATCTTTAAAAGATATGATCCGCTTTGCAGAGCGCTTACATCAAGTCTGATCTTCTGATCATCCAAAGAATTCACAGTTGTTACTAGGCGACCTGAGATATCATACAATTTAATGTAACGAACAAGAGCTTTGGCTGCACTTGCGTCGAGATTAATTGCTCCGGTGGCAGGATTTGGATAAATTGAAATTGCTTCCTTCAATGAACCTATTGTATTAATACCTGTCACTAAATTTAATGCAGCAGCGATCCTTGGACTTGAATATCCCATGATAGTATCGACATAAGCTATTGCCTTTGCCTTGCTCATATCAGGATTTGTGGCCAAAGAAGATGCCCATATTGTGTCTGTCTTACCTTGGGTGAAACCAAGGCCAAGCATACAAGTCTGATAAACAGTTGTGGAATCATACCATTCCCACGGACCGGCTTGGCCTGTTGCCGGTCCCGGAGGGTCAGAAAGTTCAAGAGGAAATAAACCATCATAACCATCGTTAATCTGATTAGCTCTCATAGTATATGGGTCGGACCATGAGTTAAACTGGAAAGCTGCATTGTTCATCAAGCTATCTGCAATCCGTATTACACGCCAGCTACCGCTGACATCAACAACAAAATCACCTGTTGTTGGAACTATAACTGAGCCGTCCTTGTAAGGAGCAAAAGGATCATTAATGGAATGAAATGCTACAAAAGGCACATTCGGACCGGCCTGAAGCCATGAACTATCTCCCAAGGCTCCTCCGCAATTGATAACAAATGCGATATCATTTGGTACGCCGGGAGTATTTGTTGCTAAATTAAATCCGGCCATACCTCCGTAACCATCAAAATCACCCCATATTCCCTGATTGATATAAGACAATCCGGCAGTAAAGCCATAAGATGCATTTGTAGTAGCCGCTAAAAACTTAGGTAAAGAGATCTGAGAAGGATTGTTCAAGCATGCATAAGCCATTGCAACATATCCACCGGATCCCATTCCATGCAGAATAATTTTTGATTCATCAATTCCATAATTATTTGCATTTAAAGCATCATTGCGGAAATAACGAACACAAGCTTTTGCATCCTGCAATGCACGATAGACAGCTTGTAGAAGTGACCCTGTACGAATATCCTGACCTGTCGGTCCGATAGCTTGAGGATTCCATCCTAAACGATAATCCATTGCAATAGCAGTGTAACCACGGCGGGCATACTGGCGACAGAGTTCTGCAATAACACTATCCGTTTTAATTCCTGTAGCCTGTCCATTGTAAAAAATTGGCAGAAAACTTCCGGTGTGGATCAGGATCACCGTTGGACGAGATGTCATTGTATCACCAACAGGCTGGTAAACATCTGCTTTTAAGTCAACAGTATCTGCAACACCGGTTAGAAACTGAATGTTCTCTCCGTAAATAATATTTGGAGTAACAGTCACAGAAGTGAAAATCTCACTCACAAATCTTTGGGCTGATACATTTGTAGTATAGGAAAGTAAGCCCAGAATAAATAATAATGGTAGTAGAAGTTTTTTCATCGGGTTTTTATTTCCAACAAACTTACGTGAAAATTGCAGCTTTTCAAAGATGATTCAAATCTCGAATCCAATTTTTATCAGACTTAATCCGGACTACAGATTCTTACCTGACCAATTCCACGCGGACAGAGACATATGCCATGCGGCCTACATATGGGCCTCCATAAACTGTAAACTTCTTGTTATTAAGCAAGTTTGAGCTCCCTAATTTAAGGATGGTTTTTATCTTTGGAATTCTGTACGAAATTTGGGCATCTACCAGATCATACTTTGGCACATATCCTGTGAACTGAGGAGATCCCTCATAATCAAATCCCTGGATCCATTTGTAGTTTACCATGAATCCAACATTGCGAATCCGTATTTTATTTAATAGATACAAATCAAGATCCCGACCGCCCAGACCAATATTGAATTTATTTTCAGGTGAGTTAAATGCTGGAATCAGAGGATCATCTGAATCTCTACGATCCAATACATTATAACTGTAATTTCCATTAATTGAAAAAAACTTTCTGAAATAATAGGTCAGCCCTACAGATATTCCACGCGTTGTTACCTGATCCTTCGAATTTGTAGCCACTCTGTAAATTTGATTTAGATCAAATAAATTTACGGCAGGTTGATAAGTTACGGATGCCCCTATTTTATAACCTATAAAATCAGTATACCAACTATAATAGGCAACTATGTCAGCATAGAGACTTTTGAAAAGCGTCGTACGGTAACCAATTTCAATAGTCTTTACTTTCTCGGGCCTGATTGGATCGACGTTAAAATACACAAGGGTATCCTGATCACCTGTGTTAAAAGCTGCGAACATGCTTTCAAGGGTAACAAGTGAATCAAAGCCATCTAGATTTCCAACAAGCAGTGCACGACCGACATTATAATACAGAAATTGATCTGCAAGGGTAGGATTACGGATCGCAGAAGAAAATGATGCACGAACAATTTGAGTAGGTTTAAAAGTATATACAGCACTCAAGGCCGGCGAGAATAAATAGTCGAAGTTTTCATTCTTATCAATCCTTGCTGTAAGGTCGAGACGAAGCTTATCATTAGCTACACGTTTTTGAAATCCTGTATAAAAGCCGTACTCATAGTTGCGGATAACTACGTCTCCTGTATCCTTGAAAATGTTTCCTCTTGAATCAGGCTTGTACATTCTATAATTGGCTCCAACGGTAATATCAACAGGCTTAGGAGTGAATTTGTATTCTGCATGTATGTGATACAAAGATGATTTATCGTAAAACCGTGAACCTCCATCAGTGTAATAAGTTGAAGTAATTGCATTAAAAGCTGAGTCAAATGATGCTGTTCCGGGTTCAAAGCGGGGGAACTGACCTGCTATTGCCACTACCTGATCAGAATAGGCTCGCGTTGCATCATGATATTTATAAAGTGAATCAGGATACATTTCCAACAACCATGGATTGATCGCATTTACGTAATCAGAATAATTAGGATATTGACTTTGTAATTGAGTATAGCTTTCAGGAAAGGCATTTACTTTTGGTCTGTATGTCGTATTCCAACGATTACTGTAATCCTGTGCCCATCTACTATCACCTTTGGCCGAAGTTTGCAACAACAATGCAGTAACAAAGGCATCATAAGAATTTCCAGCGTCTTCATTGGTGGTATAAGCACGAATAAAAAACTTGTCATCTTGCTTCAGCTCTACCTTTTGCTGATAAAAATAAATATCCTTTAAGCTGTATCGGTTGTCACCCTGATACACTGTCGTCCCATTTCCAAAATTTGACGAAACGATCGCTTCGATCTTGGGGGTAATTTTATAGTGTATCGCTGCATTTAATTTTAAATTGTGTGTGCCATAATCTACAATATCCCTCTCTTCATACCCGGTGCGATACCAAATACCTAATCCCGGACGCAGTGTCGCTATTGCAGATGCATCGTTATTACTATTGTATTCATCACCATATCGGTTCACAGCATCATATCCGCCAGGATTGTTTACATCGTTTCTGGATTGTGGTGTTGCATCCAGATTATTTGCTTCCCAGTCATCAGCCTGCATATAAAATGCATTCAGCTTATAACCCAATTTTTCGACACCTGCTTTATTCTTAAACACCTGAGCCCAACGAATGGCTCCTTGAATATAATCCGGATTCGACACCCAGGAACCCGGTCCGTCAACAGAACCCAAAGAGGCAGTTTTAAATTCTATTTCTAATCCTGGCTTGACAAATGGACTCCTCGTTGTCATGCTTATCACTCCATTAAAGGCATTCGGACCATAAAATGCAGAGCTGGCTCCTGCTACCATATCGACTTTTAGAACATCCAATTCCGAACTGCCCAAAAAATTACCTAAAGAAAAATTCAAGCCGGGTGCCTGATTGTCAACACCGTCGATAACCTGCAATGAGCGAACAGGTGAAGTACTATTAAAGCCTCTTGTGTTAACGATTGTAAATCCGAGAGAAGCACTGGTGAGGTCAACACCTTTCATGGTTCCGAGTGCCTCATAAAAAGAAGTTTGTGCGCACTCTTTAATTGCAATTATATCCATTGATTCTACTGTCAATGGAGACTCTTTTTGTTTCTCTGAGATCCTGCTTCCCGTAATATCAACACCTTTCAACTCGATTTCTTTTGACTCCATCTTGATGTTGAAGGATTGGTCAATTGAATTAACCGTCAGCTCCTGTGGTTCATAACCAACGAATGTAACCACGATGACAAAGGGAGGCACTCTGTCGACTGCCAGTTCAAATTTCCCATCCAGGTCAGTTACTGTACCGATGCTACTACCTTTAAGAGTTACCACTGCACCGATGACTGATTCATTTGTTTTTCCATCACGAATTGTTCCACTGATAGATTGAGCATTCGCAGTAAAACTATGAATGAGAACAAAAGCAAGTATTGAAATTAAGCGTAAAAACATTGGCCGAGATATTGTATCTCAAACCTACATGTTTATGGAACATAAAACAAGAAGAAGAAAGATGATTTTCAACAGTTCATCCTTGCATAAAAACAAAAACAATGATTTGTTGATTAGAAATCTCGTTCAAGCAGCAGTCTTCCACTTTGAACCCTTTCATTCGAAATAAATCTATAGAAATACATTCCTGAAGCCATGTCTTTTGCATCGAAAGAGAGTACATGTTCTCCGGCACTTATTTCCATATCCATTAAGCTACGAACCAGAACTCCTTTTAAATCGAAAATCTCAAGACGAACATGCTGATTTGTCTTAAGTGAAAAAATAAAAGTAGTTTTAGTAACAAATGGATTTGGGAAAACATAAAAGGATGAAGTGTGGCTATGTTCTGAAATCCCGATAGTTCCGTCAAGAACTTCTACGACTTCACATTTCACGCAATTTTCTGAGTCTGTGACACAAAGTTCATAGACTCCTGCACTCAGTCCCGAAACAGATGCATTTGTTTGCCCTGAAGGTGTCCAAAAATATGTATAGGGACTTTTTCCTCCTGTGACGGTAGCCATCGCTGTTCCATCTGAACATCCTGCACAAGTGACATCGTTGTGTAGAATCGACACATCCAAAGGATCAGGTCCTTCAATTAGAAAACTATCTGTATGCAGACAATTATTCCCGTCAAGTATCATCACATGACATATTCCTTCACATAAATTTTGAGCAAAGGCTGAAGTATCGCCATCACACCACTCAAAACGATAAGGCTGTGTACCTCCGCTTAGCTGAACATAGGCTGTGCCATCACAAAGTCCGCCACATGTTTCATCTGTACTCACTACTACTGAACTTAAGGCACTTGGTTGCACTACATTTGCAGTTGCTGAAGCTGTGCATAAGTTTTGATCTGTCAGCAATACTGAATAGCTGCCGGGTGCTAAATTTTTCACGGTGTCCCCAACTTGTCCACCCGGACTCCAAAGAAAATTATATGGTGGTGTTCCTCCACCCGGATCTGCAAAGATCTGACCATTGTCAGCACCAAAACATGCAACATCAGTAACAAATAAAATCATTGCCAAAGGTGCAGGTTCAACAACCTGCAGACTGAGTGAATCCCTGCACCCTGCACTATCAGTAACGCTCACTGTATAAATTCCTCCACTCAGACCGGAAGCTGAATGGGTCGAAGATACTGACGGAGACCAGGTATAGCTCATTTGACCTGTACCTGAATTTGTCATAAGACTCACAAAGCCATCGCTTCCGCCATTACACGTTACTGCCGACTGAGAATCTATACTAAGTACCGGTCTTTGCGTATCTCCAATATTCACTGAATCAATCTTAGAACAGTTCATCGAATCGGTGATGATCACTGAATACATTCCTGAATTCAAACCTTCAACAGAAAAAGAAGTATCACCGGTTGTAGGCCACAAAACTGAATAAGGACCAATTCCTCCACTGACTGAGCAACTTGCTTCTCCATTGCTTAAGCCACATTTGGCATCTTCTTTTGAAAATATAATTTGGATAGGAGATGATTGATCAACAACAACAGATCTGGAAACAGTGCAGGCATGATCATCTGTCACAAGGACTGAATAATTTCCGGCTATCAGATTACTTGCAGATGAACTCACACCGCCTGCAGGACTCCAGTGATATTGATATGGCCCTGTACCCCCTGAAACGATGGCAGCAGCAGTACCATTACTACCTCCAAAACATGTTACAGGGCTACTTCCGGCACTGACTAATAATTCAGAAGGTTCAAGAATATTTACTTGTTGAATATTTATACAGCCCAGGTTGTCTGTAATTGTTACTGTATAGATAGCTGCAGAAAGTCCGCTTGCAGAGGCAAGTGTTCCTCCCGATGGAGACCATGAATAAGAATAAGGCTGATTTCCATTGCTTGCTATAACAGCTGCTGATCCATCACTACCTCCATAACAGGAAACATCAGTTTTGTTACTCACTGATGAACTTAAACCGTTTGAGTTAACAACATTTGCCTGTCCACTGACACTGCATCCACGACTATCTGTTACTCTAACAGTATATGTTCCGGCGCTTAAATTTTGTGCCTGACTTGTAGTTCCTCCTGTGGGAAGCCACAGATACTGATAAGGTCCTGTACCACCCGTTGCAGAAACCGTTGCAGAACCATCAGATCCACCACACATTGCCGCAGTTGTTGACGTTGAAACAACAATTGCTGATGGTTGGGCGACTGTTACTGAAGCTGATTTGGTACACAGATTATTATCTGTAACAATTACGGAATAACTTCCGGCAGAAAGGGAATCTGCAAAGGATGAATTTCCTCCCGCCGGAGTCCATTGGTATGTATATGGAGATGTTCCTCCGCTTACATTTACTTGTGCGGAACCGTCATTGCCAGCATTGCAACTGACCGCATTACCGGATATATTCGTAGTAAGTACAGTTGGTTGAGTGACGACAACACTTTTTGTATGCGTACAAGAAGCAGCATCAGTGATTGTTACCGAATAATTTCCTGCTGCCAATCCCGTAACAGTTGCAGAACTGCCACCACCCGGAGACCACGAATATGTATATGGCGAAGTTCCTCCTGACACCTGAACCGATGCAGTTCCAGTGCTTGCACCAAAACATAAAGGACTTTGAGAGCTGATGGATGATGTAAATGCTGAAGGTGCGGCAATAGTGAAGGAACGATTACTCTGACAAGAATTCTGGTCTGTAACTGTTACAGTATATGTTCCTGCACTTAGTCCGCTTGCCATATTACCGGTACCTCCCGAAGGTGACCAGGAATAATTATAAGGTGCAGTTCCACCGCTCACTGAAACTGAAGCCGAACCGTCAGCGCCGCCCGGACATGTAACTGCCGATTGAGACGCAACTGCCAATGTAGGCGCACCCGGGTTTGATATATTAACAACTACGGATGTACTGCAGCCCCTGGCATCGGTAATGGTAACGGTATGCGTACCCGGACAAAGATTATTGACAGTACCTGTGGTTTGTCCTGAGCTCCAACTGTAAGTATATGGAGAAGTACCTCCTGTAACGCTCACTACCGAAGATCCGTTGCAAGTTCCACCTGAACAGGTTGCATTAACGACTGTCGCACCGGCTGTGAGTAAAGCCGGCTGTGTGATTGTCGTCGATGTCGTTCTTTTACAACCTATCGCATCCTCAAAGCTGAGTTCAAATTGTCCGGGACATAAATTTCGAATTGTATCACTTGTAGAGCCGGTATCCCACAAATACGTTTTCTTATATGGGCTTATTCCCAATGCCACCGCCTGACCATCGCAAGCATTCTGGCATGATACATTTTGCTTTGCAATCGAAACCGAACAATTACAATTACCCGGTAAGTTAGCGTCCAGATAACTCATCCGTGAGCTAATCCAACTTTTCAAATTGCTGATCTCACCGGCAAAGGTAGATGGATATGGAGAAGGATTCGGCCAAACATAAACACCCAGAATAGGCCATGCTGTAAAATTCCAGTCCTTTGACTCATCCAACACTTGTGCTATAGAATCTATAATTCCATGTATATGTGATGTGCTTAAAATACTGCTGCGAAATTCTACCCAACGACACTTCATCTGGTTAGCATAGTTTGTATCCTGTAACAACTTAGACCACCAGAAAGGCGGCTGATAACTGTCACCTGTACATGCCGGCTGATAAGACCAGCCACTCGTTAAATTTGCATTGCAATAATTTGCATTACCCCAGGCTATATCATAATCCCAAATCGGTCCGGCTTTAAGTGTTTTCTCTTTATCCTTATATAAATAAGAACTGATCCGATAGCCATCCACGTTCTTGCTTATTTCATTGCTGAAGAAAAAATCAATGAATGAATTGTTTCCGATATACTTTGTATAACCTAAAACACTGTCTCTGAAATTTGGTCCATTCAGTCTGCTCTCAAAACTATCCACGTAGGCCTGGATGTATGACTTTTGAGCCAGTGCTATACTGTCAGGTTTCGGATAATCATACTGAAAATAAATTTTTTGATTATTTGAATGATTGATAGGTTGGTAGGGAGAGTTCCACCCTGCCCCTCCTGTACCCGTGGTTTTATCTATCTTTATGATATAGCCCCCGGAAATATCCGGATAGCTTGTCTCATTACTATAAAGTTTCTTTATGTCAACGCGATCTTTATCACGCTTAATTGATTCCATTAATACATAAATACCTTTATAGGTACCGTTAATAACTACGTCAACAAATCTTGTTCTCACTGCATAGTGCCCCATTTCATTGGCAAGCCGATAAGCCAGAACATTTCTGCAAAATGACTTATCCGAGTAATTTGCACTTAGTATCCAGTCATGTTCAAGTGGCATTCCTAAGAGCGAAACATTTGAATCGACTTGTGTATTAGGACCACGGGTTTCAAAACCATAAGATTTTTTTGGAAACATCTGTGAGCTGGAACCCCTTATTTCAATAGCGATCTTTCCCGAATAATCATTGTGAGGGTCTGTGAGATAGTTACGTTGTCCCGGACCATTATATATTATTCCCATATCACAGATGATCTTCGGATCATCAACAATATTTTGGCCGCCGGTATTTATCACGACTATAGGCAAGCTTGATTGATTAAAAATAAATGTTTTCGCAGGGGTGTTACCAAATTTCAACTTCCAGCTTGTCACCGAGCCTGTTACTCCATTATTATTATCATCAATTACACGCAGCTGCCAGGTACTATTCCCGTTTTGCCCGTTATTCACTCGCCACAATTCACCCTCAGGCTTATATGTTCCGGTGAATGGCGCATGCCCTGAAGTAATCGATGTTGAGGCATCATGGCGAAAAACAGTGTTAGTATAATGGTCGGATGTCCCGCCGTTATCTGTGGTGAGCTCTATCAAGGTACCATCCGGTGCTGCAAGGAAACAATCTATGTCCGCATCTCTGGTATGGCTAATAGAAATTGTTACTGCTTCAAGACCAAAAGTAAAATCCATCGTCGAAGGCGACAGTCCGCTGACGTTTAAATTAAACCTTGATGTATCAGTTAATGTGATGATCGAACCACCACCACCTGTGAATGTCTGTGCAGAAGTGGATAGGCTTATAACGACAGTAAAAAACAGAAGCTTAATAATCGTTTTCATGGCTCTACTGAACCCCTAAATTAAAGGAAGCACACATTCCTTTTGCGGAAATTTGCTAACAATACATAGGGTAGATGAATATTTTAAAAATTTTTACCCTTGAAGACTTAAAAAGTTTAAACAAAATTCTTCAAAATCCTTCAAAATCAACCTAAATCTATCATGATTTGGTTTTTCTCAACTTTATCACCTTTTGCAATTCTTATTTTCTTAACAACCGCATCAGCAGGGGCTTTCAGAACATTTTCCATTTTCATAGCCTCCAGCACCAGGATGCCATCTCCTTTTATTATTTTTTGACCGTTTTCTACAAGAACGTTAAGAACAAGGCCCGGCATAGGTGCTTTTATATCATTAACCTTTCTACCCGCAGCAATATCAATACCCATTTCGCGTAACAAAATGTCATATTTATCCTTAATACTTACAGTGTAATCATGATTGTTCACCTTTATAATAAAGGTCTTCTCAGCATAATTTGCCTCCACTATTTCGGCAGAAAGAGATTTATTGTCTCTGATGATATGAAACTTATCATTCTTATATTCCAGAATATCTGCTTCAAATGTTCGTCCGGAAATCTCCTTCTTGCCACCCTCGAATTCAGCTTCGAATTCCTTATTGTTAACCTTGACTTTGTACATGCTGTAAAGATAATCATTTAACACAAACTGTTTAATAAAGATCCAAAAGCAGATAAGATCTCCTTTAAATTAATTGAATAAGACTGACGATATATGAAATCACTTACCTTCGCCGTATATGATCAAGAATTTTCTCTTAGCACTCTACATCGCCTTACTTTCTTTTTCCTGCAAAACGATTGAAACTGAAAAATTGTCCCAGGGATCAGACAAAACTGAAAAGAACATAGCAGCCCATCCAGGTTACAGGTCTTCATACAAAAAGCATTTCAATCTCGTACACACCGAGCTTGCATTAAAACCAAACTGGAAAACACGAGAACTTCATGGACGCGCAAATATAAAACTACGACCACATTTTTATTCAACCGACAGTTTGACTTTAGATGCAAGAGGAATGGTAATTTATTCTGTTGAATTAGAACGAGCCGATGATTTAATTCCATTGAACTATGAGTATGAAAACAATAAGATAAACATCAAGCTTGATCATAGCTATACCAGGCACGATTCACTTAACATCGTCATCAATTATTCTGCACAACCGGAAAGATTACCGAAAGGTGGTAGTGCAGCTATAAGAAAAGATAAGGGATTGTATTTTATTAATGCGGATGGACTTAACCCTAATAAACCGAGACAACTGTGGACTCAGGGTGAAACAGAATCCAACTCCGTTTGGTTTCCTACAATTGAAGACCCCGGCCAGAGGATGACACAAGAAATTTACCTTACCGTTGACTCTTCATTTAAAACATTATCAAACGGAATACATGTTTCTTCGATCAATAATCCCGATGGAACTCGTACTGATTACTGGAAACAGAATCTGGCCTTAGCTCCGTACCTGACAATGATCGCCGTAAGTGATTTTGCAGTTGTGAAAGACCAATGGGAAGACATGGAAGTAAGCTATTACCTTGATAAAAATTATGAGCCCTATGCGAGACTAATTTTTGGCAAGACTCCGGAAATGATTGACTTTTTCTCAAAGCTATTCGGAGAAAATTATCCCTGGGAAAAATACAGTCAGGCAGTCGTATACGATTTTGTAAGCGGAGCTATGGAAAACAACACTGCTGTAATTCATGGCATAAACATGCTTCAGGATCCACGTGAACACAACGACTATAATTATGAAGATATCATTGCACATGAACTTGCACATCACTGGTTCGGCAATCTTTTAACTTGTGAATCATGGTCGAATGTTACGCTCAACGAGGGCTTTGCAAGTTATGGAGAATATTTATGGATGGAATATAAATACGGTCGCGATGTGGCAGACCAGTATGGAAAGCATGACCAGGACACTTATTTGAGGGCAACTAAAAAAAACGACTACCCCTTGATACGGCTTCACTATGAAAACAGGGAAGATGTTTATGATGCTATTTCCTATCAAAAAGGAGCGAGAGTTTTACACATGCTTAGAAAATATGTTGGCGACCCAGCATTTTTCACTGCATTAAAAAACTATATTCAGAAATATAAATTTTCTCCTGTTGAGTATCATCACCTGAGACTTGAGTTTGAGGCTGTCACAGGTGAAGACTTAAACTGGTTTTTTAATCAGTGGTTTTTGAATGTCGGTAAACCATCGCTGGACATAAGTACAAAGTGGAATAATGACAAAGGCGAATTACAGATAGATTTGAGACAAACTCAGGACCTGAAAAAAAATCCTGTGTTTAAACTTCCATTGGATGTAGACTTCTATTTTGGATCAACTATAGAGAAGAAACGAATCGTAATGGACAGTTTAGTGCAAAGTTTTAGTTTCAATTTTACTGAACAACCCTTACTTGTCAATGTCGATGCAGAAAAAATGTTGCTGACCGACAACAAAACTGATCATAAAAACAATGCTGAATGGATTTACCAATTTAATAATGCACCTCTCTTTCTTGACAGATATGAAGCGCTTGTAGCAATTGGGAAAGATTATCGCATTAATAGTCCGGAATCGCAGCTTATAAAAAGAGCTTTAACAGATAAAAATGCTTCAATAAGACAATATGCAATAAAATACATCAGGGAGCTTGCATCAAACGCACCGGAAGATGTCAGGGATCTACTAATTAACCTGGCAAAGAATGACAGCAACTCATACGTCCGGGCAGGAGCCTATGAGGCAATATCTCAATTTTACCCTTATAAAGAAAATGAAGAACTCTTCAAAGCTGCAATCCCGGATTATTCCTATCTGGTTGAAGCGACGGCATTCAGCATTATTGCAGAAAAAAATCCTGAATTGGCCATAACGCTTGCAGAAATTCTTGAGAAGGATAGCGCTTCAGTTGTTACATCTGAACTTGCTTCATTTTATAGCAGCCAAACCCGGTTGGACAAACTGGATTATTATAAAAAGGTCTTAAGCAAATCTTCGAGATGGACTCATGCAAAAACTGTTAATTATTTAGGTGCGTATCTGATTCCACAAAAATTACCTGTCATGAGGGATGGGTCAGAGCTCCTGCTACAAACAGGATTAAACACAGAAAGCACTCACACCATTAATAATTGTATTGCATCTTTAATACGGCTACAAAATGAGCTTGACGAAAGATCAAAAAACCTGAAAAAGAGTATCATCCACGATGACATTGACAAGCAAGATGACAAAAGAATCAAAGGAGATGACATTGATCTCATTCAAATAAATTCCTTAAAAATTGATATCGAACAAAAAATTAAAATTTTAGAGAAGAAATCCGAATAATCCGTGATTATTGACAATATGCAATGACATATTCCGTTAAAGACCAGGGATAAAAAAATTGAATCTAAATTTTAATTATTAAATCTGTTCAATACTCTATGATTATCTTTACAACAAAACTGCATCCAATGAGAACTCTTGTAATCGTTTTAATTTCAATTTGCATTTATACAAATGCATCTGCACAAAACTCCGCATTTGGAAGAAATATAATCTCTATAAGCCCAATCCAGACCATGTCAATAAATCATCTTGATGCAAATTACGGATCAGATGTAGGTGTGAATCTGAGCTATGAAAGAATATCTACAAACGAGTATTTTGGGTTTAAACTACCGGTATCATTCTCTCTTAAGCAGCCCTACTATTATTTTATGCCGGCATTAAAGATCTATCCATTCAAACAAGGCCCTGTGAAATTTGCATTCGGCCCTCAGTTTTATTTTGCTAGCGGTGAATATGATTATAACCTCAACTATACCTTTGAGCCATATTATAGCGATACAGTTTTAAGACGCAGCAGAACTCAAGTGGGATTTCTAATTAATACCAGCGTTAACTTTACCATCTTGCAAAACTTTTTCCTGGGTCTGGATGCAGGATTAGGCATCAATTACTTTGACAGCAATGAAGATGATAAAATACTGAATGATTATAATGATTATTATTATCACAGAAGTCAGGGCGACTTCTACCCTGCCATTCAGTTGAATTTCTCAATGGGCTACCGCTTCTAATTATCTATCAATTATTTTTTTAGGATTAATTCCTATTAAGCATATGTTTTAATATTTTACCGAACAATGGCAGAATAATGGAACATAAGTTTGACACCAGTTTCTCAAGCCGATTTTGCTTTTTAATTCGAAAGACAGATTTTTGTCTGGCAATTCTGTGCGCCTATCTATTCATCGGTATTTCACAGGTGAATGGACAAATAACACGAGATTCAACCAGAGGTAAAGCAGGGTTTGAGATAAAAAGCACTTATGGTTTTCTCATTGTACATCGCCCCGTTCTTGAAATACTTCAGGAAAAACATGCTTATGGATTTGAGCTTTCTTATCTGAAACCTTCGGATGGCAGAAAATCTTTTCAAGAAAAATTTCTCTACCCGGATATTGGCTGGACATTAGCATGGTTTAACCTGGGCAACCCTGATCGTCTTGGCTCCGGAATTGCAGTGTACCCATTTGTTAACTTTCCATTACATAATAAGAATGACTGGAGATTTCATCTTCGGTATGGAGTAGGCTTAGGTTATATCGAAAAGATCTTTGACACCAAAGAGAATGTAAAAAACGCAGCCATAGGAACACATTTAAATGGTGTCATGCATATAGACATTCATCTTGAAAAAGAAATTTCTGAATCTACACTAATAGAACTTGGAACAGGTATCACCCACTTCTCAAACGGAAGTACCGGTATACCTAATCTGGGAATTAACATGGCGACAGCAAATTTAGGTTTGATTCATTATTTTGGATCTAAGAATGCCATTCAAAAAAATAATGGCACTCAATTAAAAAACAAAGCAGGTTTTCAAACTTTCGTAGCAGGAGCCTATAAAAAAATCTATCCACCTAAAGGAAAAACCTATGGTGCCGGAACTATTTCATTTTCTTATGTACATCCTATTCGTCAAAAATCTTCATGGAACTTGGGAGTTGAGTTGTTTTACGACCATTCACTACAAGAAAGACTGCTTAGAGCAAATAGTTCCAGAGGTGGAAGTTCGGCTAATTTCAGGCCGGGAATATACGCCGGATATGAAGTAAGGCTCGGACATGTTGGGATGTTACTGAATATGGGTGTTTACCCTTATACTACATGGAAAGGAGACGGTAATTTCTACCACCGTCTTGGCTCTCGCTATTATTTTGAAAAATTATTTATTCTGATGAATCTTAAAACCCATTTTGCCAAGGCTGACTTTATCGAATGGGGTATTGGCTATCAGTTATAAACGCAGACTTAATTCGACAGGAACTTGCCTGACTAAAAAACATGAAAGCAAAAAACATAACAACAAGTCTTCTTAGAATAATATTCACTTTTTCTGTCATGATTATATTAAGCACTTGTCAGAAAGATCATCTGTTTGATTGCTTTACCAGTACGGGAAAAACCGTGACAGAATACCGGGATCCAGGGATATTCACTCGCATAGAGCTAAAAAATTCAATTGACCTGATCATTTATCCGGACACAACTTCATTCGTAAATGTAACTGCAGGACAACATCTTGTTGATGGTATCATTACAGAGTTGGAAAACAACACACTTTATATTCGTAATGAAAATCGTTGTAACTGGGTAAGAAGTTTCGAAAACACATACACTGTCACAATTGGTATGCGAAATCTTGAAGACATAGAATATTTTGGTTCCGGAGAGATCCGTTGTATGGACACCATTCGTTCTAAAGAGTTTACCTTCAATTCATGGAATGGCTCCGGAAGCGTTCACCTGTTGATGAATTGCGAAAAGACACATATTAACAACAGCGCAGGAAGAACAGATATACATGCAGCCGGTAATTCAGGAGTAAGTTATGTATATATTCACGACACAGCATTACTTGAAGCAGGCAATTTAAAAAGCGGATACACTTTTATCCGTAACACCAGCACAGGTGACTGTACGGTCAATGTTGAAAAGGAGATTGACGCGGAGTTAAAATCATTTGGCAATATCTATTACAGTGGTTCTCCTTATCGTGTTGTTGAAAACAGAAGTGGTGAAGGAAGGCTGATCAAACTATAAACAAAGGCTATTCGCCAACATTATCCTCGTACCAAGTATCTGTCTTGAGATGACTATTCGATGAGGCTTCAACAGCCAGCTCATCACAACGGTTGTTCAAAGGATTATCGGCATGCCCTTTAACCCAAATAAATTTAACTTTATGCTTGCGGTAAACTGTTAAAAATCGTTTCCAAAGATCCGGGTTTTTCTTTCCGGCAAAACCCTTTTTCTCCCAACCCAAAAGCCATCCCTTTTCAACGGAATCAACAACATACTTGGAGTCAGAATAAATAGTCACATTCTCACCCGGACTTTTCAATGCTTCAAGACCTTTGATCACACTTAATAATTCCATTCTGTTATTGGTTGTTAAGCGAAACCCTTCAGAGAGCTCCTTACGAAGTTTTCCGAAAATCAGAATGGTTCCATATCCTCCCGGGCCGGGATTTCCTCTCGAACTTCCGTCCGTATAGATCGTGATCATAAATTATTATTCAATGTGTTCAGATCAATTTAGCTGAGACCAAACTGTTCTCCCGCTTTTATCTATGTATGCCCATTTACCATTCAAACGAACTGCGGCAATACCGGAACGAAAAACGGAAGCGGCTGAAAACTTCGGATTGATCTGAATTTTGCCAAACTTATCTACATAAGCCCATTTACCTTCCAGGCGAACTGCAGCTAGCCCTTCTGAAAAACTCCGATCCACAGCTCCGTCAGTCACTGCATCTTCAAATTGCGGGTTGATCTGATATTTTCCTTCCTTATTGATATAACCCCACTTATTCCCAATTCGAACAGCGGCAAGGCTCCCACTGAAATCCAATGCTTCCAGAAATTGATATGCTATTACAAGATTCCCGGTTTTGTCAACATAGCCCCACTTTCCATCAAGGCGAACTGCTGCAAGATCTTCACAAAAAGAATTTGCTCTCTCAAACTGGGGATTGATAACATATCTGGCAGACGTATTTACAAAACCCCAGGCTAAACCAATTTGCACGGGTGCAAGCCCAAATGAAAATCCTTTTGCCTGATTAAATTGCGGATTGATAATGATCTTTCCCATCAAATCTATGAATGCCCAGGAAGAAGAAATCTTCACAGCTGCAAGACCCTCTGAAAAATTATCTGCATCCTGGAATTGCGGACTCACGATCATTTTCCCGGCCTTATCGATGAAGCCCCACTTACCGGAAACCTTTACAGCAGCCATTCCTTCTTTAAACAATTTAACTTCAGAGAACTGAGGGTTCACAAGCAACATTCCATCTGCTGAAGTAAAGCCCCAAAGGTTTCCCGACCTCACTGCGGCTAATCCTTCTGAAAAATCTAACGCAATTTCAAATTGCGGATTTATCGCCATTTTACCACTTGCATCTATATAACCCCATTGATTCCCGACTTTAACAGGATACAAAACAGTTTGTGCAATGGAAACAACATTCGCCAAAACTGCAAATAATAAAATAAATAACTTCTTCATATCTTAATTCAATACCATTAACTCTTGTCCAACTTTAACGAATGCAGCGATGGCAGTATCAAGGTGATGTTTTTCGTGTGCAGCAGATAACTGAACACGTATACGAGCATTTCCCTTAGCTACTACAGGGTAAAAGAATCCGGTAACATAAATTCCCTCATCTAATAATTTGGATGCAAAATCCTGAGCAAGTTTTGCATCGTATAACATAATTGGAACAATCGGATGCTCACCTGCCTTTATATCAAAACCTGCTTCTGACATTTTCGAACGAAAGTATTTTGTGTTCTCCCAAAGCTTATCTCTTAAACTTGTTGTCTCGCTCAACATATCGATCACAGCTATAGATGCTCCAACAATAGATGGCGCTAAAGAATTCGAGAACAAATATGGACGGGATCGTTGACGTAGTATATCTATAATTTCTCTGTGTCCAGAAGTAAAGCCACCCATTGCACCACCTAAAGCTTTCCCAAGAGTACCGGTGATTATATCAATTCTTCCAATAACATTATGATGTTCATGTGTCCCTCTGCCTGTCTTACCCATAAATCCGGAAGCATGACATTCATCAACCATGATCAGTGCCTTATACTTATCGGCCAAATCAGCGATCTTGTCAAGCTGAGCAATCGTACCATCCATACTGAATACCCCATCTGTCACAATCATTCTATGTCGAAGGTTTTGAGTTTCTTTCAATATCTTCTCTAATTCTTCCATGTTATTATGCTTATACCGGAAGCGCTGTGCTTTACAAAGTCGAACTCCATCGATAATCGAAGCATGATTCAATTCATCACTGATAATAGCATCCTGATCATTCAGGAGCGGTTCAAAAACACCACCATTTGCATCAAAGGCTGCAGCATAAAGAATTGTATCTTCAGTACCCAGAAAGTCGGAAATTTTTTTCTCAAGAGTCTTATGAATATCCTGTGTTCCACATATAAAACGAACCGATGACAAACCGTAACCGTGACTATCAATAGTTTTTTTGGCAGCCTCAATTAATTTGGGATGAGAAGAAAGTCCTAAATAATTATTCGCACAAAAATTTATCACTGCTTTTCCATTTGCAATAATATCGGCAGATTGAGGCGAAGAAATGATGCGCTCTGTTTTGTAGAGTCCTGCAGATTTTATTTCTTCTAACTCTTTTTGAAGAACTGATTGAAGTGTGGCATACATGGCATCGGGCTTTGACCATCATTAGTGTCAGATGGTATATTTAGCAACAAAAGTCCGAAAAAAATCCGGGATTAGCCGAAATAATAGGACCCTATCCTGCATCTTTTTCAATTTTATATCAACTCATAAACTTTTCCGGGTAAGGAACGAAGCACACCGGCAAATTCCAATTTAAGCAATAATGACGAAACAGTACTTACAGGCATATTAGCCTTGACAGCGATCATATCTATCGCCACTATACCATCGTCTTTCAAGATGCCAACAATTAATTTTTCTGCTTCATTCAATTCTAAAAAAAGGTCTAGTTGCTTCTGCAGCTTCATCACCTTCGCCTCTTCTTCCAGATCCCAATTCATGGCCTTCGCAATGTCATCAGCAGAGGTTACGAGCATCGCCTTATTCTCCCTTATCAATTGGTGGCAACCCTGTGAAAAAACATCTTTGACCCTACCCGGAAAAGCAAAAACATCCCTGTTATAAGCATTAGCAATTTCCGCAGTGATCAAGGCCCCGCCTCTCACTGCTGACTCTACTACTATCGTAGCGTCACACATTCCTGCTACAATCCTATTCCTGGAAGGGAAATTTTCTCTGTCAGGAACAGTCCCGCTAATATATTCTGTCAGGACACCTCCATTCAGAAGCATCTTTTCGGCTGTCGCACTATGAGCAGAAGGATAAATTCTGTCTAGCCCATGTGCAGTAACGGCAACTGTCGGTATTGAATTCAAGGTTGCGGCCCTGTGAGCTATAATATCGATACCATAGGCCAGTCCGCTGACGATCATCACATCATACTTACATAAGTCTGCAACCAAATTTTCAGTCAACTCCCTGCCATAGGGACTATATTGTCTGGTACCTACGATCGAAATGACTCTTGCCGAATTTAAATTACAATTTCCTTTAAAATACAAGATTATCGGAGCGTCCTCGCAATTTTTTAATCTTGCAGGATATTCTTTATCAAGATAAAAGACAGGATGAATTCTATTTCTGCGAATAAAATCTACTTCCTTTTCAGCCCTTAACAATACTATTTTTGTATCTATTGAACCTGCCTTCCCTGCACCTATTCCGGGAATCCGTTCCAGATTAGATTTTTTCATTTTAAAAATTTCCTCAACTCCTCCGCAATAACTGAGTAGATTCCTTGCAAGAACAGGTCCTATACCCGGCAGCAAACTCAATGCAATACGGTATCTTAATAAATCATCAGAATTGTTCAAGGGAATATTTCTTTGCCGGTTCAGCTAACCAAAATTTCAAAAGGCAGATATCGGTCTAACGACTCCGGTCTATTTAAAGTATCAACCTTCAGGGCTTTCATTTATTGATTATTCTTACCTTTCTACCTTTCCTGATCAGAATGATCCGGTTGATAAAAATGCAAGAATACACAGTTCAATCCACTCACACAATCTACTATATGCTGAGAAAATACATTTTGTTTTTATTGATTAATCTAACACCTGCACATATTTTTTCTCAAAAGGCCATCGTAAACGGAAGTATTACTTCTGCGAATACCGGTGAATCTTTACCCGGGGTAAGCATTCTTGTCAATAACATTCCATTTGCTGCCTCAGATGAAAATGGTCAATATTCACTTTCACTTGATACAGGAAATGTAAACTTAATATTTCGATACATATCATTCCTGGATAAAGCAGTCAACATTCATTTAAAGGAAAATGAAATCCATACTCTCGGTATAAGAATGATCACTTCAGCCCACGAACTAAATCATGTTGTTATCAGTGCAGGAAAATTTGAACAAAATATTGAGGATGTTACCATATCAATGGAAGTTATAAAACCTAAATTGATAGAAGAAAGAAATACAACAAGCATGGACGAAGCGCTGCAACATGTGAATGGTGTATCCATCATTGACGGTCAGGCAAACATTCGCGGAGGAAGCGGATGGAGTTATGGTGCCGGCAGCAGGGTGCAGATCCTTGTGGACGACCTTCCCCAACTCACAGCGGATGCAAATGATACAAAATGGAGTTTCCTGCCGGTAGAAAATCTTGAACAAATCGAAGTGATCAAAGGCGCCTCATCAGTACTTTTTGGGTCTTCTGCCCTCAACGGAGTGATCAATGTCAGGACTGCATATCCTAAAGAAAAACCACTAACTAAAATAAACGTATTCACAGGAATTTATGATCATGCAGATGTTACTCTTGACGATACTACATATAAAGTTGACTGGTGGGGATCCATTCCACAAATGTACAACGGTATAAACTTTCTGCACAGTCGCCAGGTTGGCAGACTTGATATAGTTGTAGGAGGAAACATGTTCCTGGATGAAGGATTTAGAAAAGGGGAACACGAAGAAAGGATCAGGCTTAATAGCAATCTTCGCTATCGCTTTAAAAAAATAGAAGGCCTCTCTGTCGGAGTAAATCTAAACCACATGAAAACGGATGGCTCACTTTTTTTTCTTTGGAAGAACGATACAAGCGGCGCCTACATACCTGCTGCGAATACACTCAGCGACTATACAACCTTTCGAACGAATATCGACCCATTCATTACTTACTTTGATAAAAAAGGAAATACACACAAACTAAGAACTCGCTGGTTTAATACAACAAATCAAAATAATACAAATCAGGAATCTGAAGCAGATCTGTATTATGGAGAATACCAATTTCAACATAAATTCAAAAACAAGCTTGTCATTACCTCTGGTTTGGTCGGACAAGGCTCAAAAGTAAGAAGCGAATTGTATGGCGACCATGATGGAAGACAAATTGCAGTTTATGCCCAGGGTGATTATCAATGGAAAAGGATTACAGTTTCTCTCGGTGGAAGAGCTGAACAAAATAAAGTAGATAGCATCAGCGATGACTGGACTCCGGTAATTAGATCCGGATTGAACTACCGAATAACAAATTCAACATTCATTCGAGCTTCGTATGGCCAAGGTTACAGATACCCTGCTATTGCCGAAAAATTCATCCGCACAAATGTTGGCGGAGTAACAATCTATCCAAATCCGGATCTTGAACCGGAAAAGGGATATAGTCAGGAAATTGCCATTCGTCAAGGTATAAAACTTGGTTCATGGCAAGGTTATTTTGACCTGGCTGTTTTTGAAAATCGCTATTCGAACATGATCGAGTTCGGCTTTGCAGTCTGGGGAACGAGCGCAGATCCATACGGAGGAAATGGCTTCAAATCCTTAAATATTGGAGACACCCGGATCCGTGGTCTTGAAGGTTCATTCATGGCTCAAGGAAATCTATTTAACGAGATCAAAACTACAATCTCCGGAGGATATACCTATATCGACCCCAGACAACTTTCTTATGACAGCACATATATTTCCAAGATTGGCGTGCGAAATTATATGGGGAGCGATTCAAGTAACATCCTTAAATATCGCTACAGACATTTACTCAAAGCTGATATAGAATTACAATGGAGAAGATTATCTGTTGGTCTGAGTATGCGCTACCATAGCAGAATGGAAAATGTCGATAAAATATTTATCAACGGCTTGCTAGATTATGCATTCGCACCCGGATTGGGAATCGGACACTACAGAGAACATAGTGGAAATGGAGATGCAATTTTTGACCTCAGAACTGCAGTACGTATAACGAAAGGTCTTAGCTTCTCGTTCCTCATAAAAAATCTATTTAACCACATTTACATGGAACGACCTGCCGACATGCAGCCACCAAGGATATTTGTGATCCAGGGTAGCCTGGCTTTTTAAATTAAATTTCCGCCGACCAGTATTTAAGGTGAGTAAAAAATTCTTATAAATTCATCCAAGGAACGCATTTCCTCACTACTTTTGAACTACATGAAAATACTAGGAATCATTCCTGCACGTTTTGGCTCCACCCGTTTCCCGGGCAAACCTCTTGTTGATATCGACGGCAAGAGTATGATTCAGCGCGTATATGAACAATGTGTAAAATCAAAAAGATTATCGAAGGTGATTATAGCAACCGACGACGATCGGATTTTAAACCATGTCAGAGACTTTGGCGGCAATGCACTTATGACCTCACCACTTCACCAAAGCGGAACTGATCGCTGCGCAGAGATCCTAAGGCAGGAAAAAAATTATGAATGGAATGTGGTTATCAACATTCAGGGAGATGAACCATATATTCACCCTGAACAAATTGATTTGCTTTGCTCTACTTTTGATGACAAGAACACTCAGATCTCTACGCTCGTAAAAAAAATTAGTTCCCCCGACGAACTGTTCAATCATAACAACGTGAAAGTTGTGATGAACAATAAAAACGAAGCTATTTATTTCAGCCGTTCACCTATTCCGTACAATAGAAATTTTCCTGAACATGAATGGCTCAAGTATTCTAATTACTATAAACATATTGGAATTTACGGTTACCGCAGCGATGTCCTGCTGGAAATTGCCGGACTCACAAAAACAAATTTAGAGGTAACCGAATCTCTTGAACAACTAAGATGGATTGAAAATGCTTATGTCATCAAAGCTGCAATTACATCCCTCGACAGCATTGCCATCGACACTCCTGAAGACCTTGCCAAGGTTAAAAATTCCTGATGATCTTAACGAACCCGCTTCACTTCAACCATCCAATCCCATGGATAAGGTTCTTTGATCCATTTTGGGGGCGCATTCAATTCCGTATCCCAGTCGTATTCTACCTTTTCTACAGCTTCGATGTGAAATGATGAATCATGAAACAGAGTGAACAGCTCCGGAAAACGATAATGTTTTGTGGGCGTTTCATTTATATAGACTATACCCTCCTCCATTTCCTTTGTGTATTTCGAATCAAAATGCACGAGCTCACTTCTTGGGATATCTGAAATTTTTACACCCTCCTTGTTATACCAGTCAATCAACGCAAATGCGGAAAGTGACATAGACTCAAAAGCAGGAAGTACAAATAAAGCAGTGCCATTCTTATTCAGAGTACTTAATGCATTTGCAAGTATTCGATAATTCCTTTTATTGTTACCCGAAATAGCAACATTGCAACAAATCAGAAAATCCGTTGATGGAAGATCCACCTTCCCCAGAGCAAGATCCATCACCTGGAATGATACATTATTTCCCGCTATCAATTTTGCTCTTTCAATGCATTTGCGGGAAATATCAACTGCAGTAATATGTCCAAATAGTGGTGACAGCAAGGGGAGAGCATTGCCAATTCCGCATCCGAAATCAATTATTGTTTTTGAAGAATCTGCATGTTCACTCAAATGCTTTTTGATAATGCCTTTCTTATCGTTACGATATACATTAAAAACTTCCTCTTCGTAAGTAGCTGCGTTATTATCCCAAATTATTTTGTCGTGCATTACAATACGTTTATATGTTTTAGATTCACTCTCAAACTTAATACTCAATTCCGATGATTTCTCATCCACAAAAAGAATCAATCAACAATTTGAAGTTGGTATTTTCAATGAATTAACAGGAAGTACATGAATGATTGCTGAAAAATCAGGATATTTGAGCTTTCTGTTAATTTAAAAATCCATAATACTGAAGTTTCATTGTCAATTTAGTAAATTTATTCATTGCAAAAAAAATATCCATACTCTGAATTTTATAAAAAAATATTACCTGAAAATAAATTGTAAAAAAAAACATACAATGAGAAAAGTACTGCTATTAGTGATTTTATTTTTTATTTCTCATAACTCTAAATCACAAAGTATCTATTTTCCGCCTCTGTTGGGAAATACATGGGACACTTTATCTCCATCATCTCTCGGCTGGTGTCAAAATGAGATCGACACATTACTAAATTACCTCGATGCTAAAAACTCAAAAGCATTTATTCTCTTAAAGGACGGTAAAATCGTAATCGAACAGTACTACGACAACTTTACTGAAGACAGCTTATGGTACTGGGCGTCTGCAGGAAAAACAATCACGGCATTCATGACAGGGATAGCTCAACAGGAAAACTTCTTATCTATTAGTGATACGAGTTCACAATACCTTGGCGCCGGCTGGACAAGTTGTCTTTCCAATGATGAAGAAAAAATCACCATCCGGAATCAGCTCACTATGACCAGTGGTCTTGACGATGGCGGGGATCCATATTGCACGGATGATACATGTCTGATTTGCATCTCTGATCCCGGAACACGATGGGCGTATCACAATGCTCCATATACCCTACTTGATGGTGTGATTGAAAACGCAACCGGTCAAACGCTTAATAACTACATCACACAAAAATTAAAGACACCAACCGGAATGACCGGCTTCTTTTTAAAAATAGGCTTCAACAATGTTTATTTCAGCACTGCTAGAAGCATGGCTAGATTTGGTCTGCTGATATTGAATCATGGAAATTGGAACGGGAATCAGATAATGACTGATACAAACTACTTCAACCAAATGGTAAACACATCTCAATCACTCAATAATTCCTATGGATATTTGTGGTGGCTGAATGGAAAATCTTCCTTCATGGTACCGGGTTCTCAACTGGTATTCAACGGCTCTTTAAACCCCAGCGCGCCAAATGACATGTTCGCAGCACTTGGGCTGAACGGACAGTTCATCAATGTTGTCCCAAGTCAGAATTTGGTTTACATACGATTAGGTGAATCTCCTGGTGTTGGTGAAGTTCCGTTGGCTATGAATGACACAATATGGCAAATGCTGAATGCTGCTATGTGTAGCACTGCATCCATTGATGAATCATCATTGAGTTCGAAAAATCTGGAGGTATATCCTAATCCTGCCGATCAAAACGCTTTGGTCGCCCTGGCAGGACAATCATTTGATCTTAGCATCATCGATTGCGCCGGGCGAATTATTCTTGAGAATAAAAACTGCTATGATTCGATGGAAATAAATACGGCTAATTTTCAAAACGGTATTTATTACGTGAGAGTAAAGAACTCAAACCGGCAAGTCTTTTACCGAAAGTTCCTCGTCCTTCGATAAATTCTCTACAGCACTATTTACCAATTAATACTTTCTGACTTTGAGTTGAATTATCAGACAACCAAAGCAAGGAATAAATACCGGCAGAAAGATCAGCAACAGGAATCTGAACAGCATTGCGCTTCCCTCCACGAATGGCAACTTCTCTCAGAACGGCTCCTCGAACATCGATCAGGCGAATCGTTCCTGTCTCCGGAATATGAATTGACAGCTCAAGAAAATCAGATCCTATCCTGGTTAACTCAAATGCTTTAACTTTTTCAAGTTCTTTAATCCCGGGCATCAGATAAGTGTATGGAGCAGACGTAAGGATACAACCATTAGCATCTGTTACAATCACAGAATAATCACCTGTCACCAACGGCGTAAGATCAGAATTCGTTTCACCAACAAGTGTGTCTCCATTCAATAACCATTGATAAGTAACAGCCGGTGACGAGACAAGTAAAGATACCAGTAAACTGATTGTTGGATTTGTGGTCGAATAAATACTCACATCAATTGGTTCTGATTGAGCCGACAAGCCACTTACAGAGTCTGACACTGTGACAAAATAAGAACCGGCAGATGAAACTTCAATGGATTGAGTGGTTTCTAATGTCGACCACATGTATTGATATCCTGAATCTGCCGTAAGTGTAACACTGCTACCAGGACAAATTTCAGTGGAGCCGCCAGCCTGAACACATACAGATGGAAGCAACATGGCAAGACTATCGAGCTTTAGGATAAAACCAAAATTATCTATTCCATTACTCGTACTTCCACTTACAATATAGCCACCATCACTGCATCGACGCATTTGATTGGGCTTCACACTTCCAATACCGGTGTATGTCCTGCTCCATGATGAATCACCTTGGCTGTCAAGGTGGAGAAAAATTACGGTATCCTGCCGGTTTAACATGCATGTTACACCATTTCCAGGTCCGGAAACCACTGAAAGCACTTCAGCGCTTGCACCCCAACTAAAGACCTTTTGCCAAACAACATTAAAAGCATTGTCCAACTTCAAAAAGTATGGAGAAGAAACTCCACTACCTGTCGGAGTTAATGTAGCACCGATAAAATACTCATCTGATGCATCATGATCAACAACAGCATTACTGAAGAAAGAAACACCACCCTGAAATGTATCAGGTATTACAAAAGTATTTTGAATCATTCCGCCAATATCGAGCTGACGTATGGCAGGAGCTCCGGAACTATAATCATTAAATGAGGAAAATGAATATTCCGTATTTGAATTTATATCTACTGAAGAACTATTCACCTGACTACCCAGGCCTTGAAATTCCCAGACATCATCGAGTACCAGGTCAACCTTTTTCAAATTAGAAACATCAACCAAACTAATTGCCTGCTGAAAAATTCCGGCAACATAACCGGAATCCGGTGTTATTCGCACAGAAGAAACATTTCCGCCTGCTGCGCCACCATCCAACAAACGTCCTGCTCCAAAATTTCCACCGGCATCAAGTTGCATAATAAAAGGTTGCGGATAAGGATTTATTGAAGTGTCGGTTGAACTTCCACCTGCAATATAACCTCCTGAATACGGATCAGAAGAAATATCAAAAATTGTTTCTGCGCTTGTTCTGAACTGCGGAAAATTCGTCCACATACGATCACCACACTTATCTAACTTCATTATACCCGAACCTGCGGAGTCAAAGCAAACAATATAAGTTCCGTCCGGATTCTGCTCAGCACCATATATCTTTGTAATATTTATGAAAGTTTCAAAAGTACTTTGTGCAACAAGCTGATTCAACATCAAGAACATCACAACAAATGCAGAGAGGGTAATTTTTTTCATAATTTTTGTTTTTGGAATTGCGAGTTTACGAAAAAATGAAGACTTCTCAAATTTTCATCTACTCAAGTTCCATAAAACTTCGACTATGATTTTCCTAAGCCATTTTTGTAAAAATCAAGACATCTTTGTCTTGCAAACTTATAATCGACTATAGGTTTAGGATATTTCGGCGTGTTAAATTCCGGCACCCACTTTTTAATATAGATGTGATCGGGATCAAAGCGGCTTGTTTGTGAGTCCATACTAAAAATTCTAAAATAAGGTGCTGCATCTACGCCGGTACCTGCACACCATTGCCATCCGCCATTATTAGCAGCAAGATCAAAGTCGAGCAATTTCCGGGCAAAATAAGCCTCCCCCCATCTCCAGTCAATCAAAAGATATTTTGTCAGAAAAGTTGCTGTGATCATGCGAAGCCGGTTATGCATAAAGCCTGTTTGATTCAACTCCCTCATTCCTGCATCTACGATTGGGTATCCGGTTCTCCCTTCACACCATAATTCAAAACCCTTTTCATCCTGCAGCCAATTCAATCGATCATAAACAGGTTTGAAGGCATTGTTCTCTACATGTGGAAAATGCCATAATATGCTCATGTAAAATTCTCTCCATATCAACTCTTCTATCCACTTTTGTGAAACCGATGAAGCCTTCCTGAATAATTCCCTTATGCTAATTGTTCCAAAGCGCAGATGGATGCTTAACCTGCTTGTCCCGTCCTGTGACGGAATATCCCTTGTCTTCTCATAGCCTTGAATTACCTTCTTATTTAGAATGGAAGGAGGAAAATCAACAAGAAAGTCATCAAATCCAATAGATGAAAGTGGAAATATTTTACCTGATATATCCGGCATGAAGTTTTGGAGCAGACTTTCTGACGGCACAGCAGTAAAACTATTCTTTTTCAATATGCTCTTCCATTTTTTTGAGTACGGAGTAAAAACGGTGTAAGGGCTACCATCATCTTTGCAAACATCATCTCTGTCAAATATAACCTGATCCTTGAACTGATTGAATTCAACACCACCTAAGCTTAAAAATCTTTCAATTTCAGAATCCCTGCGAATAGCATATGGCTCATAATCTCTGTTGGAAAACACCTTCCCTATAGAATTTTTTTTTATCAATTTCTTCCATACATCTAAAGGCTTACCATACTCAACAAGTAAGGTGGATCCATACTCCCGCATCTGAAGATCAATTTTCTTCAATTGCCGATGAATAAATACAAGACGAGCATCATGTTTGTCATCCAGCTTATCAAGAATATCCTTATCAAAAATAAATAAGGCACGTAACGGAACTCCTGAGTTTAATGCATGGTAGAGTCCCACATTATCTTCAAGTCTAAGATCCCTTCTAAACCAGAAATAATTTATATGATCGTTCAAACTACAAATTCATTAGTTAAGTCGCCACCAGTTTTTAGCATACTGTTCAGATCCGACCTCGTAAACCTCCCCGATCATTGGCGACACAAAATTTTGCTTTTCAATTCCTGCTTGCACACTTAACCTTTCAATAGGTTCGTTCCAGACATGTGTCGACAAGACAAACTTTCCCCAATGTACAGGAAATAATATGTCTGCCTTCAAATCCATTGCTGCACGAACAGTTTCTTCAGGACTCATATGAATGAGTGGCCAATTGACACCGTACTGACCACACTCAAGAAATGCAATATCAAAGTTATTAAATTTATTACCTATGATCTTAAATTGTTCATCATAGCCCGAATCTCCACCGATAAATATTTTGTGACCATGCAGACGAAGAACGAACGAAGCCCATAATGAGGTGGCACGTTTAATAGTGCGGCCGGAGAAATGTCTGGCCGGAGTCGCAGTGATTTCAATACCTGAATCAAGATGGCAACCATTCCACCAATCAAGTTCTGTGATTTTATTTCTGTCAACATTCCAATATTCGAGGTGCGACCCAACACCAAGAGGAGTTACAATATTTTTGACACGCGGATGAATCTTTGAAATAGTTTTGTAATCAAGGTGATCAAAATGATCATGAGTGATGATTAGCAAATCTATGTTTGGCAAATGTTCAGCATTATAATAGTCTGCTCCGGCAAAAGCTTTACCAAAAAAATTCACCGGCGAAGCATTCCCGTTTAATACAGGGTCAACCAATATTGTCAGGCCTTGTGATCTGATAAGGTAAGATGAATGCCCGAACCAAACTACCGATAGCTTATCAACATTCATATTAAGTAGATCCGTTTTTACAAATGGCAATTCCCTATCGGGCTTTACCAACTTAGGCCTGTCATTAAAATCCTTCAATAGTTTGATCATCGAAACATTATTAGGATTTAGGGATGTAGGCTCTATGTTCACAAAAATTCCGTCCTTGAAATTTGGTGAGGTCGAATAATTAATTCGTTTTTCATTTTTAGGCTTTCGTCCAAATACTTTTAAGTCTATCATCTCAATTCTCTCCTCTGTTATTTTTTAGTTCATCAATGGCTTCATTCAAGTTATTGAACCTAAATTCAAATCCCGTTGAAAGTATTTTAGCGTTGGCGACCCTTTGCCCATTCAATACAATCTCTGCCTTTTTTCCGAGAATAATCTTCAGAATGGACGCAGGAACATTGAAAGGCCATAGCGGTCTGCTTAACTTTTTCGCCAACACCCTATAAAATTCCCTGTTCGTAACCGGCTGCGGAGCCACTGCATTGTAAACCCCATGCATATTTTCATTTTCTAAAGCATGCACTATCATTCTACACAAGTCATCGATATGTATCCAGGAAATGTATTGCTCACCGCTACCCAATGCAGCACCTGCCAAAAATTTAATGGGTAATGACATCTGAGGATAAGCACCTCCGTCATTAGACAAGACAACACCAATCCGAAAAATCACCACACGAATTCCCAATTCTTCAAAGCGCTGTACCGAATTCTCCCAGGCAACACATGTGTCCTGAAGAAAACCTCTGTCAATGGAACTTTCTTCATTCTTCCACTCTCCATCACCATCACCATAAATACCGACGGCAGAAGCAGAAATAATTGTTCGAATGCGATTGGGTTTGCTCTTTAATGTCTCGAAAAGTAGTGTGGCACTTTTCACCCGACTATCTAAAATTACCTTTTTCCTCGCCTCAGTCCACGACTTATCAGCTATTCCCGCTCCTGCAAGGTGAACAATGGCCCCGGAGTCTTCCAAAACAGCTGTATCGATTTGCCCGGCATCAGGATTCCACACAAAATAATTCGGATCATTCTTCCTGTTGTTGCGGGAAAGAATGGCAGGGACGAAGTTTTTAGATTTTAAAAAAGGTACCAGGCGACTGCCAAGCAATCCGGAGCCACCGGTGATGATAATTTTATTCATAGAAAATGGAATACAGAAATAACAAGAAATAAGAAAAGAGGTTTTGAATTGCCGGAAATAAGATGTTTAAACAAAACTTCTATTTGGGCAATGAGATAAAATAGCATTTTTTAATGGTTTAGGCACTTTTTTTACTAAAAATCTAAGGAAAATCTTGGAATAAGTCCAACAATTTTCTATTTTAGTCGTATATAAACTACAATAATCTTATTTTTTCTATTTAATGACTGATTTAAACGACAAATATGCATTAAGCGATAAAGCCATTCTCAAAAATATTGGTCGTACCCTGCGTAAGCACAGACTTGACCAGAACAAAACGCAAAGCCGGCTTGCTTCTGAATCAGGTATCAGCCGCTCAGCCCTGAGTGAATTAGAGCATGGAAAAAACTCTAACATACTAACTCTTATTCAAGTCCTGCGCAGCCTCAACTTACTACAGCTCCTTGACGGATTTGAAACAAAAGAAAAAATCAGCCCTATCCAATTGGCCAAATTGGAGAAGAAGAAAAGACTTAGAGCAAGAAAATCAGGGGGCGATGAAGGCAAACCACTAACCAACTGGTAATGATCAGCACAGCGTTCATACATATTTGGGGCCATCGTGCGGGAGCTGTCGCCTGGGATTCCGAGACCGGACTTGCATCCTTTGAATATGAAAAAAAATTTATTCAGACCGGGTTGGATCTTTCTCCATTACAAATGCCACTTCAGGAGAAAAGAATTTTTTCTTTTCCTGAATTAAGAGACAGCAATACATTCAAAGGGCTTCCCGGACTTTTAGCTGATGTCCTGCCCGACAAATACGGCAACGCAATAATCAATACCTGGCTCAATAAACAAGGCAGACCGAGTGACAGCCTTAATCCGGTAGAAATGTTATGCTTCATCGGTAAAAGAGGAATGGGCGCACTGGAGTTTGAACCTTCTGAACCCAAATTCTCGGAACGTGCTTCGAAAATTGAGGTCGCAAGTTTAATCGAGATTGCAGACGGTATCCTTAGCGGTAGAAAAGATTTTAGTTCGAAGCTTAGCAAAGAAGAAAAGAAATCACTTATCGACATTTTAAAGATAGGCACCTCGGCCGGTGGCGCAAGAGCAAAAGCTATTGTTGCCTTCAATCCGGCAACCCATGAAATTCGCAGCGGCCAAACTGATGCACCCAAGGGCTTTAGTCAGTGGATCATTAAGTTCGATGGTGTCACCGATAAACAATTTGGCGTATCCGGTGGCTACGGTCGTGTGGAAATGGCCTATCATTATATGGCACGAGACTGCGAAATTGAAATGACAGAATGCAAACTATTCGAAGAAAATGGAAGAGCGCAATTCATGACTCGTCGTTACGATAGAAAAGATGATAATGAAAAGCTGCATGTTCAAAGTTTTTGCGCAATGCGACACTTTGATTTTAATGAGGTGCTTCTTTATAGCTATGAACAACTATTTGAAACAATGAGGATGCTCCGCCTCGACTACAGGCAGGCAGAACAATTATTCAGGCGAATGGTATTTAACGTGATGGCCAGGAACTGCGATGACCATACAAAAAACTTTGCATTTGTAATGGACAAGAGCGGACAATGGAAGCTCTCGCCGGCATTTGATGTTTGTCATGCCTATAGACCCGGCAGCGAATGGGTAAGCCGGCACGCTTTAAGCATCCGGGGAAAAAGATCAAACATCGGCAGGCAAGACCTTCTTGACCTTGCAAAAGAAATGAACATCAAAAAAGCGGCAAGCATAATCGACCAAACAACCTCAATCATCAAAAACTGGCAAAATTATGCCTTGAGAGTAAAAATGGAACCGGGATTAGCCTCAGAAATAGGTAAAACATTAATCCTCTTATAAGCCCGACGCCATATTCAGATAAAAACCATGATTTTCTGAAAACAGACCATTGTACCTAACTCTTTATTATATGCTTAGCATCAAATTTTTTAGCCCTGAATAAATAAAGCTAACACTCTGCAAACCAGCGAATGTTTTTCTGCGAAAACAGGATAAAAACAAGGTTTATTTCCCTGCAGACTTATACACGTTTGATTCTTCAATAATTATTTCATACTTGTTTGGTGAAATACAGATTTTTCCTACTTTTGCAACCCCTTCGGGGAGTACCAATTAGTAGAGTAAACCTTTAAAAATCATTAAAATTGGACGCCGTTAGCTACAAGACAGTTTCCGCAAATGCGAAAACTGCAGACAAAAAATGGGTGATTGTTGACGCCACTGACATGGTTGTTGGTCGTTTCTCATCAGAAGTCGCAAAAATTATCCGTGGAAAGCACAAGCCGAGTTATACTCCGCATGTTGACTGTGGTGATAATGTAATTGTTATCAATGCAGAAAAAGTTCGTTTCACAGGAAAGAAACTACACGATAAAGAATATGTTCGACATACCGGTCATCCGGGCGGACAACGTTTTGCATCACCTGCGGAATGGATGAAGAAAAATCCTGCTCTTATTCTTGAGAACTCCATCCGCGGAATGCTTCCTAAGAATCGTTTAGGTCGTCATCTTTTCACAAACCTTCATGTGTATGTTGGAACAGAGCATCCTCATACGGCACAAAAACCAACACCAATTAAAATCTCTTAATTAATAACATGGCAGCAACCACACTTCACGCCATTGGCAGAAGAAAAACTTCAGTAGCCCGCGTTTACATGGAAGCCGGTAACGGTGAGATCAAAGTAAACAACCGCGATTACAAAGAATATTTTCCAACAGGACCACTTCAGTACATCGTTAACCAAAGTCAAATGATCGTTAACGTTCCTGATACATATAATATCAAGGCTACTGTTGTCGGTGGCGGAATCAAAGGCCAGGCTGAAGCAATTCGTTTAGCTATTGCACGCATCCTTATCTCTGTTGACGGGGAATGTAAAAGCGCACTTCGCAAAGAAGGCTTGGTT
Organism: Bacteroidia bacterium; assembly: GCA_035341855.1. GTDB lineage: Bacteria > Bacteroidota > Bacteroidia > AKYH767-A > 2013-40CM-41-45 > QQVM01. Next base: position 40,029 of record DAOQWA010000001.1, read on the forward strand.
ACCCGTGACCCTCGCATGGTAGAACGTAAGAAGCCGGGACAAAAGAAAGCTCGTAAACGCTTCCAGTTCTCTAAGCGTTAATCGCCGAGGAAATATCATTGTTGTTCATTCAATTATTCTACAATATCTCAATTCAACCAAATGTCAAGAGTATCCTATAATGATTTACTTGAAGCAGGCGCACACTTCGGTCACCTGAAAAGCAAATGGAACCCGAAAATGGCTCCATACATTTTCATGGAAGCACGTGGTATCCACATCATCGACCTGAACAAAACTGTTGCTAAAATCGATGAAGCTGCTGCTGCTATGAAGCAGGTGGCTAAATCAGGAAAGAAGATCCTTTTTGTTGCTACTAAAAAGCAGGCAAAAGATATCGTTGCTGATGCAGCCGGAAAAGTAAACATGCCGTTCATCACTGAACGCTGGCCGGGCGGAATGTTGACAAACTTTGCTACTGTGCGTAAGTCAGTGAAGAAGATGACAGGATTCGACAAAATGGCTACCGATGGTACTTTTGAAAACATCTCTAAGAAAGAGCGTCTTCAGATCACTCGTCAGAAAGCGAAAATGGAAAAGTTCCTCGGAAGTATCGTTGACCTTAGCCGTCTCCCTGCTGCACTATTTATCATTGACATCAACAAAGAACATATTGCTGTTGCAGAAGCAAAGAAATTAAACATCCCTACTTTCGCTATCACTGATACAAACACAGACCCTACGCAAGTTGATTTCGCTATTCCTGCGAACGACGATGCAACTAAATCAATCGCTTTGATCGTTGAAACAATGACAAAGGCAATTGAAGAAGGTTTGTCGGAACGTAAGATGGATAAAGAAGCAGAAAAAGATCGTGAAGACGAAGGAACGGCAGAAGAAGCAGGTATCACAGTTGAATATGTAGGTGCTGATGACAGCGATGATGATGACGACAGCAAGCCTAGCAAAAAAACTGCTGAAATCAAGAAGCCCGGTGCGCCACGCAGACGTACCACCACTTCCAAGAAGTCTTCTGAATAATTCCTTGAGGCTATTGATAGACCTAGGCTGATCTAAGATAAACCTAGCTATTTTAATCATATTACCAGATTAGCCAATTCAACGATTGGCTAATTTGCTTAAAGAACCATCCATTAAAAACTAATAAATAAATTATCATGTCAACTGTAACAATAAGTGCATCGGATGTAAACAAATTACGTCAGCAAACAGGTGCCGGAATGATGGACTGTAAAAAAGCTCTCACAGAAGCCAATGGCGACTTCGAAGCTGCAGTCGATTTCTTACGTAAAAAAGGACAAAAAATTGCTGCGAACCGCCAGGATCGTGAAGCGAAAGAAGGATATGTATTCGGAAAGATCAGCGCCGATGGAAAGACAGGTGCTGTTGTTGCTGTTTGCTGCGAGACAGATTTCGTGGCAATCAACGCCGACTTCGTTCAGTATGGTGAATCTATCCTTGACACGGCATTAGCTAATATGCCTGCAACAACTGAAGACTTAAAAAACCTGAAGCTTGGTGAGCAAACTATCGCTGAAACTCTAGTTGAGCAGATGGGAAAGATCGGAGAAAAGATCGACGTTGTTGACTATCAATTTGTAAAAGCAGATAAAGTTATCGTTTACAACCACCCGGGAAATAAACTTACATCTATGCTTGGATTCAACATGAACCCTGCAGGCATCGATGAAGCCGGAAAAAATATTGCGATGCAAACTGCAGCTATGGCTCCTGTGGCTATAGACAAGGACGATGTTGACGCAGCTACTATTGAGCGTGAAATCGAGATCGGAAAAGATCAGGCTCGTCAGGAAGGTAAGCCTGAAGCGATGATTGAAAAGATCGCCCTCGGAAAATTAAACAAATTCTACAATGAATATACTCTGCTAAATCAGGCATACATTAAAGACGAAAAGATGACAGTCCGCCAATACGTGGAAAGCATCGATAAAGGTCTTAAGATAACAGCCATGAAAAGGGTGAAGATCGGTTAAAAACCGACTTGTTGAAATAATGGAAAGGGAGCTCAGATGGGCTCCCTTTTTTTATTGTTGAATGGACTCGAATATATCCGGTCTTTAAAATTCTCAATTGATCAGGTGGATTTACTGCACTATTGCATACTTTGATATTCCCCGAATCTTAAAATATGTATATTCAGACTTTTACCTTCGTTTGAAAAATGCTAAAGGAGGCACTAAATTAAAGTCGGAAGCAGAGGGGTATCTTTTCTCCAAAATTTCTCTAATTTAGCCACGCAATACACTTCTATGAAATACAAACGCATCCTCCTCAAACTCAGCGGAGAGTCGCTAATGGGTGACAAGGAATTCGGAATAGACCATACGGTACTGGAGAAATATTCTGACGACATAAAAAGTATCGTTGATAAAGGCGTTGAAGTTGCCATAGTGATCGGTGGAGGAAACATTTTCAGAGGTGTAGGCAATGATGCAGAAGATGTGATCGATAGAGTTCAGGGAGATTATATGGGAATGCTCGCCACCGTGATTAACTCCATGGCCCTGCAGTCTGCTCTTGAAAGATTAGGAGTGAAGACAAGGTTACAGTCAGCCATTAAAATGGAACAGATCTGTGAACCTTACATAAAAAGAAGAGCTGTACGCCATCTTGAAAAAGGACGTGTAGTTATCTTCGGTGCAGGAACAGGTAACCCCTACTTCACTACTGATACTGCTGCATCACTTCGTGCGATCGAAATCGGTGCAAACGTATTGCTCAAAGGCACTCGCGTAGACGGGATCTATAGCGAAGACCCGGAGATAAATAAAAATGCGATCAAATATGATAGCGTTACTTTCAATGAAGTTTACGACAAAGGACTAAAAGTGATGGACCTTACTGCCTTCACTCTATGCAATGAAAATAAAGTTCCTATCATCGTGTTTGACATGAACCGGCCGGGAAATTTATTGAAAGTGATGGAAGGCGAACAGGTTGGCACTCTTGTCGAATTTTAATTTAATTGATTGAGCCGATTACGATGAAGTATTTACATCGTCTAATTAATTCTACTAAATTAATTCTACTTTGATAAAGACATGACTCAATATAATTACACCTTTAATTAAAATTACTACCCAATCCCAAAAATCCAATTAATCCCTAAAATTCCAGTCTATGATAGACGCCAATAACCTCATCAACAATGCCAAAGACCACATGCAAAAGGCGATAGATCACCTCGAAGTGGAGCTATCAAAAATTCGCGCAGGTCGTGCAAACCCTGCTATGCTTGATGGATTGCTTGTAGACTATTATGGAGCAAACACCCCATTAGCACAGGTAGCAAATATCACAGTCCCTGATGCACGCACCTTAATGATACAGCCCTGGGAAAAAAGCATGATCGTTCCTATTGAAAAATCGATTATGGCAGCTAATCTGGGTTTCAACCCGCAGAACGACGGACAAGTGATACGTATAAATATTCCCACACTCACCGAAGAACGTCGCAAGGACCTTGTGAAAAAAACTAAAGCGGAAGCCGAACACTGTAAAGTTTCTATCCGGACTACTCGTCGCGATGCGAACGAACATATCAAAAAAGACGGCAAAGGAATGCCTGAAGATGTCGTAAAGGATATCGAAGATAGGATTCAAAAAATGACTGATCAGTTCAGTGCTATCGTTGACAAACATTTAGCAGACAAAGAAAAAGAGATAATGACGATTTGATATTCGCTTCATCGAGAATCCTAACCCTGCTTCATTGAAGCGGGTTTTTTTTGCTCTAGTGCCTGGAGATTGATAGAATGATTTTTCCTGTCTCAAACTAAACCATCTTTTTTCAGCAAAAAATTAACACTTACCGCCTCAATCGTTCATTAAACTTTTGCGTTAGACGTTTGTCTAACAATGGATTTGGCAATGAGATTAAAAACCTCCAAATTTCTATCGGCTATGCCTGAACTAAAATTGAATAGCCACCCTTACGTGCCGTATTTATCACATACTCCAACTTCCATTCCACAAAATAATTCGTATATTATCAGTTAGTTCAGAGTTGTTTTTTGGCAATTCATTTCTAAACAATCAAATTAATTGTAATCTTGAAAAACTTAATTCTTGTCATTGCATTGCTTTTCAGTTTCTCCGGAGTTGCATTAGCACAGGCAGATCAAAAGAAAACCGCTGCCGATAAAGCTCCAATCGAGAGGCCTAGACTAGAATCTAAATCAGACACTATTGCTGACCTGAAAATGGAGTTAAAAGATAATAAATGCAGCGAAGCTTTTCAGTCAACCGGTCATAGTATAATGATTCATGGTGAGAAAGGACACAAATGCAATACTGAATGCAAAATGGTAAAGACCAATAAAAAAAGAATGGAACCGAAAGATCATACCTGCATTGAAGCATGCAAAACTACAGGCTATTGCCTGCAAAAAGATATAGACTAAGATTAAGGATATTAATTTTACAGGATTTCCACCTGTAGATACACAATCAGAAAAATATTATCAAAATAAATTTCCCTTGAATTAATCATGGCAATTTTCTATCACAAAAATCTTCTAAGAAAGAAAAAATGAAAATTGGAGCTCTAACATTCTTTTTTAGCCTTTTAATAAAATTTACATTTAGTCTTGAAAACAACTTGATGATCAAGCCGGTGTTTGGAACTGACCAACTTCTTCAGCTTGATACCCCTTATATGTCAACCAACAAAAACGACCTCAAATTTAAAACACTAAAATTTTATTTGTCGGATATTCAATTCTCGTACCATGACGAAATAGTTTATTCCGATCCAAATCGTTTTCATTTGATTGATGCGGGAGATGAGAGCACACTTTTAATTCCCTTATCAATTCGTAAAGATGCTCTATACACAACGCTTTCCTTCACACTTGGAATTGATAGCCTAACAAGTGTTTCAGGCGTTTACAGCGGCGACCTTGATCCGATGCATGGAATGTACTGGACATGGCAAAGTGGCTATATAAATTTTAAACTAGAGGGCAACTGTAGTAACTGTCAACCTGAAGGTAAAGATTTTGAGTTTCATCTTGGAGGTTATCAAAGTCCATTTAATGCTATGCAGAAAGTTTCACTCGAAACCAATGGAGGACAAATTCATGAAATTAGTCTTGACCTCCGCAGCTTCATGGAAGAAGTTGACCTCTCCAGGCGAAATCATATAATGTCACCCTGTTCAGAAGCCGTTCTTCTGTCAAAACTTCTGGCCAAATGTTTTCTTGTTAGATATTGAAATATATACTCAGCATAGCTTTTATCCTTACTCTCTGCGCCTTCAATGCAGGAAAAGATCTTTTTTACATACCTGAGAACTGGCCAATACCAAATTACGATTTCAATAAAAATGAATTGACAGAAGAGAAAATTCTATTAGGAAGAGCACTATTCTATGAGCCGAAATTATCTGCCAACAACAGTATATCCTGTGAAAGCTGCCATTCACCCTTTTCAGCATTCACCCATATTGACCACTCACTGAGTCATGGTATCCATGATAGCATTGGAAACAGAAACTCCCCGGCACTTATGAATCTGGCATGGCAAAATTTATTCATGTGGGATGGCGCAGTAAACAATTTAGACGTACAGGCATTGGCACCAATCTCCCATCCTGCTGAAATGGGAAGCACCATTAATGAAGTAGTTTCTAAATTATCCGAAAGTGGTATTTATCCGGCATTGTATTTTAAAGCGTTTAATGACAGCCTAATCACGACAGAACGCACATTAAAGGCACTATCTGCATTTTTAGTCAGTCTCATAAGTGCCAATTCAAAATATGATCGTGTAAAAAGTGGCGATGAAGTATTTACTCCGCAAGAAGAAAACGGCTACAAGCTTTTTCTGGAAAATTGCAGCTCTTGCCATTCAGAGCCTCTGTTTACAACAAACAACTTTGCAAATAACGGTTTAAGCACGGACAGTATGCTTCAAGATACCGGAAGAATGAAAATAACGCAAAACCCTGACGATTCACTAAAATTTAAAATTCCTACCTTGAGAAATATTGAATATTCATTTCCGTATATGCATGATGGACGATTTAAAAAATTAAGAGAGGTCATTAATCATTATACTAACTCTGTTGTTCCATCCAAAACCCTTGCACCTGAACTAAAGAAACCAATAATACTCAGTTCCAATGAAAAAACTGATTTGATAAGTTTTCTCATGACACTTTCTGACAAAGAATTCGTATTTAACCCAAAACAGCAATATCCAAAAGAATTATTTTTGCCATCCGGTGATAGAATTAATAAATAAATAGAATCGTCTAATAAATTTCTAACCTATATTACACTCATGAAAAAATATCTTCTAGCAAACGTTATGTTTCTGGCCTTTTATGTAACGGCAGCGCAAACGAATCCGGCCATACTATCCTGGTTACAAAACACCACAGTTACTGCCCGACATTACGTAGCCGGAAATTCAACTCCAATAAATGACGCAGATCTTGTGAATGTACAAATGGTGCAGTACTCCGCTGATTTCGTTTATGTATCAACAACAGGCTTACCTTCCTATGTAACAGGTCCATTTTTAGATGGCAACCCGTCCCTTGCAACCAATCAGAATGCAATCTTTAAAATTCCATTAAATCCGGTTCAGAATACCGGAACCACCACCGGAACGAATCCCGGGAACATAGGTGTTTTTGTGAATGGTGTTGCCTTGTTCGATTACAGAGATGGTGTTGCATGGAATTCAAACACCAATTCATTATGCGGCGGACCCGGAAACCCACCTTGTCCGGGCGGCATGGGAACAACGCAAGCCTGGAACAGAGATGCCATTGTTGCAGAACGCGGCGGCTTTGATTGCTCAAAAGCACATCCTGCAAATGGAAATTATCATCATCACCAAAACCCGAGTGCTTTCAACCTTGACCTGAATGTGATCTCAACAATTTGCAATTTGTATAATGCTGAAGGCCTCTATGTGATAGACAGCACAACTCACTCACCTTTACTTGGCTTTGCTTATGATGGATTTCCAATCTATGGCGCTTACGCATTTCAAAATGCTGACGGAACAGGTGCTATCGTGCGAATGAAATCCAGTTATGCATTAAGATCCATAACCACCAGAACAACCAGCCCAACGGGAGCCGGTGTTGCTGCCGGTCCGGTAGTTAGCAGTACTTATCCATTAGGTTATTTCCGTGAAGACTATGAATACATTCCTACATCCCTAAGCACACCGGACTTTTTGGATGAGCATAATGGAAGATTTTGTATTACTCCGGAGTACCCGGCAGGAACATATTGCTACTTCGCAACTGTTGACGAGAATTGGAATTCTGCCTACCCTTATGTAGTGGGACCTACATTTTATGGTGTTGTTGCCGCTTCGAAAGTCACAAGTATTTCGGAACCTGTTACTACATATATTCCTTCAACAACCGGACTTAGTAAAACAGAATTGGAAAATTTAAAGATCAACATCTTTCCAAGTTCATCAAGCGAGCTGTTGGTTCTTCAACTTGCTAATATCAATAAAGTGAATTTGGAGATTAGCTTATATGACATTTCCGGCAGGCTTGTAGATAAAACAACTCTGTATGCAGGAAGTACAATTGCATATTTTGATACAAAAAGCTTATATGACGGAATTTATTTAGTACAGATTGCAAGTAAAGAACATATACTGACAAAAAAAGTGTTTGTATCTAAAGAGTAAATATTGAACCCATTTCATCTCTTCAATTGAAGAGATAGGGCAGCATGATCTTTTAGGCATGCTGCCTTATATTTTGGCAATGCAAGAATCATAAGACACGGTCTGCCTGAAATTTAATTGTCCATTATCAATATTTGGGTTTCTGATGTTCAAGGAAATATTACATTCGCTTCAGCTAAAGGTATTACTTACATGACAATTTCTGATACTTCTTTAGATTTTAATTTTTCATCAAATTATTTCTACTAATCCAAGCTAATAGCACAAAAACCATTGGGAATCAAATTAAATCTATTATTCTTTGAATTAATTATTCCCTAATGCAAACTTTTACAATCTTTGCAGGAAATACTAACTATAAAGACTTTACCTAAACCGATATGATGAAAATTATCAACTGCTTCCTAATCTTGTCCATTATACTTGTTACTAGTTGTAATCAATCTTCAAGTAGCAAAGATGATCACGGTGCAACATCTGAAGAAAGCTCAAACATTGAATCAACACCTGAAAGTATTCTACTCAATGACGGTAAAAAATGGGTCGTAGATGCGCCAATGATGGTTGCAATTAGGAATATGGAAAAGGCCGTTCAAAATTTTTCCTCGTCAAATCCTGAAACAATGATGGACGACTACAAGAAGCTTTCAAATATGCTTGCAGAAAATGTTGAATATCTGACTTCAAATTGCACTATGACCGGACAATCACACGATGAACTGCACAAGTGGCTTGTTCCGTATATCGCATTGACCGAACAAATGGCAGCAGCCAAAACACCCGATGAAGCGGCGACTGTTTTAAATGATCTTCTGACATCGATTTCAGAATTCAATACGTTTTTTGAATGAAATTTAAATCGAAATTTATATTAGATGATAAGGCCAGAATCACTATGTTTTCTTCATTTTCTGATACACTGTTTATAAAAACAGGCTCATAGATTTTGAATTCGTGTTCTTTTTTAGTAAACTTTGTATTCAGTTTATTATCTAACAAATTAAAGAGGAGGTCAGAATGAACAATGCTGAATTAGTGAAACTAAATGATCAGGTCATTGAAGCCTGGAACGAACATGACACCGAAAAATTTCTTGCACTATGCGATGAGTCTATCGTATGGAGCATCAGCAAAGGGCCTGAGTCATTTAAAGGGAAAAGTCAGGTAAAAGAATATTTCAATGGATGGAAGACAGCATTTCCTGATTTAAAACTAAAAGTCCGTAATCGGATCAGCAATGCAGATCAAATCTTTGTTGAATATGATTTTAGCGGCACACATAAGGGTAATTTACAAACTCGTGCTGAAATGCCGGAAATCAGTCCAACCAACAGGAAAATAAATTCCAGTGGCTGCTATACTGCGAAAATAAAAAATGGACGCATAGCTGAAGTAACCAATTATCCGGACAGACTGGGACTGTTAGAACAACTGGGGGTTTTAGAGGCCCTGCATCATGTGAGTCATTAGATTCTAATATCTCATATTTAAAACAATCAAAAACCTCCAATTAAATCACCTTGGAGGTTTTTGATAAAACACCCCTGCTAAATCATAATTTTAACGACTACACTTTAGGTGCATTTGTCGGAAGTGCGATAATTTTTCTTACTTTTCCTATTCAACTTTTAATCCTTTTCGATGAAATCATTTAGAAAAACCCTTCAGTTGGCATTCGCCCTCCTATTTCTTTTTACAGAAGCCAATTCACAAACTGTTTTTTTGGGAATGTCACGTGAAGGTGGTTCTGCAGGACTTGGCTGTATCTTTAAAACTGATGACCAGGGTACAAACCCTGCGATCATTTTTTCATTTACCGATTCACTGACCGGCATAAACCCGGAAGGAAGTCTTGTACAAGGAGCAAACAAAAAACTCTATGGCACGACAAAATATGGTGGCCTGCATAACATGGGAACACTTTTTGAGTTTGACTACTTCTCTAATACTCACACAAAATTAGCTGACTTTGATAGTGTGAATACCGGATGCTATCCTAGTGGAAACTTGTTTTTCGTTTTCACACCTTACAAGCTTTATGGGATGAACGGAAATGGCGGAGTAAATAACCGGGGAGTAATATTTGAATACAATAGCTTCGATCAAAGCTTAAGAAGCCTTGTTGATCTGGATAGTACAGGAATTGGAGGAAATACTGAAAACGGCAGCGTTCAATTGAAATTCGATGAAATAAATTATGATATATTTCTTCGGGGTGTCACTTCAAAAGGCGGAGCAAATGATCAAGGTACAATATTCAATTATGATTTTTTACGAGACACTCTTGTTCAAACTATGGGATTGCGGGCTGCAAACAGTTCAGCCACAGTTCGTGGTGGATTACTGGAAATTTCACCCGATTTATATCTTGGAATGAGTGCCACTGGTGGATTTTATGATGGTGGATACATTTACGAATACGACTTAGCTAATAATACCATTAATTATAAACTTGACTTTAATTCAACGTCAGGAACCGCGCCATTGGGAACACTAATAAAAGGGAACAATGGAAAATACTACGGTTTAACCTCAGCGGGAGGCACTACGTCATCAGGTACTTTGTTTGAATATGACCATAGTAGCAATTCTTTTAGCAATATTGTTGATTTTGGCTCTTTATCAGGCAATATTTCTAATCCACATGGAAGCCTGATGTTGGGGACAAACCAAAAACTTTACGGACTCGGAACTTATGGAGCTGTGTGCGGATCAGTCCTGTTTGAATATGATTATACATCAAATCAACTGATAGAAAAATCTGATCTCTGCAGCTTAATCGGTGTTTCCTTACCGCTCTATACAAACCTGATCATGTTTGATGAGGATAGTACACAGTCTGTATGGCCGGGTGATTGTGACAGAGATTTGCGAGTTAACAATGCAGACTTTCTTTACATCGGTATTGCATACAACGAAAGCGGACCTGTACGAATTAATCCAACTATTAATTGGGATGGACAATATTCAGATCCGTGGACATATACATATCTTTCATCAAACAACACACTGATAACCGCAAAGCATGCTGATTGCAATGGTGATGGAATTGTAGATTCTCTTGATGCTGAAGCCATTTATCTGAACTATGAAAGAGTACATCCATTAAGATTAAAGCCTGATTTGTCAAGTACGTTTTCACACGATAACCTCTGCATAAAACCTACCAGAACTTTTGTTGCTCCCGGGGATTCGATAGACTTCGAAATACTTATGCCGGCAGGTCCACCTGCATACTTAGATTCCCTCTATGGCATTGCCTTTACTTTATCTATTGACCCCACTCTAGTAGACACAAATAGAATATCTCTTGATTATTCAAATTCCATTCTTGGAACCATAGGACAAAATTTGATTTCATTTGATAAAAGCAATTTTTCTTCGGGACTTCTACATGTTGCCTTAGCAAGAACTGACAAGGTGAACCTGGCAAATGCAGGCGGTGTAATTGGTATACTTAAACTATACGCATCTACTGCTGTTTCAACACCCGCAACCTTAACGGTATCTCCTACGGATATTTTGTGTATCCAAGCTAATAGTTACAAATATTTATTATACGAATGCGCTATACCGGCAACTATAGATCCAACCATTGCAAGCTTGAGAAACGACCCAAAGCAAAACCAATTAGAAATATATCCGAATCCGGCTAGCGATCAGATTACAATTAAATCAGGTAATAGGAGTGTAAAGACAATTAAGCTCATTGATCAAAGGGGCAAAATAATACTATCAAAAGAAATGGATAGAAACATAACTCAATTGTTTGTTACCGACTTAGCTAGTGGCATTTACTTTTTGCAAATTAGTTCAGAGCAAACAATTTACAATTCAAAAATTAACATTCAACATTAATCATCCCGTAGATGAATTTGTGGGGATTTTATTGTCAACGAAATTGTTAGGCTTCGTTACTTCAATGACAATATTTTTATTTCCGTTCTTCTATTCATTTGATGTTCTGCTTCGGTGCAAGGCACCACTCTGCCGCCTTCACATTCACATCCATTCACCAGGATAGATTCACCGTAACCGGCTGCGACAAGTCGCTTACGATTAATTCCATTTTTTTCAAGATACGCAACAGCTGATGCTGCCCTGCGCTTCGAAAGTGCCATGTTGTATGTAAAAGAAGCACGGCAATCTGTGTGTGAACCCAGTTCTATTTTCATTTCAGGATACTTCTTCATCAAAGACACTAGTTTATCCAGTTCCACCGCTGCATCCGGGCGAATGTTAGACTTATCCAGATCATAGTAAATATTATTAAGAACAATATTTCCACTCAGACAAAAAAGCGAGAAGTCAATACGTATCGAACGCCCTTGCATATCTATTGTTGCTGTATCTACTGATTTGGCATCGCAATATTCTGATTCAGCAATAACACGGAATTTAGCTTCTCGTTGAATATTTTTAAATTTATAATTTCCTTCCGAATCTGTTTTAACTCTCAGGGTATCCTGAGTGTCGAGATTGACCAGCAGAACCGAGCTATTCTCTATCCCTGAACCTTCTGTTTCATTATACACTTTTCCATGCAAAACTATTTCATCAACCAAAGGAATTTCTACTTCAATTGAATCACCTGCAGCTTTGATAGTGGAGGCATCCAGGCGAAGCGTGTCAGAATTATACTCATCATGATCTGCGATGATCAGATAGTTTTTATTTGGACGAAGCGCTGTTCGGAAAAGTCCATCTTCTGAGGTACGACTATCTGTCGGCTCCATGTTCTCTTCAATAATCCTAACATTACTCGCTGCCAAAAGCTCGTTTGTTCTTTTATCCAATACTATTCCTTTGAGCTTTATTTCAAATTTTTGGATATAGAAAATGTCATCATTTTTTTCCTGTTGATTTCTATTTGAACTTATATATCCTGCTGTATTTGTACTATCATATATCAGGTTAAAATCATCATCAGAGCTATTGAAAGGTGCCCCAAGATTATGTACAATCGTATAAGCCTCGGCTGAATCACGTGTAGAATAGATATCAAGTCCGCCAATACCGGCATGTCCATTTGAAGAAAAATAAATAGTATTGTCACCGGCAACCGTAGGAAAGACTTCATTCCCTAATGTATTTATTCCCGGGCCCATATTCTGTGGCATACTCCATCCGTCAGCTCTTCTATCACAATACCAAAGATCCATTCCGCCAATACTACCCGGCATGTCTGAGGAAAAATACAACCTGTTACCATCAGGGCTTAATGCAGCATGAGCACAAGAGTAAGTGTCACTATTATATTTAAATGGAACTACATCTGTCCACTTTCCATCTACAAGAGTTGAGAAAAACAACTTTAGTCTTAATATTTCGTTGTTAACTAATGCTCTTCTTTTTTGTCCAAGGTTATTCCTTGTGAGGATCATCTCTGTCCCTTGTTTGTTAAAGCAAAGTGATGAATTGTTGTACTTATCCTGCACACCTTCCAAAAAAATTACCGGCTCATTGAAGGTGGCGCCTTTGCCCTGAGAATAGAACAATGAATAGAACCTTTTACCTGTCCAATCGTGTACATCTTTGGCATTTTTCTTGGGACTTCTTGAAGAAGTAAACACAATACCGTCTTTATAGAAAGCCGGTCCAAACTCGGCTTCCATGGAGCTTATGTTAAGTTTTTGAACTTTGAAATAATCCTTTTCAGTAAAAAATGTTTCAATGTTACTCAAGCCTCTGGCGAGTTCAATAGCTCTTCCGTCAGTAGGAACTGCATTAATGTACTTATTCATCCACGTGCTTGCTTCTGCATATTTACCATTCTCCATCAGCATCTCAGCATAAGAAAGTGTATATATGTCTTTAGGATTTTTTGAACGGGCAATTTTAGCATAGCATTCTTCTGCAAGAGCTGTTTGATTATTTGCACGGTAACAGTATCCAAACCGATACCATGACTCTGCATCCAAAGCCATGGTGTCTTTCGCTAAAGCTTTTTTATATATCGGGATAGCCTTAGCATAAGCAAATTCTTCATAATGCATATTGGCCTTGTCAACCATCTTGCACGAATTAGTAATGCAACTCATTACTATGACAGCCACGAAAGTAAAATACCGATAGGTTTTATTCATCGCTTTAATTATTGATCATGTAAACTGTATCAATCATACAATATTAAAAATAACGAGTAGATATTACCAGCTTTTTGTTGTACCCAAAATTGTAACGTAAGGATATCTCATGTGTACCTGAATTATACGTTTTCAACGGTGTTAAAGTGTAGTCATAAGAATAACCAAGCAACAAATTTTTTCTGAGTTGTAATCCGAATAATGCAGCTACAGCATCCCCTGACCTGTAACCCGCTCCAAGCCATAGCAAATCATGGATGATAAAATTCGCATTAACATCAATCTCCACAGGAGCATTTTGCACGATCTTAATAAATACAGAAGGTTTGAATTTCAGATCCTCTTTCAAATCAAAAACATATCCTGAAGCCAGGTTATAATGCCATAACTTGTAATTAACCTTATTTTCTACTACCGAATTTGCACTTGAGATAATAATCTTATTCTCCATTAAACGAGGAATTGAGATTCCGGCATAAAACCGTTTATTATAATAGTAAATCCCAAAAGAGGAATTCGGCATAAACTTCTTATTTACATCAGAAATAAACTGCTGGTCACCTTGTACAATAGTTCTAACATCAGAAAATCTTTCTTCCTGATTTTTAAATCCGCCTGCAAGTCCGAATGACAGAGCAGAATGGGGATACAAAATCCTGTACGCAAAATATGCATTCACCGAAAGTTGATGAGAAATGCCAATTTCCTCATTCATTGCCGATATACCAATACCAATGTGGCGGTTCTTGAGAGGAGCATGTATACTAAACGTTTGTGTCTTTGGTGCACCTTCAATACCAACCCACTGATTACGATATAAAAGAGTAGCTGATATACTTTCATGTGATCCTACATAGGCAGGATTAATAAAGGTTTCATTGAACATATACTGCGTGAACTGAGCATCTATTTGTCCTTTTAACTTCGTTGGTATCACGAACAATACAAACAATGCCGCGCATAAATGTGTAGTTCTCCGAAAGGTGAAGCTGCTAATAATACTACTAATATGTAATTTTTCTTTTATTGACATCAATCTTGAATATACTTAGTATCGAATTATCAGGTAACCTGACTTAGGCTTATCGGCAGTTCCCAAATCAAGGATATAGTAATATGTTCCTGCCGGAACTTTGTCGGAACCAAGGATGATACTATTAACATTTGGAATTGCATCCCAAGACCCCGCATAGCTTTTCTTTTCGTAAACAATATTTCCCCAGCGATTGAAGACACTAAGTTTGTTGTCAGGATAGTTTTCAATTCCGACAACTTCAAAGAAGTCATTTACACCGTCTCCGTCAGGAGAGAAGCCGGATGGAATAATGATGTAGTCACAAACTTCTACTAAAACAGTATCCATGGCAAAACAACCATTCATATCAGTGCCGGTGACTATATACATCATAGGTCTGTCAAGAAGTGCGACAGGGTTTGGAATTGAAGGATCACTTAGGTTCAGTGAAGGCGACCACAGATAGCTCAAAGCACCGTTTGCCTGAAGAGTCACTGTTCGTCTACCTTCGCATGTTGTGAATGAATGACGACTAACCTGAACATCAGGTGGAGGATTTAATGTGACTTGCACTTCATCATAACCGGAACAAACACCATCGGTAATCGTCCAGCGGAACACATACACACCTTGAACCATTCCGGTAACGGTAGTTGTTTCTATACCGGGCGTAGTAATCACAGGTGTGTTTGGACCATATACCATTAACCAGGCCCCTGTCCCTACAGCAGGAGTACTTCCGATTAATAATGCATTGTCAAAAGAACACAAGTCCTGATCAGGACCCGCATCTGTATTTAATGGAAGTGCATTTATCACAACTCTGACTTCATCATAGTTATCATTACAAACACCATTGCTGATTGTCCACCTGAACAGATATGTCCCGGGAAGAAGATTAACAACCGGACCTCGTGCGCTGTCCGGTTGAAGAATCGTTGGAGTATTAGGTCCACTGACAAACGTCCATATTCCCTGGCCGTTTACAGGAGTATTTCCATCAAGAAAAACAGTATCAACGGAACATAGATATTGATATGTCCCGGCATTGGCAATATCCGGAGAATCAAAGACTGTAATCTGAACCGTATCAGTTGACTCCTGACAAATACCATTTTGAATCGTCCATGTAAATTGATAAACACCCGGTACAAATCCGGTCACATTTGTCACCGGACTTGATGGAGAAATAATAGAAGGAATAGTTGGGCCGCTTAACGAATTCCAGATTCCTGTACCAATAGAAGGGTTGTTACCTGTAAGGTTTAGCAAGTCAGTAACGCAAATAGTCTGATCGATACCACTGGCAGAAGCCGAAGGAAGACTATCTACACTCACCTGAACATAATCTACGGAACTTGCACATGGACCGTTGCTGACCGTCCAGCTGAAAATATATACCCCCTCTTCCAATCCTGTCACTAATGTATTGGGATTTGATGGGGAGTTAATTAATGGAGAGTTCGGCCCGCTTATTACATTCCATGTTCCTGTACCATAGCTCGGAGTATTAGCAAACAAGGTTACAACGAAAACATTACACAACGATTGCCCTACACCTGCATTTGCTATGGTTGGTGTAGCATAAATTTCTATTTCGACATCATCATAACTATTCGGGCAAACATGGTTATTACTGATATTCCATCTAAATACATATACTCCTTGAGTTAGTC
Source organism: Bacteroidia bacterium (assembly GCA_035341855.1). Lineage (GTDB taxonomy): Bacteria > Bacteroidota > Bacteroidia > AKYH767-A > 2013-40CM-41-45 > QQVM01. Next base: position 56,492 of record DAOQWA010000001.1, read on the forward strand.
CGTTAACAGAACTAAACCGGTCTGTAGAATCCGCAAATACCGGCACATTTGGTCCGCTTACAACAGACCACCAACCAATCCCTGATCCCGGGGAATTTGCTGCCATAATAAGAGGGTCTGAGATACACAGAGTTTGATCTGAACCTGCATCTGCCATCAAAGGCGTATCATAAATAATAATTTGTACCGAGTCGGTACTAATGGCACAGCTTCCGCTGCTAGTCGTCCAGCTAAACAAATAAGTTCCAAAACTCAATCCTGAAATAATTGTCGACGGATTCGATGCATCATCAATGAATGCTGTGACCGGACCGCTCAATTGAGACCAAATTCCAGTGCCGCTTAAAACATTAATTGCATTCATATTCACGACGGAATCATTACACCATTCCTGATCCATGCCAGCGTTTGCAGTTGTAGGCAAATCAAATACCGAGATCAGAACAGAGTCTGTTGTTGTTGAACAAACTCCATTATCGATCTTCCATCCAAAAATATAACTCCCGGCAACCAATCCGTTTACTGAAGCACCCGGATCATTCACTGAACTCAACACCGGTAAATTGGGACCACTTAAATATGTCCATGTGCCGGTGCCGGTTGAAGGAACATTGGCTCCCATTAAGGTTGTAGTAGTATCACAAAGAGACTGGTCAGGTCCGGCATCAACAGAGAGAGGCGCTGCGAAAATTTCCACCTGAACTGTATCTGTAGTGTTTGTACATACACCATTGCTGATAGTCCAACTGAATAAATACGTTCCCGAAATCATTCCTGTAACACTTGTGTTTCCACTATCAGGATAAGCGATAGCCGGGCTATTCGGTCCGCTAATCAGGTTCCACAATCCGGTTCCGCTCAATGCATCATTTCCCGTAAGCATAGTAGAATTTAGATCACACAAGTTCTGATCGGAACCGGCATTTGCAACTGTTGGTGATGCATCTATACTAACTAATACAGTATCGCTGTGTACTGCACATGTTCCGTTAATTATATTTAATGAGAATGAATAAATTCCCGGCATCATTCCAGTCACATTTGTAGAAGCACTTGATGGTGAAGTTATCACAGGTGTACCGGGACCACTGATGAAAGACCAAAAACTTGTACCTACCGAACCAATCACACCGGCAAGCGTAGCTGTTGTTGAATTACATAAAAATTGATTTGTACCTGCATCGATGACCGGCGGGTATTCATATATTGTAATTTCTACATCATCACTGCTAACGGCACAAGTTCCACTGCTTATATTCCAGGAAAAAAGATAAACACCCGGTATCATCGAATTCACACCTGTGTTCGGATCAACCGGATCGATGATAACAGGAACATTCGGGCCACTAAGCAGGCTCCAGGCACCGATTCCATTTGATGGTGTATTTGCACTAAGTGTAATACTGCTATCACCACACCATTCCTGATCCAAACCTGCATCAGAAAATCCCGGCAGGTCATAGACATTTATTTGCACAGTATCTACTGAAGTGGCACATACTCCGTTGTTAACCGTCCAGGTAAACAGATAAGTTCCCTGAATCAGATCACTCAGTGGCGAAACTTCACTGGATGGAACTGCAATTGATGGGACATTGGGACCACTTATCATATTCCAGTATCCGTTTCCGGTGCCAACTGCCGTTGCATTCAGCACAGCACTTGAAGAGTTACATATATCCTGATTGATACCCGCATTGGATGCAGATGGTAAATCGTAGACTGTCACTCGTACAGAATCTGATGAAACCATACATGTCCCATTTACTATTGACCAAACAAAATCATAGTTTCCGGCAATCAGACCGCTAACAGAGGAAAGGGGATCAGTAGAATCTGTAATTACAGGAGAGTTGGGACCGGAGATGATCGTCCATGTTCCTGCACCTACCATTGCTGAATTCGCATCTAACACAACACTATCAATGTCACAAAGACTTTGATCTGCACCCGCATTTGCAATTGTTGGTTCAGCATAAATGACTACATCAACAGTATCTGACGAGCTTGCACACACACCATTACTTATTGTCCACACAAAAACATAAGTTCCGGAAATCATTCCGGTAACCGTACTGCTTTGATTAGTGGTGTCAAGGATCAATGGGCTATTTGGTCCTGATAGTATTGACCAGTTTCCAAAACCGGAACTTACAATGTTTCCTGCCAGATTTGTGCTATCTACATTGCAAAGGCCCTGATCTGATCCGGCAGCTGCCACTGTGGGGAGATCATAGATTGCAATCATGACTGTGTCAACCGGGGTGACGCAAACTCCATTGGAAATACTCCAGCCAAAATAATAAACTCCTTCAATCATGCCGGTAACTGAAGTTGCGGGATCACTAGGATCAACAATCACCGAAACATTAGGCCCACTGATTTGAGCCCAGTTTCCGGAACCCACTCCCGGGATATTCCCGGCCATACTTACAGAATTAACATTGCATAAATTCTGATCCGGTCCGGCATCAAGTACAGTCGGTGAATTGTAGATAGTAACTTGAATTGTAGAAACAGAAGGTGGACATGCACCATTTGAAATAGACCACTCGAACACATAAATTCCATCCACCATACCGGTCACTGTAGAGTTAGCTGATAGTGGGTTGCTAATTACAGGAATATTTGGTCCGCTTACGAATGACCAGGAACCTATGCCAATGGCAGGAACATTTCCATTTAATGTGACGGAAGTTACGCTACAAAGATCTTGATTTGCACCTGCATTAGAAGTTGATGGCACTGCATAATTAATTATTTGCACAGTATCGAGGGGAGTTGAACAAGCTCCATTTGTTATCCTCCAACCAAAAAGATATGTACCGGTAATCAATCCGGTTATAGTTGTACCCGGATCATTTACACTTGTAATGGTGGGAATATTCGGACCACTTATCAATATCCATGTTCCAAAACCAAGTCCGGGTGTATTTCCTGCCATCGTAGCGGAAGCAGAATTACATATTGATTGATCCGGTCCGGCATCAAGGATTGTCGGTTGATTAAAAATTGTATAGGTCACTGAAGAAGTAGAAGCGGCGCATACACCATTAACGATTGACCAGGAGAATACATAGGTACCGTCGATCATTCCGGTTACTGTTGAACCCGGATTGTTTGGAGAAGTAATTACAGGAGTATTAGGGCCACTCACCAGAGTCCAGGTACCTGTCCCGATGCTTGCGGTATTGGCAGCAAGTGTGACGGAGGTCACCGAACACAAATCCTCATTCGGACCGGCATTAGAAGTTGTAGGATTGTCAAATATCGTTATAGTAACCTGATCAGCAGATGCTGCACAAACACCATTTACAATTGTCCATTGAAAAACATAAACACCTGTGACCATTGAGCTGACTGTAGATGCCGGATCATTAACATTTGTAATGATGGGCACATTGGGGCCGCTTACTAAGGTCCAGGTACCTGTACCGGTCAGAGGTACAATACCGGCAAGGGTAGCAGAACTGACATTACAAAGATCCTGATTCGGGCCTGCATCAGAAACAGTCGGCAGATCGTACACAACAATTTGAACATCATCATCTGATGAGGCACAAACTCCACTTACAACTGACCAGTTGAAGGAGTATGTTCCGGCGATCATTCCTGTGACTGTAGTAGTCGGGCTGGTTGGTGTAGTTATAGTAACAATGTTTGGACCACTCAACTGTGTCCAGGTACCCGTACCAAATACAGGATTATTCCCATTCAATGTTGCTGCACTTACATTACATAAATTTTGATCTACACCGGCATTTGAATTAGTTGGCAATGAGAATATAGTTATTTGAACATTGTCAATCGTGCTTGAACATGTCCCGTTTGTTACCGTCCATCTGAAAACATAAGTACCGACAATCATTCCGGTAACATTCGAAGAAGGGTTAGAAGGTGTTGCAATTGCAGGAATGTTCGGCCCGCTTATCAATGTCCAGATTCCTGTTCCGATTGCAGGACTATTACCGGCCAATGTTACAGAGTTAACGTTACACAGGTTTTGGTCTGCTCCGGCATCTGCAGCTGATGGAAGTGCATAATTAGTAATTTGCATATCATCAGAAGAAGTGGCACATACACCACTACTTGTTGTCCATCTAAATACATACACACCGGGTATCAATCCGGTTACTGTTGAATTACGACTTGCAGGAATGGTTATTGTTGCTGCAGATGGGCCACTGACCTGTGTCCATATGCCGGAACCAATGATCACATTATTCGCTGCAAAAGTTGAAGAACTAACATTACAGAAAGTTTGATCCGCACCTGCATTTGAAACTGTAGGTAAGGCATAAATCCGAATTTGTACGTCATCAACTGATGTAACGCAAACACCTTCAGTAACCGACCAGCGGAAAACATAAGTGCCTGCTATCATCCCGGTAACTGCGGTTGCAGGATTTGAAGCAGATGTAAACACAGGTGTATTTGGTCCACTGACAAGTGACCAGATACCTGAACCAACGACAGGGGTATTTGCAGCCAAATTTGTTGTTGTTACATTACAAAGATCCTGGTCTGCTCCTGCATCGGATGCTGTAGGCAATGCATAAATAATTATTTGAACGTCATCTGTAGATGAACTACAAACACCATTAGTAATAGTCCATCGGAAAATATAAATGCCTGTAGTCATTCCGGATACAGTTGAAGAAGCACTTGAAGGTGTGTTGATGACCGGAACGTTCGGACCGCTGACCAGGGACCACAATCCAGTTCCGGCAACCGGCACGTTTCCGGCCAGGGTAGCCGAGTTCACATTACATAGTTCCTGATCAGCACCCGCTGTCGAAACTGTAGCAGGTGAAAAAACAGTTATTTGAACCTCATCCACTGAAGAAGCGCAGACTCCGCTGGTTACTGTCCATCTAAAAACATATACGCCATTAATTAAGCTACTCACATTTGAATTGGCACTGTTGGGTGCGGAAATTAATGGAGTGTTTGGTCCGCTTACCAGTGACCAGGTGCCACTCCCGACTACCGGGTTATTTCCACTTAAGGTGGTAGAAGTAACATTACACAGACTTTGATCAGTTCCTGCATTTGACGATGTAGGCAGAGCGAAAATATTTATTTGAACATCATCTGCAGAAACTGCGCAAACACCATTAGTGACTGACCAACGATAAACATAGGTGCCCGGGATCATTCCTGTTAGAGTTGTCGTTGGACTCGCCGGAGATGTAATTGTTGGCGTGTTCGGTCCGCTGATTCGGGTCCATAAGCCGGTACCTATCGCAGGAGTATTTCCAGCAAGTGAAGTTGATGTTACATTACACAAGTTCTGATCCGGTCCGGCTGACGAGCTTGTGGGCAAGGCAAATATTGTAACCTGGACGTTATCATTGGATGGAGCACAGACTCCATTTGTGATTGACCATCTGAAAGTATAAACTCCCGTGATCATTCCGCTGACAGTAGTGGACGGGCTTAACGGAGTAGTGATTGTTGGTGTATTAGGTCCACTTACCAATGACCATACACCGGAACCTGCTGCGGGTGTGTTTCCTGAAAGTGTTGCAGTATTAACATTACATAAGCTCTGATCAGAACCTGCGTTCGCAACACTTGAATTTGCAAAAATGGTGATCTGAACATCATCAGTTGAAGCAGCACAGGAGCCATTGCTTATCGTCCATCGAAAAACATATACGCCGGATATCATACCTGTTATACCGGAGCTGGGTGATCCCGGAGCTGTGATTGTCGGTGAATTAGGACCGCTAACCATCGTCCAGCTACCAGTTCCAACGACGGGATTATTTCCGGACAAGGTTGCCGTCGTTGAATTACAAATGCTCTGATCTGCACCAGCACTTGAAATTGTTGGTAATGCATAAACTGTAACTTGTACGGTGCTCGTTGAAGGAGTACATGAACCTCTGCTGATCGACCATCTGAAAATATAATTACCTGCAATCAATCCTGTAACTGTCGAATTTTGATTTGAGGGACTCGTTATCGTCGGCGTATTGGGGCCGCTAACAAGTGTCCACATTCCCGTGCCTGCTCCGGGAGAATTCCCGGCAAGTGTTACAGTACTTAGATTACACAAATTTTGATTTGGTCCGGCATTGGATGTAAGCGGCAATGGACTGTTAATGATAGTAAGTGTGTCAGAGCTACTGTTGCATCCGGTGCTGATCACCCAGGCAATTACATAGTTGCCCGTGACAAGTCCGTTCAAGGCAGTGTTTGGTAAATTAGGGTTGCTAAAGGATGGAACATTAGGGCCACTTACAAGTGTCCATGTTCCAATACCATTAACAGGAACATTCCCGGCCATCACACTGCTTGTCGCATTACATAAGTTTTGATCAGGGCCTGCGTTAGAAGCAGTCGGTACGACTACATATACCGTGTACCTGATCGTGTCTGCACATGACGTTCCGGTAATTGGACGAATACCATAATAGTTTCCGACTACTGTTGCCGAAGTTACTGAGACCCATGATGAATTATAATAGGTATATCCCGGCCTGATACCAGGAATGGCGCTAAAAACCAATGGCAAGCAGCCACCTATTGAAGAATCCGGCGGAGGAGAGCATGAGACAGGTACATTGATAGTAGTATTTGTTGCACCATCAACCGGGCAACCTAATGAATCTACTAGAACAGGATTGCTACGCCCTTTCCTTGGGAAGCCTGAAATAAAACCGGTATAATTAATATTAGCACGATTAGAAATTACAGGATCGCATAACAGTTTAGTGCAATCGTCTGTGATCCTCACCCTGAAAGAAAGTGTTGTAGACCGTCCGGCTCCAAGATGTGGCAATTGCCCGCCAGAACTTCCATTCGCTCCATTTCCTAATCTGATTTTTACTATCTGATAACCTCCGGAATTCACGAGCTCTGCCTGATCGTCTCCGGCTGCATCTGTCTTTGAGCCTGTATTAGGACCTGAAGTAATGACAGTACTTCCGGCTACATACTCAGCATTAAAGGGAAGAGTATCTGTTATGAGGGTTGCAGAAGATGTATCATTTCCTGTATTGGTGACTGTGATAACATACTGTAAGGTATCACCCGGGTTCACTACACCTCCATTCACATCGCTTACTGTCTTCTGCATTGCCAGATCAGGTTCGTAGGTGTCGATAGCAGAGGTAAGTACTCTCAAATAGATTTGCTCTCCTCCGGTTGTAACTTTTATTTGCGCAGAAGTTGCACCGTTTGTTAAATAGTTTTTTGCAACGTTATTAGGCCTGAAAATACTCTGGTCATATCCTAACGTGTTTGAGTAAGCCGGATTTCTTGTGGTAGTTTGAACACCAAAATTGGAAATCGTACTGTTAAATACATCATTCGCAGGATGAAGTCCATCAGAAACCGGAAGGAATGAAGCATTCCCTCTGAAAAGCAGGGAATCACCGGTGAGGGCTCTATCTCCATCATAGGCTATTTCACCTAATTCAAAATTCACTGCACCCGACGGTGGAGTATAAAAACCATTAACGTTTACTGTCACGCTGGAACCTGAGTTTGTAACATATCCCAGACCATCAAATACGTTGATGTTCTTTGCTGACATCAGTTCATTTTTGTAAACCACTACAATGCTCCATCCGGCCCATTGATTTGTTCCGCCTGTGCGGGCGACTAGATCTGCAATGGTAAAGGTTCCATTTCCTTCAGCGCTAAATATTGAGGTAACATCTTTGAAGCAGGTGTAATAATCATAACCACTATTCAGATCATAGATAGTATCTGCGGTTAGGTTAATATAAGAGCCTGAGGTCGGAGTTTTTAGTTTGACTTCATCTCTCCGTGAATAATTACTGTTACCTGTATTGATGTACGCACCCCAGTACAAGCCTGCAAAAGTTATCTTACTACATGTTGCTAAGCTGAGATCAGCACTGCTTGAACTAAACGTTGAGCCATCACCATCTATATCAATATAGGCTGATCGGTAATCATTATCCTTGGCCGTACCGGCAGGAGGCATTTGTGTTCGTCCGGAATTACATGAAGTAGAGCCACTCACAGGTGCTGATCCATCACAAGTGAGCATTGAATTACCAATGATGACTAATCCGCCCGATTGAGTTACATCATAACGCTTGACAAAAGGAACTAATATCTGTGACCAGGCATCCCCATTCAATAACATCAACACTAAAATGCCAGCTAATTTATTCTTCATTTTCAAAACTTAACCAGGCCCCTAATTAAGTAGCAGGTTTGGAGAGAATTATCTCACGATTCTTGACAGGAACATGATACCGGTATCAACGTTCCTCTTTGGCAGCCAAGCTGTTTACTAAATCATTACTTCATTGCATGACTAGCAAGGCAAAATTGCCTTGTTAGAATCTTAAATCGCTAATAGGCAAAAATAGTCGACATAGGACATGCTATTATTGTATGTTAGCTTCGTTATTAACATAGTAAAGTTGAAGGAATCGGTTGATTTTTATGTCAAGGATGACAGGGAAAATATCATTGAAAACTTCTTTTTGATTTAAGGCCTTAGAGTTAAGTTTTACAGGTATCCAAATAAAGATCGCGACAAGGTTTATTTGTCAGTTCATACGGATTTCTGTCAAAAGTTTCACTGAAATGACCACTAAGACACTTTCAGCTAAGGTTAATTTTTATACTTTTAAATTCTTCTTTTATTGTTTATAAATTGAGATCATAAGATCCGGAAACCTAAACATACGGACACTATTCAACTATCAGCATTGTTTGTCGTATTAATGATATGTCTATACACTTAAACCAGATATTTATAAAATTCTTGAAATTCCTGATACGGGCTTCAGGTGTTTTATTTATTTTCTTATTTGTTTTAAGTCTGACAGATCTTCCATTCAACTTATACCATTGGCTGGGAACAGGCAATTCCACCTTGAGATCAAAACCGGATGCCATAGTACTTCTTGGTGGAAGTGGAATGCCAAGTCCGGACGGATTTATCCGATGCTACTATGCTTCTGAGGCAGCTCAAAAGTTCGAAAAAATCCCTGTCATCATTGCACTCCCCTTTGCTGAATCTGATAGCAACAAACAGCTCATGATGATGCGAAAAGAATTAATATTGCATGAGGTTGATTCTAACAGGATCCGGTTTGAACCTTTTGGCTTCAACACACACTCTCAGGCCATCAATATTGCTACTCAATTCGGACCAAAGACTCAAGAAACGAAACTCGTGCTTATCACTTCTCCGGAACATATGTATCGGTCAGTAAGGACCTTTCAAAAGGCCGGATTCAATGCTGTTGGCGGAATACCGTCATTTGAAAAACCTATTCCTGCAGATAAGGTGAAAGACAAATCACGAAGTAAGGATAAACGTGTTAAGGACCTTGATCTACGATATAATATATGGAGCTATCTGCACTATGAAATATTAGTCATCAAAGAATTTTTTGCAATTACATACTATAAAATAAAAGGCTGGATATAAATTAAATTAAACTTAGATAATATGAACAAAGGAAGACTTGAAGCATTTAGCGATGGTGTATTAGCCATCATTATTACCATTATGGTTCTTGAAATGAAAATACCTCATGCGTCAGATTTTGCAGGCCTGAAAACATTGGCTCCCGTATTTATTAGTTATGTGATCAGTTTTGTTTACCTGGGAATTTATTGGAACAACCACCACCACCTACTACAGTCCATAAAAAAAATAAGCGGCAAAGTATTATGGGCAAATTTACATCTGCTTTTTTGGCTTTCTCTCGTACCCTTTTCAACAGGATGGATGGGCGAAAATCATTTTGCACCGGCCACAGTCTCACTTTATGGATTTGTCCTCCTCATGGCTGCAATTGCATATTGGATACTTGCCCACCTGCTTATCAAACATCATGGAAAAGATTCTTTGCTTGCAAATGCTTTAGGGAATGATTTCAAAGGGAAAATCTCAATAGTTATTTACATAATTTCAATCCCTTGCGCATTTTTCAATGAATGGATAAGTGCAGGGCTCTTTATATTAGTTGCTCTAATGTGGCTGATTCCGGATACTCGTATTGAAAAGGCTTTGATTGCACACAATGAAACGCTGAAGGACTGAACAATTTTCATTATATAAAATACATGCTTGATCTAAACTTCCATCCTTTTCCCGAGCTAAGCGGTCAACTGGTACGATTGCGAATGATCGACACAGAAGATGTTGAACAGGTATTTTACTTAAGAAGCAGTAAAAAGATCATGAAGTATATTGAAAAACCGCTTCATAAGTCACACTCGGACTCTTTAGCACATATTAACCTAATGCAAGATGGAATAAAAAACAACACGTCTATTTACTGGGCTGTTTGTAGTGCAGAAAATCCTACACTACTTGGTATTGTCAGCTATCATTTCATAGACAAAGCTAACCATAGGGCAGAACTTGGCTACATATTGAATGACAATCATTGGGGAAAAGGCTTTACGAACGATGCTGTATCTGCACTAATCAATTTTGGATTTTCGATCATGGACCTGCATAGTATTGAGGCAAAAATAAACCCGGACAATGTAGCATCAAAACAACTATTACTGAAACATCACTTTAAAAAAGAAGCTTATTTCAGGGAAAACTACTATTATGAAGGCAAGTTCCTGGATACAGAAGTATACTCTTTGCTAAAAAGTGAAGCACGTTTGTCATTGTTCTGACAAAAATTTTGCCTGATCAATTTGGCTTTTACCTTATTCAACCGGCTTTTTTTCCAAGGCAGCAACATGATCTTTGTATCACTTTACCGCTATGTTATATTAATGGTAAACATCAAACATTTACCAAAATGAAAAATGCATTGCGCAAGCTTTCCCTCCTATTTGTACTGATCATTATTGTTGTTTCATGCAAGAAAGACAATGACACCGGTCCATCAGATAACCTGAACAGTAACATCGTTTCAGGTGCATGGAGAATCACCTATTTCAACGATGGCGGGAATGATGAAACACAACATTTCGCAGGTTTCTCATTCCACTTCAACAGTAATAATTCAGTAGTAGCAGATAATGGTAACATCTCAGTGAGTGGTACCTGGATAACAGGTACTGACAATTCTTCTTCCAAACTTGTATTGTCTTTTGGAAACAATCAACCATTTGACGATCTAAATGAAGACTGGCATGTCACCATGCAAAACTCCTCATTGATAAAACTAAAACATATTAGCGGAGGAAATGGAGGTACTGATCTTTTGTACTTTGAAAAGATTTAACAGCAAAGCAACGGCCTAAATTCAGGATGCTCAAACATCCGTCAAGACAACCAATAGATTCTTGTCAAGGGAGTCACATTATGTACTACAACAGATCTATAAATTGATTATCAGCACTATAAACCAACAGCTCGTATATTCTATCCAAGACGTGCAATGAAGGAATTTGAAACAAAATCCAAAAAAAAATGAAGATCGACTTCAGAACTGCATCGTGGGACCGAAGATTTTAAATTAATTTGGGTAAAAAAATCCGATTTTCTTAAATTTTTAACGATTTAGAAATAGTTTCAGAATAATTTTAAAAGGATTGCAACAAACAGATAATAGCCCCGTTAAAATAGGTGTGTTTCATGTTAAGTTTTAAGTTAAATTACTTGAATTGTTGATCAGAAAGCCCCGGGTGATTACCGGGGTTTTTTGTTTTTTCAGATACGATTCCGGTCAAAAAAAATCTTAGCTCTATCTTAATTTGCTTTTGAAATACACCAAAACTTTATGGTTTTATCATCACCGGCGCTGAGTAACATATCACTCCCTGTCCACATGATTTTATTTACACTATGAGAGTGTCCATTACTTTTATCTTTATCAATTCTCAATAAAAACTCAAGATTTTCTGCATCCCAGATCTTTACTGTCTTATCACGACTAGCGGTTGCAAAGTATCGACCATCTTTTGAAAAATCAATTGAATAAATTGCATAGTTGTGCGCCGGAACACTTTTGACTAATTGATGATTGTTTGTGTCCCAAAAATTTAAAATTGCATCCCTCCCACCACTTAACAACAAAGGAAGGTTTGGATGATAAGAAACTGAATTTACTGATAAGTTATGTGCTTCAAATTGATCTTTCATTTTTAATTCTGCAGGGTCAATGAATCGAATAAATCCATCGCCACAAGCTATTGCAAGTTCAGATTCATCAGAATTTAAGGCAACAGCTCTTAGCTTTTCTTTACAAAACTTAAAACTCTTCAATAAAGTGAAATTTTTCATGTCCCAAATTCCAAAAACACCATCTGCTCCGGCAGAATATACCTGCGCATGCTTCAAAGAATACTTAAGATCAAAAATACCGGCTGAATGATGCTGCAACAACCTGACCTCTACTCTCTTTTCAAGATCAACAACATGCAATCCACCACTTGCTTGTCCGATAAGAATAGAATTAATGGCCTGTACAAAACATAATGAATAGACAGTTGCTCCAACATTGATTAAAGCTTTTGGTTCAATATTTTTGTCAAAACTCCATTCAGATACAAGCCGGTCACCGCTGCCTGAATAAATTCGGTTCTCCTCTAACCCGATCTCCAGTGCATACACCGGACCGTCATGTCCTGAAAAAGTATGTTTAAGCTCAACAACAACTTCCATAATATTCCTTTTGCAATTTTTTTTTCTTCGCTACCAAGTTCTTTGTAGTGATCTCTTCTCTAAAGATCTTGGTAAAATGCTTATAAAATGCTAACCAATTTCAGCTCCCATTATTCGGATCTATTCTAATCAGCCCAAACTTTAGTTCCCTCACTGCAGTTTTTACATATATCAATTTCCTTACGACTTTTCATTAATGATGCTCTAAATTTGTGATAGGCCTTATCATTCCAAATTTCTTTAAAAGTTTTCTCTTTCAAAGAACCCATTTTGTGTTTTGCGTCTTTATCAAAGCAACATGGAACTACTTGTCCATCCCATGTTATGACGCTGGAATGCCACATTTTCCAGCACTGGTTTTTGAGTGAATTTTTGATTTCGTAGGTTCCATCACTAAGCTTACGGTACCGTGAATATTTGTCATTCAGAGGAATTAAGTCGCTACCGTTTTTAAAATCATAGATCTGTGCAGTTTTAAAAACAACTTTGTCAACCCCGATCTCTTTCGCCAGTTTTTTCACTTCTTCAACCTGATGCTCATTTGGCCTTACAACCAGAAATTGAAAAACAAGAAATGGGGTTGAAGACTTTAACTTCTTTTTCCATTCAACCAATTTTTTTGTCCCCTCGAGTACTTTATTCAAAGTGCCGCCAATCCTATACTGCTCATATGTTTCCTGTGATGTCCCGTCAATGGAAATTATCAATCTGTCAATGCCTGATTCGATCGTTTTGCGTGCGGTCTCATCATTAAAATAATGGGCATTAGTGGATGTAGCCGTGTACAGGTTCTTTTTGGAAGCATAACTTATCATATCAAGAAATTCAGGATTGAGAAAAGGCTCTCCCTGAAAATAAAAAACAAGATAAAACACCCTTTCATGTACCTGATCCAGTACCTCTTTAAAAAAGTTTTTGTCAAGCATACCTGTTGGTCGCGAAAAAGAACGCAGTCCGCTTGGACATTCAGGGCATCTTAAATTACAAGATGTTGTAGGCTCAATGGATAAACTGATGGGGCTGGCAGGATGCAATGGATTTTTGCTCCATCGTGAATAAAAGTAACTCAGGTAAACAAGGATGATATTCAACAGTTTTCTGAAACTGAGCTTATCAATCATATTAATCGTATCCCTGGCATGCCCTATCATGATAAATGCAAAGATGCATACAATAAACCGGAAAATCTCCTTTGTGCAGCTACCGATCCTAAACCTGTTGGAAAAACATGCATTTTGAATCCTAAAAAAAGCAAACATAAAACGATTTGAACAACTATTTCTTAAAGAATAAATGGTATCAATTCCACTTCAAGGCTTGTCGCCGAATTTGCGAAACCCGAATGAAGGAAATACATAGTATAGTTGATAATACTTTGTTAATAAAAATGATCCCGGAAAATTAAGTGTCACTTACTGGGAATTATCTTTATGCTCAGATAAAATATTTCATGCGACTTGATCACAAATTACTGTTATTACTGTTCTCACTCATACTCATCAATCAGGTTAGTGCCCAGGATAATTGTTCAGCAGCCCTTGCCTTATGTGCAAACAATCTGATTACCAGAACTACCGTAGGTGCTTCGACAGTTGGAACTGATCCTGCATTGAGTTGTGGAGACAATACTGTCAACAACAGCGTTTGGTTCACTGTTGTTGCATTCAATAATGGCAACTGTACGATCACTGTTTCCAATATCAACAATACACCCGGACTTGAAATGCAAGTGTATACCGGAACATGCGGAGCACTTTCTGCTTTAGGGCCATGTGCAAGTGGAAGTGCCGGTACCGGAGGAACTATGAGCATGAATTTCCCAACTATAGCAGGAACCACCTATTACATAATGGTTGATGGGACCTCAGGTAACCAGGAAGCTTTTGATATCCTGGCTACCACATCCAATGATGCTATTGTTGCAAGACCTGATGCCAACTTTAATACCAACCCTTCATCCGGTTGTCGCCCACTGGCAGTTCAACTGCAGAATACTACAGTACTACATGGTGGATCTAATATCAGTTATGAATGGCGGTTTAATGGAGGCCCTTACATCCCTTCAAGTGGATTAGATACGAATATTGTTCTCAACACTACAGGAACACATAGCGTCACTTTGCGTGTGTGTAATACTCAATGTGGCTGCAAGACAATTACTCAGGACATCATTGTTCAGGATCTCTTTCCAAGCATATCTTATACACCTTTAGCCGCCTGCCTGGGAACTGATCTGACTTTCACAGGTTCAGCATCTATACTCCCCGATCCGCCATTTGTAGACCCTGCAATAACAAGTTGGGACTGGAATTTTGGTGATCCATCTTCTGGAATTAATAATACAGCAACAGGTCAGGTTGCAAACCACACATTTGTCGGGCCCGGTAATTCTTTCACTGTAACACTTATCACACAAGGAACGTGCGGGCCTGACACCACTCAAACAATAGTGAATTTAAGTCCCAGACCAACAGTAGATGCAGGCCCGCCTCAAACAATTTGTGAAGGGACGGCAGTTACTTTGAATGCAAGTACCACCAATCTGACTAATCCGATAACTTATAGTTGGACAGGACCCGGTAGCATTTCCTGCAGTTCATGCCAAACAACCGACATCAGCGGTCTCCCGGCCGGGGGTCCGTACACTGCTACGATCAGCGTAGTCGACAGCTTTGCATGTACAGCTGATACCACAGTTGATATCACTGTAAATCCTAAGCCTGTAGTAGATGCCGGTCCAAATGAACTTGTTTGTGAATACGGAAGTGTCATGCTTAATGCAACCCCAACGCTTGGCACCCCTCCATTCGGTTATACTTGGTCGCCCAGTACCGGACTTGACAATGACGCGATACAAAATCCTGTTGCTTCTGTAACGAGTCCGGTAACTTATTGTGTGGTGATAACAGATAGTATTGGTTGTATGTCGGATCCTGACTGCCTGGATATTACTCTCTTCCCTAAGCCAACGATTAATGCTGCAACACCAATTCTGTGCGCATCTGAACCGGTTTTACAAAACACATTCACAGTATCCGGCGCAGGTGCAGGCTCTGTTTATGAATGGATGCTTTCTCCGGATTACAATTTAATAAGCTCTTCAAATATAGATTCATCGTCCGTTACTGTTACGTTCCCTACAGGCATCGCCAGCACTTACACTTTTGTCTCAATTATTACCGATGGCATTACCGGATGTCGTGATACGGTGTTTACAGCCTTCACGATTAATAGCGGACTTACTATATCAGTCAGCGGGCCGAATGATGTTTGCAGAGGTGATGTGATAAATCTAACAGCCGGAGGAGCAACGACATATAATTGGACTGCCAGTCCGGCATATTCATTTTCAGATCCTAGTCTGACAGCACAATCAGTTTCACCATTAGTTTCAACAATATTTACCGTCACAGGTACGACAGGATCCTGTACCGGCGTCGCCACGCACAGTGTGACAGTGAATGCAAAACCTCTCGCAAACCTACAAGCGATACCACCGGTTTGTGGTTGCGAAACAGTAGACCTTGACGGGACAGGAAGTACGACAGGCATGCTCTACCATTGGTCTAGTGCATCAGGCAATATAATAGCAGACACCTCGAACCTCGTCACAACAGCACAGGCTTGTCTTAATGACCTGTTCACCCTGATCGTTCTTGACCCAATGAATGGATGCTTCAAGGACACTTCAGTATCAGTCATCTCAAGACCAAAACCTGATGCAAATGCTTTTGTATCACCTGACCTGATATGCAATGGAACGAATACTTTAATCCAATTAGACGGTACGGGAAGCAACACTGATCCGGGAACAACTTATTTGTGGTCCGGCAATAACCCAGGAGCACTTATTGCAGACAGCAGCAGCTTATCAACTACTGCTGACCTGAATACAAGTACAGTATTTTATCTTACAGTAACAGATTCTCAGGGATGCGACAGCATTGCGTCAGATACAGTTCAAATATATCCTATCCCGGTTTTCTTTGCATCCAATCCATTTTTATGCACCTCTGACCCCTTATTAGAATCAACTTTAGAAATTATTGGTGCATCCACCGGTTCAGTATATAACTGGACGAACATCGACGCATGTCTTATACCAAACTCAACAAATCTCGAATCACAAACATTCGATTTTTCAGCATGTGGAACCGGTAGTTTTGTATTTAATGTTACGGTAACCGATGCAATTACATCTTGTGTCAATGACCTTACTGCGACGATCCAGGTCGTGGCGGGAGTTAACCTTGTTGTTTCAGGAGACACTACATTATGTGAAGGAGGAGATGTCACGCTGACTGCTTCCGGTGCGAATAATTATTTGTGGAGCACTTCAGATACTTCTTCCACACTCGTCCTTACCGGACTTGCTGCAACAGGTTCACCATATACCTATTATGTGAGTGGCACCATTGGAGGATGTGTTGCAGATGACATTGTTCAAGTAACAATCAATCCGGTACCTGTTACTTCACCAATTACAGGCCCGGCGACGGCTTGTGTCGGCGATACAGGAATATACTATGACGTGAATCCTATATCGGGAAATTACACATGGCTCATACAAGGTGGGACTATAACTTCCGGTCAGGGTAGCAATATCATCACAGTGAATTGGGACTCTGTCGGAACCTATCAATTGTCAGTGGTAGACACGAATAGCTTTGGTTGTCCGGGCAATACAGAAAACATATCAGTCACGGTAAATGCAATTCCGGATTCATCAACCAGTATTATTGGCCCTTTAATAGTTTGCGAAAATTCAATGCAGACATACTTCGTTGTTTCTAATGCCGGATCACAATATACATGGTCGGTAACAGGAGGAACTATTGTTGGTACAAATGTTTCAGATATTATTGATGTTATCTGGGGTTCAAGCGGGACAGGTGAAATCAGTGTCTACGAAATAAACTCCAATGCATGCTCCGGTCCGGTTATCATACAAAATGTAACTATTAATGCAAGACCAGTACTGCCAATCGTGAGTGGAGATATAAGTGCATGTGATAGCAGCACGGCATTTTATTCGACAGTATTTAATCCGGGATCAACTTATAGCTGGCATATATCCGGTGGTACCATTACGAACACGAGCAACAATACTGACAGTATAGAAGTGACGTGGACTACAACGGGTTTAGGATTTGTGAACGTCTCGGAAACCAATTCAAATGGCTGTACAAGTGATACAAGTATTTACTCTGTAACCGTGAACACAAAACCCCTGGCAACCGCCTCGCCGGACTCTGCTACCCTTTGCCAGAATACCTCTTTGACAATAGCGGGTTCTGCCATCGGGTCAACTATACAATGGATCAGTAGTGGAACCGGAACATTTAGTAATTCTTCCATAAGTTCCCCGGTCTACACGGTAGGCAGTTCTGACACCGGACTGGTTCGTTTACAAATGATCGTAAGTTCTGCACCATGCGATAATGATACGGCAGAAGTTATTCTACATATTTCTCCATCGCCGGTTGTAAGCATCACTGGTAGCTCGAATACGATTTGTTATGGAGACAATGATACTCTCGTAGCACAAGGAGGTGGAACATATTTATGGATGCCGGGAGGATCAACAAATTCAACGATAGTAGTGAGCCCCCCTGTTACGACTACATACTATGTGACAGTATCCAATAGTTATGCATGTAGTACAGATGATTCTGTGTTGGTTACCGTAAATCCTCCGGGAATTCCGAATGCCGGTAGTGACCAACAGATATGTCGCGGAGATACTGCAAGTTTTGCAGGTACACAAGCCGGTGGCGGCGGCTATAGTTGGGCAAGTCTTGGTGACGGCTTCTTTCTACCCGGCACCTCAGACCAACAAGTTCTTTATATTCCGGGAGTACAAGACACAATTAATCAGACAGTTGATATTGTACTTACAACGACAGGATACTGTTTGAACCTTACAGACACATTGACGCTTCAGGTTAACGACCTTCCATCCATTGATGCCGGACCTGACACAACAATTACATCAGGACCCGGTACAGGTGTTTCTGTGAATTTAACTCCTGCTCTCCTCAACGGTACAGGTGTTCATTGGACTAGCAGTGGAACCGGCACTTTTTCGCCTTACGATACAAGCTTCAATGCACAATATGTTCCTTCAGATGCCGATTTTTTACTTGACTCAGTAATTATTACTGCCACATCAACAGGGTCGTGCCGACCGGTTTCTGATTTGCTTGTTATTGTGTTCACACCATTTAAGATCCCCAATGTATTCACTCCTTATCCAAGCTCACCGGGATTGAATGACTATTTTGAGATTCCCAACTTACCTCGAAATTCAGGTTTAAAAATATGGAATCGTTGGGGCTTAGTTGTATTTGCGACTGATGATTATCTTAATAATTGGGAAGCAGCAGGCCAACCGGCGGAAATTTACTATTATGTGTTGACTACCTACAGGAAAGAATATAAAGGATGGCTGCAAATAATAAGAGACTAAATTCATTAAGCCTCTCTGACCATCAATCTTTCGGCAAGCTCTGAAAGCATTTCTTTCTTTGAGGATTCTGCTTCAACTTTTTGAAAATCATTCATCGCACGTAAAAAATAGTTTTCCATATCAGTTTCCGCTTTCCTTCGAACGCCCATGCTTTCGAATATAGCAGTTACGGCGGGTATTTTCAACTCAGGCTCTGCTTTTCCCGTTTCAAGCCACTTCTTCAGTTCGTTTACTTTTTCATTATCATCATGTGCCAAAGCATGTAGTAAGAGGATAGTTTTTTTATTTGATAAAATATCACCTCCAACCTGCTTGCCAAACTTTTCAGATTCGGCATAGAGATCAAGAATGTCATCATGAAGCTGAAAAGCTATTCCCAAATTCTTCCCGAAATTGTACATGTGTTGTGCATTTTCTGGTCCTGCTCCTGCCAATATGGATCCAATTTGCAATGAACAACCAAGCAAAACTGCAGTTTTAAGACTGATCATTTCTAAGTATTCCTGAATGCTCACAATCTCTCTGCTCTCAAAATTCATATCGAACTGCTGACCTTCACAAACTTCTGCTGCAGTTTTAAAAAACAAATCCAAAACAGGTCCCCGTTTTGAATCTTCCGCATCCATCATCAGCTGGCATGATTTCACGAACATGGTATCGCCTGATAAAATTGCAATATTGGGATTCCATTTTGTAAATACTGTTGCTTTTCCTCTGCGGAGAGGTGCATTATCCATGATGTCATCATGTAACAGAGTGAAATTGTGAAATACTTCAATGCCCAATGCAGGTCCAATGGCCTTTGAGATATCACCTCCGAAAAGCTCATTAGCCATCAATACAAGGCAAGGCCTTAAACGTTTACCACCTAAGGAAAGCATGTACCGGATAGGCTCATACAACTCCGGAGGGGAACCAGGAATTGACAGGGCGGAAATCTCTTTCTCAATCAGCTCCTGATAATATTTCGGCGAATGCATATGTAAACTTAGAAATATTCAGGCAAAGTCAAGATAAATGAAAGCACAAATTAATGAGTAACAAATCGATCACTGCGAATCAGTTCACGAAGGCCAGCCTCTAAAGAAGTAAAATCACGTTTCAATAAGGATTTCATTGTAGAAACATCCGGTTTCCTGCGTGTCATATCTCCTTCTTTTAAGGAAGGGAGATGAATTATATTGGAACGACTGTTTGTAACCTCAATAATTGTCTTGGCTAATTGAAGAACTGTGATCTCCTGATCAGTTCCGATATTAGCTACATCATTTAATACCAAATTATTATAAAAGGCATTACAAGTTGCTTCAAGATGATCATCGATGAAACAAAAGGTTCTGGTTTGACTTCCATCTCCATAAATCGTTATGTCCTTATCCTGCAATGCAGCAAGCAAGAACTTGGTGATTACAAAGTCAGAACTTTGCTTTGGACCGTAAGTATTGAATAACCTGAAAATAGTATAGTCAAGATCGTACTCATGCTTAAATGATCGCAAATAAGCTTCCCCGACATTTTTAACAATAGCATAAGGAAGTCGTGAATTTAATGGT
This sequence comes from Bacteroidia bacterium, assembly GCA_035341855.1. Lineage (GTDB taxonomy): Bacteria > Bacteroidota > Bacteroidia > AKYH767-A > 2013-40CM-41-45 > QQVM01. The sequence continues at coordinate 77,094 of DAOQWA010000001.1, forward strand.
GTCGTGTGTTCATTCTGAGGGAACTCTACAGGTTCGCCATAAACTTCCGAAGAAGAGGTATAAAACACTCTTTTCACGCCGGTGTTCTTGGACAAACTGAGAATATTATTTATCCCTTGAATATCATGCAATACCATTACAGGATGAGCCAGAGTTCTTTTCACCCCGACTACAGCGGCGTAATGAAATACATAATCAAATCGGTAAGCGAGAAAAACACTTGAAATGTCTTTCAACTCATTTGCATCTGCTTTAATGAATTTGACATTCTTGTGCACTGATTTAGGGACTTTCGATAGAGAACCTGTGAGCAGATTGTCAACGATCACAACGTAGTTTTCCGGATCCTTTGCCAGTCTTTCTGCCAGGCTGCTGGCTATAAAACCTGCACCACCTGTAATTAGTATTTTTCGCATCATAATATTAAAGAATTAGAACTGTGATGAACCATTCTCTAAAGTTTGTATTTTTCTCAATTCACAATATAACCATTCCACCAATAGATGGCAAATGTTGGCGAACAGTATAAATCTATCTGCCAAAATTATTCGTTGAGCAATGAAAGCAAGTATTTTCCATAACCACTTTTCACCAATGGCTCAGCAATCTTTCTTAACTGACTTGAGTTTATAAAACCCATTGAATATGCTACTTCTTCGATACAACCAATTTTGTGCCCTTGCCGGTCTTCAATAACCTGAACATACTGTGCAGCCTGCATCAATGATGTAAAAGTTCCTGTATCGAGCCAGGCGGTACCTTTATCAAGAATACCTACTTTCAGCATCCCTTTCTCGAGATAAATTTTATTTACGTCCGTAATTTCATATTCGCCTCTTGGACTAGGCTTAAGGTCTTTTGCAATTTGGATTACTGAATTATCATAAAAGTACAATCCTGGTACCGCATAGTTCGATTTAGGCTTCACCGGTTTTTCTTCGATTGATATCGCATTATTCTGCCTGTCGAATTCTACAACACCATATCGTTCAGGATCTGAAACATGATATGCAAAAACGACACCGCCATTTGGATCAATATTATTCTGCAGCAATTGCTGCAAACCTGTACCGTAAAATATATTATCACCTAAAATAAGGGCAACTTTATCCTTTCCAATAAACTTTTCTCCGAGTACGAAAGCCTGTGCAAGTCCGTTTGGCACCTGTTGTTCCACATAAGAAAATTTACAACCTATTTCTGATCCGTCGCCAAGCAATCGTTTAAAATGAGGAAGATCATGGGGTGTAGAGATGATCAAGATTTCATTTATACCGGCCATCATGAGGACCGATAATGGATAATAAATCATCGGTTTGTCATACACAGGCATGAGTTGCTTACTCATTGCAAGAGTTATAGGATGAAGTCTTGTGCCGGAGCCTCCGGCCAGGATAATACCTTTCATATAGCCTTAGTGTTTAATTTTTTCATCACTAATCTTCAAATCCAAATGTTGAGTCTCAGCATGAAGCCGTACCCTGAGATCATCAAGTTCAACATCCTCATCTTCATCAAAGACCTGAAACAATGGCTCTTTCAGGAAGGCCTTTGTAATAATTCTTTTTTCCAGTGACAAGAGCAAGGAAGGAAGCAAAATAAGATTGCTGAACATAGCGATCAAAAGCGTGACGGAGATTAGTACTCCCAAAGCAGAAGTGCCTCCAAAGCTGGAAGCCGCAAAAATAAAAAATCCTGCAAATAGAATGATGGCAGTATAGATCATACTAATTCCTGTCTCTTGTATAGCAAGCGAAACCGTCTTAGAAATACTTCCTCCATACCTCCGCAATTCCTGTCTGTATTTAGTAAGGAAATACATAGTCCCATCACTCGCGATGCCAAATGCAATACTAAAAATAAGGATTGTTGAAGGCTTCAATGGAATACTAAAAAAACCCATGATAGCAGCGGTGAGTAGCAAAGGGCTCATGCTTGGAATAAGGGCAATAATCACCATTCGAAAGGACATGAACAGAAAAAACATGACCGTTCCTATCAGTAAAATGGCAAGAAGCACACTCTCCTTCAGATTTAACAACAGGTAATCATTGTTTTTTAGAAATATTATAGAATTTCCGGTAAGTTTCAAGTCATACTCTTCCGGACTGAAAATACTATCCAGTCGCGGTTTAAGCTCATCCATTAGCAACTTCATTTTTATCGATCCAATGTCAGCCACCTGAAAACTGATGCGAGTCACCTGATTGGTACTATCAATGATAGAGCGAAACATACGCTGATTCTCCTTAGCCCCGGAGGAATAGCCCGAAAGCCTTGCCATCTCTTCAACGTTTGGAATCAGGTAGTACTTTGGTTCATTGTCATTCAATCCCTGATAGGAAAACTTGATCCCTTCGGCTATTGATACAGGTTCCGAAAATTCCTTATAATTGGCAAGAACTTTTTGCAACCTGTGGATCTTGTATAATGTTTTTAGTTCAAGCGCCTTGCCTTTTTCTCTTGTGTCTACTGTAACTTCGAAAGGAAGGACGCCTTTGAAATGTTTTTCAAAGAACTTAAGATCGGTATAAATAACATCTTTTTTCGGAAGGTCATCAACAACAAAACCTACGGTGGTTATCCGGCTTATACCGTAAACACAAACAGCCAGCAGGAAGAAAACAGAAATGTATATTCTTCTACGGTAATGGTGAACCCAATGATCGATCTTATCCAAAAAAAACTGAAGCGTTTTACGTTCCAGATGTTTTACCTGCTTTACTGAAGGTGCAGGAAGAAAGCTATAAACAATCGGAATGAACACAAGCGAGATCAGGAAGGTGACCATGACATTGATAGATGTTATAACACCAAATTCAATGAGTACTTCGCTATGAGTGAATGCAAAAACCAAAAAGCCCAGAGCCGTAGTTACATTCGCCATAAAAGTACTCACGCCTATCCTGTAAATCGTTCTGGCTAATGACTTGATCTTATTTCCATGCTTTGCATATTCCTGCTGGTATTTATTCAACAGCAAAATACAATTGGGCAAACCTATGACGATGATCAATGGAGGTATTAAACTTGTAAGAATCGTGATCTTATAGCCGAATAGCACCAGGGTACCAAAAGACCATATGACACCAAAAATTACAACAATCATAGGGAACAATACTGCATTAAAACTTCTGAAAAAGACCAACAGGATCAAAGAAGTAATGATGAGGGCCAGGATAACGAACATCTTCATCTCCCCGACGATTTTCTCGGAGACAGCGGTTCTGATATAAGGCAATCCGGAATAGTGCAATGTAATACCGTTCTCAGTAGCAAAAACCTCTGACATGTCTTTGATCTGCTTCACCATGCCTATCCGGTTCTTGGTATTGAGCGTCTGCTGATCAAAAGTGATAGCCATTAAGGTAGCAGCTGAATCAGGATTCAGTAATAGCCCTTCATAAAAAGGCAAACCTTCCAAGGCCTCCTTTATCTTGTCAACTTCCTCCTGTGACTCCGGTTTGCGATCTGTAAGAGGCTTAAAGTCCAGTTTATGTGTAGAATCATTCCTTTCAACCTTGAAAGCTCTGGCGATGGATACTACCTCCTGGATACCTTCTATTTCCTTAACCCCTTTGGTAAGATCATACCAACCATTGAAAGTTTTCTGTTCAAAAATCTTGTCGCTCTGAAAACCGATGACCATTACCGTCCCGTCCTCTCCGAACTTTTCTTTGAACTTCAGGTATTCAGCATAAGTAGAATCAGTGGACGGAAGGATCTTTGCCCCTTCATAACTAAGCTGCACTTTACTGGCAAAGTAAGCCATGAACCCTGTCATCAATAACAAGGAAATCAGGGATGCGATGCGGTATCGTAATATTATTCGCGCTGTAGCTTCCAGCATGATCAATAGGTCAATATTTGGCAGTAAATGTAAACTTTCTACCTGAGCTTAAAAGCAATGAATCCCAAGAATTGGCTTAATAGGATCACATATTTTAGGCTTCTTCCGGCCAAATTCCTGTTTTTCAATTGCAAGGAAGAATGACAAAAGCTGCATTCAATATCCTTGATTTAAACGATCCCGATGAACACTGTATACAGGAAATTATATGTTATTTTGATTTTCTTTAATATACACCTGAGATAAAGGGGAATTAAAGGTCTGTGTACTACTGAAATACAAACTTTGAATTATCAGAAGGTATCGTATCTTTACTGAGAGTGATTTGAGTAAATTCCATGATCCATTCGCATATTTCGCTTCAACAGTGCATTCAGCTGCTCCAGCAAGTTGAGCTGTTCCGTCATGTCCCGGCTAATGTCATTGAGGCATTGGCCAAGAAGATGATTCTGGCAACATACCCGGCGGAAGAAACAATAATACACAAGGGCGATCCCGGAAATTCAATGTTTGTGATCCTTGAAGGCAAGGTTAAAATTCATGAAGGAGAACATAATCTTGCCGAAATGACTGCCAGACATTTTTTCGGTGAACTAAGCATTCTCGATTCAGAACCCAGATCCATGTCTGTAACTGCCCTCGAGTCCACAACTCTTGGTGTGATACATCAGGCAGACGTATATCAGGTGCTAAAAGACCATCCTGATGCTGTACGTGATATTATTGGTGTGCTAAGTCATCGTCTTAGAAATCAAAACAAGACAATCGTCTCACAACTGAAGCAGCGAAGTGCTGAACTTGAATTATTGGTAAATGCGAAGACAAAGGATTTAATTGAAAAAAATGAAGAACTTGCTTCCTTACTTCTTGAGCTGAGACGAACTCAGGAACAATTGATAACACAAGAAAAGCTAGCCACACTTGGACATCTCACAGCCGGAATCGCACATGAAATTCAGAACCCATTGAATTTTATCACTAATTTCTCCTCTTTATCTATAGAGCTGATAGATGAATTTAATCAATCTGATGATGAAAACGAGAAAAAGGATTTACTAAAGGATCTCAGCAGTAATCTTCAAAAAATATTTGATCATGGTGAAAGGGCAGATAGTATCGTTAAGAATATGATGCTTCATAGTCGCACAAAAGTAATTGAGAAAACTAAAACTGATCTCAACAAACTAATCATCGACTATATGGAACTTGCCTATCACGGAATAAAAGTGAAGAACCCGGAATTCGACTGTGAGACAGAGGTGAAATTGGATCAGCGTATTTCATTGGTGACATTGCATCCACAAAATATAAGCAGGGTAATATTAAATTTGCTGGGCAATGCTTTTTATACTGTAGACAAAAGAAGCAAGGCTTCCGAAAGTGCCTATCAGCCCTATGTGCGAATCAGTACAGAATTGAATGGTGATCTTGTACAGATAGAAATTGAAGACAATGGGGAGGGTATCCCTCAACATGAAATGAATAATATTTTTCAACCATTTTTTACTACGAAACCTGTTGGAGAAGGCACCGGTCTGGGACTTAGTCTAAGCTACGATATAATCACAAAGGAACATGGTGGGTCAATGTCTGTTGAAAGTAAGGCCGGCAAAGGAACAACCTTTAGAATACGTATACCTGTATAATGCTTCTTAAAATGATAAGACAAAAAAAAAGCGGAACAAATTGCTCCGCTTTCTTTATTGAACTTGTGAATTAAGAAAGGTGCTTGCTGACCAACTTAGTCATTTCAAACATACTCACAGTCTTTTTACCACCGAAAACTTTTTTCAAATTTTCGTCAGCATTGATGTTACGTCTCTCCTTAGGATCCTGAAGTTTGTTCTTCTTGATATAGTCCCAAAGACGCTTAGTAACTTCAGTACGTGGAAGTGGTTTGCTACCAACTACCGGCTGTAAAGTAGCGCTGATAGTCATTGGCTTCATGAATGCTGCATTTGGCTTACGCTTCACTTTTGCTTTTGCCGGCTTTGCTTTAGCTTTTGCTTTAGGTTTAGCTTTGGCTTTTGCTTTAGGCTTTGCCTTTGCAGCTGCTTTAGGCTTTGCTTTTGACTTCGCTTTTACTTTAGCTTTCGATTTAGACTTCGCCTTTGCAGGAGCCTTCTTCTTCGCTTTTTTAGTTGCCATGATTCTTTAATTAGGGGTTAGTGATTTAAATTATATCGCAAATCAACGAAGGAAAATACAATATTAAATGCATTCTCCTGAGAAGTTTTCCACAACCATTGTCAATTCCCCATAGGGAGAATCCAATTTTCTCCATAGAGAAGACAGCTTTTCTCCCTCTCACAAATCCGGCTTCCTTTAGAAAAGCCCGAAATTAAGCCACCATGGCTCGTTTCAGCAGCTCACTCTTAAAATCTTCATAGGGAATACAGTTTGAACCGGGCTCTTGGCCATTGTTAATAACACAGGATTTCATGGAGAAAATTTTTTACTTTTTTTTCTTCCGGGCAATAATTTCTCCCTCGGAGCAGAGCCTGAGATACATTTTCTATAGTCAAGCCTGGGTACAAGCATGAAATCTACCGGCTTGCTCCCTGGTAGCTTGTCGAATCAATGGAAGTTTTATATACTTGTGGGTAAACCCGGTCACTAAATCCACCTCTTTTCAGTGAATAAATTCAGATCATTCCTATTAGCTATAAGTTTGGTATTCCTTGGTCATCATTATTTGTTAGCCCAATCTGACCAGGGAAGGAACCTTGTCGGATGTATGAGTGGTGATTGTCAAAATGGCGAAGGGGTTTTCCGCAACAGTTCAGGTAGCCTTTATGAAGGCACCTTTGAAAATGGGAAGTATGAAGGAAAAGGGAAGATGACATATAAAGATGGGGATGTATATGAAGGAGAATTCCGGAAAGGGAAAATGCACGGACCCGGGAAATATACCTATTCTGACGGCCAAACTTACACCGGAGACTTCAGCAATGGAAGAATGCAGGGAGAAGGCGAGCTCGAATACACATCCGGAAATCGCTATAAAGGTTCCTTCCATAACAATATGAAGTCAGGTGTAGGGACATTTTGGTTCAATGATAGCAGCCGTTACGAAGGGCAATTCGCCTTTGACAAAATGGATGGTAAAGGTGTTTGGTACTATTCCAACGGTGATAAGTATGATGGGGAATTCGTAAAAGGAAAACAAAATGGAAAAGGTACTTACCACTATTCAGATGGAAACCGCTATGAAGGCAATTTTGTAAGTGGAAATTTTCATGGACAAGGAACTCTTTTTCTTAAAGACGGAAGTTATTATGAAGGAGATTTCAAGGCCGACAACCTAAATGGTTTTGGAATATTTTACTATGCCAGTGGAGATGTCTATGCAGGTCAGTTTGAAAATGGAAGCTATGAAGGTTGCGGTTCATATTACTATGCGAATGGCGACAAATATGTTGGCGACTATCGTGCGAATCTGGCACATGGAACAGGTATTTATTATGAAACTGAAGGAGAAGCTACCCGTTATCATTATTTTAAAGGTGAGATCGTCGGAGAAGGGACGCAGTTGGCCTATTCTGTCACCCGTAACAGTAAAAAATCAACCAACGAAATTCGTACAAAGGAATTGACAGCCGAACCGGCCAGGTCGCCTTCAGTTGAAAAAGCTGAAAGCGCCCCTGCCGTCATCATCAACGCCCCATCTGAAAAGAGTTCTGAGCCCGTGCCCATAGCAGTTGTCGAAAAAAAACCGGCAACATGCCCTGTCTGTAGTGGTAAAGGTAAAATCTATCAGACTGAAATTCGAAAGAATAAAATGGTCACCAAGGATATATCAAATGGAATGGGGCCACGTAATTTTGTGACTTATTCTGTCAATGAAATTGTAAGACCGGCAGGATTTGTAGGGTGTGGACGGTGTAGCGGATCCGGTCAGGTAAGTAATGAATAGTCTTAAACCGCCATGCGGAAATAGCTTATGAAAAGAATATTTCTCTTATCCCTGTTCAACTTTTTCGTCCTGATTTATTCAGCCGGACAAGGCTTAAATTCCAATTTGAGATTCGGAAGAATTTCAATAGAAGATGACCTTTCAAATGCGAAAGTTTATTGCACTTATCAGGACAGCCAGGGCTTTTTGTGGTTTGGAACCGAAGATGGTTTGAACAAATATGACGGATACAATTTTGACATTTCTAAGTATAATCCGACAGACGAAAAGGCTATTTCGAATAATATTGTTCGATGTATTTTTGAAGACAGCAAGCAAAACCTCCTTATAGGTACAGATAACGGCTTGAATATATACAATAGGTCTAACTCGTCATTCAAACGCTTCCTCAATGATCCTGCAGACAAATCCAGTTTAAGTAATGACATTGTTTCTTCGATTGCTGAAGATAAGAATGGTATTATCTGGATAGGTACAAGTAATGGCCTAAATACTTTTGACCCGGCAACAGGGAAATTTACACTTGTTCCAAGCATACCTGCCGATCCATCAAAACTTAGCAGTGATGCCATTTCTGCACTTCTGCTCGGTCCTGATGGTATACTTTGGGTTGGAACCGTAAGTGACGGTATCAATGCATATAATACGAATACCGGAGTTTCTACACGATATGTACACGAAAATGGAAATCCATATTCCTTAAGCGAGAATGAAATTACTTGCCTTGCAAAAGACAATTCCGGAAATATCTGGGCCGGTACTGTGAATGGTGGAGCAAATGTGATCAACCCGAAAACAAAAAAAGTCATCCATCATACAATTGAAAATGGAATGAGCAGTAATAGTGTATTTTCTATACTGCAGGACAAGAGCGGGAATTTTTGGATTGGCACACTGGGAGGCGGCTTGATGAGTATTGATCCGGTCACCGGAAAAAAGATCAACTATGTGCATAGCGCCCAGATTTCATCCTCACTATCCAATAATAAGGTTTGGAATTTATTCGAGGACAATGCAGGCACCATTTGGATTGGCACTTCTGACGGCCTAAGCTATTATAACCGAACATTAGCCAAATTCAATACCTATCAGGCTAATCCTTTCTCAGGTGGCAACAATAGTGTATTTTCTGTTTATGAGGATGGTAAAGGAAACATTTGGACAGGTATTCTTGGAGGCGGCCTGAATGTTTTTGACCGTAAAGAAGGCAAATTTGTCAATGAAAAATTCTCGTCATTGTCTCATCCATTGCTTCGCTTTAATAATGTTTTCGCCATTGCTGAAGACGGGTCAGGTATTCTCTGGCTTGGAACAACTGATGGCTTGGTATCATATGATAGGCTTAAAGGGGATGTAAAGCAATATAAAAACATCCCATCCGACAAAAATTCACTCAGTAATAATTACATAAGAAGTATTTACGTAGACAGGACCAATGTTTTATGGATAGGAACGCACGGAGGAGGTCTTAATGTATTTCACCCTCAAACAGAAAAATTTACTGTCTTCAAAAACAATCCTGCAGACAACAGCAGTTTGAGCAATGATGTTGTAATGAATGTTTTTGAAGACAGCAATGGAATTTTATGGGTAGCTACATATGGAGGGGGGCTAAATCGGTATGATAGAAAAAACGGGAAGTTCAGGTCTTTTCAGAATGACATTAATGACCCTTCCAGTATTAACAGTAATTTTATTCATTCAGTTTATGAAGACTCAAAGGGCTCCTTATGGATCGGAACCTATGGCGGAGGTATCAATCTGATGAAAGATGAAGGCAAAAAGTTTTTACACTTCACTGAAAATGACGGACTGCCGAACAACATTGTGAATGGGATTTTACCTGACACCAAAGGTAACTTATGGTTAAGTACCAACTCCGGAGTTTGTAAATTTATGCCCAGAAGTCTGGAATCAAAGATCGTTGCATCAACCAGAATTTACAATACGCAGGATGGGATGCAAAATAAATTCAACGAGAATGCCAACTTCACCGGATCAAAGGGCTGGCTTTACTTTGGCGGCCAGGCAGGCCTAAATGCTTTTCACCCTGATAGTATCAATGACAATAAAGTTGTTCCACCTGTTGTAATCACCAAATTTTATTTGTTCGAAAAGCCTGCAAGGATGGACACCTTGATCACTAATGAACGAACTCTAAAATTAAATTACAAGCAAAACTTTTTTACATTCGAGTTTGCCGGTTTGAATTTTCTCCTTCCGGAAAAGAACAGGTATGCATATAAGATGGAAGGATTGAATGATGAATGGATTGAATTCGGAACACGAAGGTATGTCACCTTCACCAACGTTGATCCTGATCACTATGTATTCAAAGTGAAGGCCTGTAACAACGATGGAGTTTGGAATGAAGAAGGAATCTCCATTGACATAACAATAACACCACCATTCTGGAAAACATGGTGGTTCACCGGGCTAAGTGCATTGGCAATATCGCTATTAATATTCGCTTATATCCGTATTCGCACAAACACCCTCGTTAAACAAAATGTGCTGCTCGAGGAGAAAGTCCATGTCAGAACCCATGAACTCCAGGAAAAAAATATCGAGCTAACGAAGACAATGGACAACTTAAAATCAACACAAACTCAACTCATACAATCAGAGAAAATGGCTTCACTAGGTCAGCTGACAGCCGGCATAGCCCATGAAATCCAAAACCCTTTGAATTTTGTAAATAATTTTTCCGAATTGTCTGTAGAGCTGTTAGATGAATTAGACAGCGTTCCGGATGAAGAAGAAAAAAAAGAAATCGTTGGAGACCTCAAACAGAATCTTGGAAAAATTGTTTTTCATGGAAAACGTGCTGATAGTATTGTCAAAGGAATGCTTCAACATAGCCGTGCCTCGACAGCTGAAAAACAAATTACGGATATCAATAAGCTCGTAGACGAATTCTTTAACCTGGCTTATCATGGAATGAGAGCTAAGGATCCTGCATTTAATTGTACCATGCAAAAAGACCTGGCTACTGAAATCCCACAGCTAAAAATTATTCCTCAAGACATTAGTCGAGTAATCCTTAACATATTCAACAACTCTTTCTTTGCTGTTGATGAGAAAAAGAAAAGTCAAACAAATGGAGATTATCAACCGACGGTCTCTATCACAACTAAGAAAACAGGAGATCAGGTAATGATCGCCATACGTGATAATGGCAAAGGAATTCCTGATGATATAAAAGATAAGATCTTTAACCCATTCTTCACAACTAAGCCGACAGGAATGGGAACAGGGCTCGGATTGTCTATTAGTTATGACATCATTGTAAAAGGTCACGGTGGCGACCTCAAAGTTGATTCCAAGCCCGGAGAGTATACTGAGTTCATTATTTTGTTACCGATTGTAACCTGAAAAACTATTTTTTATGATCAAGATGCTTGTGGTGGATGATGAACGGGACGTTGAAATGATGTTCACACAAAGATTTCGCAAAGAATTGCGAAACAAAGAAGTGCGGATTAACTTTGCGTTTGATGGACAAGAAGCTCTTAACTTTTTACGAACTCTGGACCCTTTTGATCTTGTCTTAGTTCTTAGTGACATAAATATGCCCGGAATGACAGGACTGGAACTGCTTCGCATAATTCGGGTTGAGTTCCCTACCCTAAAAGTTATGATGGTTACAGCTTATGGGGATGAAAGTAATCTTCAGACAGCCGTTTCATATGGTGCATCAGATTTTGTCACCAAACCGGTGGATTTTATTACATTAAAAGAGAAAATTTTAAGTCTTTCGAAGAGTAATTAATCCGAAATTCTAATAACTTTACGAAATTAGATACCTGATTTATGTCAGCATGGAGAATACGGCCAAAATACTTGTAGTTGATGACGAACCGGATCTGGAATTATTAATCCGTCAACGTTTTCGCCGTCGAATTAAAAGTAATGAGCTTTACTTCGAATTTGCCGGAAATGGTATTGAAGCACTGAAGATCCTAGGTGAAGACCCGGATAAATTCGACATGATCCTCACCGACATTAATATGCCGGAAATGGATGGTCTGACGTTGCTGATCCGGATCAAAGAACAATTCAAGCACTACAAAGCTGTTGTCGTCAGTGCTTATGGCGACCTGGAAAATATTCGTACGGCGATGAACAGAGGCGCTTTCGATTTTGTCACCAAGCCTATCGACTTCACAGACCTTGAAACTACTATCAACAAAACAATTGAAGAATACAAAATTATTCGTCAAGGTCAGATCGCCAAAGAACAACTGGATATTACCATTCGTCAAAAAGATATGGCGGAGCTTGAAAAATTGAAAGCTGAACAAAGCGAGAAGTTTAAGCAACAGTTTTTGGCAAACATGAGCCACGAGATCCGAACACCGATGAATTCTGTAATAGGACTTACAAATCTGCTGATGAAATCTCAAATGGATCAGCAGCAGTCCAAGTATTTGAATGTGATCAAAAAATCTTCTGAAAATCTGCTGGTCATTATCAACGACATACTGGATCTATCCAAAATTGAAGCAGGAAAAATGGATTTCGAAAAAATTCCATTCACAATACATGATTGCATTGATACAGTTTATCACACAATGGTGTTTAAATCGGACGAAAAAAATCTTCTTTTAGAACATGTAATTGATAATTCTGTTCCTGAAGTAATTATTGGTGACCCGGTAAGGCTCAATCAAATCCTGATTAACCTGACAGGAAATGCAATAAAATTCACAGAAAAAGGCAAGGTCACAATTTCCGTTAAGGAACTTAGCCGAAAAGGAAATGAAACTATTTTGGAATTTTCTATCACCGATTCAGGAATAGGCATCCCGGAAACTCAATTAAATAAAATCTTTGAAAGCTTCAGCCAGGCCAGCAGCGATACGACTCGCAAATTTGGTGGCACAGGGCTTGGGCTGACAATCTCTAAACAGTTGGTAGAGTTGCAAAAAGGTAGCATTTATGTCCAAAGTGAAGTTGGCAAAGGAACTACCTTTTCATTCAAAATTCCATATCCGATCGGAACCATTGATCAGCTAAATAAACTGGATTCTAATTCCGATGATGTAAAAGGTGAGGAACTGAAAGGTCTGAGAATATTAATTGTCGAAGATAATCCTTTCAACCAAATGGTAGCCGTCGATACGCTTAACGATTTGATTGAAGACCTCAGTATTGTTGTAGCCGAGAATGGACTCGAAGCTCTTGAAAAATTAAAGGACGCTGACTTTGATATAGTTCTCATGGATATACAAATGCCAGAAATGGATGGCTTTGAGGCGAGCAAACGTATAAGAAGTGACTTTTCTCCTCCAAAAAACCAAATTCCAATCATGGCGATGACTGCCAATGTCACACAAGAAGAAGTTGATAAGTGTTTTAAATCCGGAATGACGGCACATATTTCAAAACCATTTGAACCACAAGCACTTTTGAACAAACTTGGACAATTAGTTTTGAAAAGTACTAATGTTTAATGTAAATGTTCCCGTTGGATTTCGTTTCTTTCGGATTCCAACAACTCTCAATAAATAATAAATATTATCATTCAATGGCAAAAGAAACTGACCTTACGTTTTTAGAATCATTTACCGGAGGGAATCCTGACAAGATGAAAAAGTATATGAACATGTTCATACAAATGTGTCCGGGTCAGTTAACTTTGATGGCAAACCATCTTCAAAGTGCCAACTATGATCAACTAAGAGCAACTGCACATTCATTAAAACCTCAAATAACCTATATGGGTATAAAAAGAGGCGAAGATCTTGTAAAAAGCATTGAGCATATGGCCGCAGAAAAGAGAGATGTCGAAAAACTACCGGCTATGCTGGATGAATTCAGCGCTATTTGCAAATTGGCTATCGATGAACTTAAACAACATGTTTCCTGAATTAAAACTTGTATCACACTAAAGAAATAAAACTTAATTTTACCAATTAATTCTCACGCATGAGCCATGTAAAGGATATTTTTATTATTGATGATGACCCGATGCAAGCAATGATGCTGCAGGATTATCTAAGTAAATATTCAACATTTACTATACACGTTTATAATTCAGGTGAAGAGGCATTGAAGTTTCTTGACCTCAAACCTCAGATCGTCTTTCTCGACTATAACTTTGACAAAGTTGGACCGGATGCAATGGATGGCGTAGAGATCCTCAAAGAATTTAAAGCGGCTTTACCATTGACAGAAGTGGTCATGTTTAGCGGACAAGACAGAATCGAAGTAGCTGTGAATACAATGAAATACGGGGCTTTTGACTATATCGTCAAAAGCGAAAGTGCGTTTCACCGTAGTGAAAATGTGATATTCAACATTATCAAGAGAATGAAGTTGCAAGGCGAAGCATCAATGTACAAGCGCCTGACTTATTCATTGGGTATTGCCTTGATAGTTGTGCTTATCGTAGCTCTTTGGCTGTATCAAGCAGGAAAAGTTTCGGATAACCCGGGGTGGCTGTAAATTAAACCTTAAAATAAACCACAATTCAGGAGCCTGTATTCCACAGAGCTCCTGTTTTTTTTTAGACCTATTGGGTTTTTTATTACTTTACAATCAGTAAAAAATATTGAAATGTCTGTCTCTAAACCTGGTATAAAATCTAAACTCCCCAATGTTGGAACGACAATATTTACTGTAATGTCTGCTTTGGCCGGGGAGTGTAATGCAATAAATTTATCACAAGGATTTCCGGATTTTGATTCTCCTCCCGACCTCATTGATTTGGTCAATTCCTACATGAAACAGGGAATGAATCAGTATGCACCCATGCAAGGAATACTACCATTAAGAATTCAGATCGCAGATAAAATAAAATCTATTTATAATGTTGAATATGACCCTCACTCCGAGATCAACATTTGTTCCGGAGGCACACAAGCAATTTATACTGCCATCACCGCCTCGATTCGTGAAGGCGACGAAGTAATTGTGCTGGAGCCTGCTTATGACTGTTACATCCCTGCAATACAACTCTCAGGAGGAGTAGCAGTATGCATTCCACTTGAGGGTCCAGATTTCAAAGTTGATTGGACTATAGTCAGGAAAGCGATGACATATCGCACTCGTATGATAATCATCAATACACCACATAATCCTGCAGGTACGGCATTTTCTAATGAAGATTTTCTTGAATTAGAAAGAATTACAAGAGAAACCGAAATACTTATTCTAAGCGATGAGGTTTATGAGCATATTTTATTCGACGGAAATAAACACTTAAGCGTGATGCAGTATCAGGGACTGAAGGAAAGAAGCTTCGTCGTTTTCAGCTTTGGTAAAACATACCATACTACAGGATGGAAAATGGGCTATTGTCTTGCGCCTGAAAACCTCATGTCCGAGTTTAGAAAAGTGCATCAGTTTGTAGTATTCACTTCAAATACACCAATTCAGTACGCACTTACCGAATATTTAAAAAATAAAAGTTACTTAGAGCTTCCTGCTTTCTTTCAGGAGAAAAGAGATTATTTTCTTAACCTGATTTCTGGTTCACGTTTTAATTTCAAACCTTCAGCAGGTTCATATTTTCAATTACTTGACTACAGCAATATTACTCGAGAAAAAGATACAGACTTTGCCGTACGTCTTACAAAAGAGTTTGGAGTGGCTTCAATTCCTGTTTCAGTATTCTATCAAAAACCAACTAAAGCCAAATTGCTCAGATTTTGCTTTGCAAAAAATAAGGAAACACTCGAAAAGGCTGCTGAATCATTATTAAAGGTATAGTCCTGAAAAAAAAAGATCTGGATTAAAAATACAAATCAACATGTCGGATCTAACCCTATCACTTGTTCAATCTACGCTTTACTGGGAAGCACCTGAGAAGAACAGAAATCACTTAGAAGAGAAAATTCTTTCCATTGACCAACCAACAGATCTGGTTATTCTACCGGAAATGTTCAATACAGGTTTTTCGATGAATGCCAAAGATTTAGCTGAACCAATGAATGGAGTTACTATGGAGTGGATGCATCGTTTAGCTGAGAAAACGATGGCTGTCATCACCGGAAGCATCATCATTAAAGAGGAAAATAATTATTTCAATCGATTAATTTGGATGCTTCCCAATGGCTCTTACAATCATTATGATAAAAGGCATTTATTTACTCTGGCCCAGGAAGAAAAAACTTTCAGTGCCGGAAATCATCAATGGATTATGCCATTAAATGGCTGGCTCATCTTTCCATTAATCTGTTACGACTTGCGCTTTCCGGTTTTTAGCAGAAGAAACAAAACTTTGGAATATGACCTCTTGATCTACGTAGCCAATTGGCCTGAAAGAAGAAAGAAAGCGTGGAATCAATTACTCATTGCAAGGGCAATAGAAAATCAATGCTACGTTGCGGGAGTAAATCGTGTTGGCATTGACGGTAACGAAATTAACTATTCCGGAAACTCGGCGATCATAGATTTTAAAGGCGACTTATTATCAGAATTGCAACCCAATGTTGAAATGTGTAGCACGGTCACTTTAAATAAACCGGAGTTAATGAAGTTCAGATCACAATATCCTTTCGGCAATGATGCTGATAATTTTACAATTAATTACTAATTTTAAGAATGTAAGTTTCAGTTCGGTACTTCATTAAACAACCTATCATGCAGAAGAAAGAACTTTTTATATTGATTATAGTTTTATGTTCATTACCCGGATTTAGTCAGTCGCAGCCGGCTACCCACCGAATGAATCCTGCAGAAAAACTTTTAATGCCGGATTATCTCCAAAAAATTCAATCCAATTCTCATATTGGCTATACAAGCCCTCCTGTTTCTCCGGCAAGAGCCAGCGCCGAATGGGAGGAGATCGACGCACTGATAATCACCTGGACAAGCTATACTTCTATACTAAAAGAAATTGTACGTGCCGCACAATTGGAAACTGAAGTTCTTATTATTTGTTCTGACTCTAACACTGTAAAAAACTATCTTAGTAGCAATGGCGTTCCTTTAATTAATATCAGTTATCTGATTGAACCGTATAACTCCGTGTGGTGTCGCGACTATGGCCCTTGGAATATCTATACAAATGATGTTGATTCCCTTGCACTAATTGACTGGATCTATAACCGACCACGTGCGAAAGACGATACAGTACCCGCTGCAATCCAAAGATTCACCTCATTACCTATGTATCAAATGACACAGAGTCCTTTTGATCTGGTGCATACTGGTGGAAATTTTATGACAGATGGTTTCGGAACAGGTTTTTCTTCAGACCTCATTATACAGGAAAACCCTGCTAAGTCAGAAACAACTATTGATTCTATCATGCAACTATTTATGGGTATAAACAGGTATATCAAAATGCCTACCTTACCTTATGACCAGATTCATCACATTGATATGCATATGAAATTACTCGATGAAGAAACAATATTGGTGGGTGAATATCCTGCAGGAATAGCTGACGGTCCTCAAATCGAAGCTAACCTTCAATATGTACTTTCAAATTTCAATTCGATTTTTGGGACTCCCTATAAAGTAATACGTATCCCAATGCCTCCGGATAATTCAGGAGCATATCCAAATACCGGTGGTGATTACAGAACTTATGCCAATGCTGTATTTGTAAATAAGACGGTGATCATACCTACTTACGAAGAACGTTATGACACTACAGCACTTCGTATATGGCGTGAAGCACTCCCGGGCTATACAATTACGGGTATAAACTGTAATTCTATGATTTCCGCATTAGGTGCTATCCATTGTATCACCAAAGAAGTTTCATCTTCAGACCCACTGTTAATTTCACATCAGGCAATACAAGACAATTTCAACAGTTCCTTGCCATATCAGGTCGATGCGAAAATATTACATCGCTCTTCTATTTCCGGAGCTAAAATCTATTTCAGAACTGACACCCTGCTTCCGTATCAATACAGTCCTATGCAGATTTCAGCAGGTGGGAATGATATATGGACAGGGAACATTCCACCACAAAATGCAGGAAGTACTGTTTATTACTACATAGAGGCAGAATCAAATAGCGGGAAACAACAAACCCGACCACTACCTGCACCTGCAGCATACTGGAAGTTTAATGTCCTGTTAAACACAGGACTTTCTCAAGAAAAACCTAAGGTAAGTTTCCATATGAATTCAGTCTTCCCGAACCCTTCTAAAGGTCTGACTTGCATTCCTCTGTTTTCCTCTATTGAGATGGATATAATCGTTGACTTAAAAAACTCACTAGGTCAATCAATAACAAATATCTATTCAGGGAAGTTACGAGGAGAAAAAAAGGTTTTTATCAATACTGAAAATTTAGCCGCAGGCCTTTATTATATATCAGTAGCAGGTCTGGATCAAAGTCTGCAGCAGAAATTATTAATACGCTGATCTGTTATCTTAACCTGACACCAGCTTCTTTTCTAAATCTATCAATTCTTTTTCGGTTAAAAGTTCCTGAATGCTTTCGAACAATTGCCTTTCCTCTTTTCGAATATGACTTTCAAGAAGTTTGCCAACATTGTCGAGCGAAGTAACCAGATCTGATGATTCACTCAAGCTGTTTATACCTTGTTCAATTATTCGATGCTCAGCTATCAACTCATGAATGATCTTGTTGATCTCTTCAGACCTTCCTTTTATGTATGGAAATAATACTTTTTCTTCTGTTTCAAAATGTGCCTTTAATTCCGATTCATATTTGGCTTTGACATGTTCTGCTTTATCACTTGGATCTACCGGCATGTTTTTGAAATCAGGCGTATCTTTCTTTAAAACTGAAGCCAGTAGTAGTCCGGAATAATGATCACGCGATAAATTAATTAAGGCTTGATGTCTTTTTAGTGGCATGGTTGACTGATATAAAAATTAGTTACCATTTTAAGCTTTACTACTTATAATTGATCTGCAACCTGTCTCAAAACATTGATCCAATCCTCATTCCCCCGGCTCTTTCCCAAGCGAACCAAAATTAAATTCTTTTTAGGCATCACATAAATATACTGCCCCAGGTGCCCGATGGCAGAAAAATCACCATGAGCCTCTGAACCAATCCACCATTGCCGGTTATAGAACCATGCAGCTCCTTTTTCTTGGTTTATTTTTGTGCTCTTCTCAACCCAATCCCCGGGTATAACCTGTACACCGTTCCAGTTTCCTTTGTTAAGGTACAACCTTCCAAATTTTGCAAAGTCCCTGGCCTTGGCGTTGATACAACAGAAAGATTTTTCGAGTCCGTTATTCTGCTTGTCAATACTCCAGCTTGCGTCAAACTCCATGCTTAGAGGTTTCCAAATCTTTTCATCCAAATATTCTGTTTGTGATTTACCGGTTGCCCGCTCTAAAATTAATCCAAGCAGTTGAGTGTTTATACTTTTATATTCAAAACCGGACATCGGCTCTTTCTCGATTTTCAAATTGCGAACATTCTTTCTTAATGTTCTGCCATAGTAAATTGAAGCTGCTCCGCTAAATGGAGTATTGTACGCTTCTGAAGAACGTATGCCTGATGACATTTGTAGCAAATGATGTATGGTCACTTTGTCCCAGCCGGGGCTCACTTTCAGCTCGGGAA
Source organism: Bacteroidia bacterium (assembly GCA_035341855.1). Taxonomy (GTDB): domain Bacteria; phylum Bacteroidota; class Bacteroidia; order AKYH767-A; family 2013-40CM-41-45; genus QQVM01. The sequence goes on from DAOQWA010000001.1 coordinate 96,375, forward strand.
CATATTTTATAACCAGGTCGTCTTCCGAAACAATTTTCCCTTCAGCTATTGCTATGCCTATTAATGCGGACACATAAGATTTAGCCATAGAAAAAGAAGCAACGGTTGAACTTTCTTCATAACCGTCAAAGTACTTTTCATACAGAATGGTATCGTTGCGAATAATTAAAAAAGCTACGGTAGGTGATTCTTCTAGGAATGATAGTAAGGAAAAATCATTCCGCTTACTATTGACAATCTTAACCTGATTCTCTATACTCTTGCGTTGATCAGCATGAAAAAACTGAAATGGAGCGCCGGATTTATGTAATGGTCTCGATGGAAATATTTCATGATCGGTGATGTTGGAATAATTATACCATACAAACCTGCCGACTTTACATCCGGTACTGATGAACAAAGCCAAAAAAACAAATAAACAGATGATGCGTGATGTATTTTTAATCATATAGTTGATTGAATAACGAAAAAAAACAAAGAAGTGTTCAAGGCATTTGCCACTTAATTTCGACGTCCCAGTTTGATCTCATCTGAATGATCTCAGGATAATATATTACATTTTCCGGCTGTATCTTTTTCAAATAGTTCCCTGTATCCCAACGCCCATTCGAATTCTGATCCTGAATTATTTTTAATCTATATTTCCCGGCAGTGATAAAACCAAACTCAACAATCGTGTCGTTCATTATTGAAATCTCCTGATATACTCTGTCATTCTCATCAACCAATTGAACAATGGCAGGATAATTTCCCTCTGCTGACTTAAGATTTCCCGTTAAAGAAGCATAATCCGTTTCTTGTCTTGTCCTGAAAGTAGAAATTACCGTATCATTTTGAAGAGAAAAAATATCCGTAAACGCAGCCTCAGGTATTAAAAAAATATACTGACTACCCGGTTTCCACACATTGGAATATCTTAAACAAGTTCTGAGGGAGTCGGTAAAATAAAAAGATGCATCTGTAACTTTCACACTATCCTCAAGTACCTCTATTAAAGCAAGGTTTGCCTTCTCAAGTGGATGATTAAATGTGATCTCAAATGAATGATTCAAATCCTGGTAGTTACCTCCACTCACCTGAGGAAACACTTGCAAGGACTGTTTAAACTTTCCTTTATTGAACGACCCCTTCTTCAGCAATCGTATGGTTGTAGTATCATCCGGATTCAAAGTTGGAAACGACAACTGTATAGTATCGGCATCTTGATTTTTATACCATATATACAGACTGTCCTTTTTACTTGAAAAGATGGTTGCATAGATATCAATCTTATTTGTATCACTTATCCAATGCATAGCAAGGGTATCGGCTACACCATTAAAAACACAAACAGCTTTTCCCGGCTCATCAGAATAAGCCTTGAGAAGTTTAATTTTTTCTTCTTCCTTAAAAGTTCTAAGTCTGATTCCGGAACTACCGGAAATTACCGGTGATTCGGAGAAGGCGATACTTTCCTCCACAGGATTGTACAGATAATCCCTATTATCATCCTTCAGTCCAATAATCTTATATGAATCGGACGAGATATATCGAATCTGAAATCTTCCGGAATCATCCGTTTTAGCAAAATAATATGGCCTCATAAGAAACGGCAAGGAGTCATCACTCTCCTTATAAAGCATTACAAGCAAATCCTTCTCAGTTTTTTCATTTGCTGCATTCTTCATAATGCCACTCACTTCTAAACTGTCAATTATATCACCGGTAGAAAAAACGAACTGATAGTTCGTCAAGCTATTCCCTTCATTATTGTCCACGATGGAATTCCCAAAATTAAAAGAATAGGTAGTTTGTTCAGACAAGGTATCTTCAAAATAAATATGCAATGATTTCTTTCTGATCTTCAGCTCAGGAAAATTCTTAAGTGGAGGAGATATGACCAGTTGAGACTGAGCATCCTTCAACTGAATATACTCGTTGAATCGTATTTCGACAGAGTGACCTGTGAAACCTTTAGAAAAATTTTCAGGCTTGGAATAAATAACTTTGGGGCCGGCGACATCCTGCTCACCACCACCCGGAGGAACCTGGATAGCACATGAGCTCAAAAGAACTATTAAAAAGAAAAAACAAATTCTTCTCAACTCACTTTTCATAGGACCCCTGAAAGAATATTACAAATTTCTTCTAAGTATTTTTTATCAACTGCGTCGAAAGCAGAAAGATCTGTACTATCTACGTCTAAGACGGCAACAACTTTATCATTCCTAAACACAGGTACTACGATCTCTGACCGTGAAAGACTGCTGCAGGCAATATGACCGGGAAATTGATTGACATCATCAACAATAATCGCTTTTGAATCTTCCCATGCTTTGCCACACACACCCTTTCCAAATTTAATTCTTGTGCAAGCAACAGGTCCTTGAAATGGCCCTAAGACCAGTTCTTCATTGGTATCTTTTATCTGAACTCTATATATACCGACCCAAAAATAATTCATTGTATGCTTAATAGCTGCAATGATATTGGAAACATTTGCGATCACATCATTCTCACCCGAAATAAGTGCCTTAATTTGTGGGATCAAAGCCTCATACTTTTCCTCTTTACTAAGATCTGGTCGAATATTTATCTCCTGACTCATTCAATCGAATTCGTGCAAAGATGTAAAAAAGAAACCATTTTTAATTTAATCTATTGCAGGAAATAAGTCAGGAAAGTCCTGAGAATGCATAAAACACTCTTTCATGCGCATGCAAGTGCAGCTATGCTTACCCGGCTTCCCGGAACATTCAATATTACCTCCGCACAAGCGATGAAGGTAGAGCCGGTGGTGACGACATCATCCACTAATAAAACATGTTTTCCTCTTAAATCTTCCGGTTTACTTAGCTCGAAAACACTACTTACATTTTCATAACGTTCATAACGATGTTTTCTTGTTTGAGTGTCGGTTGCCTTCACTCTTCGAACTGCATCAGGGTCAAACCGGACTCCTATAGCTGTTGCAATCCCTTCAGCAAAACTATCACTTTGATTGTACCCTCTCTGTCTTAATTTCGAAGGATGTAATGGCACAGGAACTACAATATCAATTTCGGAATAAGGCTGAACTTTTGCTACCTCCATTCCAAAAAGTTCCCCAACAAAGACGCCAATATCTTTACTTCCTTTGTATTTAAGCTGGTGAATAAGGCGCTGAACCTTTTCTCCCTTACCAAAATGATAGTATGCTGTAGCAGCTTCAATATTCACTTTCCCCCAGAATTGTTTGGCAACAGGGTTGTCTTTATCCTTATAATATTGTGTCCTGGGCAGACGAAACCGGCAGGAGGTACACAGACACAACTCTCCTTTTCGGAGTGCATTCAGACAAGCCGGACACACTTCCGGATAAATAAGATATGAGAGGCCATCAAAAGCTTCTGAGATAATTCTGCTGATGTGTTTAGAGACCATGCGCAAGATTAGATCAAAATGCGTGGTCACACAACCGCATATAATAAAATCATGAGCTCTATTATCTGTTTGCTTTCACTACGTGGAAATTTTTCCTAAACTCTCCGGATCTGACTTGTATGAAATAAGTTCCTGCTGCAAGATCTCGACCCAGATCTACAGAACCGCTAACATTACTTCGGCTTTCTAATATCCTGCCACTTACATCAATGACATTCACCTCAACAAATCGTTCTGTGAGTAAACGAATTGTTGTTGAAAACGGATTTGGATACAGATAAAGTCCGGGAGGCGTATTTTCAGTATAGCTTACACCTGCACAAGCATCGAAGGTAATGGTAATGGTATCTGAATTTGCACATCCATCTGAATTTGTAACTCGTACAGAAATATCCCGAGAACCCAAACCGCCTGAAGAACTGTCAATTTGTATTGATGATGCAGTACTTCCTGTAGACCACTGAACACTACTAAAGCCCGTACCAACATTGAGCACTACAGAAGCATTTGCACAAACAAGAGAATCGGAACCCAGATCTACAGATGGAACGGCCTTTACAAGAATATTTTTCGTTTTAGAATCAACACAACCATTTACATCTGTATAAGTGTAGCTTATGGAATGAGTACCCGATCCAACAGCAGGATTAAAAATCCCTCCGCTTACTCCCGTTCCGGAATAAAGTCCACCACCCGGTGTACCACCTTGTAGAACAAACGGACTTTCATTAGCACAAACATCAGAAAATGAATTCAACTGAACTGTTGGGGCAGGGTTTACCTGTATTGGATTTGATGCAGAAGCGCTACATCCGAATAAATCTGAATATGTATATGTAATCAGGTATGTGCCGGGACCAACGGCAGGATTAAACAAACCTGAGGTTACGCCGGTGCCGGAGTAATTACCTCCGCCAGGTGAACCTCCGTTGAGTGATATCGGACCGCTGTTAGTGCATGTCGGTACAAAAAAGTTGATCGATACGCTTGGCAAGGGCTTAACCGACATCGTTTGTACGGTTGAAGCAGAACAACCATTTGCATCGAATATAGTATAGGTAATAGGAAAATTTCCAACGCCAACGTTTGGATCAAATCGTCCATTGCTCACTCCTGTTCCACTGTAAACTCCACCGACAGGAGACCCTCCGGTTAAGATGAATGATGAAGAATTAACACAAACAGGAGTAAAGCTGTTGTGAAACACAAGTGGAGATGCTTTTACGGTAATATTTTTAGTTGCGGATGATGAGCACGTACTACTAACGCTATATGTATATGTTATTGGAAATGACCCTTGACCGGTTGCGGCCGGACTGAACTGGCCTAAACTCACTCCACTACCACTATATACACCACCAGACGGACTTCCACCGGTCAGAGTGACCGGTGCTGCATTTGAGCAAACATCCGGTAATGCAGAAAGGTTGACTGTCGGTTGTGAAACTACCTGAATAGTAGATGTAGCTGTTCCTGAACATCCGGCGCCGCCCGAATAACTATAAGAAATGGTATGTGTACCAAGACCGGCTGTTGCAGGGTTGAAAGTTGATCCATTTACACCCGGACCAGAATATGTCCCGCCTAAAGGTAATCCACCGCTTAAGGTGTAAGCAGCAGAGTTTATACATGTTGTACCCAATGCTGCAAGTGTGACAACCGGAGGAGAATTAACAACAATATTCGTACCCGCAGATGCAGTACATGAACTCGCATTAGTTACAGTATATACCAATGCATGTGTTCCAGATCCTGCAACAGAAGGGTTGAATACCGATCCGCTTACACCCGGACCAGTCCATGTTCCACCTGCCGGTGATCCACCACTGAGTGTAAAAGGAGAAGCATTCACGCACACAGGCGAAATTGCATTTACGCTAACCGAAGGAGCTGCATTCACAACAATATTCTGAGTTGCGGTATTTCCACAAGAATTTGCTCCTGTTACAGTATATAAAATTGGAAAAGTACCTGCTCCTGAAGAAGCAGGATTAAAAGTACCTGCACTCACCCCGGTGCCACTGTATACACCTCCTGCCGGTGAACCTCCACTTAACACGAGCAATGATCCGTTAGAACAAATGTCTGCGAACGATGACAAACTAACAGTCGGCAATGGTAAAACCTGGATAGTAGCCGTACTCGAACCGGAGCAACCACCACCAATATTAATAGAATAAGTTAGCGTATGAGTTCCTACACCGGCAGAGGATGCATCAAACATTCCACCTGAAACACCCGGTCCGCTGTATGTTCCTCCTACAGGGGATCCTCCGCTAAGTGCAAATGATGGAGTATTTAAACAAACAGGAATAAAGTTTGACAGTGTCACTGTTTGTGGTGCAATTACCACGATCGGTGACGTTGCAAATGAACTGCAAGAATTTGCTGCAATATAATTATAGCTTATGTTGTGAGTTCCTGCTCCTGCGGCTGAAGGTGTAAAAGTATTTCCACCCACACCGGCACCGGAGTAGGTCCCTCCGACCGGCGATCCTCCGGTTAAAGTAAAGGGTGAAGAATTAAGACAAACCGATGCAAGCGATGGAAAAGAAACAACCGGGGCCGGCTTAACCAATACATTCCTTTGCGCCGTGTTTGCACAGGTGTTAGCAGATGTATATGTATATGTTAAGGTGAAATTTCCATCACCGGATACAGCAGGATTAAAAATTCCTCCACTTACACCGGTCCCGCTATATACACCGCCAACAGGTGAACCTCCCGTTAGCTGAAAGGCCGGGCTATTAGAGCAAACATCTTGTATTGTAGAAAAAGAGACTGCGGGTAGCGGTAATACTTCTATTGTCGCTGTACTTGATCCCGAACAACCTGTTCCACCATTTGTGGCATAAGTGATAGTATGTGTTCCTACTCCTGCAACAGCAGGATTAAAATTTCCACCTGATACTCCGTTACCGCTATAGGTTCCACCTGATGGTGACCCTCCACTTAAAGCAAACGAAGGAGTATTCAGACAAACTGCATTAAAAGATGCCAGAGTAACTGTTTGTGGTGGAATCACAGTAATTGATGCACTAACTGAATTGGTACACGAATTGACATTCGTATAAGTATATGTGATGCTATGCGTTCCTGCCCCTGCAACCGACGGAGAAAACTGGTTTCCACTGACACCGGTCCCTGAATATGTTCCACCTGAAGGTGAACCTCCCGTCAAAGTAAAGGGAGGAGTAGATGTACAAACAGACGAAAATGAAGTCTGTGAAACTGATGGCAAATTATTTACAACCTGATTCGTACTTGCTACGGAAGAGCAGCCATTTGCTGCAGTATATGTGTAAGAAATAACATGAGTACCGGTACCTGCAATAGAAGGATTGAATACCCCTCCACTCACGCCGGTCCCAGAATAGGTTCCACCACCCGGAGTTCCACCACTCAATGTAAATGAAGGAGAATTAATACACTTTGATGTTAAAGTTGATATTGTCACCGAAGGTGGTGTGAGTACCGAAATAGTAACTTGATTTGCAGCTTGACATCCGGCATTATTAGTTCCTGTAACAGTATAAGTCGTGGTACTTGAAGGTCTTGCCACAACACTTGATCCGCTAGTCGTGTTCAAACCTGAAGAAGGTGACCATGAATAAGTGATTGCTCCACTGGAAGTGAGAACTGATGAATCACCCGGGCAAATACCAGAACTACTGCTGCTTGCAGAAATTGAAAAGCTGTTTGTCAAAATATTTGCAACAGGAAAATTATGTGTTTTATAATTGGTAAAAACATTGTAACCATTGTATTCTATAACTGCAAAATGGTATGTGACTCCTGTTGCCAGTCCAGTTATTGTCACAGAATTTCCTGATCCATTATAAACAACAAAATTACCATTACCAAGATTCGCACCTGAACCAAACGTTGAGTTAGCTGCATACAAATTACCATCAGCCGGTAAATTATTTACTGCACCGGATGCTCTTGCGACAACTATCCTGTTCGCTCCACTTCCGGGTGTCCAAACTAGCTGAACATTTGTACAATTGGTGAGTGATGCATTAAGGAGACTGGCAGATGTTGTTGGTTCAGACTGTACTGCAGGAGAAATTTTAGTTACATAGTAATCTGCCAATGGATAACCTTGCACTGAATAGGTGCCAAAATTTGCAGTATCGTTACAAAAACCGGTAGGATAAATATTACCGGAGGTGTCAACTGCAACTGCATATCCTGCATCTCTACCAGGTCCACCTGCCGTTTTTAACCATTGAATATTACCTGAATAATCTACCGCTGCCAACCACATATCTCTGTTGCCGGCGCTATAAACATTAATCGTGTCAAAATCGGCACGGTAATCGAACATCCCTGTAAAATAAACAAGCTGACGTCTTTGATCTACAGCCGAGCCATTTCCAAAATCCTCATAAATGCCGGCATACTTTTTTGCCCACAGTACATTTCCATTAGGATCGTATTTGGCAATGAAGGCATCTGTGTTTCCGCTTCCCGTTAATGTGATTGAACCAAACTTAACCTGATTAGTAAAGTAACCTGTAAAATAAACGTTATTAAATTCATCTACTGACGGACCATAGGCTCGGGTAGTATCACAACAACCACCAATTGATCTTACCCAAAGGAGATTTCCTGAGTTGTTATACTTCACTAAAGCTGCACTGTACAAACTTCCGGTAGCATCTGAAATATTTGTACCGCTGAAATTGGCTGACTGTGTGTAACTGGCCGTAAGGTACAAGTTGCCGGCACCATCCAGTGTAATATCTCTTCCACGGTCATCCTTATTCCCTCCTGCTTTTCTTACCCAAACACGACTTCCGGAAGTGTTGTATTTGGCAATAAAAATATCATTCCCTCCACTAGATGTTTGATTCTGACCACTGAAATTTGCAGTACCTGAAAAGCTACCTGAAAAATAGCTATTGCCGGCAGCATCAACTGCAATTGCACGGCCGCGGTTATCTCCGGAACCTCCAATTTTTTTTACCCATTGCAAGACTCCGTCATTACTATACTTGGCCAGAAAAATATCATTGTTTCCACTAGATGTTATGCTATCTGTAGGACTGAATTTACAAGTGGTTTCAAACTCTCCTGTAACATAAACATTTCCATTGGCATCTAATCCAATTGCTGATCCTGCATCACCATCACTTCCACCGGCAGTCCTTACCCACTGTTGCACTCCTGCAGAATTATATTTGGCAATAAAAATGTCATGTTGCCCCGCTGAGTTAATGGTAATGTTTCCGAATTTAGTGTTATACTCAAACTGACCGGCAACATAGACGTTTCCGGAGTCATCAGTTGTGATGTCATTGCCATATTCGTAGCCCTGGGATTTCCCGAAATTAACCCATTGATAAGTCTGTGCAAACATTGTATTCGACAACAAAGCCGAAAGACCTAAAGTGAAAAGTGTCCTTAAAAAGAATTTCATTTTAATCTTTATTTGATCCTAATAAAAACGAATCATCATTAAACTAGTTGATACAACTAATCCGGTTTTCTTGCGTGATTCTTACAAAATGGAATATAGCATCCGAATTTTTGATATTCATTAAACAAATATAAATACTAGTGATTGTATTTTACCATTTTTATACTATCATTTTAATAAACAAAAGCTAAAATTTTCCACTCTTCACATTTAAAATTGAGTAAATCCGAAGCAGGCGGAATGATAATTTAGTTAAAAAAGAAGGAAATCCATTATTCCGGCATGCCCGGATTTGGTCATTCCGGAAATGTCTAAAATGATCAGAAAACTTAAAAAATCGATAGATAAAACTACTTATTCCTGATCAAGCTTTAGTTCATGAATGTGGATGGAATACTTATGTTCTCTAAATTCAAGATCTTCCCTCATTGAGATAATAGAAAACCCATCGGTATGAAGCCCTTCAAAAAAACTTTGGGCAAAATGCCGATTCGGTTCTGAGATGATCATTTTCCCTCCCCTTCTTAACAGAAACTTGAAGGCATGAATGAGATCATGAAAGGACTTTTTCTCATAAGCAATGTCTGAAGCAAGAATGAGGTCTACATCCAGATTTGGGTCAGGATGTCTCCAGTCCATCAATAAAAGTTCAACAGAATCAGAATTGTTCAATTTCCAGTTATGCCCTGCAAGGTCCAATGCTTCCCGGATATAATCAGACAAAATAACCTTTGCGCCGAGCTGACCGGCAAGGATTCCGGGAAGTCCAAGACCACAACCTAATTCTAAGACCCTTGTTCCCTTTACTATCAGATTTGCTTCTTCAATGTATTTCGCTAATGCCACGGCTGAAGGCCATAGCTCAGCCCAGTAAGGAATCCTTTCGTCTTTTACATCCTCATGATCAGGTCCCTTTTGCAAAAGCTCTTCAAATAGTTCGTCGATGTTTGCAACTGTGTCGAGATAGAGCTTTCGCTCGTAGATTTGGATCTCTTGCCTCTTAGTTTTTGGAACCGACATTTTACCTTGTATTCTCGTCATTATAAATTATGACGCTAGGGTTTAATGTATTTTAACAATTCTTTGTGTTGAGACTTGATCTCCGTCAATTAAGCTCACCAGATAGAGACCCGGACTCAGATGTTGAAGTGAAAATTCATCCGACGGACTCAATAATTTCTTTTCTTTTAGAATTCGCCCAAAGGAATCGGAGATGCGTACAAAAGAATTATTTAGTGTTTTTTTATTATTGATTTGTATGCGGAAAGAGAGGCTTGCCGGATTAGGGTAAATCCTGAATAGCGGCTCAGAGCTGATTTCATTTATTCCGGCAGTGACTGTGTCATACACATAGATCTGCATACCGCCACCATACAATCCAACAAGCATATCTGAATGACCATCATTATCAATATCACCTCCGCTGACAGAGATATTGAATGTTGTTTTCACCCCCTGATATATCGAAATCACCGTGTCTTCAGGCAAGTAATTTCCAAGAATGTTTCCATCTATATTTCCGAATCGATAGATATCGCCTTTCATACAGGCTACAAGCATCTTATACTCTCCACTCTGTTCAAATATAAAAGGAACAGAATATCCGTCAATATATCCTATAGTTTGAACATTAATTCCTCCCAGGGTGTCCTTTGTTGGTTGTGCAGAAAAGACCGGCGAGGCTGCCGAACCAACATTTTCATAATATGCTATCAATCCACTTTTCTTGCCAATTACAAGATCCGTTTTACCATCACGATTGAGATCTACCAACTGCGGGAAACTAAAGTTGCCTACATCTATTCCGAAATAGGATGCTGAAACAAAATTAAAGATTGCGGGCATACCTGCACCGGCAGTATTTTCAAAATGATACAACTCTCCTGACTGCCAACCTATCAACATATCTGAATCGCCATCACCGTCCAAATCTCCAAATGCAGGACACAATGGTCCTGTTAGCGGGAAACTCGATAAACCTGCATAGTCGTCTGTGATGTACTCAAAGCTCGGATCAGCAAGGGTTCCTGTATTTCTGAAATAGGTTAATCCATGAGCTTCTATTCCTGTTGAGTCAGCACTTTTCAAATTACCAATGATCAGGTCCAATAAACCGTCAGCATCCACGTCGAAAAACACAGGCACAGCTCCCTCTCCAACATCAATCATGTCGGCTTGTAAAAAGCTATCATTAATAAAATCAAATACAGGCAGACTATTTGTTCCAGTATTCTTATAGAATAAAGTTCCTCTCTTGTTTTCAAATTCATTATGACCAACAATAAGATCTTTCACCCCATCATGATCAACATCGATGAAAGCATGTGTCGTAAAAGAGTTCATATTAATTGGTGTATTATAAGACGGAAACAAAGTATCCTGAGAATCCATGTCTGCCGAAAATGGCGTTCCATTATTGAATACCATCAAACTATTTCGGGCACCGGAATCTCCGATCAAAGCCTCCATATCACCATCATCATCTATGTCAATTGTATAAATTCCTGCATAAGTATCATCTTGCACTGCAAGTTCGTAACCGAACATATCATCCGGGGGCACTGCCTGAAAACATGAAATATGATATTGCCCGACAGCTACATTAGGATAAGCTCCGGAACGCAGAGCAAAATTTCCCCAGGCATAAGTTTGTAGAACATGCTTATTAAGAGAATCGCATACACCATAATTCTCCATCGATAAGTTTTTATAATAGGCGAAAGTTCCAACGCAAAAAAACTGTTGACCCAAGACATCCATATCGCCATCTCCGTCAATATCATTGAAATGAGGCATTAAAAAGCCACTTGCAAAGATGCCGGCAGGTGGACCACCACCATAATCAGCCATCATCATCGAATCGACAACCGTGAATAAAATTGAGCCCGGTTGAGAATCATTTCTGAACTGCATGATTCCATTATTTGAAACACCTGTTGTGAAAAGGTCTGCCTTACCATCACAATTATAATCATAGAACAAGGCCCATCCCCTCAAAGGAGGTAAAGCCTGTGCAATTTCAGGTGCATATCGGTAAGCGGTAAGACCCCCTGCTCCGGTATTGACAAAAACCATGCTCCGGTTATTCGATCTGTCGTACACAAAAAGATCTTCAAGTCCGTCACTATCCAAATCAACAGCTGAAAACACCCCGAAGTTAAGACCGCCAGCCCAGGGATACAGAAGTGTATTACCCCCTGACACAACAGGAATATCATTTTTTAATCGATAATAATTCTGTGCAAAGGCTGATATTGAACACAGAAAACCAAGCAATAAGATAAAGAAGCGCATATTATTAAATATCGTATAAAATTACGAATAATAAAAGCCCTTCTTTGCATCCGGCCAAAAAAAATACGCCGCTGCAGGAGCTAAATTTGCAGCGACGTATTCACAACGAAACACAAACTATCTAAAACTTACTTTACCGCTATTTACCTTTCCGCTATTGTTATTTATTAAACGGAAAAGATATAATCCGGAAGAAAAGCCCTTACGGTCAATTTGAAATAAACTTCCACTTGACTCTTTTACTGAAACAAGCCCGCCCTTTAAGTCATAAATTTCCAATCTCATCTGATGAGCAAGTGGATTATTAAAGCTCAGGTATCCTATCTCATCCATAGGGTTTGGATAAAAGAAAACACCATCATCTACCTTTATAGTTTTACCAATGCCAACCGGTAACATTTGAACCAGAGTATTCCAGGTGGTATTAGTGACGACAGCCGGGTTCAGATCAAAATAAATGTAGGCCGTATTCTCGACAACTGTCGGATCCGGAATTCCCGCTAGAGGACGGATACGATATCTAACAAAACCATGACTGTTTGGCTCATCCACTATGCTATCAGCTAAAAGAATATTTGCAAACATAAATACTATGGCCCTGTTGCTATCAACTTCGGTTTGTACAGTATGACTTGAACCTAATACCTCAAGTGTATTCAAATCAAATGATGCATCTATAGTGTCACGGATATACACAGTGAAGGCCGTATCATTACCGGTGTTCTGGAATCTGATTAAGTATTCGATTGGCTCATAATTGAGTGTGTAATGCATGATGTCATTTTCTCCCTCAGGAAATGCTGCTTTGTCATTTGGGTCATAAGAACAAAGTACAGTTCTTGAATTAGAAGAAGTATCTTCAAACTGCTGAGTCCCGAATTGATCTTCTACTCTTATTCCGGCTAGAAAACTAATAATACTTCCTGCTGCAGGATTTGTTAACGACACACTGATCGAACTTGTAGCCATAGGCTGCAACCCACTGAAGTTCCAGAAAATTGTATCGCCATTCATTGAAGAAGCAGGAGGAGTGGAACTATTGAATGTTGTGTTCGAACTATGAACCAGATAAATTTGTCCCTGACAAACTGCATTACTCGTATTTGAATAAATAATTCTTGAAGTTACACTCTGGAGACATCTTAGTACACCCGGATTAAATGTTACATCACACGTATAATCAGGCAGTGATGACCTGAAACCAAAGTCAAAGCCGCTCTGATTTCCTGTGTTTGTAAATGAATATGAAGGAGCTGTGGTCAGGACAAATGGTGAAGCTGGCGTAGGGCTATAACTTAACACATGTGAACCTAGTTCTGCACCGAAGACAAAATTACCCGATACATTGCTGAAGGCAAATGAAGCTTCGGGACTAAGGGATAGCCTGACATTCTCAATTGGAGGTTCACCAATATCAAAAGATGCGTTGTTATTCGAATCATAGTAGCATAAACCACTTAAACTTGCGGGAGCGGTAGTGATTGTTAAAGCATCTTCAAGAAAGTACTGCTTATTGCTAATATTGATCACCAAATCGTATACCCCGATATTTGCTGATACTGAAATCTGGAAAACCAACTGTGCATTTGTAGAATCAATAACTACAAAACTAGTGTTTGGTATACTGTATTGAATTGTCGGTGAGGTTGTTCTTCGAATATAAGCACTTGTAATGTTGCCCCATGGGGAGCCACCGGCAACAAATAACAATCTTGAAGTTATATTGGCATTTAACACTTGCCCTTGAAATGCTGTAGCAGGAGACAAAGAAGTTAATCCGTCTATCAACCCAAAATCCAATCCAGTTGCACTTGCATTATTGATCTGTACTGTGTATGAAACAGAGTCGGTGGACAACACATAAGAATGTGAGCCGGAAGAATAAAGTGAAACAGTATATGTTCCATTGGAAACACCATAATTGAAGTCTCCGTTAGCATCTGTTTGTTGCTGTAAATTTCCCGGCTGAATCTGGATCAGCTGGTTAACCATTGCAACATCACCGGCATCAAAAATTCCGTTCTCATTAGTATCATAGAACACCTTTCCGGAAAGATAACCATCCGGAGGTGTAACAGTAAATGCATTAGGTGCTGTATATAGTATCAAATTTGATCCGGGATTAAAAGGATCTGTGGTGGTAAGTTCGAGATCATACAAACCAGTATCTGCATTTGCCGGGATTGAGAAATCTGCAGTTGCATTATTAGGATCAATCACATTTACATTTGAAGGCCATACACCACCCCACATATTATAAACAGGGATAGAAGCTGCCCCCTTCTTCAGATTAATTTCATAAATATTACCATTTGGCGAACTGGCTACCTGAAATAAATTTGTAGCAGAAATATTTGTACTGAGGATCTGCTGACCAACAATTCCACTATTAGGAGTAATACTATCTAAAGTCTGAGCCTGTGTAAGTGTAGTTATCAGAAATACAATAAGCAGTAGGTAAACTTTTTTCATGGTGAATGATTTTGGTTGGAGTGGTTAAACTATAGAATTTGCAAGATAACAAAAGATGCTCTTTAGAATCTTCAGCCTGTAAAAGAAAGGCACTTGAATTCTGTCCTGAGACAAAACAACTAAAAAACTGCGATACGTAAAACATTCTAATTTCCTGAATAAAAAGAATGATTAAAAGTATCATTTGCCTAAAAACAAAATTCCGAATTTGGATGAACTCACCCAAAGTGTAAGTGAATGACAAAAAATCTGTTGTTAATGAACATCAAAAACTAGAATAAATGAATAAAATCAAAAAACACGAAACAATAAAAGTCTTAAATAAGTGATGCATTTGATCAGATCAATTTACAGTCCGCTCTCTAAGATGAAAAAGATCAGGCTGTTCTAAATAAGGGAACAGCCTGATCAAACAATTAAGTTTGCTTCCTGCTTCTGCTGATAACATATAATGCCCCGAGTGCAAGGACGGCAAGAACAACTTCAATGTCTGTGCCGGAAGAACTTGAACCTGCCTCAGATACCTGCTCCTGTTCATGCCATGGCTCAGTATTTATCTCCACTGAGTCCGGATAAGCCGGTGTTACATGACTGACTGCGGATACTGTATCCAAATTAACTCTTCTTTTAACAGGCTCTCTCTTCGGAACATCAATGATGGCAGTATTTCCATTTTTAATCGGCTCCTCAGGTGCAACATATCCCATCAATTCATCAAGATAATCTTCATGCTTTTTTATATCCCAACCGGTAAGCGCATTTAACTCTTGTAATTCGTGATAGCGTCTTTTGCGGACTTCCTGCAAATATGCTTTTCCTTCTTTGCAATTGAATGGACCGGGTGCAATATGAGTCAAAATATATCTGGCTTGAAAATTCTGTTTATTAGGTGTTTCCTGAAAAACCAAGTCCTGTGCAAAATTAGCTCTATCGTATGATACATGTAAGCGGGTAAAATAAACTGAACCAGAATAAGTCCCATTCCCATTTGAACGAATCCACGTTGCACCTGCATCAATGAGGTCAGAAAATACCGGAGGGTTACTGGCACATGGATCACATTTCATAAAATTACTTCCTGAAATATCCCACGCATACTCTAAAAACACATTCCTTTTTCCTTCACGCTTAAGCGTGTTCTCATAAGTCTTCTTATAAAATTCGCCGAAGTTATCCTTCACAAAAACCGGGACCTTCCTGTCTGTAGGCATGTTTACTGTTCTATAATTAGATGTTTCAACTCTTCCCTTTCTGGTCAAGGCATAAACAATCATATCCTGCCCACCGTTTGAATTTGCCATTCCTAGTCGTATAGGTAGCATGAATTTTGGTGAATGAAAAGCTATTTGCAACGGACGAAGTAAATTATTCCCTTCTGTCAAAAAACCTTCCAAATTCACCTTTACAACAAAGAATTTCATTCCGCTCCTTATGTAGGGTTCCAGGACACCTTTAGCTCCTTCAGGGATCCGGTAGCCGTTCTCGATCAACCATGATTCAAGTCCTCCGCTTTCTTTTGCAGAAAGGATAAGTATGTCATATTCTCCTACAACATATTGAGCCTCAATTTTGACTTTGTAATCTTTTACATACTCTTCATTTGATGCATCCATGCTTGCGGCTTCACTTTGAACCATCATTTTAGAGGAACGTATCTGTACGTCATTTTTCCAACAAGGATTTTGATCCCAGTATTCAACTAACCTTGGCCCTGAATATGCATCAAAAGAATCAAAGAGAACTCTTTCAACGACTCTGATATCTGACTTCTTTAGTACCACAGGTACAGGAACCACCATAGCAAAATCCTCCAACTCTCCTGTATAATCACTGCTCATCGTTATTACTGTATGATCGTCATCCCTGACAATTATTACCTGCGAGGATTTATTAAACAAGGTGGCATCAGCTTTTGCAACATAAAATCCGCAAAATGCCTTGGAATTAAAAGGCAATACCACTATCAAAAATAGTATGATAGCAGCAACACCTGTCCGGATGTTTTTCAACCTAACCGGCTTTGGAGAAGTCTGGACTGAGATAAAATCGCTTTTACTCCATTGAAATTTTTCTCCTCTGAACAAAGTATCGAATAAAGGAGTCAATGGAGATAGAATAAATAATGCCCAAAGTGCTGATCCATTTACCCAATAGTGAATTTGCAGAAATGCTGCCAAAACTCCTACCATAGAAGCCCACAACACTCTGGCTTTAAAAGTTGAGGGAGTACTTCTTGGATCCGTGATCATGAAAAAAGTGAAGATCATTAAAGTTCCACTGGTCATTTGTTGCAGAAAGACATCAGTCGTCCATCCTAAGTAAAGCACTGACCTGATATAATGATAAAGTCCGAATGAAAATATAAAAGCTATCGCAGTATCAAAGCGATTCACCTTTAAGAGTACAATCATACCAAGCGCGCCCAGGAGAAACACCATCAAAGATCCATTTCCCCATTGGCCGGTAGAAATCCAGGCGTCTTGACTGATAATTAGCGTAACAATAATTCCAAAATTCGTTGGATTGAAAACATGCTTCCCGCCGATGCGTATAAAAAATTTACCGGCAATACTCAATGCAGATGCAAGGATCACTGTGAACATCAGATTTGTTTTCAGCATCAAGCAAATACTCAAAGCTGATATCATAGCACTTTTAACTGAACTGAAATCTTTGTTTGTAAAAGCTGTAAAGATTATTTGTGTGAAAAGACAAGCAGAAAATGTGAGCAGAATTTTTATCAGACTGTGCTCCCAACCTAATACTATGTTTCCATAGAGTAAAAAAGAGGTTAAAAATGTGATCTGATAATGTCTGGGATCTGACCTGAAAAAATTTTTTAATCTTTGAGAAAGGGAATTTGTGCCGGTTTCTCGTTGCTCCGGGGTGATTGCTATTTTTTCCATAATAATGAGGTTTTTGTTCATGGATGCCGATTATGAAAAAAATCCATACCCGATCCTTAAAATCTTTGAAATTTTAACTGTATACCTGATTATTTTAAAAACCTAGCCTTCAAAATCCGATCAAAAAAAAATGAGATACTAGAAATATGTATAATCTCAACTGCTTAAAGTTGATAAAAACTGCTACTGTGGCGGGTTTGCAGGTGTGTTCCGAAGCAAATAATAATTAATTTTGGAGCCGAGATGAACATTGCTGTTGCAAGCCGAAAACCCGGACGAACAGGATTTGCACAGGAAATCTGTTCGTTCGCCAAAAAGCCTTTTAAAATGGCTAAAATCGAGATATATTCACATTTGATATTACATATTGAGCAAGCGGAAAAACCTTTACTTATCAGTAACCATGAATTCCATTTTTAAACCGGACTTTCGTACCGGCTTTTTGTTTTTATTTATTTTAATTTCCAACTATTCCGTTGCTCAAGTTCTCATCAATGAAATATGTCCATCGAATATTTCCAACATCGTAAATGAAAATGGACAACATGATGATTGGATTGAGATATTCAATGATGGAAGTAGCCCGGTGAATATGGGTGGCTATGGCCTCTCGGATGAAATTGCAAAACCTTATAAATTCACATTCCCATTTTTTGAATTAGGTCCTGGACAGAGAGCAATCGTATTTGCTTCAGGAATTAACCGAACAGACCTGAGTAATCATTGGGAGACAGCTGTACTTGCACAAACGACATGGAAGTACTTTGTTGGGAATTCTGAGCCTGATACAAATTGGAGAAACTTAAACTTCAATCAAAGCTCATGGTCATCGGGACAAGGAGGAATTGGTTTAGGTGACGGAGATGACAACACAGTAATCTCTCAATGCAAGTCTGTGATGATGCGCAAGGAATTTTTTGTTCCTGATACAGCAAATATCAATTCGGCAATTTTTAACATCGATTATGATGATGGTTTTGTAGCATTTTTAAATGGAGTGGAAATTGCACGAGCTAATTTAGGTGTTCCGGGTGATCGCCCGCGACATGACGACTATGCAACCCATTCACATGAAGCAATGATGTATCAGGGTCATCAACCTGACTCATTTTATATTGATGCAGAATTTCTAAAAACATTTTTACTACCCGGTGTTAATGTTCTGGCTGTACAGGTACACAACTCCACATCCAGTTCAGGAGATTTAAGTGCTATCCCATTTTTATCTTTTGGAATGCTAAGTTCAACACAGACATTTTCGAATGTACCTGCCTGGTTCAGAACTCCGGATTTTCAGTATTTCCAGGCTGACTTTAAACTTAGTCGTGATGGTGAGACAATATTATTGACTGATGATACAGGCTTTAATCTCGATCAACAACAGTATCCCAGAATGGATCCCGGACATTCGACGGGTCGTTCTTCAGATGGATCTTCTTCCTGGTGCATCTTTACTTCTCCTACGCCTCTAAGTTCAAATGCTTCATCAACGTGTTATCCGGGTTATGCTTCTGATCCGGTATTTTCACTGGCTGAAGGTTTCTACAGCTCCTCAAGATCACTCAGTTTGTCTACTTCACAAAGCGGCGCTAAGATCCGTTACACAACGGATGGTTCTGAACCAAGTTCCAGCTCTTCCCAATACAGCTCTTCAATAAATATTAATAGCACAAAGACTATCCGTGTAAAAGTTTATAAATCAGGTTACCTACCTAGTCCGACTTTTACAAAAAGCTATTTCATCAACGAAGATATTGATCTGCCGGTCGTAACCGTTTCACTTGATCCGGATGATCTGTGGGATTATCATACCGGCATCTATGCTACTGGTCCGGGGGCAGATTCTGCATATCCTTATAAAGGAGCTAATTTTTGGCAGGATTGGGAGCGAGAAGCATCAATAGAATATTACGATGTGAATAAGGACCGTCAATTAAGTTTTGATGCCCATATTGAGATTTTCGGAAATTACTCTCAGGCCAAGCCTCAAAAAAGTTTTGAGATCAAACTGAGTGCAGAACTGGGTACATCAGAAATTGAATACCCATTATTCCCCGACAAGCCACAGATAACTGAAACAGATAATTTTGTTTTAAGAAACTCAGGCACTGATTGGAACAAAGTACATTACCGGGATGCGCTTATGGAACGTGTCATGAAAAATACACATTCAGGCTATCTTGCAACGGATCCTGTGGTCGTTTTCTTGAATGGAGATTATTGGGGTGTGTATACCGTGCATGAAAATCATGATCAGCACTGGATAAAAAATAATTTCGGTTATAAAAAAGATGAAATAGACTTCTTGCTGGAAGGTGGAAACATCGAAACAAAATTTGGTTCGGACGACAGCTTCTGGGATCTGATTAATTATGCTACCAATCAAAATCCGAATGGTTCGCAGTACTATGAAAACATTGATGAAATGTTGGACATCAACAATTTTGTCGACTATATGATCGCAGAAACATATTTTAATAACGGCGATTGGATGGGTGACTGGACCAACAACATCAAAATGTGGAGACCACAGGCCTCAGGAGGAAAGTGGAAATATCTTTTGTATGACTTAGATTTCGGTCTTGGAATGTCCGGTAGCGTAAACGACAATCGTTTAGCCATTGCACGCAACCCGGCCTCGCAAAACTATACATCTGATTTGTTTGATGCTCTCCTGGGAAATACTCAATTCAAAACCTATTTCATCAACCGCTATGCCGACCTTATCAATACAATTTTCAAATCATCAAATTTAAAAGACGTTTCAGAGGAATTTGAAGATAACATGAGGCATGATATGAGCGATCATTTTAGTAAATGGTCATCATTTAATGGCGAGAATTTCAGCATAAGTACATGGAACAGTAAGATCAGTTCTATGGAAAGTTTCATTAACAGTCGCCCAGGAAAAGTAAGAGATCATATCCAAACTGAATTTTCATTACAAAGCCAGGTTTCTCTGACTTTCAATGCAAGTCCGAGCGGTTCGGGACGAATTCAGATAAGCACAGTTAACCCTGAAAGCTATCCATGGACCGGTGTTTATTTCAGAGGCAATCCGGTTACGATCACTGCAATGCCAAATCCGGGTTACGAATTTGATCATTGGAGATCTAACGTAGCTATCAGTTCTAACAATCCTAATCAAGTTCTCACAGTCAACTTCACATCAACCGATCAGATTACTGCATATTTTAGTGGCTCATCAGAGTCTCCTAAACTGACTATATCTGAAATTAATTATCATTCTGCTTCTACACAAGAAGCCGGTGACTGGATAGAGCTACACAATTATGGTTCTGTAGATTTAGATATTTCTAACTGGAAACTCAGGGATAAAAAAGATTATCACACTTACACTTTCCCTGTAGGTACGGTCATTGAATCCGGTGAGTACCTTGTTGTTTCTGAAGACTTGCAAAAGTTTCAAACCTATTATCCGCAGGTCAACAATGTAATTGGTCCAATCGGTTTTAGTTTTGATAACGGAGATGATGAGGTTAGAATTTTCGACTACACAGAAACAAAAATACTGGAAGCAGATTATGAAGACGATTCTCCATGGCCTGTGAGTGCTGACGGACAAGGATATACTTTGGAGCTTGATGATCCGCTTGGAAATTTAAGTGATGCAAGTAATTGGTTCAGTGGTTGCCTTGGAGGGTCTCCGGGAAGAGCTTATTCTGCACCTTCAACAAATGTCAGTGCTTCCGGACCGACTGATTTTTGTATTGGAGGCCAGGTGGAACTGAGTTCCAACAACGGGTCAGGTAATACTTATCAATGGTATAACAACGGAAACATCATATTTGGGGCTACACAGTCAAATTACACGGCAACAACAAGCGGCAACTATTCGGTGAATATAACAGACCAGGGATGCTCGGTTTTTTCTACGTCGATCAGTGTAAATGCAATTCCACAAGGTCTGCCGCCGGTTGCAGGCGGTGCATACACTTGCGGACCCGGCGCAGTAACTTTACATGCACATGCAAATGATACCGTCTTTTGGTATGAGGCTACATCAGGAAACTTGATTGGATATGGTGAAAATATTACAACACCTGCTTTGACGACAACTACAACCTTTTTGGCACAAACCTCAAGTGTATGCCCTAGTTCTGCCGTAACAGTGGTAGCAGAGATACGCGATGTTAGCATTTCACCCATAACGTATGATAACTTTACGTGTGGTACCGGTTCAGTCGCTTTATCAGCATCATCCCTTGAGCCCCTTTCATGGTATAGCAGCGGAGGAGCACTATTGGCGACAGGCTCCGTTTACATAACAAGAAACTTATCCTCAACTACCCAATACTACGTTGTAGCAGGAACAACATGTCCTAGTCAACCTAGTTCGGTCACCGCTCATGTTTTTCCCGCACCTTCAATATATCTAGGCGCAGATACAGTTATTAATTCAGGTAGCAGTTTAACACTGGATGCAGGTCCGGCTTTCACAGATTATTTGTGGTCTACCGGAGCTACCACGCAGAGCATTGTCGTGAATTCAGCTGACCTGTATTCTGTTACTGTTACTGATGCAAACAACTGTACAGCTACTGACATGATTGACATCGGAATATATACCGGACTTAGCAATCAACATTCAGCAACCAATTCTCTAAAGGTATATCCTACACCGGCGCGTGATCATATAGTGCTCCAGTACCAACAGACAGGCACATCAGCAGCTTTAATACGTTTGTTTAATCCTGAAGGAAAACTTATGCTCATGGAAAGTCACAATGGCGCAGTCGGAGTGCAAGAGGTAAGTCTTGACCTCAGTCAGTTTGGTTCGGGAATTTATTTTCTTTCAGTAATAGAGAATTTCCGGGAACAGGTTATTTTATTACCATTAAATTAATTCAGGAAACAGAAAACTCCTATTCCTGGTACATTCATTTATTTTGTGGAATTAGCACATATCTGCTTGAAATCTAATTTATCAAGTTGATCATTTCGTAGTCGATTTTTCTTACTTTGCATTTCACTTAATTTCTCAATGATCAAAGCTTTAGCATTGAGAAATTCTGCGAAAATTATTTTCGATGCGAAACTCTTTATTACTTTTTATTTTCATACTCTTTAACCTTCCGGGGATTTACTCTAAAAATGTTTCAGCAGACACTCTCACATATGAGGTTTTAAAAGAAGACTATGACTTAAGTAAAAATTGGTTGATATCTTTAAAAGACAACCCTTCTTTTGCTGATCCACTTTTTGATGATTCTTCCTGGCCCGACAGCAGAGATAAGGACTTAAATAATTATCTGGATTCAATTTCAGCATATCCACCATTCATCGTGTGGCTCAGAACTCACTTCTATGTTGAAAAAGAAGTGCACAATTCGATTCTTTCCCTAAAGTTTATTGTAAGGGATGCTTGTGAAATTTATCTTGATGGAAAAAAGATCAAAACCATTGGAACTGTTCACACAGAAAACAAACCAGGTATATCAGGCTTCAATTTAAGACCTATACCTCACCCTGTCGTTCTTGACAGTGGCGAACATGTTTTGGCAAT
Organism: Bacteroidia bacterium; assembly: GCA_035341855.1. Lineage (GTDB taxonomy): Bacteria > Bacteroidota > Bacteroidia > AKYH767-A > 2013-40CM-41-45 > QQVM01. The sequence continues at coordinate 119,401 of DAOQWA010000001.1, forward strand.
TCGATATTCATTTTTTACGATCGGAAGTCCAAGCAAAGCAATTCAGTTTGATGTGATGAATAAAACAATTGGGATGAAGGTAGAAGTCTCCAACATAGAGAGGGCTTTGGAAAAATTGGCAGACAGATCCGACACTTTCATTTTCGCATTTTTTTCAGGATTATTTATAACATTGAGCCTGTTCCATTTCATACTATTCCTGTTCTTTCGTCGAAACAGGACAAATTTATATTATAGTCTTTTCACACTCTTCCTATTCATTATTTTCTTTGGAATATACAAAGTCACAAACGGTTCTGACCTGAGCACCACATTAACAATCGGAAAACTTGAAATAGGCGCGGTATTGTATATTCCACTTCTATTTATAGCTCTGCTATACCAAATTTTCTACAAGAGAATACTGGTCTATTTTTGGATACTTGGCGCTGCGGTAAGCATCGGTATCTTTCTTGTAGCCTATTCGGATATCCAGAATGTAGGTGGAGTACTTATTCTCATGTATATTTTGTTAAGTATAATTGAAATCCTAAGAATATATTTTAAAGCATGGAAGAAGAAAAAAGAAGGAGCCGGAATTTTTCTTTTCGGTATTTTAATGCCCCCGGTAGGTACGGCAATTCTTGCATTGATCTCAGACATTATGGATTCCATGGGTTCAACACAACTGGCAAATAATATCAGTGAATCTTTGAGCGGCTTTTTTGGTTACAGTATGTTATTGAGCGTATCTGTATCGATGACCATTTATTTGGCAAAAGAATTTTCAAGAATAAACCTGAAATTAAGTCAACAAATTACCGAGATCAAACATCTGTTTCAAAAAACTATAACACAGGAAAATGAAAAGAAGAAAATCCTGGAAAACCAAAATATTGAACTTGATAAAAAAGTTAAAGAAAGAACGTCTGAGCTTGCTCAAAAAAATCGCGACATTCTTGACAACCTTCAATATGCACAACGGATTCAGTCAGCTATTTTGCCTGAAACAAGTTTAGTATACCAGGTACTGACAGATGCTTTTATTTTGTATCGTCCAAAAGATATTGTGAGTGGCGACTTTTATACTTTTTCTCAGAAAGACGGAAAGGTGATAATAACGGCAGGTGATTGTACAGGACATGGAGTCACCGGAGCCTTCTTAAGCATGATCGGTATTTCATTGTTAAATCAGCTTGTGAATGAATCTGGGATCACCAACCCTGCTCAAATATTAAATCACTTAAATAATGGGATCATTAGTGCTTTGAAACAAAGGTCAGATGAAGTAAGTGATGGTATGGATATCGCTATCTGTAGTTTCGACCTTCAAAAGAATATTCTTGAATATTCAGGTGCGAACCGACCTTTGTATTTATTACGAAACGGAGAGATCAAAGAAATAAAACCTGATAAACTTGCTATTGGTGGATTCAGATTAAAGACAGAAGCCGAATTTACCAGTCATCATTTAGAATTAATTGCAGGTGATCAGATTTATATCTTCTCCGATGGCTTCGCAGATCAGTTTGGTGGCGAGAAAGGTAAAAAGCTATTAAGTAAAAGACTCAGAGAGAAACTTGTCTCCTTGGGCAATATTCCAATGAAGGAACAAGAAAAATTATTGAATCAGTATTTTGACGATTGGAAAGGACATTTTGAACAAGTTGACGATGTCTTACTGATTGGAATTAGGGTTTGAGATCTGTTTGCATGATACCTAAAAAAAACCGGGTTCTCAACCTCTGAAATTGAATCACAGAAATCGAAAACCCGGTATTAAAAATTACGCAATGATTACTTTGTGATAGTCACTTTTTCAGTGTACACCTGACCATCAAGGATCATTCTCACAAAATAAATTCCTTCTGAGAAAGTATGAATATCAATTGTATTTGTCTCAGCAATACCGTTACGGCTATAAACTTCACGTCCGGTGATATCGATCATGGATAAAGTAGCTGAGGAATTGCTATCCTTCACTTTCACAGTTAAAAGGTTTGAAGCAGGATTAGGATGCATTGTAAACACATCTTGCTTGTAAACCTGAGGAACGCCAACGAACAAAGGATCAAGTACATTCAGGCGAAGAATAAATGTCGCTTCAAAACCGGCAGTTTCAACCGGAGACCATGCTGCTGATGGCGGAACTTGTGCAAAGCCTGTATTAGGCTGGAAGTTAAAGCTAGTATAACCCAGGCTAACATTATTAGTATATTCTCTGACACCTACAAAATAAGTTCCGGCAGCAATTTGGTACGGTGCTGAAGTAAATCCGAGTTGTACCATTACTCCATTTGCTGCATCACCTGCAGTGAAAGTGTATGTTCCCGTACTTGCTATCATTGTGCCCGGTGAACTTGTGAACGTATAAAGTTCTGCACTTACCATATCACCTGCTGTCGGAGAGTTGCACCAGAATGTCACTGAGCTTGCAAATGAAGTACTGGAAACACTAAACTTCTGTCCCAAAACTCCACCGGCACCACCACCTATACCGAGACTGCTTTCAAACGTATTATTGTCAAGACCTAAAGTAGAATCAGTAACAGTTAAATCGTATAATATGGTGTCATTTGAGTTATCTTCGTCTACCTGACTTCCGGTATTTAAAAATCCTGTAACATTATATACACCTAACTCAGAAGGAGTAAAGGCTGCAGAAGAAGATATGTTGGATTGAGCACCTGAAACGAAATTGAAAAGACGAGCAGTATCAGTCGACAAATTCACACCAGCACTATCCACATTCAATATGAAGTTGAGTGTATCAAAATCATTAGCTCCATAATTTGTTACATCCATGTCCCAAAAGAAGGCGCCTGTAAGGTGTTTTGGCACGTAAGTAAGTGGAGGACTGAAATTTAAACTATTTGCTACTGCATCATAAGCAGGTAAAACGAAGTCATTTAGTTCGTATGCAAACAAACGGTTGTTGGGTGATGTTTGAACAACTCCAATGATGCTGCGTGCGCCAGTAGAATCCAAACCCCATGTTATACCAAGACCACCAGCCAGGCTGGAGGCTTCAGTTGAACCAATATCAGTTGAAACATCATGCTGCACTAAATCAGGCATTCCTGTCGCTATATTTATACGACGAAGGTCAGCCTGTCCGGCAGATGACCCCTGATCAAAAGCCCAGACGTATGGTCCGCCTGTTGAATAGTGATCAATAGCAATTCCGTACATAGCTGTGAGGCCATGAGCAGCTGCAGGGATAGATTGCAAAGCAGTACCTGTGCGGCTGATGAGCAAAATATCAGTATCGTAATCAGAAATCCAGAAACCGCCCGCACCGGCATTAGCTAAGGAGTCATAAGCCAAGCCACGAACAACAGCCGGAGCAGTGATCGTCGACACAAGGGTTTTTGTAGTTGGATTGATTTCATAAATAGTAGTAGTTGCAGCACCTGCAAAAATGGAGGTTCCATCCCAGGTCATTGCGCGAACACCGGAAGTAGGTGTGCCTACACCTGCAACTTTAAAGCGAGCTGTCAGATTCCCATTTATATCATAAGTAAAAAGAGAGTCGACATTCCAGGTGCTTACCCAAAATTCGGTTCCTGTCCAAACTACACCTGCATGGCCGCCAGTAACGCCGCGTTGAGCAGTTAAATTATAATTTTTTTGAACATCGAATAAGGCATTTACCTGATTTCCCGGATTGGCTTTTCTTGCTGAAGAAAAGTCTTGTGAATTTGACAGGCTATGTAAAACATCAGTAGACCTGACAGTAGTTGCTCTTTCAACTTGTGCAAATAGCATAGTGCCTGCGCCAAGAAATAGAGCGGATGCGTAGAGTAATTTTCGTAACATATTTGGTTAGGGTTAAGATTTGACCCAAATGTAGGAAAGATAAAGAGTTTTCAGAACACTCACGTGTCATATTATTGTGCTTTTCCGGCTTAGTTGAGTCGAAGGGATAACGGGTGGACCTCCAAGCAATCGGCAAACGACATCAAAAATGTTAAATTTCAATCAATTAATAATTTTCCGGTGCATGGCTTTGAAAATGCTGATTTCAGTCCATAAGAATTAATTAACTAAAATGTACATATTTTTTCTAATTACAGCTTTTCTTTATACCTTTTGCCTTGTAACTTGATGAATCAGGTCCTGAATAAATCACAGGTTGAAAAATTCGCCATTAATGACCCCATTCAGTTAATTCTATGATCAGCAATAACGACGTTTTGAAAAAGTTGCGGGTAGCTCTCGAATTGCGAGACGATGATATTATTAAGATTTTAAAGCTTGTAGATTTTGAGATTGGCAAAACAGAGTTAAGTGCCTTTTTCCGCAGCGAAGACCACCCTAACTATAAATTATGTGGAGATCAGGTACTAAGAAATTTTTTGAATGGCCTGGTGATTTATAAGAGAGGGCCAAGACCCAAATCACAATAATCCGGAGTACCTGTATCGGTCACAGTAGAATTGAGAAATTCCGGAATCTTGGTTTCTTTCTCCGAATTCCCAAATTATTGTTTGAACATAATTATGCCTTGATGACTTTCAAAGCTTAAGTACTCTTTTTTCTTGTTTATAGTGTATTTTTCCGTGTTCAGTCATTTTTTCTTGCCGAAAAGAAAGGAATTACCGAGTTTTAATCTTAACTTGTATTTCAGTTTAATGCTATTAAACTTACTCGGTTGTTAATGGTAGTCTGGAATAACTGTTACGAAAAAACCTACAATAAAAATTTCGCCGAGCCTCATTTGTAAATATTTTATTCATTTACCAAATTTACGAGTTCATGAATATGAAAACGATCAACTTTTTCCTCATTTGCCTTTCACTAATTCTATGTGCGTTTCTTCCTTCACCTTTATTAGCACAATTGGATATTCAAAAACTTAATTCCGATTCCATCAATCAATTAAAACTGGACGGAAAGATGACCGGGCAAGAGTCCTTTACAAATTCTAAGGCCGGAGCAATTGCCAACCTTTCAAGGATCCCCTCAGTACAAAATCCGGAAAGCGTTTCTTCCGCTTTAAATTGTAATTGCTGGGTTCCACAAGATGCTACATGGCAAGTTGCCGCATTTGATGGTTCAGGAGCAAGTGGCGGACCGGGTGTTCCACCGGATTATAGAAATGACGATTGGTCAACCGTCCCACTTAACCTTCCATTTAATTTTTGTTTTTATGGTACGAACGTAGATAGTGTATACATTAATAATAATGGTAACGTTTCTATAGGTGGAGCCTATTCTACATTCACCGCATCAGGATTTCCGAACAATCAATTCGTGATGATCGCTCCATTCTGGGGAGATGTTGATACAAGAGGACCTTTGAGTGGTATTGTTCGTTATACCATTAAGCCTACATACATGATCGTTCAATGGGAAAACGTAGGTTATTTCAGTCAGCAGGATGATAAATTAAATTCTTTTCAGCTTATCATTACTGATGGATTAGACCCTATCCTACCGGCAGGGCAGAACACATCATTTTGCTATAAGGACATGCAATGGACGACCGGGTCTGCGTCAGGAGGGGTTAATGGTTTCGGTGGAACACCTGCTACAGTTGGTGTAAACAGAGGAAATGGGATTGATTATATACAGGTTGGCCTTTTTGACACGTCCGGTGCAGCTTATGATGGACCCTATGGGAATTCTGATGGCATTGACGCACTGGATAACCAATCATTTTATTTTAACTCATGTGTGAGCAGTTCAAACATAGCCCCATTGGTCACAGCCATTCAGGTGTGTGACACATTAAAATTCTGTTGCTATGATACTTTGATCGTGCATGCTGAATATCTTTCACCTGAGCTAGGACAGACAACAACTCCCGGAGTAAATCCGAATGGGATGTCGGGTGTCTCTGTTTTGAATAGTACCATTGGCAATACTGCTTCAATTGATGTACAGATAATCGGATCTCCTTCAAATATCGGATTTCATACAATTTATATCACCGGAACCGATGACGGTGCTCCACCGCTCACCAATTCAACACCGGTGATTGTACAAGTTCAACCCGTACCACTAACCAGTTTCACGTTTACTCCCCCAATGCCTGTGAATCCCGGAACAACTGTGAACTTTACCAACACAACTGTTGGAGCTTTTTCATATGTGTGGGATTTCGGTGATGGCTCCCCTACTTCATCATTACGTGATCCTTCACATACTTATTCAACCGGTGGAAATTACGTTGTCACGCTGACAGCAACAGGTCCGAATGGTTGCTCTTCAACTTTCAGCACTCCAATAATAGTTGTTGCATGTGCAACGGCCAGTTTTACAATTGATGATACTCTATGCATTAACGAACCTACAGTGGTGACATTTACGGGTGCCGCCAGCGCAGGTGCTGTTTTTAATTGGAACTTCGGAAGTGCTACAGTAATTTCAGGAAGTGGACGCGGCCCTTATTCTATCATGTGGGGAAATTCAGGAAATAAGACTGTAAGCTTAACTGTGAATGATAATCCTTGTGCGGCGATTAGCGATTCCGAAGCAGTCTTCATTGTACCAACACCGCTTGCATCTTTTACAAGCAGTACTTCACTATGTGTGGGGGACCAGGGTAGTGTGGCATTTAATGGAACTGCTCAAAACAATGCAACACTTACCTGGAATTTAGGAAGTGGAACAATTCTCTCAGGAACGGGGACAACTGCGGATCCATACAATGTTCAATGGAATACTGCAGGAGCAAGCAGCATCAGCCTGATAGTAAATCAGAATGGCTGTGCAGACACGACCCAGACAAATGTGTTGGTGAATGAAGTTCCTACTGCATTGTTTACAATGGCACCATCTGTTTGCGCAGAAAGTCCTGTGCAAATAACTTACAACGGCAATGCCTCCGCTTCTGCAACCTACAACTGGAATTTTGGCGGAGGTATTGTGCATAGCGGAAGTGGTCAGGGTCCATACTCAGTGAGTTGGACGAACCCCGGAAATCCAAATGTTAGCCTAAGTGTTTCTGAGAACAACTGTAATTCTGTTCCCAATTCTATTCCAATCCTTATTAATGCAATTCCGGAAGCATCATTCAACACGAATGCTTTTACTTGTCCCGACGAGCAACAAAATATCAGCTTTACCGGCAGTGCAAGCCCAAGTGCTATTTATACATGGACTTTCGGAGGGGCGAATGTTGCTTCCGGAAGTGGTGCAGGTCCTTACATGGTAAGCTGGAGCACCTCCGGCACTAAAAGTATAGGTCTGGTGATAACAGACAATGGATGTGCTGACACCAGCACATTTAATGTTTCTGTAAAAACTGTCCCGACATCAATCTTTACAATCCCGTCCGAAGCATGTCCTCTTGATACTGTAATGGTAATGTATACAGGAAATGCAGATCCATCTGCTACTTTTGACTGGACTTTCGGAGGTGCCAATCTTATATCAGGCAGTGGAAATGGTCCCTACTTACTGAGCTGGAACGCAGCCACATCAGCAAACATAACTCTTACTGTAACCGAAAATGGATGTGCTTCACCAATTTCACAAAACACAATAGCGATAGCTTCACTTCCACCGGCAAATGCAGGCATAGATAAAAGCATGTGTTCAGGAACCACTCTTACAATTGGATCTGCTGCAACCGGTGGTATTTCATACAGTTGGATGCCTCAAACAGGACTCTCTGCACCAAACTCTTCTTCAACGACAGTAGAAGGAATAAATCAAAGTGTTTTCCCCGAAGTAAGAAAGTATATTCTGTTTGTAGAATCAGGTATTGGTTGTCACAATTCTGATACCGTACTTATTACCATTAATCCGGTCCCGGTAGTCTCATTTACAAATCAGGCATCTCAGTGCTTTAAGGATAATAAATTTCAATTTTACGTTAGCGGATCTATTATACCCGGTGCACAGTACTCATGGGATTTTGGTCCTGATGCAAATCCATCGCAATCGAATCAGGCCATCCCGCCACCGGTGCACTTTAATAGCGTTGACACCTTTATGGTAAGCGTGAGTGCAAATTTTGAGTTTTGCGATGCAATACCATTTTCAGATAATGTAATTGTTGTAGCTGATCCGGTGGCTGCATTTACACCACTTTTGCATGAAGGATGTGTCCCTCTCACAGTACCTTTTTTAAACCAAAGCTCCGGAGTCAACAATTCCTATCTGTGGAACTTTGGTGACAATTCCAGTATTACTGACGAACAAGTTGTTCACGTGTTTACAAAACCAGGGCTTTATTCTGTTGAACTTACAACTCAAAATGCAGCAGGCTGCACCGATTATATAGTTTATCCGAACCTTATAACAGTAAACCCGCTGCCTCAAGCATCTTTTAACCCTTCTCCGGAGACTGCCAATATCCTGGAACCAATAATTCAATTCCTTAATACCACTCCCGGAATAAATCAATACGAATGGACATTTGGTGATGGCGACAGTTCGATTGAAACAAATCCGGATCACATGTACCGAGAAATAGGCTCATATGAAGTAACTCTTTATACTACTAATATTTACGGCTGTCGCGATTCGGTGACTGCCTTGGTACATATTGAAGATGATTACACTTTTTATGTTCCAAATGCATTCAGTCCGAATGGTGATGGAAGGAATGACACCTTTAGTGGTCATGGCACCCGCATCAAAGCATATCACATGGATATTTTGGACAGATGGGGACTGGTAATTTACTCAACCGATGATATTAACAAGCCCTGGGACGGGAAAGTAACACGTGATGTACAGTCTGATGTATATCTTTATAAAATTCTGGTCACAGACAATAAAAACAAATCTCACATTTATACAGGGCATGTCAGTGTGATTCGCTGATTTATTTTATGACCTCTTTTTATCGGTAAGTATCAACCGCAGCGATGTGTTTTTTGTTACATAAGCCCATGCCCAGTTAATAAAAATGATCAGTTTGTTTTTTACTGAAAGTATCAACATGAGGTGTAAAAACATCCAGATCAGCCATGCAAAATAACCTTGGAGTTTTATAAAGGAAAGATCAACGACAGCTTTGTTTCTTCCCACCGTTGCCATTGAACCCAGATCATGGTACTCAAATTCCTTCATCACTTTTCCTTTGATCAAGAAATTCAAATTTTTTGCGAGTCTGACTGCCTGATTGATGGCAACATTGGCAACCTGCGGATGTCCTTTAGGATATAGCGGTGTCTCCATATAAGCAATGTCACCGATGGCAAATATATTTTCAGAGCGGAAAACTTTATTAAACCTATCCACTTTGATCCGATTTCCGGCTATCAATTCAGTTGATGAGATACCTGCAATGGTATTTGCTTTTACTCCGGCTGCCCATATAACAGTTTTTGTTCTGACTTCTTGGCCGTTATGAAAACGTATCGTTTCTCCATCATAATTTTTCACCATTGTTTCCCTGAAGATCTCTACACCTATGTCTTCAAGATATTTTTGCGAGGCTCGGGAAGCATTTGCACTCATGTTATTTAAAGTGTTTTTACTTCCTTCAACCAAAATAATTCTAAACTTAGAAAAGTCTATGCCCGGATAATCTTTGGGAAGAATATCCTTTTTAATTTCCGCAAAAGCGCCGGCTAATTCAACACCTGTCGGACCGGCACCTACAATTACAAGATTCAAAAGACTTTCCTTTTCATCTTCTGAAGCTGAAATAATTTTCTCAAAAACTAATAATATGTGATTACGAATACGTATAGCATCATAAGTAGACTTCAATGTTAAACAGTTTTTCTCCAGCTCTTTATTACCGTAAAAATTTGTTTCACATCCGATGGCAATTATCAGGTAATCATAATGGAAGTTCCCAATATCAGATTTAATGATTTTTTGAGATCCAATAATTTCTTCTACTTCAGCCAGCCTGATATGCAGATTCTTTTTCTTCTTAAAAATATTTCTTAAAGGAAAAGAAATACTTGAAGGTTCAATTTGAGAAGTTGCGACCTGATAAAAAAGCGGTTGAAACTGATGATGGTTTAGTTTGTCGATTAAAGTAATATCAAACAAACGTTCATCCAATTTTTTAACAAGCTCAATTCCTGCAAACCCTCCTCCAACGACAACTACTTTTTTTCTTCCCGCCATATTCTTGAATTAGTAGTCTGAATAATTAAGCTAACCAAAAGAAACTCAATCCAGGAACTTATTTATTCTTTGAGTTGCTTAAGACTGTATCAATTTCAACTTCTACATCCGGCAATGGAAATGCCTCAGCAACTGTATCACGAAAAGTATCATGCCACAAGATCTCTATATCAACTTTTTGCATGTCTCCGTTTGAAACAGGAATATCCTTCCAAAGGACGACGAATGTGTCGCTCTGGCCCTTCTTCAATACGTTCGCTCTTCTTTGACCTCTGGAAGCCATATTGGCGAATTCAGTACCCTTAGGGGTTAAAAGTGAAGCTTTTCCGGGATGTACGATACCTATCTTATCTCCTGTATAATCAACACTAAACTTAACCACTACATCATCTGTTTTCTTGGTTGACTTAAGCTGAACTATCTTGAATGGTCCGGCTGTAAAATCATTCTTAACAATAGGTAGTTTAAAGTTTTCTGCTTTAATAGCTCCTTCTTCTGCTTTTACTGTTGCGAAACCCTTTAATTCAAGTGAAAATTTTTCAAACTGTAGTCCTTCACCTTTAATATCTATTACCCGGGATTCTTCATCATTTGGCCCAATAAGCAAATCCTTCTCAAGATTCTTATAATCCTTCCCATCGGCTTTCAGAATGATCTGATCAGTACTTACCAAAATATAATCAGATGTGTTATTCTTTACACGCAATTTAAACTTAATGTAAGCTTTGGTAGAAACACCGTCCGTAATAGTAACTGTGACCGGTCCTTTTTCCAATACAACTTCTTTATAGAACACCTTTTCAAAAGATGCCCCAAATACATCACCGGTAAAGCAAACACTTCCGGCAATCAATAAAAAGAGAATTATAGATTTTTTCATGTGTTTTTTTTTCAAAGGTATAACAATGTTTCTCTTTATAAAAATGAAAATCCGGTTGAGAATTGAGACTGAATATTAACGAGCCAAAAAGGCAAGAGAGAATGTAAGTCATCTTCAAATATAAGACACAAAATTACTCATGAGGTTTTACGATCTGCTATCGCTGATTTTACCAAAAAAGGAATGCAACTTCATACCTCACAAAGTTTACTATCGACTAGTACAAGAGCCGGGATGGTTTTGTTAAAAACATTCCTCTTTTTCAGCGATTATAAAGTTTAAAACATCAACTTTGCAGCGGAGAATACAATAAATCCAAATTCTCAGAAATACAGAATGAATTATCTGTAAGAAGGAGTAAACCTAATCAAAGTTCATGAGCGCTTCTCAGACCAATCTTCAAAGTATCTTAAAAAACCTGCAAATTGACAAACTCAATGAAATCCAATTAGCCACTATAGAGGCAGCCAAGATCAATAAAGACATTTTACTAATTTCTCCTACCGGTACAGGAAAGACCCTTGCCTATCTGCTGCCAATCGTGCTTGGATTTTCAAAAGACGTTAAATCTGTTAAGGCAATTATCCTGGTTCCAACCAGAGAGCTAGCCCTTCAGATTGAGTCAGTGGCAAGAAAAATGAAGTCAAACTATAATATTTGTTGCTGTTATGGCGGCCATTCAGTCCGGATTGAAAAGAATAGCTTGTCCCAATCACCTGATTTAATTGTTGCTACACCGGGAAGAATGGCGGACCATATAAGCAGAGGAAATATCAATATTAATTTTGTGGAAACTGTAGTATTGGATGAATTCGACAAGTCTCTGGAAATGGGCTTTGATGAAGAGATGGAATACATCATGGGTCAGTTAAAGAATGTGCGAAAAAAGTATCTCACTTCAGCCACAGAGACTGAAACTCTCCCGGCATTTGTTAATCTAAAAAGCCCTATCAAACTGAAATATCAAGCCGAAAGCATTGGCGAAAAATTACTTAGCTTAAGGCAGGTAAAATCAGAAGATAAGGATAAGCTAAACACACTATATGATCTTCTGTGCAATCTAAACAATGATACTTGCCTGGTTTTTTGCAATCACCGCGATGCAGTAGAACGGCTCAGCGAATTTTTAAAATCAAAAAAAATAATTCATGACTATTTTCATGGTGGGCTTGAACAACCTGACAGGGAGAAAACTCTGGCTAAGTTGCGCAATGGAAGTATACAGATATTGATAGCAACTGATCTTGCAGCACGCGGACTAGATATTCCGGAAATTAAATACATTATACATTTTCAGTTTGCATTAACAGAAGAGGCCTTCATTCACAGGAACGGAAGAACAGCCAGAATGAAGAGCGCAGGTACAGCAATACTTTTGATGAATAATTTTGAAACCTTACCAGTCTATATCAGGGAAAATCCTGAATTGATGGAGTTAAGTAAATTGCCACCTCCGGAAGAACCCGAATGGGAGACGCTATTTGTAGGCAAAGGAAAAAAAGACAAAGTGAATAAAATTGATCTTGTAGGATTTCTTTCTAAAAAAGGTGAGCTTGGAAAGGATGATATTGGACTTATTGAAGTAAAAGACCGCTTCTCATATGTTGCTATCAAGCGAAGTAAAATTAAGGGGTTGATAAAGTCAGTAGCCACTGAAAAAATCAAAGGTAACAAAGCTAAAATTGAAATTGCCAGTTGAAAACATACCAATTCACCTAAATCTGAGTGTTAGCATGCTCAGGAATTACCTGCAAATTCCCATAGAACAGATAAAATAAATTCATTGAACATCATGTTTCCGGTTACCTTATCATCAATTTACAAAAAACCGACTTCATTAAACAAGTCAATCAATGTACCTGAATTAAGGTGACACAATTTCCAAGGAGATTTTATTGAGGACGAATATTCCGATACAGGATCGTTTTCCCAACTTTTTAACTCCATAGTTAAAATTTAAAAAGAAGGAGACAAAATAATCCACTAATTGCTTCTAATTTGTTAATTAACTACGGTAGAGATCTTGAAATTATAATATTTCGTAATTTGTTGAGATTCGTCAATAAATTTGCAGGCTATGATAAAATTATCTACAGTTAAATTAATGCTATCTTCCTTTTTTCTATTCTGCCAAACTATTGCAACATCTCAACCGGTTGCCTCATTTTTTGTCGACAGGCACAACATCTGTAGTGGACAAATTGTTAATTTCAATAACACCAGTAGCAGTTCAAACATGCATCAATGGCTTATCGATGGCGTACACTACTCCTTTAGCCTTGATACTTTGGCAGTCTTATATGAAGATTGTTATGACCTAAAAGAAATAAGGCTCATTGCAGGTGACAGTACAACGGGCCTATCCGACTCGGCATCGATAGTGGTTTCAGTCTTTGACACATGCTATTTTCATTGGACAGGCACCTTTCTCAACTGCCCCGGCGATACAATCCAACTATCAGCAAGTACGGAAGCTATTGCAACTGAGTTTTTCATTTCAGAACCTGTCACCATTCTGAACGGCTGTTTGGTCTGCCTTTCCATAGAGTTTATACTACAGAATCAAGGCACCTATGTTGACAAGACAAGCACATATCAGGGAGGTTGCCATGATGTGACGAGTTATGAATACGTTTGTTCAACTACGAATATCATTGAATACCATAAGTGTAATGCGGAAATTTATCCAAACCCGGTAAGAGAAAATTTTTTAGTTACTGCTAAAGAAAATGGTCCGTTGAGACTGGAAGTTTCAACTTTAACCGGCAAAATACTGGTTGATCAAATTTTATTTGAACAGATAACACAGATTAATTTCACAAATTACCCACCCGGTGTTTACATTTGCAAATTGTCCGTCAAGAATAAAATTCCGTTCATTAAGAAAATTATAAAACACTAATTTCGAATTCCCTGTCAACGTCCCAATTCGATCTCTTAAAATGTACCCATGAAAAAAGACAACTTAACCCAGAAGGATAATTCAAAAATTTACAGATCACTTTTTCAGTTTTTCCTTCAGGGGCTTTTGATTCTTGCGCCCATAACGATCACGGGCCTGCTCTTATATTGGCTGTTTGAAAAAATTGATGGCATCTTATTGCCTCTTGTGAATATCCGTGGACTCGGTTTTATAATAATTATTGGTTTCGTTATACTGGTAGGCTGGATAAGCTCAAATTTTTTAATGAGCGGACTGCTTCGATTTTTCGATTATTGGTTAGAGCGAACCCCCGGTGTTAAATTTATTTACACATCCGTAAAAGACTTTTTTGGCGCATTCACCGGAGATAAAAAAAAATTCGACAAGGCCGTACTTGTGAATGTCTTTTCGGAAGACGTTTGGATCATCGGGTTTCTTACAGATGAAGAATTAGAAAAATTTGAATTTGGGAATGAGTATGTATCAGTTTATGTACCCCAGTCGTACAATTTTGCCGGACAACTTTATATTCTTCCCAGAACAAAAATCAAAAAGATCAGAAATATTAGCTCCGGTGAAGCCATGAAATATTCTGTGACAGGTGGTGTCGTTGAATTAGCCGACGACAAAAATGTCTAAAATTTATTTCACTGATTTTGATATCACAATTCTATGAATTGAAAACTCATCGGTGGAAGAAGGCTTAATCTTCAAAAAGTATACCCCGCTATTCAAATGGCTAAGATCTATAGATAAGTCAGACTTGTTCTTCAGTAATACAGAACTCGTTGTATAAATCATATTACCGGGGAGGTCTAAAACTTCGATAGCCACCTCACGAATCCTCCGGTCGCCTAATTGTACAGAAAACAATCCTGAACTTGGGTTAGGATATATATATCTAACTATCTCTCTATTTCCGTCATTGTTTATTACAATAATATCCGAAACAGTAGAAGTTCCATCGTAGTCTACCTGTTGCAGTTGATAGTAATTATGTCCCCGTTCAGGATTGGCATGAATTAAACTATAATCCCTTTGATGAGAACTATTACCTGCACCATTCAATCTGTCAAGCTTTCGGAATAAGTTTCCATCTCTTGAATGCAACAATATAAAATAATCATTATTGATCTCGGTGGCAGTACTCCATGAAATATAATTATTACCATTCTCTTCATGGCCAACAAAGTTTAATAACTCTATAGGAAGCGGCACAGTTGATTGTGCTGTACCAAAATGCGAGAACCCTGACATTCCGGTTCTCATTACCATATTCACAGTAGAAGCAGCAACACAAGTTCCATCCAAACCCCAGGCACCGCTTCCTGTCGGATCTTTCATGATTGTCCATCCCGCAGCACCCCCGGCATTAGTATAGCTTCCAACTCTATTATACAATGTCATGTTATAAATGGCATTGCCGGAAATCTGAACGTTGGAGGTATTATAGGCATTAATTATCCACTTCCCATCGTTGAGGGCATTTAGATTATATGTAGCAAGACACTCACTGATTCCAAGTGGACCCGGAAGAACTGAATAAATTACAAAACTGGATAAAAGGTTATCAATATTAGAGTTTGAAGTAAGGGAAATATTAGCTCTTTCATAACCTTTTCCAGCTTCACCCACAGGGAAATCATAACTACCGCTTGCCTGGATGTAGCGTCTTAAAAAACCTTGTACAAAACTGTTTATATTTCCAACACTCACAGAAGAAGGTGTTCTGTTAAATACAATCACTTCATTAGTACCTGTAATGATCTTACCATTTGTGAGTGTAAGTGTACCAGTACCTGATTTTATATTCATATTGGTATTGAGTGTCACATTAGGTCCGGTATGATTCATCAAAACAAAATTCAAGTTAAGCACAGATGATCCCTGGTTATATGTTTGAGGATTAGTTCCATTAAACTCGAGAGTTCCTGTAGTACCTGTATTTGAAAAAGTATTGTTCCCATTAGCATTTGAAAAATTTCCTGCAACCCTCACATATCTGCCATTTGAATTAAAAACGCTCGTGTTATTACTCGTTGTGAAATTCCCTCCGATATCAATATCATTGTTTAAAATAACCTGACCACCTGTTTTATTAATAATAAGATTCGGGAATCGGTCAGCACCGCTTAGCGATCCAGAAATGCTTTGGTTAACTGATCCATTGTCGAATACAATAGTAGAAGAAGGGTTAGCAACGAGTGAACCCTGGTTGAGGTAATCGCCACAGACATGCAATATTGCTCCTGCCTGAAGGGTGAGCGTGGCACCGGGATTAATGGTCAGGTTTTTCACATAGTGATTTCCTGAAATCAATGACGGCTGATTATATGCAGAAGGATTCACCGTTGCGCTGACACCGCATACCGGACTGTTACATCCGCCCCAGTTGGTTGGAATTGCCCATTGAGTATTTGTTCCTCCGCTCCACACAACCGAAGTAGCCGATCCTGTATAAGCAACGGGGGAACTTGCGCCAAAGTTAAGTGTGAATCCGGATGTACTATTGGAAAAGTTAGATATTACCAATAGATATACCTCTCCGGCAACAACAGGAATAACTGCTTCATAAGCATTACCAAAACCCGGATAAGCTGCAGGAGATGTTCCTGCAGCTGCTCCATTCAATCCGGTAACTCCTAAATAATTATAATTACATCGTGTAGGTGCAGCACCACCGGAAATAGCAGAACATGAAGTCGCACCGGATCCTGTGATCTTCCAAATGGCGAAATCATAATCGGTTGCAGACGTACTTGGTGCTCCCAACCAATCATTCGGAATAATATCAAAGCTTAGATTTCCATTCGCATTGATTGGAATAGAATACCATGCCGAACCTCTCTCACCTGACAACAGACAATTGGAACCACCACCCGGAAAATCACAATTATTTCCATAGGCCTGATAACCGGGATTACCGACTAAGATTGACTGTGTACAGACCGGACTTGGGTTAACACATTCCTGGCCCATAGCAGGTGGAAATCCTATCACATCATCTACGGCCATGATATTAAAAGATCCGGTAAGATCTCCATTCCCATCCACACGTATCAGATATGTACTACCTGCAGTAAGTCCTGTAGCAACGAGTTCTGAATTCAGGTATGAAGAGGAGCCACATGCCGGTGCATTGATGTTACATGCAACATATGCAGGGGAAGTACAATTTCCGGAATACAATGCTATTTGAGTGTTTGTCAATGTACCTAATGAAGTACGAACCCGTATTCTGCCTGAGGCAGGTATTACCACACTATACCAAACCGTATTTAAAGTTCCTGAAGACCAACAGCCGGCTGCACCAGGTTCAGAAGCTCCTCCGGCACAGGAATTTGTACCAGGAGTATTTACATTTAAGGGCAATGCAATTGCATTACAAGGAAGGTCATTGGAAGGACTTGAACCGGATGAAACTATTGAAATATCATAAGATGCAGATGTCGGTGAGGCCCAGGTGTCCACAACGATATAGTAAGTTCCTGCAGAAGGCAATGCTACAGAACCACTGATATTTGCGGAGCCTCCTCTTGAACCGATGCAATTTGTGCCTGCAGTTCCGGGACAACCGCTGTAAACTTGAAATCCGATATAAGAAGTACTTGCATTACTAATTGAAATGGTTAAACATTCGGCAGCACTGGCAGTATATGCATACACTCTATCCTCTCCTGATTCATACAGGGTGCCACAAGATCCGGTGCTACTGTTCGTGTAGTCATTTCCATAACAAGCAGTATTCTGCCCTAAAGCAGTGAAAGGTGAAGTAATCGGTGGAGCATTAGCACAGGTGCTTCCAGGCAGACTTGTACCGGGAGATGTAACACAGCTTATTGTTGCTTGCCATCCTGCATAAGTTACTGAACCATCAGAATAAAATTGAAAGGTAAGACAACCATTTGCCGCAGAGGAGGTGATGTTACAAGGGAGATTTGATCCGGTAAATTGCCCGAGAAGTGGAGAACCTGTCGTACTACCATTATAAATTCTCAAGTAATCACAACATGATTCCAAATTAAATGAAGAGAACAACACCTGAACATATTGACCGGCTGCCGAGGGGCAAATTGTAACTACGTTATTCTCATTATTTGAATAGTTAGCAGATGGACCACCCGAATCAAAATAACTTGCTGAACATGCATTAACAGTTCCACCGGCATTTTGCAAAACACAGGTTGCACCGGTGGTGAACGACCATACTGTACATCCGGAGGCATCACCTACCGCATTGGTTGGAACAATTCTCCAGTAATAGGTGGTATTTGGCATCAATGCCGGAGGTGTGTAGGACAATACATTCCCTAAATTTGTCCCATTTACAATTGTTGATGGAGGAAAATTCACTCCGAAATAAAGTTTATAACCTGTAGGAGGACCTCCTCCCACAGGGGCTGTCCAGCTTAGAACATTTCCGGATGTGCATAAAGCTGTAGCACCATTCCCTGGGGCATTAATCCCTGCGCAGTTTGGTGGAGGCGGCAGACTGGTAATGATTGTTACGTTGTCAAGTGTAGCCGGTGGATTAGACCCTAAAGATCCATCATTCCTCCATGTAAACACCAGACGCTGAGTAGTACCTGCAGCACTTGCAGGTAAAGTAATTGAGTAATTCGTGCAAGTACCCACAAGGTTATAATAATTCAAACCCACCTGCCCGGCACCAAGCAATATACCCGCAACAGGGGTCGTGGTAGTAGGCACAAGATAAACCCGCATATAATCATAAGTACTTTCTCCCTGACCTTTAAAATCAAAACTAAGGTTGATGAAAGTTTGACCGGCAGGGAAAGTGAAGTCTCTGTACAGATGAACAGTTGAGCTGACGTTATTGACGTAAGTATTGTTAGTTGCAGCAGTTCCAATATAGGCAGATCTGGTCCCTGAACATACTGATGCAGTTCCACCATACCACTTATTTGTTTGAGTTCCGTTTACCAAATTCCAACCTGCACCACCGGATTCAAATCCTCCATTATTGACCGTTGCTGAAATCAATGTAGTTTGACTGCTTGCATTAATTACCAAAAAACAAGAATACAACAACATAAGCAGGATGAATCTTGAGCTCATCCTCATACGATGTTTTGTATTTTTCTTGTAGCGAATCATTAAATAATTTAATGTAATGAAATATAATTATCACAGTCTCTAATCAGTTGATCAACCGGAGCATTTTCTTTGAGATAGAACTCAGACAAGTTGTGTTTTTTTAAAAGAGAGAAAATGGCCTGAACATGCATTGCATCTTTTGTCTCAAGATCAAGAATAAGCAATTTATTAGATACACAAATTCCTGCATCAATTATATTCTTTTCAGGAGCTAACCAAACTGATAAACTATCTACATTCTTTTCATTCAAATCGTTTAAATGCAGTAATAAATGATTTGATTGTGCAGATATATCACAATTGCAAAGCAATAAAATACCCAGGATTGACAGGAGGTACGGTAGCTTCATGTTAAACCAAATCTACTTAATTTTATCCACAAAAAGAAGAAAATTAGGTATAGACATGCCGATGGCCGGACAAGGTCTGTTTTAATGCAAATAATGCCGACAAAAAAATATTTTTTTTGGTAAGGATGACTCAGTCAAGGGCAGAAATGAATCACGGCACCTAACTATGAGAAAACCTGAGACTTAGGAATAAATTACGAAAAAAACCAAAAAACACAATTGAAATTTTCAGGAATTTACAAGACCGGTTGCCTTGTCCTGGAATTCTGAAGTACCGTGAAACTGTATATCAGAAAACGACTGCTTTATCATATTCAACATCCAATCACTTTCAGATAAATACACCGGTCGGTCTTCCTTATCAAATGCAACAACAGAAGCCCTATCTCTCAAAAAATTATCCAGAGCAGCAGTTGTTTTACCGGTGACCCAGTAGGCATTCCTGAAATTCAAAGGTCGGAAATCGCATTTGGCACCGTACTCGTGCTCCAGCCTGAATTTTATCACGTCGAACTGTAGCTCGCCGACAGTACCAACAATTTTTCTATTACCGGGCTGTTGAGTGAAAAGCTGAGCCACCCCTTCTTCTGTCAACTGTTGGATTCCCTTTTCCAGTTGCTTTGTTTTAAAAGGATCACGATTTTCCAGTTCTTTGAATATCTCAGGTGAAAAGCTTGGAATTCCTTTGAAGTGAAGATCCTCTCCTTCAGTGATAGTATCACCGATTTTAAATACGCTATTATCATAAAGACCGATAACGTCACCCGGAAAAGCCTCCTCTATCAAAGTCTTTTCATTTGCCATAAAGCTGGTTGGGTTACTAAAACGAATTTTCTTGTTCAGTCTTGTATGCCAATAAAATTTATTTCGTTCAAATTTTCCTGAGCAAATTTTCAAAAATGCAATCCTGTCTCTATGATTTGGGTCAAGGTTGGCATGAATTTTAAAGACAAATCCGGAAAATTTCGGCTCAGATGCACTAACGGTTCTCTCCAGACATTCACGTGTTGAAGGGGCAGGTGCAATGTTCAAAAAGGTCTCCAACAATTCCAATATTCCGAAATTATTAATTGCACTGCCAAAAAACACCGGTGCTATTAATCCATCCCGATAAAGCTCTTCATTAAAAGGCTCGAACAAATCTTCTATAAGGTGAACATCCTCCCTGAGCTTCTCTGTTTCATTTTCTCCAATGAAAGTTTTCATCTGATCATCAGCAAGGTCAACAATTTTTGCTTTTGTTTCAGATATACTCGTTTTGTTTGGTTCAAAAATATTGAGTTCCTTCTTATATAAATTATAAACTCCTTTAAACCCTGAACCACCACCAATAGGCCAGGTCAATGGACGAACATGGATTTGTAATTTTTCCTGCAATTCATCAAGAAGATCGAAGGGATCTTTTCCTTCTCTGTCTAATTTATTTATAAAAATAATTACCGGTGTATTCCTCATCCGGCAGACACTCATTAATTTTTCTGTTTGTTCTTCGACTCCCTTTATGCAATCAACTACAAGGATTACTGAGTCTACTGCTGTGAGAGTTCTATAAGTATCTTCGGCAAAATCTTTGTGTCCCGGTGTATCAAGGATATTTACTCTCATTCCGTTATAATCGAAACCCATCACCGAAGTTGCAACAGAGATACCCCTCTGTTTTTCGATCTCCATAAAATCCGATGTTGCTGCTTTTCGTATCTTATTACTTTTAACAGCCCCGGCTGTAACTATTGCACCACCAAAAAGAAGAAACTTTTCGGTTAGGGTAGTCTTCCCTGCATCAGGGTGGCTGATGATAGCAAAAGTTCTGCGCTTGGAAATTTCTTTTTCTAAAGACATACTGAATGAAGAAATTGGGTACCAGAGTGATTTTCTCCAACTTGAAAGGTTGAAAAAGCCTGATTTAAATAAAAAAGACGCCCTAAGGTCTAATGGCGCCTTTCTATGCAAAATTACTTAAATAAACCATTTCTGACAATGAAACCTGAAATACCATTGTCCAACAATTCAGATTCTGGTGGCCAGCACTTATGGTTTAACCCTACTCTTTCCAACGTTATTTTCAATCAGACTGAAGTCAGCAGCTTCTACCAATTTATCACCTGTTAAATCTGAAGGATAGTAGCCGAACGAAATCAATTGAATTGAATTTTCCATTGCAAGGATATCGCTGGCATTGATCACTCCATCCTGGTTAACATCTCCGCTAATAATCGCAAAAGCACCTCCAAAACCAATCATATTATTTCCATAGGCCTGAGAAGCACCAGATGTGAAATTATAAGTATTCACTGCAGAAGGCAATGCAAATGGTGCAGAACTCCATGTTTCTAAAGTATTTCTGTGATTAATAACAAGGTAAAATGATTTTCCAAATGCTGCTCCCGGAAAGTTAAACGTCCCATCACCTGAAGTATTGATCGTACCCTTCACAGAATACTCAATTGCATAAGGTGAAATATTACTTGCAAGACTGACTGTAATCGTATCACAAACTGTAGGGGAAAGTACTCCGGTCATTTGACCACTACCAGTATAAAAACCTTCAATAAATACTTTCACATTCAAACCAACGGTGCCATTAAAATTAACCGGACTATTAGCTGTTCCACATGGAGTAGTAACCGATATGAGGCCTGTTGATACTCCGACCGGTGAGATGGCCGTAATTTGATTATCACTATTTACTGTAAATGCTGAATTGACTCCATTGAATTTTACAGTACTTACAGAAACAAAACCTGAGCCTGAGATAATAACAGATGTGCCTGCTCCTCCGCCTTGAGGATTAAATGAAGAAATTACAGGCGGATTATTAACGCTCATGGTAATTGAATTCGATGTAGCCGGGTTTCCGCTAACACAGGAAGCATCGGAAGTCATCACGCAAGTTACAATTTGTCCATCTATCAATGTGTTAGTAGAATGAGTTGCACCATTCACCCCAACATTAGTTCCATTTACTTTCCATTGATATGACGGGTTTGTTCCGCCGTTTGTCGGGGTAACCGAAAAAGTAACTGTCGAACCCGCACACTGAGGATTAGTACCTGCGGTCTGCGAGATGCTAGCTGATGCAGTAACATTTGCATTTACAACCATCGTTATAATATTCGATGTAGCAGGACTTCCGGTCACACAATTTGCATTGGATGTCATCACACAGGCAACAGCTTGTCCATTAGTTAGTGTTGTAGTGGTATAGGTGTTGCTATTTGTACCAACATTAGTTCCATTCACTTTCCACTGATATGACGGTGTGGTTCCGCCATTAGTAGGGGTCGCAGTAAATGTAGCTGAGGCTCCCACGCATTGTGGATTTGTTCCTGAAGTTTGAGAAATAGAAACCGAAGCTGCTACACTTGAATTTACCGTAGTTGAAATTGAATTTGAGGTGGCAGGACTTCCGGTTACACAATTTGCATTAGATGTCATCACGCAGGTAACCGATTGACCATTAGTTAATGTTGTAGTCGTATAAGTGTTACTGTTAGTTCCAACATTAGTCCCGTTCACTTTCCACTGGTATGATGGTGTAGTTCCGCCATTGGTAGGTGTTGCTGTAAACGTAGCTGAGGCTCCCATGCATTGTGGATTTGTGCCGGAAGTTCGTGAAATGGAAACCGACGCCGGTAATGATGAACCAACATTCATTAAAATTGTGTTTGAATTTGCATTGACTGTTGTACCGATGCGACTGAATACCATATTAGGGCGTTTAGAACCAGTACCTGTTGTAGTTGATGTTCCGCAGATGCCTGCTCCGGAAGCACCATCGACTTGCCTGTAAACCGTAGAGACAAATGCAGTATTCGTCTGATAGTTTTGATAGGCTGTGACACCAACAACTAAATTTGAGAAGCATATATCAACTAACACATTGTTTGTCCCATCCCAGATAAAAGGAGTTCCAAACACATGAGTATTGAGTGAACTGACTGTTGGAGTGTAATTAACAGGCCCATAAACTGTAGTAAAGGATGGGTTAAGAAATGCGGATGTCATCACAGTCTCAGTAGTGTGAGCCAATTTAATTGTATAGTCGTTTAAAGTAGCAGGATTTCCGACAGTACTATTAATGGTGAATCCAATTGAATGAATATCTCCGGCTGTCAGGCCTAGAGTGACAAGTTCTGAAGCTAAGATCAAATACTGCTGTCTGCCACTACCATAATAGGAAGGGTAGGCATTTGCAAGATCACTTACTGTAGTGTTGGTACCTGTCCCGGTACCTAAAATTACAGTTTGCGAAGTAGCACATGCCGGAGAGGAGACTATACTACACGAAACTACCTGACCGTTTGTCAAAGTGTTTGTTGTATATGTCGGACTGTTAGTGCCAACTGTTGTTCCATCAACTTTCCAGGTATAATCTGTGCCGCTTCCATTTGATACGGTAGCAGTAAATGTAGCTGTGGCTCCATCGCAAAGCGGGTTGGTTCCACCGGTTTGGCTAATGCTGACAGAAGGATTAACAACCGGGTTTATGGTTACACTTATCGAATTCGAATTGGCAGTTAAAGGAGAAATACAATTACCACTTGCAGTTAAAACACAAGATACTGTTTGACCATTTGTAAGAGATGTCGAAGTGTAGGTATTGCTATTAGTTCCAACATTTGTTCCATTAACTTTCCATTGGTAAGATGGACTTAATCCACCATTAACAGGTGTAGCGGTAAAAGTAAGTCCGGCTCCCGAGCAAGACGGGTTGGTACCCGAAGTGAGAGCGATGGAAACCGATGGAGCTACTATCGGATTAACAGTCATATTAATATTATTCGAAGTAGCAGGACTTCCCAGAACACCGGGAAGATTTGAAGTCATCACACATGTTACCACTTGTCCGTTCGTAAGCGAAGATGTTGTGTATGTTGTGGAATTGGTTCCAACATTTGTTCCATTCACTTTCCACTGATAAGAAGGTGTGGTTCCACCATTCGTAGGAGTTGCCGTAAATGTTAGCGACGATCCGGAACAGCTAGGGTTTGTACCGGACGTGATGGTAATATTTACAACTGCAGTATTACCGCAGCTAGGTAACTGATATGAAAATATCCTTGTCCGGGCTGCTGAACTACCTGTAGACCCACCCATATATTCACTGGTATGCCAAAAAGTAATTCCATCAGGGTCCAGAGATGTTTGTGCATAGTCGCCTACCCTGTTAACGCCTCCGATTTGTGAACCTGTTCCGGCTATGGCGAGAGTCTCAGTGATCGGTAATGTACCAAGCGGATCGCAAGAACGACGACCGGTGTAGTACAATCCCGGATAAATAGAACTTGCATCTGACTTCATGTAGCTAAGACCGATGGAGCCATTTACGTCCATCGCAATACCGCCCATCCAACGTGTTGCGGCATCGGGAGTGTAAATACCTTCCTGATACAATGACCAGACATTTGTATTCTGATCCTGACGTAGCTCAACCCACTTAATACTTCTTTGACTGGCATTAATTTTAACACCCCAGTTTAATAAGATAGTATTATATCCCGACCAACTTTTCCACTGTGCTCTGTACATGCATACACCTCCGATACCATCAAGCTTTTGTGTGGTTCCGGGTTGGGAAATATCGTCCCAATTAATGTCATAGGATGCATCAAAAGATGATGTAGCAACATTTGCTGCAAGTGAAATGCTTCCCGTAGGGGTTGCAGGTGCCCAATTGACGGTCATCTGATAAATATTTACAGCATCACTATATCCGCTACCCCAGCCATTATCCGAATAAGAAAAGATCGGACAAGGTGATCCCGGAGTCGGCAATACTCCATCGGCAGCATCACCCGGAAGAGGACAGAAGAAACCGCTCTTGGGTGGTGAAAAATTTATATACAAAGATTTTGCATTCGGCGTACCAGCCAGCATAGCAGTTCTGTCAAAGGCAAAAACTTTTTGTGTACTTTGATTTGAAGTCATATAATATCCATCAACCCAAACACCAAATTTCAGATAGTCAGGAAATAGTGGTGAAGTATAAGTATAAGTGTAGTATGAACCTAAAGGATCAGAGGTTGCTGATACGGCGATATAAATCTTCTTGTCTAATGATGAACCAAATTGTGCAAGAAACCAACGATCAGCCGCCTTATCGTACATGACTATAGGGTCTCCATTATTGGATGTTGATGGAGACCATAAATCACCAAGGTTCATCGTAAGCATCACAGCACCTGTCGACTTATTATAAACTTTAAAAGTTGTCGAATTGATCATTTGTATATAATGACTCGGACCGGGAGCTCCTGAAGGATCCATAGGCCTGAAACCGGTGGCATTTTGACCAAGCCAATTAGAAATTGGTGCACGTCCGGGAATATTCCCCATAGTTGTCTGCATCACAGAAGGATCATTCCCATACTGTGGACCATCTTCAACAGAAAAGTCAAACTTTTGTGCTCTTCTGTGCTTTCGGTCTCCGGATTCTTTTTTCGGATAAATTTTATTTTCATCGACCGGGAATTCTCTTGCCAGTTCGGTTAGCGGTCGTGTGATATTAAACTGATCGGCAATAATTACACCGCCGTCGGTAAAAACCTGCTTGTTCTGAGCAAACAAACCGCTCATGCAAAAAATTAAAAATAGAATCGTGTACGTTTTTTTCATAGCTAATCTTATCCATGAAGCCATAAGCTTCAATTCAGTTTTATAATAGGATGGAATTTTATCGAACCGACCTTCGCAGAGTCAACTCAATCTTAACGGTGAATATTCACAATAGTTAGAATTTTTTATCAAGCATCTGTAGGGTTAGTTTCTCGACAAGATGGCTTTTCTTTGGACACTGGCTCCTTCTGCCGAAGTGATCGTTATAATGTAAACTCCGGAAGTCCACGAACTCACATTTAAGTGCAAGTCCAATTTTGAAGTACCTGATGTACTATCATAGAGATATTGCAACTTACCGTCCATTTGTCTTACTTCAACTTTTACGCCCTTTGAAATGATGGAAGCCTCTCCATTAATTACTAATGTGTTTTCATAGAAACCAATATTCCAGGGAGTTGATTTTTGTGATTCAATTCCGGTCCCGCTTTGATAATAAATTGTCATTGCCAAATAATCGAGTGATGCCGGTTGATCATAGGAGTCATTTGTGACTTGATACATCAAGCCGAATGAAATATCATTTATTTCTGTTGGCGACCAGGCATAACCCCAGGTATCAGTTGAATCTCCGTAGGAATTCATTGTTGGAGAATCAAGCCAGTATGAAGGGTCTGAATGATCTGTTCCAAGGGCAATTCCATTCAATGCCAAGACCATTACAGAATCACGTATTCCTCCTCCGGGAGAAGATACCCTTTGATTTGCATCAACGACAATACCTGTGATAGTAGCATTGGACGGTATAGAAAATGAAAAATTAGAAAAATTTGCGATGTTCGAATAATAACAAAGCGGGCCACTGCAATTTGGATATTGGGCAAGGTCTGCGTATGCCGGACTGTTATCTACTGCATGAACTCCGGCAAGATTAGACCACCCTACCCCATTACCTGATGCAACGTAAGTCCCAGGAGTCTGAGGAC
>DAOQWA010000001.1:146335-164711 GCA_035341855.1 Bacteroidia bacterium
TTAGACCACCCTACCCCATTACCTGATGCAACGTAAGTCCCAGGAGTCTGAGGACCCGTTGACTGAGCGTTAACGGTCAAAACATAACAAAACAGGCTAAAAATGAAGAATAATGTTGATTTCATAATGGACTAATTTTCACCCAAGATAACAATAGAGCCGGAGTAATTGCTTGTAGCGAATGAAGAATCTCTTATCCTTTTCATATTCTCATATTTCGACCTAAATCAAGCCCTGATTGAGCTAAATCATTGACATACCACGATGACATGGAAAGTTAAGTTGGCAGTAAAATTAAAAAGTCCGGGACCCGAAATCTTTCATTCCTGAAAAACTTAGGATCATGGACTTTCTATGATACTGAAAAGACTTGAATCAAATTTCTTCTGATATGCTTTCAATCCTTTTTGCCCATCGACATAACCCATCCAATAACTCCTCCGGATAAGCCGGTCATAATCGTAAATGCAATGACATCAATAACAATTCCTGTCATGTCGACAAACATGGTACTCATCGCATAAAAACTGAGATCCATCGAAACTCCAAAGAGCAAACCAACGATAGCTCCAACTTTCAAACCTCCGCCAAAACCACTAATGTTTGACCATGACATGATGATGGCCAACAAGATTGCATTTACTAAATTTGAAGCGATCATGGCCCACCATACAAATTCCTCCATTGGTCGCATTAAGCTGTTATTACTATGCTGAGCAATCAGATCTGCAAACAACATACCGTAGATTACCCATCCAAGAAAGAAAAATGCAATGCCTCCTGCTACTCCTCCGAGTAAAATTTTGTTTGTATTCATCTCGATTTAGGTTTAGAAATTTGGTTTGAATGATATGTGAATAATATTCTAATGTCAATGAACATCGAAATTAGATTCTAAATAATTCCTATATGCATAGGTTATGAATCTCTTATCCACCGCTAAAAGTTAATAAGGGAGTCTGGAACCGGCTATCAAACCGTCAAAAAAGCGAATTCCTCAATTAAACTGTATTTAAATCAACTATTTTCCACTTGTTTATATCGGTACTCCGGATACTATGTTTTCAAGCAACAGAGGAAAATAATTCCGAAATTTATTTGATCGATGCAAGAGCAATTCTAATCGGACACATCAAATTCTATACATCATTAATGCGAGAATTAATTTCAAATGAACTCCATGTCCCCAATTGAAATACCTTTGCATTCTATGAATAGTAAAAATCTGCTAAAACAATATTATGGATACGATTCATATCGTCCCGGTCAGGAAGCGGTAATTGATCATGTCATCACCGGTATGGATTGTTTGGTTTTAATGCCAACAGGTGGAGGAAAATCTATGTGCTTTCAAATACCTGCTCTTGCTATGAAAGGCACAGCCATTGTCATCTCTCCTCTCATAGCTTTAATGAAAGATCAGGTAGATGCACTAATTGAAATTGGTGTGAATGCTTCCTTTTTGAACTCCTCACAATCAAGCGAAGAACAAAAGACAGTTCTTAAAAATCTTGAAAATGGTGAACTCAAATTACTTTACATCGCTCCTGAAAGACTTTCGGCACAAAACAATGCTATCATCAGCCTTTTAAAAAAGATTCAGGTCTCTTTGTTTGCTATTGATGAATCCCATTGCATCAGCCATTGGGGCCATGATTTCAGACCTGACTATCTCAGTCTCGGTAAATTAAAAGTTTTATTCCCATCTGTTCCGGTAATTGCACTCACTGCTACTGCAGATTCATTAACTCGAAAAGACATCATTCAAAAACTTAATATACCAAAGGCTAAAATTTTTATCTCCAGTTTCAACCGTCCTAATCTGCGATACACCGTTGAATCAAAGGATGACTATTATGCCAAAATGCTCGAGTTCTTATCAGAAAGAAAAGACCAAAGCGGCATCATCTATTGCTTGTCAAGACAAAACACCGAAGACCTCGCAGAGAAATTAAACAGTGACGGATACAATGCGATATCTTATCATGCAGGTTTAGAAAAAAGCGAAAGGGCATTGCGTCAGGAAAATTTTAAGCTCAACGACTCAGGAATAATTGTAGCCACAATTGCATTTGGCATGGGTATAGACAAATCGAATGTGCGATATGTGGTCCACACACATTTGCCCAAAAATATAGAAAGCTATTATCAGGAAACAGGAAGAGCAGGGCGAGATGGACTTCCGGGTGATGTGATCTTATACTATTCCGGCGGTGATATTATCAAGCTAAAAAAGTTTATAGCAATTGATGACAATGAAGCTCAAAGCAAGATCATGCTAAAAAAACTTCGGCAAATGGCTGATTATTGTGAGAGCAAAGTCTGTCGAAGAAAATATTTGTTGAATTATTTTGATGAGAACTTTGATGGCAAATGCAATAATTGCGATGTATGCCTGAATACCGAAAGCACGGCGACATTCGATGGCACAATCATAGCACAGAAAATACTAAGTGCCGTCACCCGCCTTAGAGAAAAATTCGGAACGGGTTATCTTATCGATTTTCTGAAGGGCTCTGAATCAAAAAAAATCAGAGAAGAACATAAGCGAATTCCAACTTTCGGCAAGGGCAAGGATCATCACAGAGATGAATTGAAGGAATGGATTAATACCCTGATTCAACAAGAATATCTGATCCAAAGCAATGGCGAATTTGTCGTTTTACAACTTGGCGCAAAGGCTGCAGATGTTTTATACAATGGTGCATCTGTTGATCTTCCGGTTGTGAAGAAAAAACTAGAGAGAAAACAAAGCAGTGGAGCTAGAACCAAAGTGAGGTTACAAGACTATGACAATAACCTGTTCGAAAACTTACGAGCCTTAAGAATGGAAATCGCTGTCAAACAAAATATTGCACCTTATATAGTTTTTCCGGACTCTACCCTTGTTGAACTATGTCGTTTCTTTCCACAAAGTATAAATGAGCTTGCGAACATATCAGGCTTTGGCCGTATAAAGATTGAAAAATACGGAGATCATTTTTTGAAAGCTATCCAAAAATACTGCAAGACCCACGATATTAAATCCAAAATGAATGAGCGTATCCCGGGAAACAAAACCGAAAGTATACGGAAAATTGAAAAAACAAACACAACAAAATTAGAAAGTTTAAAATTATTTCAGCAAGGTAAATCAATTGAAAATATTGCGAAAGAACGTAAATTAGCAGTTTCCACAATTGGATTGCATTTAAGTCATTTTATCCTAACAGGTGAATTAAATGTTTTAAAATTTATTAGTAAGGATAAATTAAAAATAGCAATAGATGCTATAAAGGAACATGACATTAGTTCGGCAGGAATTCTTAAATTAAAACTGGGCGATGATTTTAGCTATCTGGAAATAAACGCGGCATTAAACTACCATTTAAAAAATCAATCGGGCGCACTTTCCTAAACCTCACCGGGGTAGATATTCCTTGAAAAAGACATGCCGGTTATGTTTTAAAACGCCATCAAACCATCAATAGATTCCATTTCTTTATACTTTTCAATAATTGAATCGGCACTTAGCATAACCTCTTTAACAGTAATACTGATATATTTCCCATTTGTAGACTCCTTCTGCGTGATGACAGATTGATCCGTAAATTTTGATCTGACCAAGGCAAGGTTTTTATTATCTGCGGGAATTATAAACTTAAACATGTAAACGGAAGGCCAGGAAATACTTTTTTCAAGTTCCTTCCTTAAACTTTCGTATTTATTCTCTTCAACCATTGTATCAAGCTAAATATTTTTGATCTTGTTCCGAAATATATTGAAAAATAATGGAAACTTTTAAAATGAAGGGGGAATATATTCAACTCAATCAGTTGATGAAGATGATGGGCTGGAGCAGCAGCGGAGCTGAATCAAATGCTATAATTGATAGCGGAAAAGTTAAAGTCAATGGGCAAATTGAATTAAGAAAAAGAAACAAATTAATTGCAGGATCTAAAGTGGAATTCAACGGTCAAACTGTCATAGTGGAATAGACTTTTATTATTTGAGCATCTCAGGACAATTTTGCAATTAAATTTGTCAGATTATTCAAAATTTTTTCAGGTAAAGTTCCCGGATAATTTTGTCCGACTTATTAATCTATACTCCTTTTCCTGCCTGGCTTTTAAAGAGAGGAGGCAATATCTATGACACTTTCTGTTTCATCGAAAACATTTTAAAAGAAAAGAGATCAGAAAATCAATCCGTGAAAAGTACCAGTGATCCCCGTATATTGATATTGATAGCAGGAAACCGATTTGTTAATCTTGTATATCAATTCTAAACCAAAAAGTCATGAAAAAAATATACCTGATTTTATTTCTGATCAGTGGTTTTGCCAATATGCAAAGTACGATTGCACAAACGGCTCCACAATGGATTCGTAATCTAAACACACTTCCTGATACTGCCTTCTTATTTCCGGTTAAAACAATGGTGGATCTGAACAATAATATCTTTGTCTTAAGCACTTACCATAAATATATTCAACCATCAGACTTTATTAATAAGATCAGTCTGAACAAATATGATCCATCCGGAAATTTAATTTGGAATTTAGATTTTGACAATGGAGGCATCGGAAAACCCAGAGCATTTGATATGGAGCTTGATAGCTCCGGCAATTGTTACCTGGCGGGAGCCTTGATGGAAAGTCCAAATTACAAACCTCTCTTGATGAAAGTTAGCGGAAGCGGATTAATATTATGGGTCAGAGATTCGTGTACTGCATTTAACACAAGTCAGTATAAACAAATCATCTATAAAAATGATTTAATCTATCTGAGTAATGAAGCCGGAATAGCTGTGTTCGACATGAATGGTAACGAACAATGGTCAGACGCTATGGCGCCAATCAGAATTGCTGTAGATAATGCAGGCAGAATGCTTGTTTCGACTTACGGGATCAGTTCACAGACATTGTTCCGCTACAATTTGAATGGAAGTTTAGATTTTTCTGATAGCACAATCGTTGCAGACAGGATAGCCGTAGATTCATATAACAACATTTACCTATTGGCACAATGGCCAAACTATAATATTGCCAAGCTTGACAGCAACGGCACTTTCATTTGGTGGCAGGATGATTATCCTCTTAACTTAAGCTTCGGTGATCCGGGTTTTGACTTGCTGGTAGATTTCTATAATGATATTTATCTCATTGGACTGTCAGACAGCATGTATAAACTTCGCCCTGATGGTTCATTGATCTGGCAGCATTCAATGAACGGTCTTGATAACTACATCATCGACGCAAAAATCACTTATTCAAATTATCTTATGATTTGTGGTACAGTAGCCGATACAGTAGCCGGTGGTACCACCATAAAAATGTATAACCTGAATGGCACGGTCAATTGGGGTGCTTATTACAGATCCAATCTTCAGCAAGATTTCCCTGTTAGCATGGCTATTACTCTTAGTGGTATCTACGTACTTGCCGACAGTGTGTCAAATAGTTCTTTGTTGAAATTCGAAGGTCCATTTAACAATCCGAATATTGACTTTAATCAATTCTGTGTTGATAGTGTCTGGTATGATCCGTCTGACCACCAATTCGTATTTGTGAGAGTTGTCAACGGAAGTTTAGGAGGCCTGAACTATCCATCAGTGCAAATTGTATCACCGGGAGGAGATACAATTTCCAATCCTTCCAATCAGGTAAACTTTTTTGTGCATATTGCCAATATCCCATTGGTATACAGAGATTCGATATTAGTTCAGGGAATAAATGATTTCAGCAATTATACCTTTTTGATAAGTGCGGGCTTCGGAGATACAACAGCAGCTATTGGATGGTGTGGAACCCTTTCTGTAGATGAATCTATGTTCAATCATATGTCACTTTATCCAAATCCGGTTGAAGAAACTTTGAACATAGTGCTCAACAGAGCTTCACAAACATATACGATAGAAATTATTTCTTCTAAGGGTCAAATTTTGAAACGTTTCCAAGTGGGGAGCGAACGGACAATTCGTTTACCCGTCAGCTCCTTGCCTGCAGGACTCTATTTTGTGAAGCTATCAGATCGCAGTTCACAATTTTACTCGCGTTTCATAAAACATTAACTTTTTTATATTCTGAAATGCATTTCTGTATAGGTAGAAATATCCATACAGAATGCATTTTAAATTTTGAATACCTGCAAAATTATTTTATATTGGGTTCTGAACGCCTGTACCAGCAGGGGAATTCAACAAATATATGTACAGGTTTTTTACGATTTTAATTGCTTTTTTAAGTATTTCGGCAGTAATTCATGAATCAAAGGCACAAAGATTTCCTGATGAAATGCGCCTGAGTCCGGATGGGCTAAGGCTGGTTACCGGCAATAATGCCTATAGAGGCATCTATGACCATTATACCATCAATGATATTGAATTAATTTTTTCTCAATCTGATTTTTGGGATGACCTGGTTGATAATTACAATGATCAGGAAAATTTACCTGCAACTGTCATCATCAATGGCGTTACATTTGACAGTGTAGGGGTTAGATTTAAAGGCGCAACTTCATATTCGGGAAGTAATGATTTTAAAAAATCATTCAACATAAGTCTGGACGCTTATATTCCTGATCAGAATATCGAAGGTTATAACATTCTCAATCTAAACAATTGCTATCATGATCCATCCTTCATGGGTGAAATCATGTATGAATATGGAATGAGCAGGCATGCACCTGCACCTAAAGGTAATTTTGCACATCTAAGAATAAACGGAGATGATTGGGGAATATATGCCAATGTCCAACAGGTGAACAGGGACTTAACCAGACAATGGTTTCCAAACAGCAAAAGTGGAACGCTTTTCAGGGCAAAAAGACCTGAAGACAGTTCTGCGCCACATGGAACAAGAGGAGACAGTTTACGTTCCTTATGCTGGTTGGGTGCGGATACAAATTATTATGCTCAGCATTATAATTTAAAATCCACTTCGAGCAACAATCCTCACCAGCTATTAATGGATTTTTGCAAAAGGTTAGACACAATATCTCAAACTCATATAGAAGCCGAGTTAAGCAAATATCTGGATATAGATAATTCAATTTGGTTCATGGCAGGAGAAATGGCCTTTGTGGATGATGACAGTTACGTTATCAAAGGCAGGTCTGATTATTATATCTATATCGACACAGTCACAGGTCAATTAAATCCGATTGAAATGGATGGCAACGATACCTTCGATCCTTCCACACACAGTTACAACATATTTTCAAATGTAAACAAACCAAAGTATCCTTTATTACATCGACTAATCAATTATCCTCCTTACAGGCAAAGGTATCTGGCACATTTGCGCACGATCATGGAAGAAGTATTCGATACGAATATTGTATTCCCTCGAATAGATACATACTACAACATGATTGACCCTTTTGTTTCAGCCGACCCTGTCAATAACTATACATATTCTGACTTCCTTAACCACAAAAGCGTTTTAAAGAATTTTTACACAGCACGGAAAAGCTACATCATGAACCATTCAGAAATAGATGTTGACCTTCCGGAAATATCCAATACAATATTCTTTAGTGATACTACAGCCTGGCAAGCACCTGAAGCAAATCAAGTTGTACAGGTGAATACGTTAGCTTCGAGTCCTGATGGTATTGATAAAGTGACCCTTTATTTCGGGACGGGATTAAGTGGAATATTTCAAAAGACGCTGATGTATGACGATGGACTCCATGGAGATCAACTTGCGGGAGACAGTATTTACGGAGCATTAATCCCCGGCTATTCCGGTGGCACAAGAATCCGTTTTTATACTGAGGTAACATCCGACAACACTCCAAAAACAGTTGCATACGATCCTCCCGGAGCTGAGCATGACATATACACTTACGTTGTCAAACCAACTCAGTCTATGGATACCAGTGTTGTGATTAATGAAGTCATGGCAAAAAACACAAGCACAGTCATAGACAGTTCCGGAAAATATTCTGACTGGATAGAGTTCTACAACAACGACACTCTTGCAAAAGACATTAGTGGATTCTATCTGACTGACGATCCGAATAACTTAAGGAAATGGCAATTCCCTCATGGCACCATACTGCAAGGAAGAAGCTTTCTGATAATTTGGGCAAATGACGATGAAGATTCGGGATTATTTAATACTAACTTCAACCTGGCTGCAAGTGGAGAAGAACTCCTCTTCTTAAATTCAAATCTGGAACTGGTAAACAGCCTTACCTTCGGCCCTCAAAATGATGATATCAGTTTAGCTCGTGTTCCAAATGGGACAGGAAATTTTATTAATCAAACAGCTACTTTTAATTTTGATAATAATATTTATCCGGTCATCGGTTTCTCAGCCGGCACCACCGGTGGATGTATCCCTTTGTCAGTCAATTTTACGAATACAACCGTGAACGCCTCATCCTTTGTGTGGGATTTTGGAGATGGGAATTCCTCTACCGACTTTGCTCCGACACATACCTACCTTATACCAGGAGTTTATACCGTGAGCTTGTCAGCCAGTACTCCTCAACTCAGCAGTACTGATTCAATTCCTGCATTGGTTCATGCTATGGCAGCAACTCCATTCAACTTTTCGACTGACACAATATTTGCCTCTGGTGCCACACATCTGCTTAGTGCTGACCCGGGTTATATTGACTACCAATGGAGCAGCAATGATAGCGGACAAACAATTCTGGTTGATTCGAGCAACATCTATTGTGTAGTTTATACAGACACTAATTCATGTAAAGACAGTGCTTGTGTTTATGTTTCGCTAAATTCAGTAGGCATTGATAATCCTTCTAATGAAAATCATTTGTTTATTTTCCCAAATCCTGCCAAAGAATTCCTGACCATCAAAACAAACAGTTCAAGTGCCGGCATACTGGAAATCTATAACAATACAGGACAACTAATGCATTCGACTATTCTGAATGGCATATGTGAAATAAGTTTAAAAGGATGGGCCGAGGGATATTATATGGTACGAGTGGGACAGGTCGGTAAATTATTGCTGATTGAAAGATAATTTAGCTTTCAATTCTCAAATCAATTATAAAATCTCAGATAAAAACTACATAAAGATAGTTTTAGAGTCTTTTGATACCCATTGTCCGCCGGGTACTTAAGTTATTTTCGATAAAAATAAAAAACACATCCGGGCAGGATTTTGTACTTCCTGTATTACAGAACCATGTAATTATTACAAAATACTATTAAACCAAATTCCGGATTTCGTGTCAATCCCTTTATAAACACTTTGTAACAATTATTTTCAAAATCCTTAAATTTACCTTCAATGCTTGCGTTATAAGGATTACAAAGTATAGTTCCGGAGCTGCTATTCTAAAATTAAAACCAAAACGATGAAAACAAAGAACCTTGCATGGACTATAGCCCTCGGGCTTGTTGTCTTATTCACCTCATGTAAAAAAGAAAAGAACGATCCTGTACAGTTGGATTCAAAAGTTTCCCAATTTAATTCAGATGCCAACTATTACAAATCTGAATCTGATCAAGTTGACAACGACATCAACAATTCACTTAGCGAAATTCCCGCTTTCGGAAGGGTTTCCAGCGCCGCATCAATTTTATCGAGTCCACTATGCGGAGTGACCATCGACTCTTCTCAAATAGCTAACAAGATCCTCTATTACAATTTTGACGGTGTGACTCCATGTTTTAGTCCTTCAAGAACAAGATCCGGTCAAATAAAAGTAGAACTCACGGGAGGAAATAGCTGGAGTGATGCAGGTTCAGAATTGACTTTGACTTATATCAATTTCAAAGTGACAAGGTTGAGCAACAACAAATCCATCATGTTCAACGGTGTAAAAACATTGAAAAATATTAATGGAAATGACTGGTTAGGATTTTTCGCCAGCAATGCTACTTTAAAATATCAGGCAAGAGCATTAAATCTCGCTGTAGTTTTCGACAACAACCTAAGCGCTACCTGGAATGGTGCGAGGATAACTGAATGGAGTTTTGTTCAATCAAGTACCAATCCAAATATTCCCTACAGTCATATTGTCTTTACTTCAAGAGGAGATACTACACTTAATGGACAAAGCAATGTGGATAGTTGGGGCGTAAATCGTTTTGGCGACGCATTCACAACTCACTACAATAGTCCCCTCAATTCAAATACATATTGCGGATTGTGGCGCTTCACGTCAGGTGAACTGGTTCATAATGTGAATGCAAATAATTTTACCCTTACACTTGGGGTAGATCCGGGAGGAAATCCAACCCCTTATACTTGTGCATATGGTTACAAAGTAAGTTGGTTTGTCAACGGCAACTCTAACGAGTTAGTCCTGAGTTACTAGCAGGTTATAATTGCAGAAAAAGGCCTATTTAAGCCGATTTTAAAAGAAAGCCATTTTTCGAATAAAAATTGATTTTATTTGAAAAATGGCTTTTTTTTCTTATATTTTGGCATATACACAGTATTAATGTATCCATGTGTCAAAAGGCATTAATGTTAGATATACCCAAATCCGCACACACATGGATAAAGGAAGAGGGTACTAAAATCAAAGAAAAATGACAGATATGAAAATTCAGGATTTTCGTGGAATTGGAATGATGTACGGAGAAAAGTTTATGAACATTGGTATTTTGATGTTAAGCGATCTTTTAAATAAAGGAAAAACGGCAGAAGGCAGACGAGAGCTGGCATCAAGATCAGGTATTGAAGAATCACTTATTTTAAAATGGGTAAATCAGGCTGACCTCACCAGGATCAATGGAGTTGGACCGGTATTTTCTGAATTGTTGGAAGCAAGTGTAGTAAATACAGTGAATGAACTTAAAATGCGCAACCCTGAAAGTCTGATCAACAAATTAGTTGAAGTGAATAACAAGAAACAAATCGCCAATGCTCTTCCGACACCTCATCAGGTTGAAAAATTCGTGAATGAAGCAAAAGAACTTGAACCGATGATAAGTTATTGATGGCTTCTTCCACAGAAAAAACACTACCTCCAATGAAAAAAGGCCTCAATTGTCCGAGGCGTTTTTCATTGGATTTGTTTCTTAACCTTCTCCATGTCTTTAACTGCGAGCCTGCAGATCGAAGATATCTTTTCAATTTTTTCAGACATACCGGACAAAGCTTCCTTTGAGAGGGCAGATAATTCTATTTGCTCAGCAAGCTCCAATGCTTCTGATAGCCCGGCAATCCTGAGTTGCGGTTTCAGGTTATGAGTTGTAATACGCAGCTTATCATAGTCCTGACCACTAAATGCCGCATTTATATTATTCAAATTTTCCGGCACTTGCTTAATAAACAACTCCACACAACGATTAAATCGAACGGGATCATTTTCTGTAAATTCATGAATAGAACTAATATCGATTGAAGATCCATTTTTAGGATCATTACTCTTTATATTCTGAATATCTTCCTGTTCGACAACATCTATATTTCTACTATCAATTTTTTTCACTGTTCGATAAATTGTACTTATCAATTCATGTGCTTTAAATGGTTTCGGGATAAAGTCATTCATACCCGCTGCGATCGATTTATCGATTTCACTTCTTACAACAGATGCAGTTAATGCAACAATAGGTATTTTATTTTTAGATGAGTCGAACTCATTTCGAATTTTTCTGGTAGCTTCAAGG
Organism: Bacteroidia bacterium; assembly: GCA_035341855.1. Lineage (GTDB taxonomy): Bacteria > Bacteroidota > Bacteroidia > AKYH767-A > 2013-40CM-41-45 > QQVM01. The sequence goes on from DAOQWA010000001.1 coordinate 157,922, forward strand.
CCATCCATCTTTGGCATCACCAGATCCATAAGAATTATGTCATACGAATTGTCTTTTGCTTTTGATAGAGCTTCAATACCATCCAATGCTTCATCAATAATAATTTCCGGAATTTTCAATTGAAGCGTTTCTTTAACAACGATCCGGTTATACTCATTATCGTCAGCCAATAGCAGCTTTATACCTTTCATTTCAATTAACATTTCTTCTGAAACATTCTGATCTTTATGAATGAGAGTTGTATTGCTACTTACAGGATACGTTAATGTAAACACAAATACGCTGCCTTCATTTTTCCTGCTACGCACTTCTATATCCCCGTTTTGAAGTTTTACCAACTGTTTCGAAATGCTTAAACCCAATCCTGTGCCACCATATCTCCTGGTTGTATCACTACCGGCTTGAATATAATCTTGAAACAATTTTTCCTGCTCTTCTTTTGTCATTCCTATACCGGTATCGGAAACCGAAAACTGTATGGTCTCAAGTTTTTGTCTGTTCAATGAGACAGCCTTTTCTGTGTTTCCGACCCTAAGTACATCCAGTTTGATTCGACCTTTAGAAGTGAATTTTACTGCATTACCGATCAGGTTCAATAGTATTTGAGTGAGGCGTGTCGGATCTCCAATCAATACAGGTGAAATTTTCTTGTCAACTTTATACTCCAGCAATAATCCCTTCTCTTCAGCCTTGAAATGGATTATTTCGATGACATTCTCAACGACGGCCTCAACAGACATATCGATTTTTTCGATTTCAATTTTACCTGCTTCTATCTTAGAGAGGTCCAAAATGTCATTAATAATTATCAGTAATGAATCTGAAGCATTTCGTATACTTTCAAGATACTTCAACTGATCAGGAGCAGGATTTTTTTGCAGTAGCAATCCTGTCATCCCTGTAACTGCATTGATCGGTGTTCTTATCTCGTGACTCATATTGGCCAGAAACTGTTGCATAAACTTTTCACTACGCTCTGCTCTTTGTTTTGTAACAAATAGTTCCTCGTGAGTAATTGAATTTTGAATGGCTACAGAAATATAACCAAGCAAGTATCGAATAATATTTTGATGATATTCATCGAATGAATTTTTTCTAAAACTCATCATAGTAAGTATACCCGACACTTCATCTTTGTTTAAGATTGGAAAAACCATGATCGATTTTACCATGCGACCATCTTTCATTGTGAGTGGCTGAAAAACATATCGTTCAAAATGCTCTTCCGCATTTTCGAGAAACACTTCTCGGTTATTCTTATAACTCCAGGCGGAAAAATGATTATAAGATTCAAAAAACTCTGTTTCTGAATTTCCTAAAGACGAATATATTTTCCATTTACCGGAAGTGGAATTTAATACGTTCAACTCGAGAACAGCCGCATCCATCATTGAATTGATCGTATTTGACAAATGATCAAAAGTTTCCTGAAGGTCAAGTGAAGATGTGACTTTTTGTCCGAGTTCATTTACTATATAAAGATCATCTAGTTTTTTTCGAAGCTTTGAAACTAAAGTATCCGACTGGGATATTGAAGCAACATTGGCATCTCTGTGGTTGTAGGTCTGGGCCAATTTTTCAATCCTTTTTGAAACCACTTCCAGTTCAGCCGGTATTTCCAAGGCCTTATCAGATCCGGATAAATCATCGCTGAGTCCTGAAACTTCAAAAGCATCCAGTTGTCTGATTAAATTATCCTTCCAGTTATTTAATTTTTTCTTATACAACAGAAAAATAATAGCTGAACCAACGGCAAAAAACAAAACAAAAAGAAATATATGTAACATAAATTATTTCTTTAATGATGCACCTACAAACAAACATGAAGGGCAATGAACGTTTCAGTGAGACCCTGAAATTCTCAATCTTGAAATCAACCTAAATATAAGAGTATTTAAAGATATGTTATAGTCTGATCACCAGAAACTCCTAAAACATTGTTTAGTGGGTGGAGAGAGCTTAACCTCTTTCTGACATGAAGCCAAATGACATATCAATATCAGAAATAAAATTAGGTAACCTATTCCGGACAGACACATCTTCGCTTTTTTAATGCAGATTGCAAAATTTAATGAGCCAAGTGTTTTTTTATGTTATTATTTATCAGCAAATCCTAATATTATTAAAAGCCCTTATTTTATTATGGTGGTTCCTAAGAATTGTTAGAATGAAATTTCCTTCATCAATTTAACTCGTTACTTTATCAGATTCTTGTAAGTGAAAGCATATGATATTCCCACATTGATTTGAATATTATTCATAGTAAAGTCATCATCGATATAATAATATTTGAAAACATTTACCAGGTCGGAATACCGCGTCCCTTCTTTGTTTACATTTTCAGGATAATAATGGTAGCTGATATCTGCAAACAATTGAATTCCTTTCATACCATATGTAGCACCTGCCGAGCAGATATACCCGGTTTGATAATTATTTCGGTATGAAAATCTGTCCACCAGATCAGATTCGTTATCACGCGAAGTCGTGCTAAGTGCAGATGACAAAAATGAAAAATCTACCCCTGCCTGGATGTAAGGGCTGAAAGTCTTTTCCAGAATTGAATATTTGAATGACAGAGGAATATCAAAATAAGAGAGCTTTTCTTCATAGTTAATAGTAGTGTTTTCTACGTCATACAGCAAGTGCTCATATTTTGATTGCCTGAATCCAAAACCGAGAACAATCCATAGTTTTTTATAGGCACGGTATTCACCGGAGAGGCCAAGTTGAAATCCGGTTTTATTGTTGTATTTATCAATTCCGGGGGCTGCGTCTTCATGCACAATTGAAAAAGAATTGACCTCTTTTACGTTGCTAAAATTCAATCCCCCGCTGAATCCTAACCTGAAGACAGGTGTAGGGGTATACTTAATAAAAAGAGCAGAAAGTTTAGGATCGTCGCGAAACTTATCAGGTTGAAAATAGGGATCTATTTTCATTATTCTGGCAGCGGTTTTGTCAGCCTCTTCCAGATTATCCACTTTGAGATAACTTAAAATAAGCAATTTATTAGCCTGAATTTTTTCCATCTTATCCAGACTACATCCATCCAATGCAGATATCAGTACACGGATGGCAGCATCATACTCTCCTTGCTCATAGCTTGTATTGGCATTTTTTAACTTAACGATACAACTGTCTGTTTGAGCAATACAGTTCAATGTCATGAATATCTGGATCATGAGTGCTGAACAAAAAACAAGTAATACTTTTTTCATATTAATTAAGTTTGGCTATTTCAATTTGAGATTAATTTTCCGAAGGAATCTAAATGCATGTATATGACTTTGTTCGAAATAAGATTTTGCTTTAACAGACCAATAAGACCAATGCTTCCATCAGGCAGATACACTGCATCAAATCCCTTTGAGGGAACATCTGTGTTTATTACTCCGGACCAACTCAAGGACAGATCCGCATTTAATTTAAACATTGCCAAATCGTTGGGCGACACAACTATATTCGAGGGTAACTGATTATTGCTGCCGACAACTAAATATCCACCGTCAGGTGCTTTAATTATATTTTTAACAGTTGTAGGTGTTGCAGCAATTCGTGGGTAGAGAATTTCCTTTTCAAATTCTCCGGTGAGCGAATACGTTCTTGAAAAAACATCACCATAACCTTCAACAGACGAATTTTTTGACTTTGTTCCAAACAATACTATTTTATAGTCTGCAGAATATACGAGACCTGCAGATGTCTCAAAATGTGAAGGGTCGTAGTTGTTGGAATACCAACCTCTTTCTGCGTTAGCATTTAATGACCTTACGAAACAGTTCTCAATCATTTCATCATATTCATCATAAGTAACTCCCTGAATAATTATCATCGAATCATTAGCCTGGATAAGCCTATCAAATCTTTCTCCATAATTAAGTCCGGATCCGTAGTGATTAGCATTGGGAATCGGAACACGTTTATGGAATAATTCAGTCAAAGAAGAATTTGCTTTCCATATATAATACCCCCAACTATAAGGTTTGTAGACCACCAGGTATGTGTCATTATATTCAGCAAGAGAAGGCTCCTGATCTATTACACCCACAATAGTTTGTATATTTCTGGATGAAATCAATTCTCCGTCATCACTTATTTCGTAGACAGAAAAATAATCAAATCCAAGAGCCGATGCGCAAACAATAAAGCCTCCTCCACTTCCAGGTACAATATTTACATATTGATATACAGTATCAGATATAATTACATCTTTCAGTTTGTTACCGTCGTTGCCCAGGAGAAACAATTCTTGTCTGATGATCGGATTCTGAATATTTCCCGAGTTGATCCATCCAAGTAATTTACCATTTACTGACGAAACTATTTTTACTTGCTTGGCCTCACTAAGAGTAGGAATGATCTTTACCGAAGAGCTTACTGAGGTATTGACATCATCTTTCCTGCAAGATGAAAGCGTACCACAAAGCAACAGGGTAAATAATATTAAATTATATAGTTTATTATTCTTTATCATAAGAACAATCGATTTAGCTTTTATTTCCATTTGATCAGGGTCAATTTATTAGTTGGTCCGTTAAAGCTTTGTATTCTTCCCATTGAAACAAAACCACCATCAGAACTAGCAACGGATGAGAAAAAGAAATCTGAATAAAACTGCTGTAGTGAGAATCTACTTGTTACCTGCCAATCAGTGCCTCCGGTAAGAAATAATGTTTGAGCCGCAGAATAATCATTCGTACCGGAAGCGACACCGATTTTATAAGCAGTCATCATAAACCCTGAAGCACTTCTGACACAATTAGCGATTCGGTATCCCGGAGGTAGTTTTAGCGGAATAGTATCAGTTACTAACGCATTCTGTCCCACGCGAAGGAAAGCTGCAGATTTGCTATTAACGGAACCGGCAATTGTTTGCCCCAGACTGTAGTGGGTAATAAAATCGCCGGAAAAATCCCGCATAAGGACCTTACTATTCCGATTGATCTGTCCACCGGTATGACCATTACTTTTTACACGGTAACCTGTCAGGTAGCTATATGAAGTATCCTGTGTGCCATCAGAATTTACTAAAGCGGACAACAATGAGTAGGTTGTACTGTCAACCCAATCTCCAACATCTTCCATGCCAAAATGCACAAGGAATTGTCCGTTATTTGTTTCAGTTATGCTGCTTGTACCTCTTGGTGTTCCCACCAGTTGGATAGGTCCGGGCGGGAAAGTAAATCCAAAATATTGTGACCATGCTCTTGTCAGGTCAGCATTATTCTTCACGATAAATAATTTAGTCGAAGTACCTGTTGCATTAGAACCGGATACAAATCCGTTCCAAATACCTGTAACTGCAACACCATTGTCTGCGGTTGCAAATAAGGTTGCATTTAGCACCTTTGAGGAAGCATAGATGAAATCCTTTAAAGTGTCATTGGTGGCTTCTACTGTCCCATTAGTTTTAATTGAATACAATGTCAGGAAATTCGGGAGAGTGTTTGTCAGGCTTGCGGCTAAAATCAAACTTCCGTCATTTAATCGAATCATATCTAAAGGGGAGCAATCGTCAAAGTTTTTTTGCCAAAGCAATACACCCTGTGGATCGTACTTTTTTACGACCGTCTTGTCTTCGTCCTTATTGTAATAATAAATATAAATGTTATCCTCCGGATCTGTAATGACTTTCCCGTTTTTACCTTCGTAAAATTCGTCATCGGTTGAGAATTTTATCTCATCTTCCAGTACACGGATCCATTGAATTCTGTCAGAATCTTTACTTAATGTCTCCTCTTTTTTACATGATGAAACGAAAGCGATAAGAAAAACACACAATACAATTTGAAATGCCCGGGAAAATGATGGAGAACCAATGCAGTTCTTAAGTTCATCAAGTTTTCTATTTATTACCCTGATTAACATAAACTATTTGTTTTTTAGCGAATGATAGTTACTTTAAAATTATCAGTATAATTTCCAGCAACGATCCTGACAATGTATATTCCATTTAAAACCTCCTGCTGATTATCATCATTGCAACTCCAGTGTAGTTCCTGATAGCCCGAAAGCGATCTGTCATACAAAAGGGTTTTGATTTCTTTACCTGATATGTCATAAACTTTCACGGAGACCAATTCTTCATGCGGCAGGTAGAAGGATATCTTTACAAAAGACGAAACGGGATTGGGATAAACTTTAAATATGTTGATCGGCTTAGCAGAAGTAGAAGTCTTCAATGTAAGTTGTGAATCAAACTTGAGAAGCCAAATATCACTTGTATGAATAGGGCCATGATGGCCACTTACATCGCCATCATTACTTGAAGATCCTCCTCCTGCAAATAAACTTAAATCGGATGCAAATGCAATAGCTGCCCCCCCTTCAGACGAAAATCCACCATAACAATGCTGATATATCGTGTTACCTATTGAATCGGTCTCAATAACTACAATGTCTCCGGAAATTGAATTCAAGGGATCATAATGATAAGTCGGAAAATCACTATCACTTCCCGCCAATTGACCCGTGAATGCATAGCCCCCATCAATTGTTCTTGTCAATTCAGCGCCAGTGATCAAACATGAATCTCCTCCATATGATTTTTCCCACTGAATGGTACCAGATGAATCGATATTCACCAGCCAAAAGGAGGGCCCTCCCGGAGAATTTGTCACGTCACCATCCTCAGAGAAAGAGGTGGTAATGAATGTATAACTTTCATCTGAACATATCAAGAGATCAGAACCCAATTCTAATTCTGAACCACCGTATGTTTTCTGCCATAGAATGTTTCGGGCCGAATCCAGCTTTACGATCCAAACCGAACCCCCACCTGATGATG
>DAOQWA010000001.1:164721-212803 GCA_035341855.1 Bacteroidia bacterium
AGGAACCCCAGGTTTCGCCGCCAATTACAAGACCATTATCACTGATTTGCTTTACAGCCGAAACATTTTCATTATCGGACCCCCCTAAACATCTTTGCCACAAGAGTGTTCCAATACTGTCAATTTTGATCAGCCAAATGTCAGCCGACGGATTCCAAGGCTCTGAACCCGGATGATAACCGGTCACATCTCCATCTGAAGAGCGAGTAGTAGCTGAAAGGATGTATCCTCCGTCAGATGATCGTTCAACAGTTCTTGGATACTCATCTCCTGTACCACCATAACACTTATCCCATTCTATGTTACCAGAAGAATCCAGCTTTACCACCCAAAGGTCACTTGAAAATAAACCCTGGTATGCGCTTACATCCCCATCGTTAGAAGTTGTTCCTGCTGAAAGAATATATCCTCCATCAGATGTCAAATCTACAGATAAAATAAAATCATAATTTGAACCTCCCAAAGTTCGCTCCCATTCAATGTTACCATATTGATCGATCTTGACGATCCAACCATCACCATTGCCATGATTACCGGTTACATCACCGTCATAAGAATAAGACGTTCCAACAAGAATGCAGCCTCCATCAGACGTAGGTTTTAAATCTGAACAAGTTTCTTCAAGTGTCCCTCCGTAAGATCTTTGCCATTGAATGACACGTTGGGCAGTTGATGAAGTAGAAATAAGAAGGAGAATCAGAAGTGAGTAAAAATATTTATTCATTTTCCTTTATTAATTTTAGATGTGTTTAAATAAACATACATTTACTGATTATTGTATGGGACATCCGGACCAAGAAATGTGCTCCATTCTTCAACGGATAACTTACGGGTAATTTTTGAATTGAATATTTTTTCAAACCAGGAAGTTTTAACCGGATAGCTTCGAATAGTCTTATCTGCGCAGGCTACGAAGATGTAGTTTGCATTGTCTGTTGTCAGTGCATTTAGACCACTATGGCTGTTTATTTCAACAGGCTTAAGAGACAGGTCTGAAAGCTTATACAGGTGAATGATCTTAGTAGAAGTCCCTATTATTAGTAATTCATTTTTCTCATCGATCGCTAAGTGATCAACACTGCCACTTTCATTTAGACTTTTTGTCAGCTGGCCCTTGGAATTTAATACCTGAACCTGACCTGAAGAATAAGAAGCAACAATTGTTTTTCCATTTTGAGAACACACAAGCGCCTGAACCCTGGAGCCTGGATTAGAAGAAAACTGTTTCACTTCGTCAGTTGCAAAACTATATTGTGAAACCACACCGTCTTCAGAGCCGATATACAATCTTGAAGCATCAGAATTAAAGCAAAGGGCTTTTATTCTTGCCGGAAATTTCATTGTTTTTACCGCTGCAAAATTTTTCCAGATGATCACCGAGCTATCCCTTGCACCTGTTGCTATTAAGTTTGGATCATCTGAAAAAACAACCGCCCTGATCAAGCCCTTGTGACCTGATAATATTTGTGCCTTTTGCGAAGGGTTTTTTATGTTGACAATAGCTGCAGAAAAATCATCTAAGCCCAATGCCGCCAAAGTCCCATTAGAGCTAATGTAACCTGTATTGATTGCTGAACTTATACCTATCGCCTTTGTTCTCCCCAAAGTCTGAAAACTACCCGAACTGTAACTCACTAACTCACCATCATCATAGCATGCTATTAACTTATCTCCCGCTACGACCATTGACTGAACACCGGTATTATTTTTGATCACAACAGGTTTATAATTAGGATCTATTTTCTGGGAAGCAGAAAACAAAGCTGAATAAAGTTGAGGGTCGTTTACATTCCCCTTATTTTCGCTCACCAACTTATAGGACTGAAAAGCTAACAAAGCTGACAATTGCGGATCCTCTTTTTGTTGTAGAGATTTAAAAGCAAGATTTTGTCCAATTGAAATCATTCGAAGGCGGCTGGCTTCAGACTGAGATGAATCAGCTTTTTGTTTTTGACTAAGTGCTTCTTTACTTTTTTGTTCAGCAAGTAACTTTTGTTTGAGTGCCTCCTGCTCCTGTGTCATTGCGCGGATAGCCTCTTCTTCTGCTTTTGATTTTTGAACTTCAGCAAGCTTTTTTTGTTCGCCTGCAATATTAGCCTGTAACTCGGCAAATGATTTGGCATCCATTGCCTGCTTTGAAGCATTTAATGCCATTTCCTTTGCTTGCTCTGCTAATTGTTTCTCATTAAGAGCTTCCTGAGTTTTTTGTTCTGCAATAGCACTATTTTCCTTTGCGGCTTTTGTCTGGAACAATGCCCACGTAGTGAGGCCTGAGACAATTATAAGGAATGCGATTACAGCTGATCTGATCAAGGTACCTCGTCTTTGTTTTCGCAAGGCTTCAGCTTTTCGTTCACTTAGACTTGCATCTAAAAAACTATTGGCTAAATCAAAATCCTCATTGTATTGTTTTGCCCAGTATTCGTTAGGCTCAGTCCTTTCTCTCCAGTCCAGTGCGAGCTGTAACTCAGGATCCCTCCACAAACCGGCCTGACCTGACTTGTGCAAAAGAGCCGCTGAACACAATCGCTGATAAAGTTCGGCTGATTCAGTTTCTTCATCAACCCATTTTTTCAAACGCTCCCATCCTCTCATTAAACTTTCATGAGATATATCAAGGACTGTGGATTCTGAAAGACTGATATCTTCTGCAGGTAATATAAACGTTCTGCCAAATTTTCTAAACGGAAACAATACTTCTGATAGTTCGTCAAATGAAGCTCCGGTTATTTTTAATAGATTAAATACAGAAGTTGGACGCCTGACTCCTCTGTTCTCTCCTGCTTTTACAGTGAGACTTTTAAAAACCTGCTCTATTAATTTTTTTTGTTTTTCATTCTTTAATTCATTGAACGCTTCATCAGCATGAAATGACAAAGCGTGCTTCATGGTACCCGTCATTTCGTAGTGACGAATATCCATCGGCTCACCTGTTTCGGCAGTTTCTACCCATTTGTCCCATGTTCTCATAAGAGCATGTTGCAAGACAGGCAATTGATCGGGATTATCTCCCAGATCATTTGTAACTTGCTGCACCAGACGAGGAGATATTTTTCCATTTGCATATTGAACCGGTCCGGTAATGACAAGACGGTTTTCTTTTTCGTTCAGGCGAGGTACGAGATAATGTCCATCGTTGATCGCTTCGGGCAAACCTTCGAAGCGAACACAATCTCCCAGAAAGTCGGATCGAATGGTTAATACCACATAAATTGGAACATCTCGTTGCCGGACTGCGTCAATGATAAGGTTGACAAATTGCTCACATTCCGCATCATTTTTCTCTATCCCTTCACCTGAAAATCGGAAAGTTTCTTCAAACTGATCCAGAAGAATTAAAAGATTTGTGTTTTCCGGTAAGAGATTTCTGACACCCTGAACCAATCCCAATGAACTTGCACGGAACAATGAGTCCATATGATCAATTTTTTCCTGATCCTTTTTGGGATCATTTGATCCGAAAACACCATTTTTAATGAGTGATTTAGCAAGATTGTACACAGGAGTATTTCCCGGTTTCATCGATGCGATAAGCCATCCTCTTTTTCCATCATTCATTTTTCCCTGATGGATAGAAGGCAAAAGACCTGCACGTACAAGGGAAGATTTTCCTGATCCCGAAGTACCAACTATAGCCACAAAATGATTTTGTTCCAGTTTACTCAGCAAATCTCTGATATGCTTTTCACGTCCAAAGAAAAGATGACTTTCCTCGTAGTCGAAGGAACGTAATCCCGGAAACGGATTTTGTAAAGTTTGTGACATAGATCAAAACTTCTATAAGTTATAACTATTCTAATACTTTTATTGGCAATGCAATTTTTAGTTCACTACCCTTTCCTATTTCACTTTTAACAGTCATATCTCCTTTATTTCCTTTACAAATGATATCGTGACTAATTGAAAGTCCAAGGCCGGTTCCATCACCTGTCGGTTTTGTTGTAAAGAATGGCAGGAATATCTTACCCAGAATTTCCTCCGGAATACCCAGTCCGTTATCACGAATGAGGATATTGACGAAACCGTTTTCAGAATAAGTGCGAACATTCAAATGTGGTGAATAAGAATTGATTAAGTTATCACCTGAAGAAGACATGATTTTTTTCTTTTTTTCATTCATGGTATAGAATGCATTATTAAAGATATTCAAAAGAACAACACCAAAATCTTCAACCACTATGTCTATCTTAGACAGTTTAGCATCCATATTTTTTTCCAACTCAAATTCAAATCCATTCACTTTATTTGAAAATCCATTTGAGGCTATTTGCAAAAATTCATCAATGGCCTTGTTTACGTCAATCGTACTTTTCTCTCCGGTTCCATTTCTACCAAGCAACATCATATTTTTAACTATGCCATATGCCCTTTGCCCATGAAAATATATTTTGTCAAGGTTGTTCAGCAATTGCCCTTTGAGTTCCATTTGTTCTTCGATGGATTCGGTAAGATCAATTTCCGGCAGGAGTTCTTTACTAAGCTGTGAAAAATTGTTTACAAAATTCAATGGGTTTAATATCTCATGTGCAACACCTGAAGCAATTTGACCTAGTGAAGCCATTTTTTCATTATGGACAAGTTGGGCCTGTGTATCTATCAGTTCTTTATGTATTAATGCATTCCCTATTGCAACGGCGGTATATGGAATAATGGATTTGATCATTTCAATATGATAATCATTATAAGCATCTTTCTTAAAGCTCATTACTGAAATTGCCCCAACTTCCTTATCATATCTGTAAACAGGAAAAGTAAGAATCGATTGCGGTATCCTTCCATCAGCGAGGGTAAGAGGTTTAAAAACATAACGATCGTAGTTTTTTTCAGCATCCCCCAGGATTACTTCTCTGTTATTCTGTAGACTCCATTCAGCTATATGGTTGTTATACCCATTATCAATTTTAACATTAGATAAGATATCCCACTTACTTCCCCTCCATGAAAATATTCCTAACTCAAATACTGCCGCATCCATCATAGAATTAACCGTTTGATAGAGGTGATCAAATGTATCTTCCAATTTTAAAGAAGATGTCAGATGCTGGCCTAGTTCATTTACAACTTGCAGATTATCAAATCTTACCTGTAGTTTTTTAGCCTTCTCCTTAAGTTCAGTATCGATGTCTGTTTTTTCGACAACAGTACTTTTTCGATCTGCCAATCCTTCGATTCTTTGTCCGATAGATCTTAGTTCATCAAGAACACTATTAGGTTTATTATTTATTGCGTTAGTACTTTTGTTCTCTTTGCTAAACTCAGAATGAACTTTTTCGATTTTAACATTAAGATCACTACTGATCTTTTTTAATTGTACCCGCAGAAAAAGTGCTGCCAGGATAGCCCCTGCTGCAACTAATAAAATATAAGATAAGATCTGCATCATAGAATACTACAATTTGATGAGACAAATCTAAATTTAAGTCAAAATCCAATATGCTGCAAATGTATATTTGGTTGTTTTGAGTGTACATTCGGAATCACAGCACCGGTATACCAAAAAAAGAATTGGGCATAAAAGCGGGTTTTGAGTTAAATTTTGGACAATGCTTCCATAAGAGCGTCTTTTTTACTCCTTGCAACTGTTATCGTGCTGCCATTATAAAGTACAACATGCCCACCTTCGCTCCTTATAAACTTACTTACATGATTCAGGTTGACCAGATAAGAATTGTGTACCCGAAAAAAAACTGAACCCTCTAACATCTCTTCAAATTTTCCGATAGGCTTACTGGCTACAATTGATAAATCATTGTTCAAATATAGTGTTGTATAATTCCCTTCTGATTTAAAGTATAATATTTTACTCAAATCAATAAGCTGAACCCCATCAGAAATTGGAACGCCTATTTTCTCAAGTTTTTTATTTCTTTCTTTTAGATTATCTGACAACAGATGAAATTGCGACCTGCTTGGAATCGTACTTTTCTTAATTGCCCTATCAATAGACTCTCTTAACTCCGAGGCTTTAACAGGTTTGAGTAGAAAATCGAGAGCACTTGCACGTATTGCCTGGATTGCATACTTATCGATCGATGTGGTAATAATAATTTGAAATTCTATTGCAGGAAGCAATTCCAACATTTCAAAGCCCGACATTCCCGGCATAACAACATCCAGAAAAACCAATTGGGGCTTGTGCTTAAGTATGGCTGCCAGACCATCTGCACCTGATGTGCTCGTTGCCAGAACCTTTACAGGAAGTTTATTGCTATCAAACAAATAGAGAAGATCATCAATAGCTTCCTGTTGGTCATCTATAATAATCACTGAAATAGTTGAACTCATGTATCAAATCTACGAAAAATTGGAGAAAAGCATTATCTTGATGGCATTCTCCATAAATAAATTTTTAGGTAAAAACAGATGCGGTTTATAATCAGACTTGTTTTATGCTAAAAGAAAAACCTGATGACCAAACCTGATCTCCTCCGAAAGTACATTATTAATACGTTAAACTTACACCACCTCCAATTCTGACATGACTCACCAGGCTATTACAGAACTCCTTCATGATGTAGAAATATTTCAGGCAATACCAAATAATCTGATTTCTGAATTGGCAAGCAGATTAATTCCTGAAACGGTCATGACCGACAACACGATTATCCAAAAAGGTGATGAAGGTGATTCTATGTTTATTTTAGTAAATGGTAAAGTGAAAGTTCATGATGGGGAACACGTGGTAGCAAAAATGGAATCCGGAAATTTTTTCGGAGAATTTTCATTACTTGACGAAGCTCCCCGTTCAATGTCAGTTACAACATTAGAAGAAACAAAGCTCCTGAAAATCAGCAGGGAGCTGTTTTTTGGACTATTACAAAGCCACCCTGATGTCGCAAAAAAAATAATCAGCGCTTTAACGAGAAGGCTCCGAGGACAGAACGAGGCAATTATCAGACAACTTAAAACCAGAGAAGAAGAATTAAGCAGACTTGTTGATGAAAGAACCAGGGAACTTAAATTAAAAAATGAGGAGATCACGATTAAGAACCGGGAAATCACCGACAATGTAAATTATGCCAGACGAATTCAAAGAGCTATTCTACCTGACAACAAATCTATATTAAATTCCTTCAGACATTCTTTTGTATTGTATTCTCCAAAAGATATTGTAAGTGGAGACTTCTATTCTTTTTTTCCTAAGGATGAAAGTGCCATAATTATTGCAGCAGATTGTACCGGACATGGGGTAACCGGAGCTTTTTTAAGTGTAGTAGGAAATTCATTATTAACGCAAATCATAAATGAAAAACAGGTTCGTGAACCGGGAATAATATTGGATCAATTGCATGAAGCCGTCATTGATACTTTAAATCAAAGAAGCGGAGATTCAACTGATGGCATGGATATATCTGTTTGCAATTTTGATTTTAAGAACAAGATTTTACATTACGCAGGAGCGAACAGGCCCCTTTGGATAATAAGAAATGGCGAACTTTTGGTTTATTCACCCAATAAATTTCCGGTTGGAGGGATGCAGATATTACACGAAGAAAATTTCACGAGTCACAAAATTCAACTCTATACGGATGATACGTTTTACATTTTTAGCGACGGATACGCAGACCAGTTTGGTGGTGACAAAGGAAAAAAACTTATGACAAAAAAGTTCAAGGAACTACTTTTAAGTATCCGGTCAAAGTACATGACGGAACAACAGGATTATCTGGAAAATTATTTCAGAGAATGGAAAGGAACTGAAGAACAAGTGGACGACGTACTTGTTATAGGAATAAGAATTTGAATATTGGGCTCGATTGACGAAGGAAGGAAACGACAGAACTTTCTAAAGAAAAGTACTGCTAAAAAGCTTAATTAATAAAGCTACGTTTAGCTTTTAAAAATTCCGGTCAAAAAGAGAAGGCTGACAGGTATCCCATTCCCAATCATCAAATAGCTTAGGTGATGACAATGGATCTTACAGCTTAAATACTTTTCTTGTCAAGACCCGTTCTGCTGAAGAAAATTTTAAGATATATGTCCCGGCAGCAAAACCATTTAGATCTAATGAAACATTTTTTCCGGATACTGATCTTTCATATATAAGGTTTCCAACAATGTCATACACAAAAACTCTTCCTGAAGATCCATCATTAATAAAATTCAGCCTTATTAAACCGGAAGTAGGATTTGGTGCTATCGTGAGTTTGTCAAAATCTTTTATCCCATCGGTACCGGTGCCTGTATTAAGGTAAGTGATCAACTGACCGGAAATTTTATAATGTGGTTCCGTATGTCCATTATAATTATAGTTGCAGTCTGCACAGGTAGTTCCTGTAATACATGAAGGGTTGTTAGGGCTGCAATAATTCAGGTAGTTTTGCAAGCGGTATTCAAGATCTATACTTTGTCCTGGAGAAGTTATGGTTGTCAGGTCAAAAAACACAGGTAAAACATCAGCACCAGGGCACCAACCGGCTCTGTTAAATTGCCATGTACCACTTTGAGGCGAACAAGGATTTGTTGCACAATTACTTCTCCATAGTAAGTGAGTATTAGTTTCCACACCGTTCACATATAAAGAATGGATTTTCTGTGAGAACTCTGCTGCATTATCTGTATTGCCTTGTCCATGACCGGTATTAACCATTTTGAACTTCACTATCTGTGAATTTACATCAACTGTTTTGTTAACCACCGGCAGGACAGGAGGATTAATTGCATCGCCATAAACAAGATTCTCATTGTACCACAGATTTTCTACTTTGATATTATCATACAAAGTGATTCCGGCGGTAAATTCAAAGTCAAGTTTGACCAACCATCCGGGATTTGTCCATGTATCGATAAATGATCGGATAATAACTGTGTCCTTTAGCATATTTCTATAATCACTAACATCTGCCAGCCAGCCGCATGCTTTACCATAGGGGGTTATGTAACGTCCTATTTCATACCACTCCCCATTATTGAACACACTGACATTTGCAAAACGATCCCAGGGGTCACAACCACCGGTCGGACAAGAAAGCGTGATTCTCATTTCGATGTTGCTATACATAGATATGTCCTGCGGAAATAAAAATGTGTCGATCACGGTCCTTGTTCCTAATCCACTTCCATTGCCTTGATGTACATTATTCAATGTTGTGATAGTGGTGTCTGCAATGTTAGCGTGGCTCACATTAGTATTCAGTATAAGGCTAAAAATTAAAATGCAGAAAAATCCTCCGTTCGTTTTCATGATAAAATTTCTTTGGTGAAGCTATAAATATAATGAATTGGAAATTATAAATTCAAACTGCCTCAATTCGAAGACAATTCACAACATCAACTCTGCAATCGAACGATGATCTTTAGTTATTGTCGAACGAGAAAATGCAGTTGAACATGACATTACAATTTTTTAATTTCTGTTAATTGCTTATTTTTCAATATATTAACAGTGGAAAGCTTGAATCTCTGCAATGTACACCCCGGACCTCTTTCTCACAGTTTTACAAAACCTATAGAAGTCGCAAAAGCAGTACTGAAATTCACTTTAGAAGTTCAAATGCAAACATTACAATTTGAAAATAAAAGACCAAGACATTTATAATACTGCCAATGTTCCTCTAAAAAATGAAGATCCGATCAACAATATGCAGATTCCACCTAAACAGGATCTTTCCAATGCTTAATCTTAATGATATACAAGAAGGAATATTCTGATATGAACACCATATGAAAAAATTTCATTGAGCATTAAATGGTCATGCTACCTAATAAGGCTCTTACCTACCCACGCTACTGATTGAAGACCGGCAATAGATTTCCGAAGGTTTGGAGAAGGGACCACAAGGATTGCTTGATTAATGATTTCTATCAAAATAAAAATTTAGAACCGTTAATTAAAAATCCGGAATAAAACATAAGAACAGAAGTGAAATGTAATTTACTTTCAAATTGTCACTTTCGGGTTTTCACCGGACGTAATCAACAATTTCTTTGTCGCATAGTATGAAATGCCAGTTTAAACTCTTGAGAAAGTTTCGAGATGTCAGCTAAGAGTAACCAAACCTTTCGATTCAAGACAGATTTATGTTCACTCTTTTCTTGTCGGATGCATAGAGTGTACTCCGAAAGGCTGGCAGACAGATCATTATTAAAAATCACTCCGGGAACATAGGGGTATTAGCTGAGTAAGTTGTCTTATCAAGAGTAAGGCTGTAACTTGCATCCGGATGATAAACTCATATCTGGACGAAAAAACTCGTTTACAAGCTTTGCAAGATGGGGATGAAAAAGCCATGGAATCGCTTTTTCGGGAATTCTATCAAAGTTCTTGTGCTTATGCGAATACCTTTCTACATGATATAGACGAATCTGAAGAAGTTGTTCAGCAGTTATTTATCAATTTATGGGAAAAAAGGACTAGCTTGAAAATAACAGGTTCTTTTCAGGCTTACTTATATAAAGCCGTCAGAAATGCATGTTTAAATAAACTTAAGCATGAAAAGGTTAAAAAGATGCATGTAGAGGAAACCCTGAAAAGTTCGATATCTAATAGAGATGATTCAATAAATGTGATACATAAAGAATTAGAGAAGCAAATATTTAATGCTATCGAAAGCCTTCCTGAGCAATGCAGACTTATATTTAAAATGAGTCGATTTGAAGAACTAAAATATTCAGAGATTGCTGACCAATTGAACTTATCGATTAAAACAATAGAGAACCAAATGGGAAAGGCCTTACGCATCATGCGTGAAAAATTAAAAGATTATTTAGTCTTAATATTTTTAATTATGAATGAATACTTATAACCAGGAGTGAAAGACCGTTTCGAAAATATAGAAGAAATTATAGCCAAATTTCTAGCCGGAGAAGCAAATTCAGATGAAATTGCCCTGTTGGAACAATGGAAAAATGTCAATTCAGAGAATCGGAAGTATTATGACGATTGCGTCAAACTTTTTGAATCCGGAAAAGACTTTTCTAAAAGCGCTTCAGTTGATGTTGATGCTGCATGGAATCGTGTGCATGAAAGAATTTCTAAAAACATCAAGCCAAAATTAATTCCAATAAATAGAAACAATTCAAAATCTTTCTTTTATCGAATTGCTGCTTCGATAATATTAGTGGTTGGCATTGGTTATATATTATTCGAACTGAACGATAATTCAAGTTCGCAAACAGTACTAATTAATACAGCTGATACCATTAAGGCTGAATTATTGCCTGATGGTAGCACTATTACCTTAAACAAAAACAGTCAACTGGCTTACCAACAAGATCAGTTCTCAAATAAACGTATCGTAAAACTTAAAGGCGAGGCATTTTTTGATGTTTTGCATGATGAAGCCAATCCATTTATTGTTGAGGCGGGAGATCTAAAAATAGAAGACATTGGAACATCTTTTAACGTAAACGCAAATGAGAACTCAGGAATAATAATTATTTCGGTTGTGTCCGGCGAGGTTAAATTATCCACAATAAATCACCACACATTGTTGTTGAATGCAGGCGACGAGGGAAGATACGACGTAAGTAGTAAGTCTCTATCGAAAAGCGAATTCTCCGATCCAAACATTACTGCATACACGAATAAAGTATTCATTTTCGAAGATGCCGAGTTATCCACTGTTTTAAAAGTTCTGAATGATGTCTATGATGTAAAGTTAAAGACTCAGAATGCAAATTTATTGAGTTGTCGTATCACTGTCACTTTTGACAATGAGACGATAAACGAAATTGCAGAGGTTATTGCCGAAACACTTGGACTGAAGATTATCAATGATGACCACACAATATTTTTTAGCGGTGATGCATGTATTCAATAAATTCATTTCAGGTATTCTCTTTTTGTTACTTGCCCTAGGTACTACCGTTAATGCCCAGGAAAATCTGCCTTATCTTGAAAGGAAGGTCACCTTATCTGCAAGCAATGAGTCTATAGAGATAGTACTTCAGCGAATTGCTAAAGATGGAGATTTTTCCTTCTCTTATTCTCCCCGGGTAATTGAAAACTTCAAACCAATCAGTTTCAATGTTTCGAACAAACCAATTCGGGATCTACTGAATAACATTTTCGATGGTCAGGCAATTTTCAAGCAAAAAGGAAACCATATTATTATAAAAAGAAACGAAATAAAAGAAGAAATAAAGATCAACTCCTTTATAATATCAGGATATGTGACAGATCCGGACGGTTCTGAAATTCCCAACGCAAGTATATTTGAAAAGAAAAGTCGGGAATCTGCGATCACGAATAAATACGGATTCTTTAATCTTAAAATTGATGATAAGGAACACTCAAGGCAAATAAATTTATTCGTTAACAAATCCAACTACAAAGACACAATAATTTTTGTTAGCCAAACAGGTAATTCAATTGTCAACATTACTCTAATACCCGAAGAACCTGTCGAACAGGTTGTGGATTCTTTTGCCATTCAAGATAGTCTTATGCGTGCTGATCAAATGGCATTCATCAAATTTCTACTTAGTGAGGAGGCTCAAATCAATACAAAAAACATAAAGGATACAATTTATCAAAAATACCAGGTGTCATTAATCCCTTATATAGGAACAAATATGAGGTTGAGTGGGAATACTGTGAATGATTATTCTTTCAACGTGTTTGGTGGCTATTCAATGGGAACCAGAAAGTTTGAGATGGCCGGATTATTTAATATTGACAGAGATTCAGTAAAAAGCGTTCAGGTAGCAGGTTTATTAAATTATACCGGAGGACCGCTTGATGGTTTTCAGATTGGTGGATTGGCGAATGTAAACTTAAGCCCGGTACATGGTTTTGAACTTGCCGGTCTTTTGAATGTCAATTTTGATTCTTTAAAAGGTGCCCAAATTGGAGGATTGGTAAATTTTAATGCGAAAAATGTTTCAGGTGTTCAGGTGGCAGGTTTACTCAACACAAACCTTGGGCAACAAACATCGGGATCACAGACTGCAGGCTTACTTAACATAACTGCAGGTAATTCTTCAGGTTTTCAGGCTGCAGGGTTGATGAATGTATGCTTGAAGAAACATGAAGGTGTCCAAATCTCAGGTCTAATAAACTATGCAAAAATTATTAAGGGATCACAAATCGGAATCCTGAACATTTCTGATTCCTGTTCCGGAATTCCGGTCGGACTTATTAGTTACGTGCACAAAGGCTATCATCAATTTGAAGTATCTACAGATGAATTTTATCCTATCAACCTTGCTGTCCGAACAGGAGTCAGTTCCTTCTATAACATTCTTGCAAGCGGTATGAAACTGGATTCACTCGAAAACATTCAATGGTACTTTGGCTACGGACTAGGCACTGCCATAAACTTAGGAAAAAGATGGCAGTTAAATTTCGATCTGACAATAAACCAGGCACTTCGTGCAAATGAACTAAACAGTTTTTCGCCTTTATCAAGATTCAATATTACAGTTGAAAAGCGATTGTCAAAATACATTTCAATTGCTGCCGGACCAACACTCAATTACTTGTTGTATGACAATTCCGACGATTATATCATGGAACTTGCCAAAAATTCTCCTTCCGGCATCTTATTTACTTCCTCCTATTCGAATAATTATCAAGATAAAGCATGGATTGGCGGGAAATTCGCATTAAGATTTTTTTAACATTTTTTTCTGCATTCGGTGTAGGGGTGTAATCATTTTTAGTTGTCTTCTGTATATAACAACAAAATACAACTAAAATGAAAATTCAACTAAGCAACTTAACTTTTTCAATTATTATTTTTCTCATTTCCCTTTCATCCTGCACAAAGGATTGGCATGGCGTAAGGGGCTCCGGTGTCATTCTAACGGAAGATCGGACTTTGGC
Source organism: Bacteroidia bacterium (assembly GCA_035341855.1). GTDB lineage: Bacteria > Bacteroidota > Bacteroidia > AKYH767-A > 2013-40CM-41-45 > QQVM01. Next base: position 178,490 of record DAOQWA010000001.1, read on the forward strand.
TGAGTTCACAGGTGTAGATTTTCAACTAGCCGGCCGGGTAAATATTGTACAGGATTCATTGTTTCATGTCTCGGTTAGCACACATGACAACTATCAAGGTTTAATACGAACATATATACGTGATGGGAAACTGGTCATCAATTCAACAAAATCACTTTATGATGACAACATCACAGTTAATGTCCACCTACCCAACTTAGACTATATCAATTTAGGAGGATCAGGAACTATTATGACACTCAATCAATTCCATTCAAGTTATATGAAAGTTCAAATAACCGGATCAGGGAAAGTTGATTATTCAGGTGATGTAAATTCTTTACATGCAAATGTTTCAGGATCAGGGAAAATCTATCTGCTAGGTTCAGCAAACAACACGACTATGACCTTGAGCGGCTCAGGAAAAATCAAAGGTTTCTCTTATCATACTGATAAAAACAACGTGACTATCAGCGGATCGGGTGAAATAGAGACATATGTAGAATCGGACTTGAAAATAAATATAACCGGTAGCGGAAAGGTTTTCTATATGGGACATCCTGTTGTTAGTCAGAAAATATCCGGTTCCGGAAAAGTAATTCATCAATAATAATACGTTACAAGTTAATATCCGAAATACTTAACAGGAAAAAAGGACATATAGAGAATATCTATTCTATTGTCAATCAGGAAATCCAAGGAACAGACACCGGGGCTTCAACAAAATTCCTTCTCACCCGGTGCTAACTCAATAAAATATTTTAAAATCATGAACTTTCAAAAAACTCCATTTATAATTTTGTGTCTGGTATTCATTTCTACACTGCACAGTCGGGCACAAACGCTCACCCAAAGCATCCGCGGAAATGTTGTTGATATAATTTCACAATCAAAGCTCTCCTTTTCAACGATCACACTTTTAAACTCAGATCCACTGATTGGCACGGTAGCAGATATCGATGGACACTTTGAATTAAAGAATATACCGGTCGGAAAACAGAGTTTAAAGATCACATGCCTTGGCTACAAAGAACAAATCATTCCAAATATTGTTGTCAGTTCAGGGAAAGAAGTAGTCTTAACTATTACTCTTGAAGAAATTGCTATTCAAGGGAAAGAAGTTGTGATCACAGATAACATTGATAAAAATAATGCACTGAATGAGTTTAGTACAATAAGTACCCGCAACTTTTCGGTTGAAGAAACTCAAAAATATGCAGCAGCAGTGAATGATCCGGCAAGAATGTCAACTGCATTTGCAGGTGTCATTTCTACTGATGACGGGAACAACACCATAGCTATTCGAGGCAATTCTCCTAATGGCTTGCTCTGGAGAATGGAAGGAGTGGAAATTCCAAACCCGAATCACTTCAGCAGTGTTGGAACTTCAGGAGGTGGTATATCAATCCTTAGTTCTCAACTTCTGACAAATTCTGATTTCCTCACCGGTGCATTTGCGGCTGAGTATGGTAATGCTTTATCAGGTGTATTTGATATGAAGCTTAGAAAAGGTAATAACCAAAAAAGTGAAAGAACAATTCAATTAGGCGTGCTGGGAACAGATCTTGCACTTGAAGGACCTATTAAAAATGGTTATAAAGGCTCCTATCTTATTAATTATCGCTATTCAACATTATCGATGCTTAATAAAATTGGTGTAGAGCTTGGCGGTGCCACAACAACCTTTCAAGACCTTTCATTCAATGTCTTTCTTCCCACCTCTAATCTTGGAACCTTCTCACTCTTTGGTTTTGGCGGTTTAAGTAAGCAATACGATTCAGCAGATAGAGATTCGACTAAATGGGAAAGTGATTATGATCGCTACGACTGGAATTTCAAATCGAACAGTGGGGCTACCGGTCTATCTCATTTTACTCAACTTTCAAAGCAATCGTATTTAAAGTCCACTATTCTACTTTCCGGAACAAGAAAGTATTATCAGGAAGCAAAACTCGACAATGTCTACAAAGAAAGGTCACAAGGAGGAGATAAATACGATGAAAATAAAATTTCAATTAATTCAGTATTCACCAAAAAATTTAACGCAAGGAATAGTATAAAAACCGGAGTTATCTTGAATAAGCAATACTTTGATCTGTTCAGAAATTCTATAAATGAAAGCACTCAACAAATTGAAACCAATATCGATCAAAAAGGAACGGGTGTCACTCTCCAAACATTTGCACAATGGAATTATAAGATGACAGAAAAACTAACACTCAATACAGGTATCCATTCATTAGGTTTTATTGATAACAATACATTCAGTATTGAACCAAGGGTCTCACTAAAATACGACTTTAAATCTTCTCAATCGATCAGTATTGGATATGGCTTGCACCAACAAACTCAACCAATTGGGGTATACTATGCGCTACAATATTCAGAAAGCGGAAATGCAATTCAGCCAAATCGGGATCTGGGTTTTTCAAAATCACAACATTTTGTTGCTGCGTATGATCGAGCCCTGAATGAACATACGAGAATCAAATTGGAGGGATATTACCAATACTTATATGATATCCCAATCAGCACTGACTCTTCTGACACATTCAGCATGCTTAACAATGAAAATGAATATGCAACAATAGCACTAACAAATGATGGGAAAGGAAGAAACTATGGATTGGAATTGACTGTGGAGCAGTTTCTTCATAATAATTTCTACTATCTGCTGTCGGGCTCTTTGTACAATTCTGAATACAGAGCGGCAAACAATCATTGGTACAATACAAGATACAACGGAAAGTATGCACTTAGCTTTACGGCAGGAAAAGAGTTTAATACCGGCAAAGCGTTTGGCAATAGAATTATTGGCATCAATATAAAGTCGGTATTCTCAGGAGGTTTGCGTAGTACGCCTATTGACTATAACTTATCTGTTCAAAATGGCAAGACAGAATATGTAGAGTCTCAAGCCTATAGTCAAAAGGCAAAAGATTACTTCAGAATAGACACGAAACTTTCTGTTAAGAGAAATCGACCAAAAAGTACGACGACATGGAGTCTTGATCTTCAAAATGCAACTAACAGAAAGAATATTTACGGGGAATACTATGAGCCTAGCACAGGTGAAACCAAAACTATTTATCAAGCGCCATTGATTCCGGTATTAAGTTACAGAATAGATTTCTAATCGGACGATCGCACAAATTAATTGTCTCCGCCAAGAGCTGACTAGATAAAGTACTACAACTCCTCCTCTATAGTTGACTTAAATTGCCAAAATATGCACAGGGGAGTTTTAATCAAATATAGATTGGCTTACACTATTTATTTGGTTCAAACTCCCCAAAAACACTTCACCAATCTATTCAATACCATATTTAAATTTCCTTTAGAACCGCACTCACGAAAACTTATTCTTGTAGAACTTGCCACCCCTTAAATATTTCAAGTTTCATCCTTTACCGAAAGAATTTTTCCACCCCTGACATTAATATAAAATGCATTGGGAGAATTATCAATGATAATTTGAGATGGTGGCCAAAAATCTACCTGTTGAATCACATAATTAAACCTTATAAGCTCAGGTAAAAGCATTTTGCAATAAAGACTGTTAAAGTACCAACATTAATTTACAAATTAGCACAGAGTCTTCGGGTCACTTTATTTCAAACAATCTACTCTCAAAAAGTGTATAAATTTTGCTACAAATTATTCTCAATTTTTTTCGAAGAACTATCATACAGCGATAAACCAGAATTAGGTTTTACTTAATATCAAAAGCAAATGATAAAATTATTATTAAGGCGTACAATAGAATTTGTTATCGATGGCTCTGAAACTTTTAATTTAATTTTAGAAGCATAGATCTCGCAATGATATCTGACTCATTCGTCACACTGAGCCAATAAACTCCATCCTCGAATGTCGAAATATCTACCGAAAACAATTTATTCGTGACCTTTTCTGACTTCAGGCATCTACCATTCATATCCATGATATAATAATTTGAACTGCCGGAAAAGAGACCATCATTATTGAAATTAATCTTAAATTTTCCAGCAGAGGGATTTGGCGAAACAGCAATTAACTCACCTCTGTTACGAATTACAGGAACTCCGATAGAAAGTCCAATTTTGGCTATGAATACATCTTCCATTCCGGATGTTGACAATGGGATACCTCCAAAGGAGCCATTTGATGTTTGGATTTTACCGGTAAAACAAGCAGAGTAAATGCCTGAAACTGCAATATCATAACCTTCATCATTTTCGATAGGTATTACAGAAGAACCCGGAGCATTGCCTGCTTTATCCCAAACAATTTTATTTCCGGACTCATCTAATATTATAAAAAAAGCTTCTTTTCCATTTCCATCAGGCTGAAGAACATCTAATCCGAATTCCAATTGTTGATCAAAATCTCCGGTTCCATACACATTATGTGTATCATCAACATCTAGTCCATTTACAGAGCTGATTCCGTCAGGGCCAATGTCCACACCAAAGATGTCATTCCATGTCCTTGTACTTACATCATAATCTAAGCGAAGAATAAAACCATCGAATTCACCCGCTAAACCAGCTGAAGGAATCGTATTGTTGTCAAGAACCAAACCAGGGGAGTCGAACTTGCCACCAATATAAATATGATCAGTATCAGAAGCAGCAATATTCAAGGCAAAATCTTTAATGGTTCCGCCATAAGCTCTGGCGTTTAATAAACGTCCGGCATCATCGAAACCGGCTATAAAAATATCTTCATGCATACTGTTGACACTTGTGATGTCCACTGAGTCAGAAATAAAGTCTGTAAAGGTCATCTTATTCGTCACATCTCCGGTCAAGAAAATATACTTGTCTTCAAGAATACATAAGTCTTTAATATGACCTCTTCCGGTTCCCGCTCCAAAATCAGCAGCAAAGCCGGCCCAATTGATAGAGCCGGTACTAGAATTAAATTGTGAAACAAAAAGCTTATCAGATGGTCCATTAATCCGAATCGAATCTCCATTATCATAAAAGAAAAAAAACTGAAGCTCACCGGCAACGTAAACATTTCCACTGTGATCAGAATTTACAGAAGTCGCTTTAGAAACGTTTGTAAATGCACCTGATCCATGATTGAAGTATCGACCATATATAAAATGACCGCTTGAGTCTAATTTAATGAGATAAGGACCATCCCAATTTATCCCCTGGTAAGAATTAAGAATTGTGATTGTGTCAGCAGGTCCAATAAAGGTGACCCCATTAGTACTACCATAACCAACAAGGTAAATGTTATTCTGGTCATCAGTGCAAATATCATTCAATTCCTCTGCAATAATATTTGCAGACCAATTCAAATTGGCTCCGGAATACTTTGCAATTGCTGTGCTGTTCACGATCCCTTCGAGATAAACTGTTGAATCAAGCGATACCGATCCGGAGTATTCTATCAATATCACAGATGCACCTGAATTATCCAATGCTATCTTCTTTCCCCATTGATTATCTGTCCCTCCTACAGATTCTGCAGAATAAATAACAATTTGCGAACACAGAATATTTACATAAAACAGAAGCGCTAAAGAAGCGAGGAGTTTTTTCATAACTTTTGATTTATTATCCGATTAAACTTCAATCTGCTTTAAATTTAATATTTTTTTCTTAAATATTTTCCGGCTGATAAAGATCATCTATTTACATCACAAAAGGCCACTTTTTTAACATAACTCAGATCCTGAAAAGAAAACAAACTGCAATTTTAACAACTCTAAAACAATTTTTATGCAAATATAAAAGTGTGAAACAAGATTTTTTATTAATTTACAGTATGAGATATATCTTGTACGTTATACTATTTTTATTGCCGTTGCATTCAATCGGACAAAGCAAACCTTTTGCTATCTGGGAAGATAACATGACTTCAGACTATTGGTTTGTTTCTATAGATGCACTCACAGGTGTAAAAACTAATATTAATTCTATTCCCGGCTTGAATGCATTTGTCTCAGGAAACAACACAACTATAAATACTGATCTTCAGCTATACCACTTTATGGGCTTGAGTGGGACTGACATTAAATATTATACAATAGATATTTTCACCGGCAATGTAATTTCCAGTCCTGTTATAACAGACAATATAGTTGGGATACATTATAATTGTAATGATTCAATGTATTATGGACTGCGAGAAATAAGCAATGCATATGATTTGATTCGATTGGACCCACTTTCCGGAACCATCACCTCCATTGCTCCCGTCAATGGGATCATCGGATATATTGCAGAGACTTTTAGTTTTAATCCGAAAGAGGAGCTGTTAAGTTTCGCTGTTATTACAGGAGCGAATGCGTTTCTCAGGTCATATTCTACGAGAAGCGGATTGTTTGTACACAACAATATATTCAACGACAATGTCACTGCTCACAAATATAGCTGTGCCGATTCATCATTATATGGTCTATGGGAAGATGCAGGTGTTTACAAGTTTGAAAGAATCAATCTTTCAACCGGGACACATTCAACTGTACATGTTTTGTCAGGTGTTACTCCCGGCTATGTTTTTGAATCTGCCAGCATGAATTCAAACGGGATCTTTGTTTACCGGGGCTTCGATGGGACGAACAATACATCTATTATAAGTATAAATGCAACGACCGGTAATGTACTCAATGTAGTAAACACTTCAGACAACGCTGTTGGATTTGAAGAAAGAGACTGTTGTTATAACAGTTTGAACACAAATATAACTCTACTGAAGGATAATGAATTATTTAGAGTGTCTCCTTCTCCCTTTACCGATAAACTCAAAATTGAATCAGCACTTGATATAAGTGAAGTTATTCTTTATTCACTTGATGGTAAAATACTATTCGAACACAGACCTAATACAAGTAGTGAAACTTTATCTTTTTCAACTCCCAATTTAGAACAAGGAGCCTATATCCTAAAGATTAGTTTTTTAAACGGCCAGAGGGGCAGTCAAAAATTAATCAAGTGTTATTGAGTTTCTACCGATAATCGAAATTATTTATTTAATGATAAAAGCTCAGCCAACTGAATGACTTCTATTTAACTATAGTTCCGGCAATGCGGTCAATTTTCAATCCTGAAAACTCTTAAATACGACTATTCAATTTTATACAAGCGACCTTCATCGGTTATGACATATAGCTCTCCATTAAATCCTTGCACGATATCCCGAAAACGCTGACCCTCATTTTCCAACAATCGCTCTTCTCCAACCACAATATTATTTTCAATAATTAACCTTGCAATATGACTGCTATTCAATCCACAGATGAACAAATTATTCTCCCATTCAGAAATTTTTCCATTATGGTAAAATGTCATTCCACTTGGAGATAAAACGGGATCCCAATAATAAACCGGTTGTTCCAGGTTTTTCATCTGTGTCTGACCATTTCCAACGAGACTTCCGTTATACTCTATTCCATAACTAATCAGCGGCCATCCATAATTTTTTCCTGCTTGTATCAGGTTCAATTCATCTCCGCCTCTCGGGCCAAATTCATTAGCCCAAAGCTCCTTGCTGACCGGATGAATGGCCAAACCTTGAACATTTCTATGCCCATAGGAAAATATTTCAGGTAATACATCCGGTTTGTTGATAAAAGGATTTCTATCTGCGGGCTTTCCATCTGTTGTGATCCTGACGATCTTACCTAATGCTGAATTCAATTTCTGAGCCTGTGGTCTGGTTTCACGATCAGAACGCTCACCTGTACTCACAAATAAATTGCCATTCCTATCAAAAATAATCCTTGAGCCGTAATGCAAAACCCCATCATACTCAGGTAATGCTCTATATATTACTTTAGCATTTTCAATGTTCTTCTCATCATCTGATAGTCTTCCTTTTCCCACGGCTGTCACATTGCCGGATTTACCTTTCTCTGAAAATGTCCAATAAACGATCCTATTTTGTTTAAACTGTGGATCAACAGTCAGGCCCAATAGTCCGCCTTGTCCATTACTATTCACTTGAGGTAATCCGGAAATTTCTTGACCGATAGTGCCACTAGACGTAACAATTCTCATGTTGCCTTGCTTCTCGGTAATCAACAATCTACCATCAGGAAGCAAAGCAATTCCCCATGGTCTATTCAAACCTTCAGATAAAATGCTAACAGAATATTGAGCTTGGGTCTTTACTGCTCTAATCCGTGTTTGCCCTTTAAAGGCTGGAGAGAAATCAGAATTAGCTTTTCTATTTTCTACAGATTCACTGATTGAATCGTTTGGAAAATCAGAAACATCAGATGAGGATCGGTTTGCACATGAAAATATTATCTGCGCTAATACTAAGATAAATCCGGTGATTGCTCTATTCATGGTTTCTATTTTTAACTGTGATGTTAAAAAAAACAACCTTAATATTTCTAATAACGAGGGTAAATATAGTTCATATTTTAAAATCCAATTTTTATAAACTTACCTAAATAAATATTACTTGAATTCAAATACTGAATAAAATACAGTCCGTCATCCAGATCTGTTATAGATATCCCAAGATCCAATGTGTCAACATCACGGGAAACAAGAGTAGTTCCATGTGAATTTCTTACTAACAGACGACCGGAGCCAAGTTGATTATTTGAACTGATATGGACAATATCATTTGCCGGATTTGGAAAAATATTTAAGCCCCGATCCTGATAAAAATACTCCAAACCGGATGTTTGCTCTGTACACCAGATTACGGCATTGGACATCAGTTTATAGAATAATGTATCGCTTGAGTAATTTGACACAGCATGTCCCAATGAAGTATAAAACACTCTAGCACCTCCCGGGTGATACTTAATCCATGTAACAGCTCTGGAAGAATCATAACTATTCACCTGCATATTAGGGCCTATTGTTTGCTCTACCTTTTGAATGACGATGTTGGACGAATCAAAGTATCCATTCTCCCAATAATAATATTCTTCAGTTTTTTGCCACGGGTCAGGAATTCCTGTTATAACCGGATGGATGAATGTATGATAAACACCATAAACCGGAGTTCCGGAAACATGATTCGGATTCTGCTGAACACTTGCACCAAGCATTTCAGCATACCAGTCCCAAGCTCCTGTATTTGCTCCATTGGCCGAGGAGTGTCTGTAAGTATCACTTGCCGCATGAATACCTATAAAAGAACCTCCGTCTGCGATGTATTGTTCGAAATTTTGCTTTTGCAGTGAATCAAGTATGCCATCCCCGGATGTATTTGAAAAAATGATCAGGTCATAATTTTGAAGCGATGCCGGCGAATTAAAATTCTGACCTGTGCTGTCATCATCGATAACACATCCCAGTTGAGTAGCTATTTGCTGAAACATGAATAGCGAAACAGAACGGGTTTGGTGATCATACCCTGAGGTTTCAGTATAATGTAAAATACGATTTTGAGAGTACGATAAAATACTTATGAATAAACTACAAAAGAATATGATACACGCGGGCAAGGCTTTTAATTGGGCAAATTGTGTCCTTGGCTCTATTGTGAAAAAGGCGTGCATACATAAAGATAATATTTATCAAGGATTTTCACTCTAAAAATATTAACCTGCAACTAATTGATCATTGCCTCCAAATTGATCATCATCCGGAACTAATCACCTTAGGCTCACAAGACAGAAAAATTGATACAGGAATACATTCTTCGCGTGAGTTCCTAAGTATTGTCTTGATCAACCCAAAATCTCAGAAACAAAATTTTTAATTTGTCTTTACCATCTTCACTGTAACACTTCCTTTTGAAGTGCCAACTTTTAGAAAGTAAATTCCTCCACTTACATTGGGTGATAGGACAGGATTCGCAGAAGTCATCTCAGTCGTCAAGACCAACTTACCTAACATATCAAAAAGCGATACTTCAAAGCTGGATTCTCCGGTGAAGATAGTGATCTCATGTCCAAATGGATTTGGGAATACAAGCACCGAAGAAGATTCCGGCAAACTTTGTATGGTGGCGCAAATATCAAATGTCACTTCTACCTCATCGTGAGCTACACATCCAATGGCACCTGATCCGGTAACATCAAAAGTAAATGTTCCCAACCCGTAACCTGAACTGTCAATGAGGATGGATTGAGTTGTTGCTCCTGTCGACCATAAGTAGGAATTCAATCCGGCGCCTGCATCAAGTAAAATACTACCTGATGCACAGATCAAAGTATCATTGCCAAGAAAGATTTGCGGATTGGCAGTAACGAAGATCCCTGCTGTATCTTCATTTGTGCACCCTGACGCATCGGTGTATGAATAAGTCATCAAATGATGTCCTATCCCTGCAAGCAATGGATCGAACAAACCTGAACTGACAGCCGTTCCACTATAACTCCCGCCTAATGGGCTTCCTCCGGATAAGACTTGTACCGGTGAACTCAGACATAATTCATCAAAAGTATTCAGGCTAACAATTGGTGCGGCCAATACGGTGATCGGTTCTGAAGAATCATCTGAACATCCATTTATGTCGGTATAGGTATAGGTGATCGTGTGAGTTCCAACGCCGGCCAAAGAAGGATCAAATGTACCTGACACTACTCCATTTCCTGAATAAACACCGCCCGTCGGAGAGCCTCCTGTTAAACTTATCGGAGATGCAGATTCACACAAATCAGCAAGTGAACTAAGATGTGCACCGGGAAGTGGATTTACTGCGATATAAACAGTCTCCGATACTTCACAACCATTGACATCGGTAGCGAGTACGGAATAGTATGTGGAATTAGCTGGTGATGCATTTACCATTGCTCCGTTTGTTGATGACAAACCGCTTGAAGGCGACCATTGATAGGTAATTCCGCCATTTGCAGTCATAGTTGTGGAATCACCCAGACAGATTGAATTTGTCGTTGCAGTAACACTTACTGTAAATGCATTTGCGATGGTATTTCCTGTCAGATAATTAGTAGTGTTGTATTCAGTAGTTCCTGAAGTTCCATTAAATTCAAAAATGGCAAAATGATAAACAACACCCGGATCAAGACCTTCCACAGTGCAGGAATTAGAACTACCTTTGTAAACAGCATAGTTCCCTCCACCAAGATCATCACCATTACCGAATTCGTCATCAGCAGAATAGGATTGATAATTTTGCGGAAATGCATTTACCGGAGCGGCTTCTTTTGCAACAACGAGTCTAGAAGAACCATTTCCTGATGTCCAGCTTAAATTAATATCGGTACAATTGGAAACAGTAGCAGAATAATTAGAGGCTGCCACGGTAGGTTGGTTTGAAGATGTGCTTGTAAAATAAGCAGTCACTGTAGTGTCTCCGTCCGGAAGCCAGTGAATAGGCATAGTGTCACCGCCCAAAGTAGTCCAACCTGCAAAAACAAATCCAGCACTTGGTTTTGCTTTTATGGTTATAGGATAATCGTCGAAGTAAATCAGGTCACAGGGATTTGGAGGAACTGTAAAACTATCAATCTCCACACTTCCTCCATGCGGAGGAACTTTGTTAATTGTAAGTTCTGAAGTTCCTGATATGTTGAACTGTTGCATAATAAACTGTCTCATGTATTGTGCCCGGCGATCAAAGAATAATTTTATGGTATCAACTTCCGTGTTCCATTCCGAGCGACTTTGATAATAACCTGCTGTATAGTAATCAAGTGTATCATTAGAATTTTTCCACTTTGTTATATGTGCCGGTAATTCATTATGAAGTCTGCTTCGGAACACGTCCAAAATTGAATCTGTTCTATTTGGACAGAAAGTAAAGTTCATATGATTGGCATACTGAGAAATAAATTGTTTTTTAAATTCGGAACTGAGCAACATGTTATTCAAAAGAAAACGGGCCCAGGGGTTACTTGAACTTGTTGTAGCCCAGGCAAGAGTATTGTCGTCATAATTGCATTGGCGACTTGGGTCTCTTGTCAACAAATCAGATCTATCCGTATCCCACATGATCCACCTCCACTTCATGCTCAGATCTTTTGGTCTCCAAAAATAAATATTCTTATGTGGCCAGTCGGTTGAAGCATAATAAATACGTGTCTGAAAATAATCAATAAAGTCCCGGATATCAATTTGTGTCTTGATGTAATTATAATTCGATTGTTGTGATAATGAATTATTCGTGATAAAGTCAATCATATCGTTATAATTAACTGCGTCACCTTTTTTCACTTCAGCATTGCTATAAAGCAAATCAATTTCGTCCTTATCTACCGAAGGATAATGTTGATGTATATAATCCTCGTCAATCTTTTCAGTCAGATTAAGAATACCCCAATAGTCGCCATTGAGATAAAGTATAGCCGGACGGTTAGATTGATGATCTACATTCGTTACCCCTTCGAGTAAGGTATGATTAAAAGCATCACGAATGCCGGTGCTGCTCCAGTCAGAGCCGCCATTTCGCATTTTAAATGACTTATAACTTGCTATTGGCAGTTGCGGAAGAAGCTGATAATTGATACTCTTTTTTCCGAAAGCGTCTTCTGCTTCAAGGTTCAATGATTTTTGTGCATACACCCGACTAGTATTGCCGGTAATTGATAACTTAACATTCTGACTGACAACTTCAGCTCCGGAAGATTCAAAAAATTCGATGTGTGCAGGTTTTTTCCAGCCATGCCAGAAATTTGCACCATAGTAAGGATAGAAATGATCATAATCATCAACTCCAAAAGTATAGATGCCTTCAACATCATCCCAGAGGTTATCAGGATCTGTTACGACAGAAAGTATTGGAAGGTCATGTGGTCGATTGATGAAATAAGATCTCGTTGTAATCTCGCCGGGGATATAATTTGACTTATAAACTCGTGCACGCATTACTTTTGTCGAATTGATAGTTACAGGTCCGGTATATTGCGTGCCACTGGAAGATGATGGATCATCACCATTCAATGAATAATAAATAGTCGACCCAGGATCAGGAGTTGTCAGTTCAACCTGAATGCTCGATGAATAAAAACCGGCATCCATGCTTAGGGCAGCTGAACCGGTAATTCCTAAATATCCACCACCTGTATTATGATGATCGGGAGTAGGTACCGGAAAATAGCTCCATGAAGAACTTCCATTAGTAGTCCGGCCATAGCTAACATCATAAGTTAAAGCAGGAAATGTAATTGAGTCTATAATTGTGACACCGTCTGATGCAACAAGTGCAAATTGTTCTCCTGAATTATCCAGTTTAAAATTTGCATGCAACGCACCTTTATACGTTTCATCATCAAACCAAAATAGTATCTGATCTGATGATGATACTGTTGTGGAAGATGAACTACCGGACGGGATACGGAACTTAGTCAAATTGGAAAAGTCATCCGTGAAATACATTCCCGCCATGTTTATACTTGATCCGCTTGCATTGTAAAACTCTATCCAGTCTTCATGCTCATCATAGTCATCCTCATTACAGATATAATTCGCAGAACAAATTTCGTTGATCTTGATATTTTGCGCAGTAGATAAAAGTCCCTGAATGAAACAACAAAACATAATAAAACATACACGTAAAAATACTGCCATCAATAAATGTCTATAACAATCGGATTAAGTATAAAAATACAAATACAATCCGCAAAATAACGAGGAATTATCTCAATTAACATTAAATTTCCGCGAATCTTCAACATTGCATGGTGAATAGATCGACTCAAAGAACCTCTAATAGCCCATCGCTTGTAAAAGAGCTTGGAAAACGCTTCTTCGCAAGATTAATCATCTGATTTTATCTGTATAAACCGGCTTGTTCATTCAAAAATTCAGGACATTAAATCAATACTCAAACAACAATCAGATCATCTTTGCTACCGAACGGATTTTTTCCCTGACAGGCTTTTCAAAATAACGATAACTTAATGATGCGGCCAAGATTAACAAGAACAATCTCAACAAGAAACAAAAGGTAAAATTGTTAACAGGGTCAAGACCCAAATAAGTGCTTAATCGATAGTCAGAAACCACTACCCATACAGGTACCTGAAGAATGTAAATCCCATAGCTTATATCACCCAAGAATTGAAATGATCTTTTCTTAAAAATGGCAGTTAGCGGGTCTATACTCATCGAAACTAAAAGAATGAAAGGCACAAAAACTACTGCTAAAATTCCATTGTGAAAATTTACTCCCGATCTGGCCTTTAAAAGAATAATCAGTAGCGCAATTACCAATAAAATATGAGGCAAAAAGTTTCTTCTGATATCTTTTAGTCTATGTATAAAAAACAAAGCTGCCAAGTTTCCTACTAAAAATGCATTTAAATGCAAAACCGGATGATACAAGAGATCTTGCTTCGTATACAAGGGCAGTTGCACCTGAATATGAAGCATCCTGAGATTAATAAACAAATTGCTCAAGATCCAGAAAACAAAAACTACCAGTGCAACAAGTTTTAAGTTAGACTTTCTATAAATTTTATTGAGCAAGAAAGGGAACAAGAGATAAAAAAAGAATTCAACAGACAATGACCATCCCGGATAGTTGATAGTAAGCGCCTTCCCCGGTATCCATGCCTGGATCAAAAACGCATTCAGGAAGAAATCGCCAAAATTAATATTCCTAAACAGGTCGATGGCATAGAGAACAATAATTGCAAGAATGTAAACCGGGTAAATCCTTGCCAACCTGCTGATCATATATTCAACAAAGGATACGCGATTCTTATGATGATATGCAATGATCATTACAAATCCCGAAAGCACAAAAAAGAAACTCACGCCAACATTAGCTTGTTTGAAAATAAAACGCAGGTAATCATTATTAAACAGAAAACTATCTTTCCCAAAATGATAAATCACAATAGAAAGTGCAGCAATAAACCTTGTAAAAGTTAACTGATCGATTCTCAAAACCAAATGATAAACCGTTAGATTTCTTTCACAATTTATGCATTATTTGGCTAATCAAAAGAAAAATTCATTCAAAGAAAAATCAATAATGGCTAAGGCTATAAAAAATTTCAATCTTCAAAATATATTTTACTCTGCATGTCTAAATATTTATAGATAAATGAATAAATAAAAGATCTGGTCTTGGTTCTGGTATCAAAAACACCACTGCCACGATGTCCCGCATTTTCCTCATAATAAAAAATGTATGGGTTTGATCCTGTCCCATTCGCTTGCAGTTGCGAAAGGAATTTAAACGAATGAAATGGATTCACGCGATCGTCATTATCTGAAGCTACCAGTAAAGTCGCAGGATAATCTACGCCTTTTTTTACATTATGAACAGGAGAGTACTTGATCAGATTTTCAAAAGAAATTTCATTGTCAGCACTTCCATACTCATCCTCATACCTGTAACCGATATTGAATTTATGATACCGGAGCATATCCAATACGCCTGCCTGTGAAACCACAACTTTAAATAAATCGGGACGTTGAGTCATGCATGCGCCTACCAACAGGCCTCCATTTGATCCACCCATTGCAGCCAACTTTTCACTACTTGTATATTTTTCCCGAATTAAATATTCTGCAGCAGAGATAAAATCATCAAAAGTATTTTGTTTCTGCAGCTTCGTCCCCTGCTCATGCCATCCCGGAAACTCGCCACCACCCCGAATCTGTGGAACTGCTAAAACCCCACCACTGTTTAGAAATGGGATATTCTGCACATCAAAAAACGGATATATTCCAATACCAAATCCTCCATAACCATACAATATGGTTGGGTTTTTAGAATTGAGTTTTATATTCTTCTTGTGAGTGAGATACATTGGAATGAGCGTACTATCTTTAGAATAGAAATATACCAACTCTGTGGTGAGCTCATTAAAACTAAAGGGAACAATCGTTTTAGATAAAGAAATCTTTTCTAATGTATTTAGATTGATCTTTTCTACAGCCGAAGGATTAAAAAATGAATTGTAAGAATACAACAGAACACTGTCGCCTAATGAATATGAAAGCCCGCTGAAAGAAAAACCTTCAGGAATAGTCCAGGTCTTCAATTTAGTCCCATTTGAATCATTAACGACTCCGAAGGAACGCTTATCTCCATTATACAAGGCAATTATTTTATTCTCATTAACAATAATTGCATTTTTCAGTCGCTCAGTATAATGAGGAAGAAACTTTTCAAACGCATTAACTTTTTTGGGATCGCATTTATACACAACGCCATTCTTTGCATTCAGATTTGAGACAACAAGTAGTTTATCATTCATTTCACCTATTACATTGAAATCAACACTTCTTTTATCAGAACGAATGAATGTCCTAAACTCCTCATCTTTCTTCAATGGAAGGGACTTATAAGATAATGTCCGCAATCTTTTTCCATCCTGTTTACCCAACTGAGAAAGGATCAGATAATTTTTTTGAGGAGTCACTTCAAAACTGAAATCTTCTTTCATGTCTTGCGGTGTATAAATGGCAATATCATCCTCCTGTGAAGTACCAAGAGCATGGTATTGAACAGCTTTAATTTTAATCAAACCGGTGAAAGCTTCTGCCTCATCCTGAACGTCATATTTTGTATAAAAGATTCCATTCCCTGACCAAAATACAGGACTATATTTAACAAAATTAATTGAATCAGGAAGTAATTCTTTAGTTTGAATATCCAAGAATCGAATTCTTTTCCAGTCGCTTCCATTCTTCGAAATTATAAGGGCAAGAGTAGCATTATCATCAGAAATAGAAATGCCACTAATTTCCAATATGCCGGATTCATTTAAACTTTTTGGGTTAAACAAGAAACGAGGGTCGTCATCCGGACTCAGTTTATAGTATAATGATGCAGGCTCTGACAGGTCACTGTAGCGGGAGACGAAATAATATTTGCCCCTCTTACTGATTGATGTGGACTTAATCCGGGAATAATTTGTGATGTGTTCGGCCAAATTCTCAAACATTTTATTCCCATATTTTTCAGTAACTTTCTCTTGCATCGCCAACCAATTCAAAGTTTTCTCAGAGCGAATATCTTCCAACCACCTATAAGGATCTTCCACAGCTCTACCCCAAATGGTATCGACTACATTTTCGCGTTCTGTGGGAGGAAAAATGAAAGCATTCTGAGCAAAGGAGTTCTCAACAGAAAAGCAAAATGCAAATAATAAGAGAAGATGCTTCATAAAGCCTTGTACAAATCTTTAATTGTCATGCTGAATCTACTCCGTCACAACAAACCTCTTTAAAATACGCTTGACGTTATTGCTAAGCTCAAGAAAATATAAGCCTCCGGAATACTTTTTTAGGTTAATATGCAATTGATCTGTGTCAATCAATTTTTCTTCATAATAGATTTCACCTATCACATTATAAATACGAACTGTTATTGCTGAATAATCAGAGAACTTAATATGTAATTTATCCTTGGCTGGATTGGGATACAAATCAATGTTTCCGGAAGTGAAAGCATCCTCCCTTATTCCTGTTTTCAAATTACATATTCCGGAATCCGTTGAAACACAAATGTCATCAAAAAAATAATATGCGTACCGGGATATTCCATTAATGGGATCGATAATTGAACTTAAGGAATCCTGAAAGAAGTTTCCAAGTTCAATGAACGTGTATGCTGAATCAGCAATGAAGGACCCTGATACCTGCACCCAAGAGCTTGTATCATATACAACTGAAGTTGAGAATACATGTGCAATGTTAGTTACCGTATCAGGCTGCACCAGTGAATGTTGAACGGTAGAGAACTTAACTCCAATATTATCTGTTGAATGGGCAAGGTAATTTGTATCAGGGTTTGATATCCAAAAAGAAACATAATATTTTAGACCAATGACCAAAGGTTGCAAGAGTTGACTCCCTACAAATTCTCTTTCGTTAACCTTAAAATTAGAGAAAGTAAAAAGCCCAATGTAAGCAAGCCCTGAATGAGGATTCTGATATCCGCGATTATTATAAGGAACTCCAAAATTCGGGTGGGTTGAATTTGCACAAGGATGAAAATAGTCGGGTGTTCCCCTCCATGTTTCCCAGGAACTCATGTAATTGCTTAGTCCAATCTGTTGGGGGCAATTTAGCATGTCCTCAAATCCCGGATTGCTAACCAAATTCTGGGCCTCTGATCGCACAGCAGTAATCAGAAACAGAAGAACGAAAAACTTTTTCATTGGATATATATCTATGTCACTTCAAACAAAGCTGTAATAATAAGCCTGGTTAAGAATGAAAATTGTAAATGATACTGACCCATATTCTACTCCATTGGCTATTCTATATGACAATAAAGATAATCAAATTGAAATATTTCAATGTAAATAAAATAAAATTTATTTTAATTTTTCTGAAAGCAACAAAAAAAGCAGCTCTTTAAAAAGCTGCTCTATAAACAGGAATCTGTATTATTGTATTGCTGCCAGTGGCGGCTCTGGAGCCGGAACAACATTTTGTATAGGGGTGATAGTTTTCAAATAAGCAAACATCGCCTTAACCTCATCGTCAGTTAAATTTTTATAGTTGAACCAAGGCATAGGTGGCAGTAACATACGCCCTCCATCCAAGCCTTTAAACTTCCCTTCTCTTATAGCTTTTGAAAATTGTTCTTCGGACCAATTGCCTATACCTGTAGGGTCAGGAGTAATATTACCTGCGTATGAGATTCCCCAGGGGCCTATCCAGCCGGTAAGACCGGAATTGCATGTTCCAAGACCTTGTTGTTCAATAAGAGCCCTGTCAACCTGCGGCATTTTTTCATCTGCCGGGTAACCACTTAATCTTCTCGACATATCCGGAACCGGTCCATGATCTGTCATTACTTTAGGTGAATGGCAATCGTCACAACCCATGGTAGAAACGAGGTGCTCACCCCAGGCATCCTGACTTGCGTATCCTAAGAGTTCGTGTGTAGGTTTGATTACCTCCGTTGACGTTTGTGCTTGCTGACAGGCAACGGTAAATAAAACCAATGCACTAATGATGAAGAGTTGATTTTTCATGAGTTATCAGTTTAATATTGAGAGTATCAAATATCATAATTAGTTTCGACAATTTCCAAAAAACAATAAAAACATTTAAACATGCCTTTAGTTAGCTAAGATTGATCACCAAAAGCAAATTTCAGACCGGCTGAAGTTAAAAGCCCGGCTCGGCAACAAAAGACTCAAAACTAATAAACACTTCTGTGATCATGATAACAGTTAGTGCCTTTATTCCAATACATCCCGAATCAAATACAGAACAGTATTAAGTTCGAATGAATAAATAATGCGGTGATAAATATTTAAGCCTGAAAAAAATGTTCTCTTACAATAAAATATCTATTCATGTTCAGATTCGACCTCAAAGTCATATTCAATTATAGAATCTAATTTTCGAAAGCCTTCAGCGCCTTTTACTACGTAATAAGAAGCTCCTTTTTTTCTTGCAAGATCGATGATACGGTCATTTTCAACAGCAGAAAGCATGATGAACTCAGAACGGGGACAAAGCTCTTTCAATTTAACCAAAATCTCCAGGCCATCCTTGGATCCGGGATTTTCAGAATCGAGAAAATAATCTATCAGGATCATATCTGGTGAAACACCTGATACAACAAGTTCTTTAATGCAATCCTCACCATTGGAAAAGCCTTTTGTTGAAATTCCTGAATATTTGCTGAAATATTCTGTTGCCATTTCCATTTCATTTGGGGAATCTTCTATGATATAAACGGTTCTGAGCGATTTGCGTTCGGGTGTAGAAAAGGTTAATTTGAGAGATGTCATGATGATAAATTATTGCTCTAAAATACAAAAATCCAATTAGTATATTCACCCTTCTAAATTTCTTTTCATACATTATTTAATTTTTCCATAACATATACTTTCAAATTGATATCTTTATAATTCATGAAAGCGATCACAATTCAGGAACTAAAAACCATTCATGCCCTCAGTGGTCTTCCTGATGAACACCTTCAATGGCTGGCAGAAAACTCAACACATGTTGAGTACGAAGACGGTCATATCGTGGTCAATACCGGGGAAAAGGTGGATTTTATGATGTTTATCCTGGAAGGATTGTTATCCTTTTACATGGATAAAAACGGGACTAAGGTTCACTACTACAATTTTGCAAATGATGAATCAACAGGAGGCGTTACAGGCCTGCTTCCATACTCCAGGCTCAAGACATCTCCCGGAATAATAGTCTGTGAGGGAAAATTTCGAGGACTTCGTTTGCACAAAGATCGATTTGCCGAACTTGAACAGCTTAATTCTGATTTTATTCAAAAGCTAGTAGGGTATATGACTGAACGGGCACGTTCTTTTGCAACCACTCAGCTTCATCATGAAAAGGTGAGTGCTTTAGGCAAACTTGCGGCAGGGATAGCACATGAATTAAATAATCCTAGTAGTGCGATTGACAGAATCTCGTATGAACTTGAAAAAAGGTTAAAGAGCAACCTTCGTTTAACAGAGAACCTATTAAAAAACAAAATCAATTTTCAACATATCCAGCAAATCAGCGAACTTGTTGAAGCAAAAGAAACAGATTTAAACAGCAGGAAAAAGTTAAGTGCATTACAAAGAATGCAAAAGGAAGAAGCGATTGCCTCCTGGTTTGAATCACAAGGACTATTGGGTAATCATATGGCAGGTGAAACGTTTGCAGACGCCGGATACGACGAAAATGATCTTGAATGGATCCGGACAGAAGTAGGAAAGGATGCCTTCATACAGGTCGCACATTGGCTGGAAAACCTATTAAGTTCCCGTCGTCTTATGCAAGATCTCCATGATGCATCCCAGAGAATTACTAAGCTTGTGGGTGCCATCAAAAGCCATGTTCACATGGACAGGACCAATGAGCTGCAGCCAACAGATATCAATCATGACATAGAAAATACGCTGACACTATTAGGCCATAAAATAGTTGAAAAGAACATTAAAATTGTTAAAAATTTTTGCACAGATCTGTCAGAAGTGCAGGCTTATATTAGTGAATTAAATCAGGTTTGGACTAACCTTATAGATAATGCTATTTTTGCCATGGAAAAAAACGGAGAGTTGAAAATTGAAACTGTCTGTAACAGCAAAAACGTTAAAGTCAGCATTATTGATAACGGATCGGGTATACCTAAAGAAATTATGTCAAGAATATTTGATCCTTTTTTTACGACGAAAAAAGTTGGAGAAGGAACAGGAATCGGTCTTGATCTGGTAAGCAGGATCATCAAGCGGCACAAAGGAGATATTAAAGTAAATTCTAAACCCGGTCGCACGGAGTTTATTGTTTGCATTCCGGTTAATTAATATGATGGACATCGCATGAAATTACCATTTATTATACTTGTTGATGATGACGAACAGGTTCTAAGGGCAATCCTGCGTGATATAAGATCTGAATATCGCGATGAATACAAGATCGTGGCCAGTGAATCGGCACTTGAAGCTTTGGAATTGATTAAGGAATTAAAACTTAAAAATGAAACTGTCGCATTGTTCATTTCTGATCAGAGAATGCCCGAGATGGAAGGGATCGCTTATCTGGAAAAAACAAAAGAAATTTATCCGGAAGCTAAACTATTATTATTGACAGCATATACAGATATCGAAGCTGCTATTTCTGCGATCAATGATTTGAAACTGGATTACTACCTTTTGAAACCATGGAATCCGCCTGAAGAAAAGTTATATCCGGTGCTAAACGACTTATTGGAAGAATGGCATTCCACCTACAAACCGGATCATGAAGGAATAAGGATCATTGACTTTCAATGGTCTCCAAAATCACACAAGATCAAGGAATTTCTTTCAGGAAATTTGGTTCCTTATCATTGGCTGGATATTGAAAACAATGAGGAAGCTGAGAATTTCAGAAAAAGTACAGATACTTCTCTGAGCAACCTTCCTTTAGTCATCTTCAAGGATGGAACTTTTATTTCAGATCCCGGAATTCCGGAACTTGCTGCACGTATCGGGCTTCAACAGAGTGCAAACGATAAGATGTATGATGTGCTGATCATTGGTGCCGGACCGGCCGGTTTGGCTGCATCGGTCTATGGGTCATGTGAAGGTTTGAAAACCTTGTTACTTGAAAAAAACAATCCGGGAGGACAGGCAAGCAGCAGTTCAAGGATAGAAAATTATCTTGGCTTCCCTACCGGAATTTCCGGAGCAGAATTATCAAGAAGAGCCATCACACAAACATTGCGGTTTGGTACAGAAGTACTCACTCCAACAGAAGTAATCGGTATCAGCGTTCAGGATGGATACAAAATGGTAAAGTTAGCCGACGGCTCAGAAATTCACGGTCGCGCAGTAGTGATTGCTACCGGTGTGGAGTATCAAAAATTATCTATCCCCGGAGTTGATAATTTTACCGGAGCAGGTATATATTATGGTTCGGCATCTGTCGAAGCGCATGCCTGTAAAAACGAAATTGTTTATATAGTCGGCGGAGGAAATTCTGCATGTCAGGCAGCTATGCATATTTGCAAATATGCCAAAGAAGTGAATATACTTATAAGAAGGGATGCCCTCAAACATGTTGCAGCCAATTACCTGGTTGAAAACATAAGTAAGACACCCAACATAAATGTACTGCCACAAACTGAGGCCATCGAAGTCTTTGGTGACAATGTTCTCGAGCAAATCACTTTAAAAAATAATGCTACAGGCGATACAAGAAAAGTTCCTGCTAAGGCACTTTTTATATACATTGGAGCAAGGCCCGGTACCTCCTGGCTTAAGAATATCGTTCGAAAAGATGAAAAAGGATTTATAATAACCGGCAGCGCATTGAAGAAGGATAAATCGTTCGATACCTACTGGAAATTAAACAGGGAACCATTTATTCCTGAAACAAGTGTTCCGGGTATTTTTGCATCAGGTGATGTCAGACATTCAGCGTTGACGGGCATATCATCAGCTGTCGGCGAGGGTGCAATGTCAATACGTTTTGTGCGGAAATATTTGAGTGAAATGTAAACCATTTAATATATTCATACTATGAACCGATACATGATAATCTCCAAACATACAGCAGAAGACTGCAGGAATGCGGTAAAATACTTTGCTGAATTTCATTCAGGATACATTACACATTTCGAGTGGGGCTGTAAGGATAACGACCACAAAGCCTATGCAATCATTGAAGCAGAAAGTCATGAGCATGCTAAAATGGTAGTGCCACCGCTCCTGAGAGAGAAAGCCAAGGTCGTAAAATTGACTTATTTTTACCCGAAGAAAACCGGAGAGGAAGATATTCATAAGGCAGACTGACTAAAGGTTGAATAACCGCGTCTGAAATTCCTTAAACGGAAAAGAGGATAAAAATCGCCGGCCAATCAGAAAAATATTGTACGATTCAAATTCCGGGAGGTACAATTAGCCTTTTAACCTGATTTAACATTTCTGCATTGAATGCATGCCTATTTAACTACCATTCAACGTAATTATTTCTTTACTTCGTAGGCCATAAATTCTTCCAATGCGTTACAAAATTCTTTTGCTGGTTATTCCGGTAATGTTCATGTCATTGTCTGCTTTTAGCCAGACAAGTTCGATTTCCGGTCACATTGCAGACGAAAAAAATCAATCACTACCCGGAGCGATAGTACAATTACATTCTGCAAATGATTCACTCTTGTCGAAAGCGAACCTCACAGATGAAAATGGTAATTATACTTTTAGCGAGACAAAACCCGGTTCCTATTTCCTCAAAGTGTCCATGCTTGGATTTCTGGGTCACCAAAGCGATGTATTTGATTTTAGCGGCAGTACAAAAGTGATGCCTTCTATTTCGCTTTCAGCAGGGGTAGTTTCTCTGAAGGAAGCTCAAGTAACTGCTATCAGACCATTGGTTGAAGTAAAGGCGGATAAGACAGTTTTTAATGTTGAAAACAGTATAAACGCTACCGGAAGCACAGCACTGGAACTACTTCAAAAAGCTCCCGGAGTAGTTGTAGACAACAATGATAATATTATGCTTAAAGGCCGGGGCGGTGTACTGGTTCAGGTTGACGGAAGAGATATGCACCTTTCAGGGGCTGAACTTGCAGATTACCTGAGATCGCTTAACAGTACAGAAGTTGATTTAATCGAACTGATCTCAAACCCTTCCTCCAAGTATGAGGCAAAAGGCACTGCAGGTATTATAAACATCCGATTAAAGAAAAATAAAAATTTCGGAACAAACGGCTCTATAACTATTGGCTATGCGACAGAAGTATATTCAAAATACAATGCGGCTCTATCGCTTAACAGTCGTTCTAAAAAATTTGGGTTCTTTTCAAGCTATGGAAACAACTGGGGGCAAAGAAGAATGAGAATGAATTTTTACCGTGAACAATTCCCGTATGTGTATAATGCATCATCTACCTTTATTAACAAAGGATTAAAGCACAATTATAACACAGGTCTGGATTATTATCTGAATAAGAAAAACACTTTAGGAATCATGCTAACCGGAAACCACAGCGAGCCTAAAGGATCAAACATGAGCAGGAACAGGATCAGCGGATTTAATTCCGAGGTTCCTGACAGTATACTAATGTCGGACCAGACAAGCACCGGTCATAACCATAATGTAGCTTTGAACCTTAACCATCGCTTTAACAACAATGCAGGAACAGAATTAAGTACAGATCTGGATATCGGCTACTATGATGCATATAAGAACAATTATCAACCCAACTTATACACATTACCTGATTATACTACTGTACTGTCCTCTGCAAATTACAGGGCTGTCACTTCAACAGTAATCAATATTTATACACTCAAAACGGATTACTCAAAAAATATTTTGAAAGGAAAACTTGGCGCAGGATATAAAGTTTCATTGGTCCATACAGATAATGATTACGACTTTTTTAATGTTAACAGTACAAATGAAATCTTAGACCAAACCAGGAGTAATCGTTTTACATACGATGAAAATGTTTTTGCATTTTACCTCAATTATCAGGCAAGCTGGAAAAAGTTTCAGTTTCAGGCAGGAATACGAACAGAATACACATCAAGTGAAGGGGATTTGAAAAATGCTGCGGATACTGTAGAAAATAAAAATGTTACCAGAGATTATACTGACTTTTTTCCAAGTGCAGGAATAACATACACCTTCAACAACTCCAATTCAACTTCATTAATTTACAGCAAACGTATAAACAGACCAAATTACCAGGAGTTAAACCCTTTTGAATTTAAACTTGACGAACTCAGCGGAAGAAAGGGTAATCCATTTTTAAATCCGCAATATTCAGACAAAATTGAATTGTCGCATACGTATAAATATTCAACAACTCTGAGTGCCGGATACAGTCATACAAGAGATTTCTTCGCTCAAATCACAGACACGCTAGGTAATGGGAAAAGTATCCTTTCACCACGTAACCTTGCAACTGAAAAGATCTTTAACCTTAGCCTCTCATCTTATCAGCAACTGTTGAAATGGTTTAGTGTTTATTTGAATATGGGGCTAAACAATCAAGTGTACAATGCTGACTTTGGCAATGGAAAGCGAATCGACAAAAGCGTAACAAGCTTTAATCTTTTCGCCCAAAACACCATAAAGCTTCCTCATAATTATAGCTTAGAAATTTCCGGATGGTACAATAGTGCGGGTGTTTGGAGTGGATCCTATGTCACCAAACCCAATGGTTCGTTAGATATAGGAATTCAAAAGAAGTTATTCCACGATCAGGCAACTTTAAAATTGTCATACTCTGATATATTAAAAACAGCACCATGGGACAGTAAAAATGTATATGGTGGAATAGTTATTAATGTCAATGGTGACTGGGAAAGCCAGCAATTTCGTGCCTCTTTCACCTGGCGCTTTGGCAACAAACAGGTTCAGAACGTGAAGCAAAGAAAATCGGGAAGCGAATCTGAGCTGAAGCGTATTGGTTCAGAATAATTCTTTAAAGGAAGAGCCAATCTTATGTGAACACCGGATCTAACTATATTCAAGCTCCTGTGTTGATTCACGCCATTTCAAACTTATTAATTTCGCTGTGCCAATTTTTCTTTTCAGACTTTATAACACAGGAAAATATTCCCTATTTTCAAAAAGTATTTGCCAAAATAAAATACCGGATATGAATTTTTAATCTAAAAATATTTTACTATATTTCATGAATTGCATTGCGTAAAACTCTATTATTCAGAATCACTTATATTAAATTAGTGGTTTAATGAGAATTTGAGCATCATTAATTACAATAGTCAACAATTGCATAGCCACAGCATGCTTATTGTATTAGTACTGTAAAGGTTTTCTGTGATAAAAAACAATATATATATCAAAGACGCAAAATCCAATCAATCATTAAATCAATCTTAAATTTTCATACTCTTAAAACAAATTACAATGGACACAAACACATTTAAAGAAAATGCAAAAAAGACGATAGACAAGATCTTCATGCAAATCGATGAACTTGAAGCAAAAAAAGATCTTGCAAAGGCAAAGGCCAAAGTTGAATATACAGAACTAATAAACAATCTTAAGTCAAAGAAATTTGAACTTCAGGAGAAATACAAAAATCTCGAAAAATCCAGTGAAGAAAAATGGGATTCAGCAAGCAAAGACTTTTCAAAAAGCGCTGAATTCTTCAAGGAAGGAATCTCGAAAGTAGCTTCCATGTTGAGCTAAGATTCTATCTGATAAAATATACTTTTCATTGCCATTACTGTTTCAAATATTCGGTATTGCATCAATTGTGCTTATTTCGAAACAGGAATGATATCATTCTATGCTTAACTTAGTAAATACTTACCAATAAGTACATACACTGAATCTTCTACAACACAAAAATGGCCGCGGGCTTATTGCGTTTGCATTTTACTTTGCGGAAGGAGCACCTATCGGATTTATCTGGTGGGCAATGCCAACTCTGCTTAGGCAACATGGTATCGAAATAGATATAATAGGCCGGTTCACGGCAATACTCACCCTACCATGGGTGTTTAAATTTTTATGGGCGCCTCTAATTGATGTGTTCCGAAGCAAAAGTTTTGGATACACGGGATGGATTGGACTATCACAATTACTTATGTGTATCACCTTATTGCCATTGGTTTTTATTCCACTGGAAGGAAACTTAATGTTATGGGGCATCCTGTTATTTTTTCATTCCATTTTTGCCGCTACGCAAGATGTTTCTGTTGACGCATTGGTGATAAACGTAGTTGCAAGCAAAGAGAAAGGCATGCTCAACGGGCTGATGCAAGCCGGAATGTTACTTGGACGAAGTTTGTTTGGCGGAGGCGCATTGCTGATCGCTTCCTCGTCCGGATTACATATTACCATTGGTCTCATGATATTGGTTATTTTTTCCACGTTGTTGCTTTTGAATTTCATTAAGGAACCTCAGCATGTTAAAGCCGAAAACAAACGTGTTAATGAATTTCAAAAAAACCTTATTGCAAGTTTCAAACCAAAGTCAACCTGGTACGCAATTGCCTTTGCACTGACGGCAGCCGCTGCATTTGAAGCTGTCGGTGCAATGGCCGGACCATTTATGACTGATAAAAAACTTAGCATAGAATCAATCGGATTCTTTTTTGGCCTTCCGGTTGTACTTTCAATGCTAGGCGGTGGATTGTTAGGAGGCTATTTTTCAGACAGAATGAAGCGTCGCCTTTCTACAACATTATTCCTTTGTGGCTTTGTATCCATGGCAATAACAATTGCGGTGGTTGGATATATATTCCCGGACAGCCACTCCCCGGTTTGGGTCTCACTATTCATCCTGATGTATTTCTCTATAGGGATGTTTACTGCAACATCCTATGCATTGTTCATGGATGTAAGCAACCCTAAACTGGGCGCTACTCAATTCAGCACTTTTATGGCGGCTACAAATGGTTGTGAAGCATGGGTTGTCTGGACCGCAGGAATTCTGGCTGCAAGTTATAGCTATAGTTTAGCCTTTCTAATAATGAGTATTGTCTCTTTAGGCAGTTTGCTTTTTTTAAGAAAGATGAATGTGTAAAAGGTACGACTAAACCTTAACTCAACTTGTTTATAAACCCAAGCTGTTTTTTTAAAACTTCAGCAAGTACAATAAAAGTGATCCCGTATAAAACATTTGAAGACACTACCTAACCAAAGTTACCGAACCTTTAAACTCATGCTCTATGCCCATGTAATCGGTAACCTTTGCTATATAAACATACACTCCTTCCAGTCCTTCTTTCTCTCCATTCTTGCTAATTCCATCCCAGGACACCGGAAAACCGGATGCATTGAATATTTCAACTCCCCAACGGTTAAATATTTGTAACTCTAAGTTTCTGATTCCTTCTCCATTCGGTGTAAATTGATCGTTCAGTTGATCTCCATTCGGTGTGAAAGCATTAGGAAAATAAACTGAAAAAAACGGCTCAACATATAATCTGCCATAAGATGTGTCATAACAATTGTAGGAATTCATCAATATCAACTGCACGTTAAAACTACCGGTGTCAGTATATGTATAAAATGGATGGCGTAAATTTGAAACTCCTTTACCATCTCCAAAATCCCATTGATAATCGAGCCCACCTTTACTTGTATTTAAAAAACTAACTGCTGGATCCAAAATGCTAACCAATTCCGGCTGACAAACGAAGCTTGCTTCAGGTAATGGAAATACCGTAATATCTTTAATCTTTTTAGTGATGCTTGAACAACCGCTATCAGACCATGCAGTAAGAGTAACATCGTATGAACCCGGATGTCTGTAAGAATGATGAGGATGTTTCGTAGAATCAAAACCTCCATCACCAAACTCCCAAAACCAATTGCTGATTACTCCTGTTCCAATAGTAGAAAGATCTGTGAACAGGGTCGGTTGTAATGCACAAATATTTTGGGTCTCAAACTCTACTACCGGAATCTCATTGACGGTCACGTCGTAATTCGTACTATCAATACAACCATTGCTTGCTGTTGCAATTAATCTGACGGGATAAGTTCCGGGACCAATATAAGTATTGACACCGATAATGTCACCGGAAATATTTCCATCACCAAAACTCCATTGATTGAGTAATATTGTACCTGTTGATATCGAAGAATTATTTACAAAAGTTGTAGGATGATTTGCGCAAACTTGTGATGGTGGTGCGAACTGGACAACAGGTACCTCATTCAAGTATACCATAACTGTATCATTGTTCGTACAACCATCAATGCTCGTAACTTCCACTATATAAGTGGTAGAAATTGCAGGTGCAACCAGTATAGCAGCACCAGTACTTGCACCGGGATTCCATTGATAGGAAAGTCCGCCGGAGGCAGTTAATGTTGTAGAATAGCCCGGACAAATGTAAACATCGGCACCTGCATTGGCCACAGGCAATTGATTGACACTTACCAACACACTATCTTCGTTCAGGCAACCATTTGCATCTGTTACCCGGACAATATATTGCTGGCTAAGTGTTGGTGAAACCACAAAAGCAGCTCCCGGGATTGAATTAGAAAGCCATTGATAGGATACTCCACCTGAAGCAATGAGGGTAGCAACTTCTCCCATGCATATCACAGTATCAGTACCTGCATTGGCCGGGGGCAGCGGGTTTACATTTACGTGTATAGTATCATAAATAAAACATCCAACTTGCGTGGTAACCTGTACAAAAAAATCAGTAGTAGTTTGAAGACTTACTGTAATTGAACTATCTGTGCTTCCTCCGGGGCTCCAAAGGTAAGACACACCACCGGAGGCAAGCAATGAAACGGGGTCATTCACACAAACACTTTGGCTTGTCATTGTGCCGCTAACAAATGGATGCACTGTAACATAGACACTATCATAATCATCACATCCATTTGCATCAGTTACTTTCACGATATAATTTGTGGAAACAGCAGGCGAAACTTGTATTGAACTTGCTGTGTTATTTCCCGGAGTCCATAGATAAGTTACCCCTCCGGATGCCGTAAGAGTTACAGGATTTACATTGCAGGTTGCCTGATCAGGACCGGCATTTGCGACAGGAAGAGGATTAACATTTACAGTCACGGAATTACTGAAAGTGCAACCGTATGAATCATTAATAATTACAGAATAAGTTGTTGTTGAAAGTGGAGTTACAGATATGTTCGCATTTGTACTACCGTTATTCAACCATTGGTATGAAATACCTCCGGAAGCATTCAATAATGCTGTTGAGCCCATGCAAATTGTTTGATCTGCTCCGGCACTTGTATTGGGTACAGGATACACAGAAACAGTCACCGTATCACTATTTCCACATCCATTAGTATCAGTGACAAAAACAATGTAGTTAGAAGTTGAGGGAGGCGATACAGAAATGGAGCTGGCGGTAGATCCACCGGGGCTCCATAAATATGAATAGCCTCCGCTTGCACTAAGTGTTGCTGTGCCTCCAAGACATATTGATTGATTGGCACCACCACTTGCAGTTGGCAATGGAAGTGGCAGCACATCTAAATAAACACTATCCTGCACAGATGGAGCACAACCATTAGGTGAAGAAACGGTCACATAGTACCATTTACTCACTGAAGCAGTTGCGATTGGATTTGCACTACCGGGATTATTTAAGTCAGCAGCAGGGGTCCAGGAATAAACATAATTAGAAGATGCCGGAAATGGTGTGGCAGATAATTGTACAAGTTGGTTCTGACAAACGGTGATTGCTGAAGCAGATACTGAAAGTGTAGGAGGGTCAGGGACTTCTACTTCATAATAATATTCTTTTGTACAACCGGATATAAACTCATCACCATGCTGAATATAAATATCCGGAACTATAGGTGCAGTTAGTGTAAGTACAGGACCGACAGCAAACGTGTCAAGAGGATTCGTATTTGTTGACCACCAGGATCCGAAAAGTGTAGCAGAGCCTCCCAGTTGGATAGTATCAGATGTACACACAAAAGAATCTACAAGGATAGGCGGGGCTTTGCTGAAAGATCCGACAGAATATGCATAACTCTCTGCTGATCCTGTCCCATAAGCATAGGCTGTAAAACCACTGTCGGCCTGTAGTGTGTGACTTCCCTGGCTCAAGGATAATTGGGCATACGACATTGTACTACAAAAGGAAAGCGGGCTGAACGAAGAGGAAGGAACACTAACACCATTCAACTTAAGCTGACCTGTATGTGAAGTGTTCATAATAACATTTACATTATGCTGGTTGATGACAGACGATGTTACTGTACTAAAAGTAACCTGATCTATTTTCTGATCCTGGGCATTTAAAAACATCATGGCCGGATCACCGGCTCCTGCACAGTTAATGCCTTGCATATACTGAGCAACGCATACAGGCTGATTGGATGTAATACATTGTGTACCGGTGATATTATTGATTTCAGTGAATTGCCCTGCATTTAATATTGTCGGAGGTCCTCCGTCTATTGTAAAGGAAGTATTGTTTTGGTCGGCCAATACACGCAAGGTATAGTTAGAGGCAAACGAAAAAGGAACAGCAAAATAAGTTTTTCCCCAATATGCTACGGGAATCGATTGCTCGTACAATACGTCGCACGCTGCGCATCCTGCCGGAATATTGACACAAGTTGATCCGGAAAAGACTGCGAAGGGACGACACGATCCACTGGAGTCAGTAGCAGCTATTACGGTACCGGTTAAATCAAGACTGAAATTAGCTGCCAATACCTGATATGATTGACCGGCATTTAAATTGACATTAAAAGGAACACCTGCAGGTCGCCCTCCGAAAGTTGCGCAAGATGGTGTAATAGCAACCTGTGTTCCGTCTTCTGTTGCAACTATCAGCAATTCAGAATTTACTTTAGGGTCTGACGATACAGACAAGCCGGGATAACTACATGTCCGATATTCTGTACCTAAAGACTGCTTGGGATAGATCACCGTCGCATCCGAGGTATACTCCTGAAAAGCTATTGAAAATACGCTTATTGTATCCTGCGAGACCACTTTCACACCGCGGTTATCAACGGCTTCAGATGTTGTATGTTCAACACTGGCAAGTGGCAAAGCAAGTGTAGTTGTTTGATTAGCAATAACTGTAAAGTTCTGTGTCCATCCTGTTTGCGGAATGCTTACCGTACCACTTGTGCTGACTTCGGAAGTAATAAAAAGTTCACATCTTTTTGAGCTTACCTGAAAATTTGCCATGTAAGGAAAGCCGACCCAGAATTCTTTTCCTTTCGTCGGAATTACACCTTGCGAGTGAGCCGGCGAAGCATATGCCAAAACTACTAACACAGTTAACAGTGATCGCAAAATACTTTTTTGCTGAAATAAATTATTGGAAAATAACTTTGAGAAATTAATTGAGTTGAAAATTATGGAGGATATCATCACAAAAGAAAGCTTAAAATATAATTAAATGTACAAATTAAATCCACTATTCCCAGTAATACCTTTGAAATATATTATTTGCATTTTCTTCATTAAAATCGATAAAAACCGACATTAATAAAGACGAAACCCTTGAATACTAATTAAAATCCTAAATGCACTGTTAAACGATGTTGCACTTCTTTAAATGAGTCTCTCTGAGTCACATTAACAATTATTGTTAAATTTAACTGTGAGTGATAATTCCTGAGTAATTAGCACAAAGCATTTAAAGATTTAATCTTTATTCGATAAACTTGAATTGAAATGTTTACTGTTTTAAAAGTTTAATTACTTGAATTGAATTTTTCGTCTTCACTTGTATATAATACACACCTTCACTAAAATCAGAAATATCTAAGGAAGCATTTTGCAGGGAAAATGACTGAACTGATTTTAACTGTCTTCCTAAACCATCCATAAAGTACAACTCAAGATCCTCTAAACTTGTATTCTTTATCCGGATCACATCCTGAACCGGATTAGGTCCAATAGATATACCTGAATAGCGAGATAAATCCTCTTGTCCAAGAATCAATAAAAACTGAATTGGTGAACCCCACACTTCAGTTCCCTTTTTGTAATAAACAAGATAGTCATGACAACACGCACTTCCACAATATGAAATATTATTCAATTTGTCTACAAACCCCAATCCTTCCACATAAAGTTCGCCCAAATATTCACACCTTGATAACATTGGGCTACATTCTATATATTCAGGTGAATATTGTTTACAAACTCTATGAACCTCCTTTTGAATTCGACCATTGTATAAAATTGATTTTTTTTGCAAAGCAATGGTATCATGGTATGGAATATTCAATGACCAAAAATCAATGGCTTGATAAGGGAGTTTATTTAATTGTTTAGAATACGAATAATTTGGTCGCCAATTAGGGTCCAACAGTCCATTATGGATCATCAGAGTGTCAAAATTAATATACCATTCAAGCAAAGGAATAGGATCATTATGGTAATCCATTCTCATTAATGTACTGTCTAAGAAAATATAGACAATTGAGTCGCCACCAAAATATACTTGTTTGTCAATGACATGGCGTTTTTCGAAATGACTCATAATGCCGCTTAGATTCGGTGCTGAAATTTTATAATGAAATACATCACCAACGTCAAAGTTGAAAATTTCCTTAACCCCCATTTCATATCTACCCATTGCAGGATTCTCAACTCCTTTCAGTGAGTAATAATTCAAATCATTTGGAAAATATTGGAGGCTCAATAACTGTGTAAAGCCAAAATTTTTACTGATAGAAAATGTTTTCGAATTAATGCTGCTACTTATTGGTTGGTTGACAGAATCCATGACTTGTAAACTAATGGACCTGATACTATCTGCTGTTCCAAGCACATCTCCCAGACTGACGCTTGCCAAGGTGGCTTGAATAAAATCACCATTAGAATAAGTATACATTCTCCAGGAATCATTCAGCTGCACATTGGATTTAAAAAATATACTGTCTAGTTCCTGATTAAGATAGACTTCATCACCATTGTTCAACTTCATCATTTGGTAACCATACCAGCTGGTATCTGTAATCGCCCATGGGAAAACTACTGAGGAAAAACCCGGCACATCTTCCACGGATAAGAAATCATGAAAAAGAACTCGATCCGGCAGTACAGTATCAAGTTCAAGTTTACAATACTTAAAAACAGAATCCGGCCCAAATCTTGCAGCGAAAGAATGGCCGGTATGTCCGACAATTGTAGAATAATTTTGAGCAGAACTACTCACAACACAAAACCACAAAAAGTAAAAACTCAGAGTAAGGAATTTCTTAGACATTTGAAGGAAGTATTTGGACTGATTAATAATGCTAAAACAAAATTTCAAATTAACAGAGCTAACCCTTTTCATAAAGTAAAATTATAAATAGTCTGTGATAAGATGAAAAGTTTCATCACTACCCGGCGGCGATTCACCTATTAATTATGGCAATTGACTAAAATTATTTATAGTGACTCAAAATAAGAGCCCCGACCATCACTATATTTACCCTTGAAATAAGATCAGCCCGACTGAAGCAGGATTAAAGTAACATTATGCCGGAATACCGTTTTAATCAACTCAAACTTGTGCAAGTCTTGAATTCAATGTCAGTCTGATTCGAGGATTGAATAATTGTTATCTTTACTTATTAAGCCCTTTGGTAA
>DAOQWA010000002.1:0-170461 GCA_035341855.1 Bacteroidia bacterium
GTGTTCTTTAGCAGATAACTGGTTGACAATTTCACCATCGTCATTTCTGTCGATAATGACATGCTTAGGTGCAGGAATTAGACAATGCTGAATCCCACCGTAGCCACCGAGACTTTCCTGATAGGCACCTGTATGAAAGAAGCCTATATATAAAGGCTCTTTTGCGTCCTCAAGTTTTGGCAAATACACCTGGTTCACATGTGATTCCGTGTTGTAGTAATCGTCACTGTCACAAGTCATACCACCAATGTTCACCCTGACCTGATCTTGCTCCCAATTATTTATCGCCAGCAGAATAAATTTTTGTTTTATACCCCAGGTATCGGGTAGCGTTGTGATAAAAGAACTATCAATCATAAACCATAACTCATTGTCATTCTGCTGTTTTTGACCTATGACAGAATATAAAGTTGCTCCACTTTCAGCCACTGTAAAGCTGCCGAATTCAGTGAATATATTGGGCTCCTGAACTCCTTGAGCCCTGCAGGCAGATTGAATTTGCTTGACGATCTGCTCAGCCATATATTCATAATCATATTCAAAGCCCAGTGTTTTACGAATTGGCCAGCCCCCGCCAATATCCAATGAATCGAGGGTAGGGCAGATTTTTTTCAATTCGCAGTAAACATTGACACATTTATTCAATTCACTCCAATAATATGCAGTGTCTTTGATACCGGTATTAATGAAAAAATGCAGCATTTTGAGTTGAAAACGCTTATTTTTCTTCAAATTCTTGATGTAATAATCTTTGATCTCATCATACCGAATCCCTAACCGTGAAGTATAAAATTCGAAATTGGGCTCTTCTTCGGCAGCTATCCTGATCCCGACTTTCATCTTTTTCTTGCCTTTGATCTTTTTCTCGTATTGAGGCAATTCGCTCATATTATCGAGGATAGGAATCACATTTCCATAGCCTGAATTCACCAGATCGGCTATATAATCAATGTATTGCGGTCTTTTGTATCCATTACATATGATATAGATATCTTTGTCAATCTTCTTGTCGGCATACAAGGCCTTGATCAATGGAATGTCGAAGGCAGAGGAGGTTTCGATGTGCACATCGTGTTTCACAACTTCGTTTAAAACGAACGAAAAGTGTGAACTCTTCGTACAATAGCAATATGTGTAAGAGCCTTTGTAGTCGGCTTTTGCTATTGCAACATTGAAAATTCGCTTGGCTTTCTTAATTTGCGATGCAATTTTAGGCAGATAAGAAATTTTTAATGGTGTTCCGTATTGTTTGATGATCTCCATCAAATCAATTCCGTTAAAGTGAAGTTGATTGTCTATTACTTCAAATCCTTCCTGTGGGAAATAAAATGTTTGTTCGATCAGATCGCGATAGGTGTTCTTCATTTCATTCTGGATTTAATTGATCAACCTCCCACATGATGAAATCCAAGTCACCCGGATTGGTTAAAGTTTGCTAATGTAACTAAGTTGGATTTATTATCATAATTGCTATTTTAAATAAAAGGTCATACAACAGTATTATAATGAAGAAAATAAGGATCATAGAAGTGAAGTCGGAAATCGGAGCGGGAACCAGGGGTGCGAGCATGGGCCCTGATGCCATAAAAGTTGCTGCGCTTGATTATGGAAGCAACTTGTTCAATAAGCTAAACAAGGTAGAAGTACAGTGCGAGAACCAACTTCTTTTCGAATCTCCGGGCAGTCCATATGCTAAAAGGATCAAAGGCATGTTGACAGTACTTGACAGAACGGCGACACAGGTTAGAAATACACTTAAAAATAATGAGTTCCCGATTATTCTGGCAGGTGACCATTCTACTGCTGCCGGAACAATTTCCGGTATCAAAATGGCATATCCTAAGCAGCGCATCGGAGTGATCTGGATTGATGCTCATGCTGACCTTCATTCACCCTGGACTTCACCTTCCGGTAACATGCACGGCATGCCGCTTGCAGCTGTTCTTGCTGAAGACAATGCAGTCAATAAGATGAATAAGCCGGATAAAGAAACATTGGAAGTGTGGAACAAGATCAAAAAGATAGGGGGCATTTCTCCCAAAATTGATTGGACTGACCTCGTATTTATCGCCTTGAGAGATGTAGAACCGGAGGAAAGTTATCTTCTAAAAAAACATAAAGTAAAGATTTTTAGTACCAATGATGTGAAGAGAAATGGCGTAGAAAAGATCGCTCGTGATACTCTTGCACATCTGAGTCGTTGCCAGTTGATCTACATTTCATTTGATGTTGACTCCATGGATTCTTCTATTTCCAAAGGCACAGGAACCCCCGTCAGAAATGGAATCACCGAAAAAGAAGCAGGAAGTTTGCTGGTACGGCTTGTTCAGAATGAAAAAGTTTGTTGTTTTGAAATTGCCGAAGTGAACCCTACAATGGACAAAGAGAATTTGATGGCCGAGAATACATTTGAGATCCTTCAACGTGTAGCCAACCAGTTATCCAACTGAAATCAGGAATAAATTAATTGAATATGAGATTTGAAAATGAAATCCAAAACCTGGTTTCGGATGCTATAAAGTCATTATATGACATTCATACACCTGCGGGTGATATTCTTCTTCAAGAAACAAAAAAGGAATTTGTCGGCGATATAACTCTGGTTGTTTTTCCTTTTACAAAACAAAGTCGCAAAAGCCCGGAGGTTACTGCCGATGAGATTGGTGCATATATCCTGAATAAAAGTTTAGTGATAACATCATTTAATGTTGTCAAAGGATTCCTGAACCTTGT
Organism: Bacteroidia bacterium; assembly: GCA_035341855.1. Taxonomy (GTDB): domain Bacteria; phylum Bacteroidota; class Bacteroidia; order AKYH767-A; family 2013-40CM-41-45; genus QQVM01. The sequence goes on from DAOQWA010000002.1 coordinate 2,734, forward strand.
ACTGGCTGAAAATTTATGGCTGGATTTTTTCTCAAGGGTAAGCACAGACACTCAGCTACTCTTTGATCCTTCAAAAGCCTTTGGCAAATCGATGCCACACAGGTCACTAATGGTTGAATATTCCTCCCCAAACACCAATAAGCCATTACATCTTGGACACGTCAGAAATAACCTATTGGGTTTTTCAGTTTCACAGATATTAAAAGCTGCAGGTCATGAAGTAAAGATGGTCAATCTGGTAAATGACCGGGGTGTCCACATTTGTAAGTCTATGCATGCATGGCAGAAATTCGGAGATGGTGAAACTCCGGCGTCAGCTAACATGAAAGGTGATCATCTCGTGGGAAAATACTATGTGTTATTTGATAAAAAATACAAAGCGCAGGTCGCTTCACTTGTAGAAAGAGGACTTAGTCAGGAGGAGGCTGAAAAGCAGGCTCCCTTACAGTTCGAAGTCCAGGAAATGCTGAGAAAATGGGAGGCCGGTGACAAGGAAACAATAAGCTTATGGAGAGAAATGAACTCCTGGGTTTACAAGGGTTTTGAAGACACTTACAAGGCACTTGGCGTGAAGTTTGACAAGATATATTACGAATCTGAAACATACCTTTTAGGAAAGAAGATCGTTGAAGATGGTTTAAAAAGTTCTGCATTCTACAAAAAAGATGATGGATCAATTTGGATAGATCTCACAGAAGCAGGCCTTGATCATAAAGTCGTTTTACGGGCAGATGGGACTTCTGTTTACATCACTCAAGACATGGGGACAGCTCAATTGCGCTTCGATGAATTCCCCGGGCTTGAACAGCTTATCTATGTCGTGGGAAACGAACAGGATTATCACTTCAAAGTTTTAAAAGAGATATTTAAAAAACTTGGACGAAGCTGGGCTGAGGGATTGTATCATTTATCTTATGGAATGGTTGATCTGCCCTCCGGAAAAATGAAGTCCAGAGAAGGTACAGTAGTCGATGCTGATGAACTTATTGCTGAGATTGTTGAAACGGCAGAGATGACCACCAAAGCATTGGGTAAACTGGATGATTATGACAATGAATATGCAAGAAGTTTATATCATGATCTCGGGATGGGTGCTTTAAAATATTTTATCCTTAAAGTGGATCCGAAAAAGAGAATGTTATTCAACCCGGTTGAAAGTATAGATCTTAATGGAAACACAGGACCATTTATCCAATATACACATGCAAGGATTTGCTCGGTTCTTGGAAAAGGAAAAAAAGTATTCGGTTCCGATCTTAGTAATTCAGGAAAAGAATTGAGTCCTGAAGAAAAATCTCTTATCAAACTAATTTACGCATATCCGGATGTTCTTCAATCTGCAGCAGGGAGCCTGAGTCCGGCAATAATTGCAAATTATGCTTATGATCTGGCCAAATCATTCAACCATTTTTATCATGACCACGTGATCGTTGATGAGAATGAAAAGGAAACATCTTCGTTCAGATTGCGTTTAAGTAGCTTAACCGCATCTGTAATCAAGGAAGCAACCCGTCTGCTTGGGATCAATGTTCCTGAACGAATGTAAATGAATGAAAAGATTCCCTGACCTTTTACTTTTAACCATTGCTATCGGAACGATCTTCTGTTGCTCCTTCTCAGCAACAGGCTTGCTAAGCAACTCCTGGAGAAATGAAAAAAGAAATGGAGGAGTCGTAACGCCTTCAACTGCACACCTCAGATCAGGAGATATCATCTTCAGAGATGGTAAAAGTTATATCAGCAAGGCTTTAAAACAATTCAATCGCACGGACCCGAGGTTTTCACATGCCGGAATTATTCACATGGAAGGAAATAATGCGTTCGTTTATCATTGCATAGGAGGAGAAGAAAATATTACGAATAAAATGAGGAAAGAAACTCTTTCTTCTTTTTGCTCTCCTTCTGAAATCAATTCTTATGCTATCTACAGACCTGCTTTGAGTAAATCCCAAATAGTTCTCCTTGATTCAATTGCAGGGTCATACTACAGTGCAGGACTTGAATTTGATACACATTTTAACATCAACGACCAAGGCAAGATGTATTGTACAGAACTCATTTACAATATCTTTGATCAACTATTGGGCTCAGATAATTTTATAACTTTGACAGAAATAGCAGGAAAAAAATATGTTTCTTGTGATAATATATTTCTCCAGCCTCAGATGAAGGAACTTTACAAGTATTCATATAACAGCAAAAACAAAAAAATAAATGAAAATCCGGGCCTTTAAATTTCTGTTTCTGTCTACACTTTTATTTTTATTCTCTTGCTCAGGGGGTGATTCACCTAAGGCCGTCGCAGAAAAGTATTTAAAGGCTATCGGTTCATATGATTTCGATGCTGCCAAGAAGTATGGAACTGAAGATACAGGAAAACTTCTTGAAATGATGAGCGGTTTTGCAAAAATGGTTCCTGATTCAACGAAAGACGATATTCGTTTCACAATTCTCGAAGAAAGAATTGAAGGTGAAAAAGCAGTTGTTGTATATAAAGAAGAGGGAGAAGAAGCTGAAGTCAGCCTGAATTTGCTAAAGGTAGAAGGCAAGTGGAAGGTAAATATGACTAAGGAGTCAATTAATGAAGCAGAAAGTGGTAACACGATGGATGTAGGAGCTACGCAAACAGATACTTCGGGATCGAAGTAGTTTCTGGAACCCTCTAACGAATTGTGATGTGTAATTTTTTTTGACCCTCCAAATAACAGTCTAAGATATCCCCCTCTTTGATTTGTCCCACACCGCTTGGTGTACCGGTATAAATAAGATCTCCTTTTTTTAGTGTGATATATTGTGAGACATAGGCAATGATTTTCTCTATGGAAAAAATCATCAATGTACTTGACCCCTCCTGTACTATTTTGTCGTTAACGGTCAGGTGAAATCTAATGTCGCCTGGATCCGACAATTCAGATAAAGGTATAAACTCACCAACAGGTGAAGAGTTATCAAAGGCTTTAGCGGGCTCCCAGGGCAAACCTTTTTCTTTCTGCTTCTGCTGCACGTCGCGAGCCGTAAAATCCAAACCAACACTAATCTGATCAACATAACGCATAGCAAACTCTTCTGCAATATGTTTGCCTTCTTTACACACTTTATAAACCAGTTCTACTTCATGATGAATATCTTTAGAAAAAGCGGGAATATAAAATGCTCGTCCTTTAGGAATTAAAGCAGTATCCGGTTTTAAAAAGAATACCGGTTCTGAAGGCACGTCATTTTTTAGCTCCCTCGCATGCTCCACATAATTTCTGCCAATGCAAATAATTTTCATAAACGGGATTCGGCTATTGATTAAAATCCTTCAATCTTATCCGGGTGATCACATTTTTTGTGTTGGTAGCAAAATCTCCCTTCATCATCCAATCATAGTAGGATGACTCGATCTTAAACACATCCCTGACAGGCTTGCCTTTGTATTTTCCGAAATTAAAAACCTCTTCACCCTTATCATTGAGTACAATACGACCTGCTAAATCTACATTCTTATTTACTGTGCTGAACTTCGACAAAAAATCTACATCATTTTCCAGCACCTCATACTTTTCCAATTGTGAAAGTAAAACTTCATAGGTTGCATTTGTATCAGCAGCTGCACTATGTGCATTTTCCAAAGTTTTATCGTAATAAAACTTATAAGCTGCGGATAAAGTTCTTTGTTCCAGCTTGTGAAATATATTCTGAACGTCGATCAATTTTATTGTTGAAATATCAAAATTTATTTCAGCTCTTGTGAACTCCTCAATCAGCAACGGAATGTCAAACTTATTTGAATTATATCCTGCAAGGTCAGATGAAGATATAAAGGTTTGAATGTCTTTAGAAACCGTTTTGAACGTTGGAGCATCCCTGACGTCTTCATCATAGATTCCGTGAATCAATGATGACTCTAATGGAATCGGAATGGTAGGATTTATTTTCATACAAATCTCTTCCTTCTTACCATCCGGGTGCACTTTAAGTAGTGCGATCTCTACGATCCTATCTTGACCGATATTCACGCCGGTTGTTTCAAGATCCAAAAATACGATAGGACGTTTAAGCTTAAGTAGCATATAAATTATTTAGATGGCTTTACAATGATCTCAGTGTGCAATTCAGCAGGAGGGTAAATATCCTCTACGATAATATCCTTGCTTGTTGTGACAAAGTTCGTTCCCTCAGCAGTAACTTTATACTTGCCCGGGACAGCATTTAAAACAAAGCTGTTTCCGGCAGCTGCAGGGACATAGGTTAGAAGACTCAGAGTTTCGACATTCTCAAGTGTCACTTTAGATAGTTTGATGCGGGTACCGGTTTCAGATACTACTTCACCTGTAATTAATGTTTTAAAAGGGTGGTCACTTGTATCATTGAATTCTACTTTCCATATGTCGAGGTTTCCAAATCCGTCTTTGCGGCTTGCTGCAATGAATGCAAATCTTCCATCACCTGTAAACGATATACAATGATTGTCATCAGCAGTATTAATGGGAAAACCCACGTTTACAGCTTCCTGCCATTTTCCAGTTTCCGGATCTCGAAGTGATTTGAATATATCAAAATCACCCATGCTGTTATGTCCTTTTGAAGCAAAATATAATGTGTTTCCGTCCATGCTTATCCATGGAAAATCATCATCTTCTTTTGTATTTATCTCCGGGCCTAGATTCTCAATGGATCCCCAGTTTCCGTTTGGATCCTTTTTTGCCATCCAAATATCACTGCCTCCAATACCATCCTTTCTGAGTCCTGAAAAATATAAAGTTGACCTGTCAAGTGTGATAGTGGCAGAACCTTCAAACATCTTAGTATTGATCCCTTCACCAAACATGGAAGGTTTTAACCAGGATTTCCCCTTAGTCGTTGTATAACCTATGTCAGCAAAAAAATCAAAATTGTCAAAGTAAATGAATGCTTCATCGCCTGCAGCATTTAGTCCGACCAGCTCTTCATCCCATTCGCCATTGACAAGTCCACCGAAGCTTTTCGCTTTAGACCAAATAGTATCCCGCCATACTGATCCATAAATATCAGCCGTATAAATTCCAAGTTCATCAATGAATCCACCGATATTTCCTTTTCTCCTTGTTGTAAAGGCTAAATACTTCCCATCTGCGGAGATATAAGGATTGTAATCGTCATAAGTGCTATTTATGATCTTTCCCGGGTTTATAAAAGTAATGTTCAAAGGAGACTGACAAATTTCCTTGCCATGCCTCGACATTTCAATGAGTCGATCTGCAGAAGGCATGTCCTTAATTGGTTTGCCACCGGTTTGTGTTTTGTAATTATCAAATGCGCTAATGGCCTGATCCCACTCATTATTATACATATGAGCCAGGCCAAGATAATATTCAATATCTTTTTTGACATCTTTTGAATTGGCATGCTTTTGGAGATAAAACAATGCTGAAGCCTTATCAAAGTTGGTTTGCAGGAGACATATTCCCAGCCGATAATTAAATTCTGAATTCTCGGGGTCGGTCTTGATCAACTCCTGATAACCGGCAAGTGCACCTTTAAAGTCAGATGTTGCGAAAAGGGTGGAGGCGTCTTTTTTTACAGCTTTCGCTTCATCGCTGCTCAATACTCTTTCCGGCTTTGCTCTTTGTCCTGCAGAATCCCCTACACAAAGGATACATGAGAAGAAAATTAAGAAGAAATGATAAATATTTATTTTAAATTTCATAAGAGTCAGGAATACAATTCATTCGAACCGGAATGACGTGTAGTGTAATTTCTTTGACCTAAGATTGAACAAAGCAATCAGAACGTGCGATTCATGTCAAAACCTTCCAAATATTCTGCGATGCGTTTTAGAAAACTTCCGCCAAGTGATCCGTCTACAACTCTGTGATCGTACGAAAGTGAAAGAAACATCATTTGACGAATTCCGAGAGTATCTCCTTCAGGAGTCTCAATAACAGCAGGCTTCTTACGAATTGCTCCGGCAGCCAATATCGCAACTTGTGGTTGGTTGATTATCGGAGTTCCCATTACATTTCCAAATGTTCCGACATTAGTAAGTGTGAAGGTACCGTCCTGAATCTCTTCCGGTTTTAATTTATTTATTCTGGCCCTGTTAGCAAGATCATTTACCGCTTTTGTTAGCCCAATGAGGTTTAAGTGATCCGCATTTTTTATCACCGGAACGATTAAATTTCCACTTGGTAATGCAGCAGCCATTCCGATATTTATATAATTTTTCTTGATGATCTTAGTTCCGTCAAGACTTATGTTAACCATCGGATAGTCACGAATGGCTTTACAGATTGCTTCTATAAAAATAGGAGTAAAGGTTATCTTTTCACCAATCTTCTTTTGAAAATCATTTTTCACACGTTCTCTCCAATTCACCAGATTTGTTACATCAGCTTCTACAAAAGATGTAACGTGTGGTGAAGTTTGTTTTGACATCACCATATGATCGGCGATCAGCTTTCGCATGCGATCCATTTCGATGATCTCTGTTGCTCCACCTGCAGAAGCCGCAATTGGTTGAGGCAAGCTTTGCGGTGCTGAGGCAGGCGCAGCTTTTACGGTGCTTCCACCAAACTTGGAACGATTCTCAAGATGATGCATCAGATCCTGCTTCGTAAGTCTGTTATTTGCTCCTGAACCTTGAATAGACTCAAGTTCTTGAACACTTAGACCTTCCTGGCGTGCAATATTTTTTACAAGAGGAGAATAAAATCTTCCTCCGGGAGACTTCATTGAACCAGCAGCTGCGGGTGATGTTGATACCTGCGCAAGCGGAGCCGTCTCCGGCACAACTTTAGAATGACTAACATCACCATTACCGCTAACTGGAGTAACACCGGCAGTTGAAGGAGATGATTTTCCTACATCGGCATTATCAGGTTTCAGTTGAGCAATGACTTCTCCGACTTTTACTACCTGTCCTTCTTCAAACAATCGCTTGGATAATATTCCGGCTGCCGGAGAAGGTACCTCTGAATCTACTTTGTCTGTTGCTATCTCAAGAACAGGCTCATCAGCTTCAATATGATCTCCTTCTTTCTTGAGCCATTTTAGAATCGTAGCTTCAGCTACACTTTCGCCCATCTTGGGCATGATCAGGTCGATCATAGAATTTTTATTTCTTTGTTTTTAATAAAAAAATGCAAAAAAAACCTTTGCAGCATCACTACAAACTTACAAATTATTGAGCTTCTCTTCGCTAAAAATTGCCCAAATTTCTCCATCCTTTTCGAACAAGCTCCAGGTCTTTGTAAACACTGTAATCTTTTGCATACAAAGAGTTTAGGCGTGATAGTGTTTCTGAATTCAGATTTTGTTTTAAACCTTTTGATGGCGTTATTATACCTGCTCTTATTTTAGGAAGGTTAATGTTGATATCACTATGACCGGAATAGCCTACCCAGGATCGTCTGCCAATGAGTACAAAAACTATGTTTCTGATGAGGCCTAATGGTTTTCGAACGATCAGCAATAATAGTGGCAGCAAAATGATGAAGCCCAGGGAAAGCAATATATCCAACAATCGCTTATTCCGTTTATTGACCGGCCTGTGAATACTATTAATATCGATCACATACAGCTCTCCCGGATTATCTACAGAGCTGGATCCGATAATGAAAAGACTCTCCGGTGGTGCAATCTTATAGTCAACATGACGTGAAGCCGTCATTGACATTGAGTTCATGATTTGATTTGAACTTACATCTTTTCCACAAAAAATTATTTCATCAATCGAATAGACCTCTATGATGTCACTAAGATTTGTAGCGGCACCTAAGAAATACTTTGAAAAATCAACCGCAAGACGTTCATTTGAACTTGTCGATACTTGCTCCGGTTTCACAAAACCAATGAAGTTATGTGAAGTATCTGAAATCTTCAATAGGGACAATACCCTGGAACCTTCTTCTTCATTTCCGACGATCAATAGCCTCTTTTTCGTCTCACCCGCCAAAGTAAAATATTTCCCGAAGATCATTCCTGCAAGTACACGAAAAGAAACAGCGGCTACACTTGCCCAGATAGCTCCAAGAAGAATGAGTACTCTGGAAAAACGGTAAGCTTCAGGTAGCAAAGCATAGATCACCAATATGATCAGCGTACCGCTAAATATTCCCCGCACAACTTTTCTCAGCTGAACCGGAGGATCATACGCACCACTGAAAAACATCGAAACTATCCAAAGTAAAATATATGCGGGTACTGTAATCAACATATATTCTGACGGATAATGAATATCCATTTTGCCAGCCCAGTATTCTTTGATAAAGTAAAAGCCGGCATACATGATGATAAAATCAACGGTTGGCAGTAACATTTTTTTCATGAACTGCACCACGATGGCCAGACCTGCTCTCAGGTAAATGGCTATTTTGATTAAGATGGCAAATGTTGAAGCATGACCGGGACTAAAATGCTTTTTGGCAAAAATGATCATTGCATTATAAAACACAAAAACATAATTCACGCTACTCTTCTTCGTGGACTCGCCTTTGTAATGTATAATCCTCGTCCCAGGAAAGTAGTAGTTCTTATAGCCTGCCTTTGTAATTCTGTATGATAGGTCTATGTCTTCTCCATACATGAAAAATTCTTCGTCGAGAAGTCCGGTTTTGTCAAGAACTGACCTCCTTAATAGCATAAATGCACCGGCCAGCACGTCGACTTCAGCAACTTCATGTTCATCGAGATATCCAAGATGATAACGCCCAAAAACTTTTGATCCGGGAAAAAGTGATGATAATCCGGACATTTTGTAAAATGCCACCAATGGAGTTGGAAGCCCTCTTTTCGACTCCGGTAAAAATTTTCCCCGACCATCTATCATTCGAACTCCAAGTCCGCCTGCATCAGGATGCTCATCCATAAACTGTAGAATCTTTCGGAAAGTGTCCTCTTCAACGACCGTATCCGGGTTTAACAGAAGTACAAACTCGCCAGAAGATTCATGAATAGCCTGGTTGTTGGCTTTCGAAAATCCTGTATTAATTGTGTTTGCAATGAGCTTAACATCAGGAAATTTTTGCCTGACCATCTCATTCGATCCATCGACTGAATTATTATCCACCACGAACACTTCAGCGGCCAGCCCTTTGCAGGCCTTTTGAACTGAATGCAGACATTGTTCAAGAAAATACTTGACATTGTAATTCACTATGATGATGGAAAGCTTCAATCTACAAATGATTTAGTAAGTGCATTAATTATTGGATCTGCTATATCTCAAAATGAAAAAACTGACCTAACGTGAAACTGAAATATCATATGGCACTCTGTTCAGTATCGATCGTCCAAGAGTCACTTCATCTGCATATTCCAGCTCATCACCGACAGAAACTCCTCTTGCAATCGTAGAAAATCGTAGTTCGGGTTGCTCAAGCTGCTGTATCTTTTTGAATATATAAAATGAGGTTGTATCTCCTTCCATAGTCGCACTCAAAGCAAGAATGATTTCTGCTGATACAGATGTCTTTAGTCTTTCCAGGAGTGAATCGATGGTAAGGTCGTTCGGACCGACACCTTCCATTGGGGAAATAATACCACCAAGTACGTGATACATTCCATTATATTGTTGTGTATTTTCAATAGCAATCACATCACGAATATCTTCTACAACACAAATTAAAGAAGCATCGCGCCTGCTATTCGAACATATCTCACAAATTTCCTTTTCACTTATATTGTGGCATCGCTTGCAATAAACAATCTCATCCTTTAGACGAAGGAGAAGGCTTCCTAATCGTTTCGAATCTTCCGTAGGTGCCTTCAGCATATGTAATGCGAGCCTCAAGGCAGAGCGTTTGCCAATGCCCGGAAGCCTTGACAAAGCTCCAATTGTTTCTTCTAATATTCTCGACGGAAAACTACTCAATTTATTATGTTGATAAATCGGAGACAACGGTGTCACCAATAGCCTGCGAAATTACTTACTTCGGAGCGTATACACAAGCCCTCTATTATGTCCCCAGCTCTGATTCTGGCCTGTGTGGCCGCTTACTCCATATTACTTTTCGTCGTCGTCTGGTACACTAGCAGGAATGCCGACAATGAGTCATTTTTCATTGGAAATAAGTCATCCAAATGGTATATCGTTGCCTATGGAATGATCGGTGCTTCTTTGTCAGGGGTAACTTTCATGTCAGTTCCGGGCTGGGTTGGAAGCACTCAATTTTCATACATGATGGTCGTATTTGGGTATCTGTTCGGGTATGCCATCATTGCCATGATCCTTTTGCCATTATACTATCGAATGAACCTGACATCCATTTACACTTATTTGGAAGAAAGGTTTGGTAAGAGCAGTTATAAGACCGGTGCCTTCTACTTCATATTGTCAAGGACAATCGGTGCAGCTTTCAGGCTTTATATTGTTGTCAACGTATTACAGACATTTGTATTGGATGCATGGGGAGTTCCCTTTTGGATCACAGTTGCAATTTTTATATTTCTGATCCTTCTATACACTTATAAAGGAGGAGTAAAAACTATTGTGTGGACAGACACTCTTCAAACGAGTTTCATGCTTTTAGCAGTATTGTTATCGGTAATATTCATAGCCAGGGAGCTTGACTTTTCTTTGTCTAATATACTTACTGAAGTCTTTGATGGAAAATATTCAAGATTGGTGAACACACAGTGGCAGGAAAGATCATTTTGGCTGAAGCAATTTTTTGGAGGAATGTTCATTGCCATAGCAATGACAGGCTTAGATCAGGAGATGATGCAAAAAAATATCAGTGTTCGCAATGTAAAAGATTCACAAAAGAACATGTTAAGTTTTAGCATCGTCCTGGTTTTTATAAATTTTGTTTTCCTTGCTCTCGGTGTTCTACTATATATTTTTGCAGAGAGTAAAGGAATATCGTTCCATGGCAGGACATCTGACGATTTGTTCCCGGAAATTGCATTAAACCATCTCGGCAGTGTCTCTGCGATCTTTTTTATCATTGGCTTAATATCTGCAGCATATCCCAGCGCTGACGGTGCACTTACAGCTCTTACATCGTCATTTTGTATAGATTTCCTAAACATTAAGAAACGTGAACTTTCGGAGAGCAGACAAAGGAAGATAAGATATACTGTTCATATCTCATTTGCAATCGTATTACTTGCCGTCATAGTTTTATTTCGCGTCATTAACGATGATGCTGTAATTAATAAACTTTTTACGGTAGCAGGCTATACATATGGTCCGTTATTGGGACTTTATGCATTCGGACTCTTTTCAAAAGCCCGGGTCAGAGATAAATGGGTACCTATTATTTGTTTGCTGTCTCCACTTATCTGTTATTACCTGAATGACCACTCTGAAGCATGGATGAATGGCTACAAATTTGGCTTTGAACTGCTAATTTTAAATGGTTTAGTTACTTATTTAGGTCTATTCCTTATCAGTAAGAAAAAAAAGCTTGCTGAGGGCAGTTTACAGAATATGTGACCGGTATTAAGGTATTTGTTGAAAAAAATGTTCATTTTTTCATTATAATAATGAATACTGGCATGGCTTTGGCTTAATTTTGTGCTATGCTAGGAAAAATATCAGTTACCGGAATCATCAGTTTATTTATTTGTTTGTTTGCAGCTAATCATACCTCTGCAAATACAATTTTGGATTCAATAGGTGTTGAAACTGTTGAAGGATCAAAATTTATCAAACACCGTGTTGAGTCAGGTGAAGGGTGGTATTCTATTGCCAGAAAATATGGTATCAGTTATGCTGAACTAAGAATGGCTAACAAAAAGGAGGGAGATAAATTGGTGATTGGACAGATTCTACTCATTCCTGCTAAAGCCAAACTCAATGATCCACGTTTTCAGAAAAACTATATCGATAAAAAAACCATAGAGCCTTCAACGGCTAAATCCATTCCACTGGAATCAAAGACTCAGCCAACAGGAAAAACTAAAACTCATAAAATTATTGCCGGTGAAACTTTATTTGGAATATCTAGGATTTACTCAGTATCGGTAGATGAAATAAAAAAGTGGAATGATTTGAAAGACAATACTATTGAAGTAGGGCAAGAGCTGATCGTTGGTACAGATAATTCACTAAGCAAAAAGCAAGATATTCCGGCCGATATTAAAGAGGTCGGAGGAAATAAAAAGGATAAGATAGCTGTAAGTCCGAACATCGAGTCAATGCCAAAGAACACTGAAAAGAAATCCGAAGAGATCGAATCTGCACCTCCCGGAGAAAATACGGTTATCGTTAAAACAATTTCTCCTGAATCTGTGGACAAGGAAAGTAAAAAGAATGATAAAAAATATTCCTTTGCTAATGGAAGACAAGAGGTGAATGAACAAGGTGTTGCTTCATGGATTGAAGATGAGGACATAAATCCCAATAAGTACTATGCTTTACATCGGACCGCGCCAATAGGTACTATTATTAAAGTCACCAATAAAATGAATAACAATACTGTTTTTGTTAAGGTAGTCGGTGTACTGCAGGAAACTGGTGACAACGAAGGTCTGCTTATAAAAATATCAAAGGCTAGTGCAGAACGATTAAATGTTCTGGATAAAAAATTCCAGGCAGATCTGGTTTATGGATTATCATCGAAATAATTCTCTTCCCTGCTGTACTTTTCAAACTTTTCCTTCACTACACCCAACATTTCGGCAGCAACATGCGCATTACTTGCGATGATCTCCTCACCAAAAATATAATCAGAGCCGCCTTTGAAGTCGCTAACCTGACCTCCGGCTTCCAAAACGAGAATGGCTCCACCTGCAACATCCCAGGGATTTAAACCGTACTCATAAAAAGATTCGAATCTTCCGCATGCCACATAAGCAAGGTCAGCTGCTGCAGATCCAAGGCGTCGCAAACCATGAGTAAATCTCATGCAATGATCAAATACTTCCATATATGGCTTCATTCGATCATAATTATGGTAAGGGAATCCGGTTGCAAGAAGTGAATCGCTAAGTTTATTTACGGATGACACGTTGATCTTTTCTCCGTTGAGATATGCACCACCCTTATCCCATGCATAAAAACATTCATCACGGGTGAGTTCGTGCACAAGTCCCAACACTAATTTATCGGATGCAAGCAGGGCAATACTTATGCAATAACACGGCACACCGTGTATAAAATTTGTAGTCCCATCAAGAGGATCAATAATCCATGTAAATTGCTCGCGTTGTTCTGCTCTGGTCTTTTCTTCAGTGATAAATCCGGAGCCCGGTAGTATAGACGAAAGTCCTTGCACAAGCAGCCTTTCAGCTTCTTTATCTACATAAGAAACAAGATCATTGTGTCCTTTTTTCTCAATGTCTTTTTCAGAGAATCTGTCTCTTTCACCATTAATAAAAACGGCTACACTTTTACTGAGGAGGCTTACCTCCAGACAAAGTTTCTTCAGGTCAACAGATAAAGTCTCAACCATCAGATTGATTGTTTTTTTCTAATTGAGACTGCTTCAAACCTCTTTTATTCAGATATATGATTCCGATTATCCCTGTAATAATGAGAAGAGTTGAGATCAGCTGGGCTTGCGTAAAAGAAAAGCTCCCAACATGATACTTTGAATTAACTCTTATACTTTCAATAAGAAATCTTTCAACCCCATTCATTACAAGGTATAAGAAGAAAATGACACCCGGAACTGAGATCCGTTTTCGAATAGACCAAAGCACAAAAAATAGCAATATACATACGACACTTTCATATAGGGGAGTAGGGAAAACGGCTTCTGCAAGTTCATAGCAATATCGTCCTTCGCAACCAGGGATCGGTAAGCCTTCGCCAATAACATTATGAGGATATTTGAACTTCCAGACCCATTCCGGCAAGAAACTCATCCAATCCGGCATAGGTGAATTGTTCACGATTCCCCAGTCTCCATCACCTGAAAGCTGACAGCCTATTCGGCCTGTTCCATAACCAAGCATTAATGCAGGTGCTGCCGTATCGCACATGATCAAAGGAGAAATACCAACAGACCTTGCATACCAAATTGTAGTGAATGTTCCAACGATCAGACCACCATACATGGTGAGCCCGCTTCCACTGAAAAACATTCCTGCAGGGTCTTGCAAGAAATCACCCCAGTATTCCAGGATGTGAAATATTTTCGCTCCAAATAATCCACCTAAAGCAGCAGCCATAGTCAGCTCAGGGACTGTCTGATATGGCCTAATAACTTCTTCTTGCATTTTCGGATTTTCAAGCTTCGCTTTATTCTTTTCTCTATACTTTAAGAATGCAAACAAAGCAGCGACAGCCAAACCCGCTACCGTATTTCCCTTCGTTGATAAAATCACAGAAGGTGGGTCAGAAAAAAATTCTGAACTGTTTAAAAAAACATATACTCCCTTGTAACCGAGAAAAAATCCAAACAATCCATTCCAGAAAAGTTCGCCAAATGAAGCAGGTTTACCTATAAGCGTCTTGCGAATATGTGGCGAAACCAATCCCAACTTCTCTTTGCGCTTGAGTTCCAATTTCATTATCCATGCCGAGAGTAGAAAACTAAGTGCTACCATCGTTCCGAACATTGGTGGGAACGAAACACTAAAATTAGTTCCGAAGAGGTCGTTCAATAAATCAGAAAATCCGGGATACATTTAAAAAATCTTTGGGTGGCTGATACTTATAAGAATAAATGAAAGGCTCGCAGTTGATCTGCGCAGATTCTACCAATTAGTTTTCAATTAATACACGCATATCCTTCTCAAGAATGGCTTCGACACTAAGGTCGTCACAAATATCATGTAAACTCACGTTTAATAGTTGATTGATTAAAGTTTTATCGTATGCCACATTAACCTTCACATAATTGTCGGTGAAGCCATGCATTCTACCATTCTTTTGATCTGCTTCGAACAGCACTGTAGATGATTTACCTTTTTGAGTCGAGTAGAAATGACGTAGTTTTTTTTCGGAGAGAATCCTTAGCATTTTATTGCGTTGCTTCCTTATATGAACCGGTACAATCCCTTTCATGCTGAATGCTTCTGTATTCTCTCTTTCAGAATAGGTGAACACATGCAAATAGGATATATTTAATTCATTGAGATAATTGTAGGTCTCCAGAAAATCCTCCTCAGTTTCACCGGGAAATCCAACAATTACATCAACACCTATACATGCATCAGGGATCATATTCCTAATTGTGTTGATTCTTTCCGAATATAACTCCCTTCGATATCGTCTCCGCATCAGTGC
The DNA here is from genome assembly GCA_035341855.1 of Bacteroidia bacterium. Lineage (GTDB taxonomy): Bacteria > Bacteroidota > Bacteroidia > AKYH767-A > 2013-40CM-41-45 > QQVM01. The sequence continues at coordinate 17,876 of DAOQWA010000002.1, forward strand.
AAGGATCTTATTGGAACCTGATTGCAAGGGAATATGAAAATGTGCAGCAAATCTTCTTGATTCGGATACAAACCGGATAATCTCGTCATTAAGTAAATTGGGTTCAATAGATGATATTCTGAATCTTTCAATGCCTGCAATTTCATCGAGTCTTTTGATGAGATCCAAAAAATTATATCGCCGGTTTACTTTGTGTGATTCATGCTCAGTACCAAAGTCCCCGATATTCACTCCTGTCAGAACTATTTCTTTTATGCCTTTGGAGGCTATTTTTTCTGCATTGCTCAGTACGTTCTCAATAGAATCACTTCGACTTTTACCTCTTGCCAAGGGAATAGTGCAATAAGTGCATGTATAATCACATCCATCCTGAACCTTCAAAAAAGCTCTCGTTCTGTCACCGAGAGAATATGAACTCACAAAAAAATCTGCATCGTCCACAGAACAAGAGTGTATCTCAGCATTACTATTCTTGCGGAATCCATTCAAATAGTCTTGAATTTTAAACTTCTCTGTCGCCCCAAGCACCAGATCAACGCCTTCCATCAAAGCAATTTCTTCCGGTTTCAACTGAGCATAGCAACCGATAACTGCAACAAAAGATTCAGGATTATATTGAAGTGCTTTTCTAACAATGGCTCTGCACTCTTTGTTGGCATTCTCGGTTACAGAACATGTATTTATTACTACGACATCAGCACCATCTTCAAGGTCTATTTTTTCGAACCCGGCTTCCTTTAAAGTCCTTCCAATAGTAGAACTTTCTGCAAAATTTAATTTGCAACCAAGTGTATGAAAAGAAACCGTGGGTTGGATTTGCATGCGAGGTCGCAAAGTTAAGAAATGAAGGCAATTAGGCAATTTGAATTTGCCTGTTTGCTATTACACAGGAGAATCTAGCTACCGTCTATTTAACTGATTATGAGATTTATATATTTGATTAAGGGAATACTTTCGTATCAGGCTTCATAATATTCTGCAATATTGGTTTGTTAGTGATTTTCTAAGGTTAATAATTTATCCTGACTGATGAGGGATCAATGATTCGAGAATATAGCTTTGCAGGATGCGCAAATGCAAAATCATCTTAATACTTATAACGACGATTCTCATATCATGCAGTGAGGAGAAAACTAACAGTGAAAAAACTGTATTCAGGTATAATGAAGCGGCCGGAATATCTTCCCTTGATCCTGTTTTTTCAAAAGATCAGGCAAGTATATGGCCATGCACTCAACTGTTCAACGGACTGGTCCAGCTCGATAAAGATTTAAAAGTCGTACCATGTATCGCCAGGCAATGGGAAATTTCTGAAGATGGTAGAGTTTTTACCTTTCATCTACGAACGGACGTGTTTTTTCACGAGAATATACTGCTGAACCCGAATACTAAATCGTCCGAACCGGCGACACGAAATGTTACCGCTGAAGATTTCTTGTTCAGTCTGGGGAGACTCGTTGACCCTTCGGTTGCCAGTCCCGGAGCCTGGGTTCTCAATGCAGTAGAAAAAGATAGTTTAGGGAAAATGATTGGCATAACCGTAATCAACGATTCAACACTGAATATTCGTTTGTCAGATCCATTTCCCGCCTTTCTTTCTTTGCTTTCGATGCCATATTGTTCCGTTGTCCCAAAAGAAGTTGTCATTCACCATGGACCTGATTTCAGGAAACATCCATGTGGAACCGGTCCATTTAAATTTTCAATTTGGAAAGAAGGTGTCAGTTTGGTGTTCTTGAGAAATGAAAATTATTTTGAATACGATGGTGAACATCGTCTTCCGTTCCTTGATGCGATACAGATATCCTTTATCAATGATAAACAAAGTGCCTTTATCGAATTTTTAAAGGGCAACCTGGATTTCATTTCCGGCCTGGATGCCAGCTACAAGGACGAACTGCTCACAAGAGATGGAAAACTTCAGGAGCGCCACAAAAATAATTTCCGGCTGGAGACCTTGCCTTATCTGAATACAGAATATCTAGGAATCTTAATGAAAGATCAAAGCAAAAATTCTGAACAACATGCATTGCAAAATAAAAAAGTAAGGCAAGCCTTAAGCTTAAGCTTTGATAAAACGAAAATGATAACCTTTCTTAGAAACAACATGGGTACTCCCGGTATATATGGATTCGTCCCTCCGGGGATGCCATTTTTTGATTCTCTGTCTGTAGTAGGATATCATTATGATAAGGCTAAAGCTCTGTCCTTGTTAAATGAAGCAGGTTATCCTAATGGGAAGGGGCTTCCGGAAATAGTACTGAGTACTACATCAACATATCTTGATATATGTGAATTTATTAAAAGCGAATGGGAATCTATAGGATTCAAAATAAAAATTGATGTAAATCAGGCAGCCGTTCACAGGAAAATGGTCGCAGAGCAAAAGTTGGAATTCTTCAGGGGATCATGGATTGCAGACTATCCTGACGCCGAAAATTATTTAAGCCTTTTCTATTCTAAAAATTTTGCTCCTTCCGGTCCCAACTACACCCATTTCAAGAATGAAGAATATGATAAGTTATACGAACAAAGCTCTCTCGAAACGGATGATTCCTTAAGATCATTGCTATACATCAAAATGGATCAGATGATTATCGATGAAGCTGTTACAATTGTTTTGTACTATGATAAAGTACTCAGACTAACACAAAATAATATCAGCGGACTCGAAAATAATGCAATGAATTTAATGGTGTTAAAAAATGTTGTCAAGAAAAAAAACTAATCGGGCAATTTAACCATGCAACTAATAGCATAATGATCTGACAGATCTTCCTTATGAGTTTTGTAATTAAAGGTTTGTAATTTTTCACTATGAAAAATATAATCTATTCTAAAACTTGGGAATGGACCGGCATAAGTTGTACCAAAACCCCGACCACTTTCTTTGAATGCATCTTTGAGATCTTTACCTAAAATGCTATATGCAAACGATGAAGGGGTGTCATTAAAGTCGCCACATAAGAGCACAGGATAAGGGCTCGCTTGTATAGTATCATGCAGAACATTGACCTGATCTGCTCTCTTTACATACGCTCTCTTCAGACGTCTGAGTATTTTCAATCCACCATCAAGTTCATCCTGCTGCACTTCATCATTGCCAAGATTTTCAATGAACTTATAGTCTTCCCATTTAAATCGTACACTCTCGAGATGAGTATTAAAGACTCTTATGGTGTCATTACCTTTAACAATATCAGTATAGATAAAAATATTTCCACCTTGCTCCTGAAAGTGAACGGATCTCTTCCTAATTATTGGGAATTTACTATAAGTAGCAATACCCCAATGATCTGTATTTCTTAGAGTGAGTGTGTATTCAATATGCGAATAGGCAGATAGAAGTTCTCGTAATTTAATATCATTCCGTAAATCACTTCCCTTTTTGTCAGAAGAATAAAACTCCTGAAAACAGATCACATCGGGAGATTCTTTGGCTAAAAAATCGAAGATCATATTCTTGGTTTCGGTATTGTGAAACCAATTGTACAGGTTGAATAATCTTACATTGAACGACATTACCTTAAAACTATTTTCAGCCATGACAGAATCGGCTTTGATCTCAGAACCTAAATTCAAGCGAAACATGCCCGGAATACGCGTGAAACTTATTACAATTAGAAACAAAACCACAAATGCACGCTTTCTTCGCATAATTATCCAATAAAAAAAGAAAAAAATATTGCATAGAAACAAGGGTCCAAATGCAAGTCCAAAAAGCGCAAGCCACCAAATTGTAGATGGGCTGATATAAGCTGCAAGGAGCGAAAATATAAGTCCTGACATTGCCAGGATATTGCAGATCCAAATGAACTTGTTGATCCAGGAAGTTTTAGGTCCTTTTGTCATATACCCGAATGCTGATCTGCAGTGCTATTTATTGATTGTCCTTACTTGCTTTGAATAGGTAGTCCTTTTCTTCCTGGCTCAAACTGCCATAACCGGATTTGGAAATTTTATCCAGAATATGATCCAATCGTTCTTCTCTTGACTTCTTCTTCATATTAAATTCCTCATCACTTACACTTTTACCGTAATGAACTGTCATCCTTGGCTTTTGAGTTTTGTTAAAATAATCAAGAAGGCGAGTGAACCAGGCTGCAATATCCTTTCCCGAGCGGAGCTTTCTAACATAAACAAAGCCATACAAAGCACCACCCAAATGGGCAAGATGTCCGCCGGCATTCGAGCCACCTATACTTATCAGATCTGATATGACTATGATAAGTGCCAGCCATTTTAATTTCACCTCTCCGATGAGCAATAACCTTATTGGAAAATCAGGTAATAGCGTTGCTGAAGCAATCGTAATAGCCAGTACACTTGCAGAAGCTCCTAATGCAAAAGAGTTCTCCAGGTTATTTGTAAACAGGGGAAAAATATTATAGGCAGCTATATACACTGCTGCACCTGAAACTCCCCCTAATACATATGTACTCACTAACTTCTTATCTCCTAAATACTGTTGAAATATTTTACCCATCCAAAAGAGGAGGAGCATATTGAAAAGTAAATGGAAAAAATCCCAATGATAAAACATATATGTCAGGACAGTCCATGGCCGATACATCAAATTCGATAAATTTGCCGGGACTGCCAACCAATATGAAATCGAAATCAGGCTAAAAGTCTTTGACATGAAAAGGCTTGAAAAGACCGATAAGAGTCTTACAAGCAAAAAAACACCAATGTTGATCATCAGTAATTTTTGGACTGTATCTGCGATCCTAAGGCCGGATTTAAATGAATTTGAAAAATCAGACATATTGTTTTTGAGAAGTTCGAAGCCGGTCATCAACACTTTGTGTAAAGGAAACAAGATTAATGACTCTAAATAAAAACTCAGAAATTCATTCTACGTTTATTTTTATTTTTCCAATAGAGAATTAAAATAATTCCTGTTACGAGTCCGCCAAGATGTGCAAAGTGCGCTACATTATCTCCGGGGACATTAGCAATTCCGGACCATAGTTCCAGGGCTCCATAAAGAATGACAAAATATTTTGCTTTGATAGGAATTGCAAAATAAAGATAGATAATACTATTCGGAAATATCATTCCATAAGCAAGAAGTAAGCCAAAAACTGCACCGGAAGCACCAACCACCACAGGAGCATTCAAAGCATCGACACGTAATTGCTTCATATACTCTACACTTAATTGTAATGCCTGATCCGGATTGCTTCCCAGCATAGCGTTAAACTCCCTTGTAAATGCATTGTAATGATCAATCATATCCGCAGAGGAGAAACTTCTGAATGCATCAGAACTAAGCAGGGTTTGCAGACTTTCAAAACTGGGGTTTGCGATATAACTATCAAAGAAAGCCAAAGCCGGTTGCATTGCGAAGTAGACTATTCCATAATGTGCAAATGCAGCACCTAAACCGGTGATGATATAAAAAGTAAGAAATCTTTTAGGTCCCCAGATATTTTCAATTGCTGCTCCGAACATCCAGACAGCAAACATGTTGAACAGAATATGCATGAAACTTCCATGCATAAACATATATGTTATCAATTGAAATACTCTGAACTTCTCAGAACTAAAATAATGTAAGCCCAGAATATCATTTAGATCAATTCCGCTATTCTCCAGGACCTTCATGGCAAGGAATAATATACCATTGATGATCAATAGATTTTTTACAACTTCAGGGAGTACTTTAAAGCTTCTGGGCCTGTATTGCTCGTAGTTCATCTTTCAAATAAATAAATCGCTGCCTTGTTCTTAGAGTATTTTTTGATGCAAACGAAGCTATGAAGTTCAGAATTTTCTTAACGGAACCGATCTCTGAATTCTTCGGTTTTCAACAAAGTCATACACGGCTTACCGTTAATTCCATGCCCCGGTTTGGATGATTTTAAGAGTTCTTCAACTATGGTTTTCATCTCGGACTGTGACAATGCCTGTCCGGCCTTAATGGAAACACTCCGGGCCATTGAAGCTGCAAGGATCTCCTTTTTCTCTTTAAGTGAAGGCGATTCACCTGATTTATACTTCTCAAGTATCTTTTCCAAAATTGTCTTTTCAGATCCTTTCAAAACCTCAGGAGGTGCACCGTGAAGAACAAATGAGTTTCCTCCAAATTCCCGGATATCAAATCCAAGAGAACGAATCTCAGTCTCAAGTTCGTGGAGCAGTGCGACATCGGCAACGGAGAAGTCGAGTGTCTCCGGGAAGAGGTCTTGTTGGGTAGAAGACACTTGTGAATCCAATCTTTGTTTATAAACCTCAAATAAAATTCTTTGATGTGCTGCTTCCTGATCTACGCAGAGTAAGCCTCCTTCCATTGTACAAAGTATGAATTGCCTTCCTAATTGAAAATAAATTCCATGTTGAGCGGCAAGTTCTACATTTTCCTTTTTTAAGTCGGTCTCGGGAGAATCGATCAGCACGGACTGGGTAACAGTTTCCGAAGAAGCTGTGACTTTCTCATACATTTTTTCCCAGCCTGCAGATGCGAGAGCCTTATTAGAATCATTACGAAAGGGATTATAATTAGTATTTACAGTTACCGTCGGTTGTGTCGGCAGCTGTGTCCGCATTGCGTGTGGCAGTTCAAAACTATTTTCTTTTTCAAAATCTAAAGCCGGTGCTATACTGTATTGCCCTAAAGAACGTTTGACGGCTGCTCTCACGATAGCATATACAGATCGTTCATCATCGAACTTAATTTCAGTCTTCGTCGGGTGAATATTAACATCGATTCGTGAAGGTTCAATTTCTATAAACAACCAATATGATGCGTAGCTGTCTCTAGGCAAAAGTTCCTCGAAGGCATTGGTGACGGCATGATTCAGATATCCGTCACGGATATAACGCTTGTTAACAAAAAAGAATTGTTCTCCCCGGCTTTTTTTCGAAAATGCAGGTTTGCCTATGAAGCCTGATATTGACAGCAGTGAAGTTTCTTCAGCAACCGGCACTAATCGTTCGTTATAATGGCTCCCATAGATTCCTACGATTCGCTGGCGCAAATTTGAGGCCGCAAGCCTGAAAATTTCTATTCCATTTTGGTTCAAAGACATTGCAACCTCAGGATGAGCTAAAGCAACGCGTTCAAATTCTTCAATAATATGTCTGGCTTCTACATTGTTTGATTTGAGAAAATTTCTACGTGCCGGAACATTAAAAAATAAATTCTTAATATTAATGATTGTTCCGTCATCCATAGCGACCGGAGACTGAGAAATTATTTCACTGCCTTCAATTATGATAGTGGTACCGATCTCGTCTTCTTTGCGTTTCGTCTTTAGTTCAACTTGCGCAATAGAAGCTATTGAGGCAAGGGCTTCACCTCGAAAACCTTTTGTTTGAAGCTTAAAAAGATCATCTGCATTCCGGATTTTGGAGGTTGCATGTCTGGAAAAACTCAGGCGGGCATCAGTTGGGCTCATCCCAAGTCCATTGTCAACGATCTGGATGAGGCTTTTACCCGAATCCTTGATATAGAGTTCAATTCGTGTACTTCCTGCATCAACTGCGTTCTCTAATATCTCCTTGACTGCTGATGATGGTCTTTGAATGACCTCTCCTGCAGCAATTTGATTTGCCACAGAGTCCGGAAGGAGGCGAATAATATCAGACATTGAAATATTTACTTTGCATGTAAAGATAGGAACAAATACGAATTTTCAGTTTTGAATACTTTGGTAAGCCCATCTCACCAGCAGTTAAGGTTCTTGAATTCAGAACAATACAGAAACGGATAAATGAAAACCAGATGAAATTTCTTTTTGTCTATATAGCAATCTTCTACATCGCATAAAATATATGACAATGTAATCAGACCAACAAATCTCTCACTCAATTTCAGTTTATTTTTTTTATATTGGTCTTCATTAACAGATCTACAATGCAGAAAAAATTTAATAAATCAGAAGCGGGTTATCATATGTTACAGTTATTATCCGCCGTAGACGGGCAGTTTGGTCCGAAGGAAGATCAGGTTATTACAGAGTATTTAGTTGAGAATTATCCTTTCCGTGTAGAAATGGATGGTGCAATGGATCAATTGAGTAAACTGAACCCTGATGATTATATCTTACATTTTCAAAAATGTATGGATGATTTCTTTCAGGATTCAGAAGAAAGTGAGCGTATTCGTTTTTTGAAATTCGCTGTCGACCTGGTCAAGGCCGATGACAAGGTCACCAATCATGAGAATGTTTTTCTGAAAACCTTATTTGATGCCTGGGATAGTGCACATCAGGAATAGAAGCAGACAACTTTACTTTTACTTTTCCTTTAACTTTGCCTTGAAAACCTTTTTAAACTTTTCAACTTTAGGAGCAACCACAAACTGGCAATAAGGCTGATTTCCATTTTCATTAAAATAGTTTTGATGATCCTCTTCAGCCTTGTAAAATTCCTTGAACTCTGATATTTCGGTTACGACGTCAGCGTCAAAGGCCTTTGAATCATTTAACTTTTGCTTGTATGACTCTGCTAATTCCTTTTGCTTGGAATTATGATAGAATATTACCGATCTGTATTGAGTCCCGACATCGTTACCTTGTCTGTTAAGCTGGGTTGGATCATGTGAAAGCCAGAACGCTTCTAAAAGAGATTCATAATCCAGTTTTGAAGGGTCATATACCACCTGAACAACTTCAGCATGTCCTGTTCTTCCTGTACACACTTCTTTATATGCCGGATTTTTAATCGTTCCTCCTGAGTAGCCCGATGTCACATTGATGACTCCGTCGAGAAGTTCAAATTGTGCTTCTGTGCACCAGAAGCAACCACCACCGAAAGTAGCAGTATCAGTTCCTGCAGGCAGGTCAGTTCCAACATTCATATCCTTATTTGTTTTTTGTTCATCCAACTGAGCACATCCGGAAAATGAAATGTGCATGAGCAGAAGAGAGGTGATGATTAAATTTTTGATCATGGGCTAAGAAAGTGTATTCAATCGTAAACAACTGAAAGAGAATTTTGTTTCTGAATCAATTTCTATAGGTCCGAAATGCAAGGAATTGATATATTATAATTTTTCTAAAGCTGAATTAAAGCCTTTGGAACGACGCCAGGCCGACAATTGCGCCAGATGCATGGAAGAATGTTCAACGCACATAAAAGCTATCAGATCCCCTTGCGTCGGGAAATGTTCCTTAAATCTCCAGCTAACCTCTCGATCCAGTTCTTCATCAGAAAGGGAAGATACAAGTTCAACAAGTGTATTCGTTCTCTTTCCGAGTAACTGCATTAACTCATTGATAGGAGGGTATAGCTCAATATTATTCAAAGGAAGGGCAGGATCGCCGGGACCTTTTCTCCTAAATAGTTTTTCCCAATCTTCCGGAAAATCATAAGGCCGGCCAAGATATTTGATAGTTAGACTGAGTGCACTTAATATATGTCCTGTTGTAAACATTGGATGGTTTTCCAGTCCGGGACCTCCTGAATCGGCAAGCTGCTCTTCAGGTATTCCCTTCAACAATTCCTGAATATATTTCAGGTTAAACAACAAAGATCTTATGATATGCTGTCTCAGCATGTCCGATTATTTTCAGAATAATTTGCTATCGGATTCACAAAGGTATATTTTCCAAACAAACCGGAATTGTCCCGTACAATCCTATCATCTCACCCGAGCCCTCAGCGAAAATCTCACCTTTTAATGCAAGTCCAAAAAGATCTGTATCAACATCATAAATGATCAGGTATCCCTCATCCGTTTTATCCGGTTCCAAATCAGCAACTACCCAAAAATCTTCATAGTCCTGTGAAATAGGATTAAAAAAATTTCCTTCAAAGGGTTCTATGATACATTCATCAAATCTATCATACCAGACTTCCGGCCACTCGAACGAATCACGTTCAGAAAGTTCTGCTTCAACAATTTTTTGAATATCCTTGGTTAACATTCTTTAAAATCAGTAATAAGTTAATTTACTAAATATCCTTGTAGATATTTCAATTGCAAAGATACTTGTGCGGAGTATATAAGATCTGATGGAAGGGGAATTTTTAAAAAATTTTAATCTGACAAAGAGAGAGCTATAACAGCTCAGTTCTTTAGAATTTTAAAATTTCCTTCAGCAAGGATTTTCTCCTTATCGTTATTGTTGGTAATCACGATTTTGTAAGTACCGGTGTCGAAAAAATTGACCGCAGTAAGAGCATACGTTGACGTTTTCTTTACGTCCAGTAATCTTTCATCTACCCATTCATCCTTTCCTGAACTCATTTTATATGCAGTAAAAACCAACTTATATGCGTCAGGAAGTGATTCTGACGGAGTCACGTCGGCATAGAAAAGAACCTGAGTACCCTTATCTTCGATCATTACGAATTCATCCTTAGGTTCAGCCGGTTTAGGTTTACCGTAGCCAAATTTGCTGGATGCTGCGAGGTTGTCGGTTATGGTAAGTTTTGAGATCGTTTGTGCTTTAGAACTTTGCCATGCCGCAAGGACAAAAATAAATGTGATGATCCTGATCATAATTGAAATCCTAATTGTATACCAATTATACAAAATTTAGATGGACGAAGCAACTGTAAAAAAGCTCTCTAATTGCAATATTTCGCCATCAGGGCTCTTGACTTCTTCCCTCAAAGCCTTGCTGGAAGGGTCTTTGAAGCCACTCCCTAAAAGTAATTGGTCTATGTCGGCAGAATCATAAAGTGAAAAACCATACTGTGCAAATGGCAATTTCATCATACTTGATTTCGATCTGTATACCAAATATAGCTTTCCGTTTTTCCTGAGAACTCTTTTTAATTCCTGCAAGTATGCTTCGATCGGATCCCAAAAATAGATCGTATTTACGGCAATGACAATATCAAATGATTCGGCTTCAAAGTGCATCTTACGACAGTCTCCTTCGGTGATGTCAACGACCTTGTTTTCAATCAATGAAAGATTGTTTTTAGTAGCTAATGCTACCATTTCCTTCGAATAATCTATTGCAGTATATTTTAGTCCCTTTCCGGTAGAAACAATTTCAGCAATAAATTTTCCGTTTCCCGGACCAATCTCGAGTATGCAACTGTTATCTTTCACCTGAAGCATGCCCGAAAGCTCAAGATAAAGCATTTCATTTGCCCGAGCCATGAACTCTCCGATCTCAAATGCATTTTGTCCGTGTGGTCTTTGAAGTTGGGCAGCAATTTCTTTATCACTCAGGTTTAGCATTTGTAGAAGCTTTTAATAAAAAGAAACCAAGAATTCCTGCAAATAAAGAAGAGGTAAGTATAGCAAGCTTGGCATTGAAAATATATTCAGGATCATCAAAAGCAAGTACAGCAATAAAAATGGACATGGTAAAACCAATTCCTCCAATGAAACCAACACCTAACAATTGTTTAAGATTTGTTCCTTGAGGGATCCTGCTAACCTTAGTGTACAGAGCAAGCAGAATGAATCCGAATATACCAATAGGTTTACCAAGCAAAAGTCCTAATGATATACCAAGACTCTCTGAAGTCTGTAGTCGTTCTAAAAGGCCTGTTCCCAATACAATTGCTGTATTGGCCAATGCAAACAAAGGCATGATAAGGAAGTTTACAGGAGTATGCAAAGCATGTTCAAGACGCAATAAGGGACTCTTGGTTTCAAATCCTCCAAGAGGTATAGTAAAGGCGAGAAGAACACCGGCAATAGTTGCATGAACACCACTCATTAAAACAAAATACCATAATACTAATCCCACCAAAAGATAAGGGAATACATATTTTACCCTGAATCTGTTCATCACTATGAGAATCAGCAATGGGATGCATGTCATTGCGAGGTAATACAATGAAATGGATTTGGTATAAAATATTGCGATAACAGCAACTGCACCCAGATCATCGACTACAGCAAGTGCAGTAAGGAGAATTTTTAATGAAATTGGAACTCTATTTCCAAGAAGAGATAATATTCCAATTGCAAAGGCTATATCAGTCGCCATTGGAATTCCCCAACCTGAAGCTGTTGGTTCTCCGGCATTGAAGAAAAAATAGATTGACGCAGGTACGATCATCCCTCCAATGGCTGCTGCAAAAGGCAGCGATGCTCTCCTGAATGTAGATAATTCGCCTTCGAATAACTCTCTTTTGATCTCCAGGCCTACCAATAAAAAAAAGATGGCCATTAATGCGTCATTTATAAAATGACCAATGCCCATGCTTAGATTAAAGTCAGAAAAATTTATACTCAGATCCTTATGCCAAAAATGAGTATAAGCATCTGAAAAAACCGAATTGGCCAAAATAAGTGAGCTAACCGTACACAGAATCAGGAGGATACCGACAGCTTTCTGATTTTGAATAAATTCAGTGAATGCTTCCGAAAATATTGCACTTGTACGGATTATTCTTTTACGCACCATGAAGATAAAAATGAATGTGATTTGCTGCTAAGTTCTTAAAAAATGACAATAAATTGATCCAGGTCAGAAGAAAATGTTATTATTTGATGAGTTCGCCTGATAATTGTTTCAGATATGTTTCAGCATACTTAGCCTCAAAGCGCACATTCACCAATCTATACATGGATTCTTCAAAATTTCTTTGAGCTTCTTTTAATTCGAGAATATTGCTGCTGCCGGTTTTAAATCTCTGCTGAGATATTGCCAGAATTTCTTTTGCGGCAATAATATTTTCTTCTTCCAGTTTTAAGATCTCAAGAAGATTCATGAATTTTTCAAAAGCAGAAAGCACTTCAGCGCTTAGTACCTGATTTGAGTTTTCCAATTGAAGTCTGGCATTCAAAAGCTCCAAACGTGCATTTTTAATCTGCGTGGAACGATTGAATCCGCCAAATAGTGGAAGGGTAGCAGTGACCCCATAATTCAAACCTTGATTTTTATTTTGACGAATAAATCCCGCATCATTTTTACTGTCTGAATATGCATAACTGCCATTTAATTTGATCTCAGGCCATCTGTCTGCTACTTTTTCTTTTAATGAATATTCTGAAATCAAAATTTGCTGGATCCGGTATGATCTTATACTATTTTTAGCAAGAGAATTTTTTTTGAGGTCATCCAATGAAGGCCTGAATTTGATCTCGACAGTGTCAGAGACTATAAATTCATTGTCAGGCGAATTTCCAATCAAACGATTAAGTTCAATTTTGGCATCCTTCAGAACAGATTTTTGTTTTTGTTCTGCCGAAAGCTTTGCATTGAGATTAGTCTTGATATGAAGCAGATCCAACTTAGCACCGGAACCGTTTGAAAATCTTCTTTCTGCCAATAGAACCTGTTCACGTGCATATACAATTTCTTCACGAATACTCTTTAATAGCTGCTGCTGCCTTGTTATTTCGTAATAAGACCGGGTAACCTGAAGAATGATGTCTTCCATTTGGATTTTCAACTCGTACTTACCTTGCTCTGATAAAGCTGATAATTTTCTTTTACTGCTAAACATCTTAAAGCCATCGAAGATAGTCCAATCCAGACTGAGATCAGCATTTAGGTTTTCGTTGATCGCACCTGTTCTATCCACTACTTCACCATTGGAGTAGAGTTGTTTTGTTGTGTTGTCTGCATGAGAATAACTTCCATTGACACTTAGGTCGGGAAGCATTCCTGCCTCGCCAATGTGATCCCTGTTGTCAAGCATCTTACTTATATTTCTCGATATCTGAACATCAAAATTTTTCTCTAAGGCTAAAGTCACAGCATTCTCAATAGTAAGAGTTGAATCCTGAGCCGCAGATCCTAAGGACAGTAAGAAGAAAAGCAAAATCAAAATATAAGACAATATCAATCTCGCCCCGGATGAAATTTGATGTGCTTCTTCACAAGGAAAAATATCAATAGATCTGATTGAACTACTCTCCATAAATTTTTTTCTTATTCGAAATGAAAGTATACATCGCGGGAATCACGTAGAGTGTGAGTACAAGTGAAAAGACCAATCCACCAACAACTGCAATCCCCATAGGCATTCTACTCTGTGCTCCGTTTCCGAGTCCAATGGCAATAGGTAAAGCTCCAAGAATTGTCGCAAAACTTGTCATCAGAATTGGTCTTAATCTTAAGGTTGCAGCTTCTATCACAGCAGTATCAATACTTTTACCTAAAGCTTTCTGTTTGTTAGCAAACTCTACGATCAATATTCCATTTTTCGTTACCAGCCCGATGAGCATAATCATTCCAATCTGGCTAAAGATATTCAGAGTCTGGTTGAACATCCATAGAGTAAATACTGCCCCTCCAAGTGCAAGTGGTACCGTTAACATGATAATAACAGGATCGATGAAGCTTTCAAATTGAGCTGCAAGGATCAAATAGATCAATACCAATGCAAGGATAAATGCAAACAGTATGTTGGTATTGCTTTCCGCATAATCTCTTGATGGCCCTGTTAATTCTGTCTGAAAAGATTGGTCCAGTGTCTTAGTCGCAATTCGATTCATGGCCTCAATGCCGTCACCAATTGTTTTTCCCGGTGCAAGACCTGCTGAGATGGTTGCTGATTTGTAACGATCATGGTGGTAGAGTTGAGGTGGACTACTTTCCTCATTAATGCTGACGAGATTATCCATCTGAATCAATTCCCCCTCATTATTCCGTACATACAATGATTTAAGATCCAAAGGTTCATCACGGTTAATTCTGTCAGCCTGAAGCACTACTTCATACTGTTTTCCTTGCATGCTAAAGTATGAGATCCTGCTACCACTGTATGCAAGTTGCAGCGTTTGTGCAATGTCTCTGACTGAGATTCCAAGAGTGCTGGCACGTTCACGGTTAATGTGAACAAATAGTTCCGGCTTATTAAATTTCAGATTCACATCAACACCCTGGAAGGTCGGATCCTGATAAGCTTCTTCAAGAAAACCGGGCAATTGTTCTTTGATCTTTTCAAAAGTTGGGTTCTGTATTACATATTGCACAGGCAATCCACCTCTTGAAATTCCACCGACGCTGATAGTTTGTTCCTGTATCACAAATGCTTTTCCTTCGGGAAAAGTCCTTAGCTGCTTACTCAAATAGTCTGCAATTTCTTGTTGTGAACGAACCCGGTCTTTTGATTCTATTAATGTCAATCTTGAGAATCCGGAATTCACTGCACCGGATCCCGAAAATGAAGGCGCAGTAACGGTGAGCATAACCCTTTTTTCAGGTAAAGAATCTGTGACAAACTTGCTTATCCGATCCATATAGGAATCCATATACTCATAGGAAGTGCCTTCTGGTGCAGACACAGCCAATCGTACCCAATTGCGATCCTCCAGCGGAGCCAGCTCCGATTGAAGAAGTGAACCAAAACCGAAGATCATTGCGATTGGAAGGAGCAGTAGTAGTACCGACCATCTTCTTTTCTTCATGAAATTAGTAAGTGATCGGCGATAGCTGTCATTCATCCTCTGGAAAAACGGCTCTGTTCTATGATAGAACTTTGAATGACCTTTATTCTTTCTGGTCAAAATAACATTCAGAACAGGCGTGAGTGTAAGAGAAACAAATGCAGAAATAAGTATGGCACCTGCCATGACTATTCCAAACTCTCTGAATAACCTACCAACAAATCCCTCCAAAAAAATGATTGGCAGAAAGACTACAGCCAGAGTGATTGATGTTGAAATAACTGCAAAAAATATTTCATTTGAACCTTCTCTTGCAGCATCAAGGGGCTTCATTCCTGCTTCAAGCTTCTTGTAGATATTTTCTGTCACGACAATACCATCATCAACCACCAGTCCGGTGGCCAATACAATAGCAAGCAAGGTTAGAATGTTAATAGAAAAGCCTGCAAGGTACATGATGAAAAATGCACCTATCAATGATACAGGTATATCTATCAATGGACGAAGGGCTATCAACCAATCTCTGAAGAAAAGGAAAATGATCAATACAACCAGAATAAAGGCAATCAGTAAAGTTTCCCCAACTTCTGCAATTGATTGCCTGACAAATAAAGTCTTGTCCAGTGCAATATTCAAGGTGAAATCTTTAGGGAGATCAATCTTCAATTGCTCGTAGCGTTTATAAAACTCGTCTGCTATCTCAATGTAATTGGAACCGGGCTGCGGTACAATGGCAAGTCCGATCATTGGAGTGCCGCTTTCTTTCAGGATCGTTTCTTCATTCACTGTCCCAAGAACTGCATATCCAACTTCTTTTAATCTAACGGTCTGTTCACCGTTCGAAGATATAATGAGGTCATTAAAATCTGCTTCTGTACTTAAGCGTCCAATGGTTTTAACCATTAGTTCGGTAGTATTTCCGGCTAACTTTCCTGCCGGCAACTCGACATTTTCTCTCTGAATGGCTTGTTCGACATCCAGGGTACTTAGTTTGTATGCATTTAACTTCTGTGGATCTAACCTGATACGCATAGCGTACTTTTTCTCACCCCATATTTGGACCGTACTCACTCCGGGAATAGTTTGCAGTCTCTCAAGAATAATATTGGCTGCATAATCACTCACTTCAAGTTGTGTCCTTGTATTGCTCACAACAGTCATTGAAATGATAGCATCGCTATTAGCATCAGCCTTGGTGACCACAGGAGGAGCATCTATATCCTGAGGTAGTTGACGTAATGCTTGAGAAACTTTGTCCCTTACATCATTAGCTGATGCCTCAAGATCAGATTCCAGTCCGAACTCAACAGTTATCACACTTGTTCCCTGATTACTTGCTGAGGAAATTGATCTAATTCCAGCTATACCATTAATGGCTTTTTCTAATGGTTCTGTAATTTGTGATTCAATGATCTCTGCGTTGGCACCTGTATAATTAGTCCTGACAGTGATTACCGGTGGATCAAGTGAAGGGTACTCCCTGACCCCTAAAAAGTCAAAGCCAATAAGTCCAAATAGCAAGATGATGATCGAAACCACCATTGCCAGAACAGGTCTTTTTAAACTTATTGAAGAGAGACTCATTAAATAAAAATTGTTCTGTTAATTGATTGTGACCTTCACCGGCATGTCCGGTCTCAACTGCATTATTCCATCGATGAGTACAGTGTCGCCGGGCTGAATTCCCGAAGTGATCTGAACAGTTGAATCATTTCTGATCCCAATTTCGACCTTGCCGGGTTTGGCGAGTCCGTTACGAAGTACAAAAAGTTTATATCCTTTTAACTCAGGTATAATTGCTTGTGATGGGATCATAAGAGCATCCGGAATGGTACGTAAGGGTACATTAACTGATGCAAAAGAGCCGGGAGATAATTTCCCATCAGGGTTTGCAGCCTTTGCTCTCATAATGAGAGAACGTGTTTCAGGATCTACCTTTGGTTCTTTAGCATAAATGCCGGCAGTAAATGTTGTGTTAGATGATTGCAGTGTGAACGAAACTTCCTGACTAACACTAATCATGGATAAATATTTTTCCGGAACTGAAAATTCAAGTTTTATAGGACTTATATCTTGCAGACTAACAATGGCGGAATACTGCGGAAGATATGCACCTTCATTGACTTGTTGAAGTCCGAGGACTCCCGAAAAAGGAGCTCTGATTTCAGTTTTCGAAATTTGAACCTGGAGGAGTGATATTTCCGCTTTTACAAGTTGCAAGGCATTTAAGGCTCTGTCGTATTCCTCTTTACTGACACCATCGACAATGAGGAGATCTTTTTGTCTGCCTTCAACAAGTTCATTGAGATCTTCCTCAAGCCTAAGTTTTGTTAGGCGGGCTCTCAAGTCATCATCATTGATTTTCGCAAGAAGTTCTCCTTCCCTGACGAAGGCACCTTCATTGAAATAAATTTTATCCAGTTTTCCGGCTATTTCATTTCTAATAAGGATTTCCTGGTTTGAAAGAAGTGAGCCTGTTACATTAATATTGTCAGTTATGGCAGATGCCCGGGATACAAACCCATTAACCAGCATTGCGGGTTTATTTCCCGATCGGTTGCCGGTTGCTGTTTTGTTTTCAGGTGTGTTACACTTATTAATGTAAAGCACGACAGCAATAAAAACGATGGCAAGAAAGAATAATATTTTTCCCGGTTTCATAATCATTAATAAATAAACAAAAAAATACGAGCCCGGAAGAAACTACTTTCTTACAACAATATTAATCAACCCAATCAGCGATGAATAGATTTGTGTCCCGGGTACCTCCATTATTCCTGTTGCTCGAAAATACGATTTTCTTTCCATCAGGTGAAAAAACAGGAAAAGCTGCAAAAACTTTGTCGAAGGTAATCTGCTCAAGATCACTCCCGTCTAAATTACACATCCACAAATTAAAATTATACCCTTTGCTGAGGTGATTGCTGGAAAAAATTATTTTCTTTCCATCCGGCGAAAAGAATGGTGCCCAATTTGCTCCACCCAGATTAGTAACTTTTTTCAGATCTGAACCATCAACATTGCAAGTATACAATTCCATATTTGTAGGCATCACGAGGTCTTGTGCCAAAAGTTCTTTGTATTCTTGGATCTCAGCTTCGGTTTTCGGCCTGGACGAACGAAAGACAAGTTTTTTTCCGTCAGGTGAGAAGAAAGCACCACCATCATATCCCAGTTCATGTGTGATTTGCTTAACATTATTACCGTAGGCATCCATTGTGTAAAGTTCTAAATCACCGCTGCGTGTAGATGTAAAAACAATATTCTTTCCATCGGGACTTACGGTTGCTTCTGCATCATAGCCATCTTCTGTTGTTAGTTGTCGCACTATGTTTCCATTGAGATCAGCTACAACAATATCAAAGGAAGGATACAATGCCCAAACGTATTTGTGGTCAGCACGAGGCGCAGGTTTAGGAGGGCAATTGGGACCACCCATATGTGTCGTAGCATAGAGTATCAAACTATCTCCGCCAAGAAAGTAAGAGCACGTTGTTCTGCCTTTTCCGGTACTCACCATAACAGGCGCAAAAGAATCAATTGGTGAATAAAAGATCTGATCGCATTCTGCATTCAATTTCGGATTAGTAGCTTGAAAAACAAGCATCTGACTATCAAAGCTATAGTATGCTTCAGCATTATCACCACCAAAAGTCAATTGGCGAATATTTTTTAAGTGTTTCTCACCTTCGAAGTGTATGACCGTATCAGATGCCTGCGCAGGACCACCGGCATTGTTCAGATCATGAGCAGTGCCGAAATAAGCAAGTATCAATAAGAGGAAGATGTTGGAGCAGGTCTTTTTCATAATGTGCTTTGTACGAAATAAAAGCTAAGGACTTCAAAATTTGTCACAAGAAAGCAAGAAATCAGATAAATTTAATCAAAGGTTAATATATTCCTAAAATATGTATGTGATTGAATTCAAATGAATGGATTTAATAGATTTGAGACAAAATCTAACAAGCAATTCTTTTATGAACCAGAAAACTATCAAGTACACAGCAACTTTTTTTTCAATCTTAGGAATTCTTTTCAGTGGATGTAGTCATAACGTAGAAAAGGAACAAGCCAATAATGGTCATGATGATTTTCTTTGGCAATGGATCGATAGCACCTTAAATCCGGGTGATGATTTTTTCAAATTTGCAAGCGGCAACTGGATGAAAAACAACCCCATCCCTGAAAGTGAAAAACGTTGGGGAATAGCAAACCTTATATACAATGAAAATTATGAAAAGCTGTTAAGCATTTGTACTGATGCTGCTTCCGATGAGTCATCCAAACAGGGCAGTAACGCACAAAAGATTGGTGACTTCTGGACTACCGCAATGGATACATTGAAAATTGAAGAACAGGGAATCACACCACTCTTACCGGTCTTCGAACAGATCGACGCTATAAAAAATAAACAGGATGTACTAGCTACAATAGCCGATTTACAAAAGTTTACCAGTGACCCTTTATACTATATAGCAATCTACCAGGATGAAATGAATAGCGAAAAAGTTGCTGTTCATTTATATCAGGGTGGTATCGGTATGCCTGACAGGGATTATTACTTCAATAATGATCAGAGAACAAAGAAGATTAGAGAGGAGTATCAAATTCATTTGGAAAAAATGTTTTCACTCCTTGGAGAACCTGAAGCAAAGGCTAAAGCTGCTGCTGCTGTAGTTTACAGAATCGAGAAGCAACTGGCATCTGCATCACGCAAAATTGAAGACCTCCGTGATCCATATTTAAATTACACTAAAATGTCATCTCCTGAATTTGCTGCTTTCGCCCCGGAGATGGACTGGATGAAATTAAGGGAGCAATTAGATTTTAAAGGACTCGATTCAGTAATAGTCGCTCAACCTGAGTTCTTCAAAGAAGTGAACAAGAGCTTAAAGAGCACATCCATTGACGATTGGAAAACCTATCTCAAATGGAATGTTCTCAATAACTATGCTGATAAGCTCAGCTCTGCATTTGAAAAACAGAATTTTGAATTTTATGGCAAGGTATTGTCCGGAGTCACAGAACAAAGGCCAAGATGGAAGCGGGTTCTTGATGACCAGGAAAATTATCTGGGTGACGCCATGGGTCAGCTCTACGTTTCAAAATATGTTTCGGCCGGTATGAAAGAACGCTACGACAAACTGGTACAGAACATGCTCGACACCTACAAAGAACGAATAGAAGGATTATCATGGATGAGCGATGTGACGAAGGAAAATGCAGTGCACAAACTTTCAAAGATCGGCCGCAAAGTTTGTTACCCTGAAAAATGGAAAGATTATTCTACCCTTGAGATAGCACGAGGATCATTTACGGAAAACGTGATGAATTGTAAGCGATGGCAGTATGCATATTATATCAACAAATTAAATAAACCGGTTGACAGAACAGAATGGGAGATGACACCTCAAACGTATAATGCATATTACAATCCTTCCAACAATGAGATCGTACTGCCTGCAGCCATTTTCCTGATTCCGGGTCTCCCTGATTCACTTGCAGATGATGCCATAATCTATGGTTATGCTGCTGCATCTACGATCGGTCATGAGCTCACCCATGGATTTGATGATCAGGGAAGGCAATTTGATGCAGATGGAAATCTAAATAACTGGTGGACGGAAGAAGATTCAATAAAATTTTCAAAACAGGCATTGCTCTTAACAGAACAATTCAGCAATTATATAGTTCTTGATAGCCTCCATATTAATGGTGAAGCTACATTAGGAGAAAACATTGCTGACCTGGGCGGTGTAGTAATAGGCTATGCAGCTTTCAAAAAAACTGAACAATATAAAAAAGGAGAGAAGATCGATGGTCTGACACCTTCACAAAGATACTTTCTCGGATATAGTATGGGTTGGCTCGGTCATTCACGTGATGAAGCTCTTGCAATGCAGGTAATGACCAATGTTCACTCGCCAAATTTCTTAAGAGTGAACGGTCCTTTTGCAAATGTTCCGGAGTTTTATGAAGCTTTCGGAATACAGGAAGGACGGGCCATGTGGAGACCTGACAGTCTGCGTGTGAGCATTTGGTAAATGCCCGTCTGAAAATTATTTAATCATATTAGTGAACATGATAAATATCAGCTGGTGAATGATGGAGGTCATTAGCCAAGATCAACTCACAATCTAATTTTGGGTTATGAACAGAAACCACTAATTCCCAAAATGATGAAAACTCAAAAACTATTTGTCTTTCTTATTGCACTTTTAGCTATCGGTATGATTAGTTGCTCTACAAATTCAACCGAAGGAGAATCAGATATGAACGAAAATAATACTTCTGAAGTCCAAACCGGAGGTGGACAGTCTACTGTGCAGGATGATATTTCTCAACCCAATGTGGTAAAGATCGCAATTGGCTCTAAGGACCATACTACCTTAGTAAAAGCCGTAATTGCTGCTGAACTTGTTGATGCATTATCGAATAATGGACCTTTTACGGTTTTTGCTCCAACTGACGAAGCCTTTTCAGCATTGCCTGAAGGAGTGCTTTCCGATCTCATGAAAAAGGAGAAAAAAGGCGATCTGGAAAATGTTTTGTACAACCACGTGATCGTCGGATCATTCAAAGCAGAAGACTTCCATGACGGACAGGAAATCACACTATTCGGCGGCAAGCGTGTTTTGTTCAGTGTAAAAGATGGAAAAGTACAAGTTAATGGAGCAAATATATTAGCGACAGTTCCGGCAAGTAATGGATATGTCTTGGTAGTTGACAAGGTACTTTAAGTGTACCATCAAGGTTTTGAATATTGATTTAGGTTTGTAATAGATGGTGGAGCGCCCTTCCGATATTGGAAGGGCTCTTTATTTTTTTTCCATCGAAAACAGACATGAGTGGTCTAGAAAGGCATTCTGGCAACCGGTGCAATTGATAGGTCTGCGTAATCTCCTAGCTTATACTTATAATAGCCGGCAATTGCAATCATTGCAGCATTGTCGGTACAATACTCAAAAGGAGGAATGTATACCTTCCAATCATTTACTTCGCCTAAACGGAGCAGGTTTTCTCTAAGAAAAGAATTAGCACTGACCCCACCTGAGATGGCTATTTGACTGATACCCGTCGCAAATGCTGCTTTCTCCAGTTTTTCCAGAAGAATGTCTACGATACACTGTTGTATCGATGCACAAATATCTGCCTTATTTTTCTCAATAAAATTTGGATCTTTTTCCACCTCATTCTGAATAAAATATAAAAAGGCAGTTTTCAAGCCGCTGAAACTAAAATTCAGATCACTAACGTTTGGTTTCGGGAAGCTATATCTTGCAGGGTTAGCATTTGTTGCAAACTTATCGATCAGAGGACCACCGGGGTATGCCAAGCCAAGGATCTTTGCTGCCTTATCGAAGGCTTCTCCTGCTGCATCATCCAAAGTCTCACCAAGGATCTGCATATCCATAGGGCTATTTACCTTTATGATCTGTGTATGACCACCTGAAACGGTAAGACATAAAAAGGGAAAAGCGGGCTTTGAACCTGATTCAGAAGTATTACTTTCAAGAAAATGGGCAAGCACATGACCCTGCATATGATTCACCGCGATTAATGGAATTCCGAGCCCAAAGGCAAGTGATTTAGCAAAAGCAACCCCGACATGCAATGCCCCCATAAGGCCAGGACCAATTGTGACAGAAACAGCATGGAGTTCGTTTTTGGTTATATTTGCCACACGTAAGGCCTCTTCTACTACTAAAACGACTTTTTGCTGATGAGCTCTCGAAGCTAATTCAGGGACAACTCCTCCAAAAAGACGGTGAATCATGTTCTGATTCGCAATGATATTAGAAAGTTCCTTTCTATTACAAGTTACAGCAGCAGCAGTCTCGTCGCAGGAAGATTCAATACCAAGGATATAAATCGGAGTGTCAGACACGGTATGATAGTTGCAATATTATAGTTAGCAGATTTTCAAAAACCAAAAGTATCAAAAAAATTAAGCGCTTTTTATTGTGGACAATAGGAATAGTATTACTAATCCTTTGTAGCTTTTTTGTGCTTATACAATTTTCTCCATTTCAAACCTGGCTTGCAAAACAACTTACACAGTATTTATCGGATGAACTGAAAACTACTATAACAATTGACAAGGTGCATGTCGATTTTTTAGCAGGATTTACTCTAACAGGTGTTTATATGGAGGATCTGCATAAAGACACTCTGCTTTACGCAGATCAGATTGAACTTCGCGTAAAAGATTTTAGTTCTGCGGATCGAAAAATTATCATTAAACGAATTGAATTAGACAAGGCGAAATTTCATCTTAATCTTTATTCAGGTGAGAAGCATGATAATATCTTTTTTCTGATTGAATATTTTTCAGGCAATGATACCACCACTCAAACGAGTGAAGCAGCTTGGGATATACGCTTTGAAAACATCAAACTGACGAATGTTTCTTTTAAACGTTGGATTGAAGGTGATAGCGTTTCACCTGTTGGAATTAATTTTTCTGATCTGGCAATCAGGGATATTAATGGCGAAATGAAGAACATGTTTTTTTCAGGGGATTCTCTTTTTGTTGATATTAAAAAACTCTCATTCTATGAAAAGAGTGGTTTTAAAATAGATGATTTTCATACTGATGCAAAAATCGCCTCGGATCAAATGAGCTTTCAATCACTCTATATAAAGTCTCCAAATACAGAAATCAACGGAAACCTTATTTTCGAGTATGATAGTTTCGCCGACTTCAATTGGTTTACTAAGTTAATTCACTGGAAAGCCGACTTCGCGAACACACATGTTTCCTTTCAGGACATTTCATATTTTGCTCATGATATATGGGGCATTAAGAATGTTCTTAGCCTGGAAGGAAACTTTAAAGGTACGGTCAATAAGTTCAAAGGTAAGAATGTAGAATTGCGTTGGGGTGAAAAATCATACCTGAAAGGAAACGTTGGACTATATGGTTTGCCCTATATCTCTGAAACCTTTATGGATGTACAGGCTGATGAAATCCTGACAAATAAAAAGGATATCGAAATCTTTCCGACATACCCGTTCACGGAAGGCAAAACACTCAGGCTTCCGGATAATATGTCGGAATTGGGAGATGTAAAGTTCAATGGAAAGTTTACAGGATTCTATAGTGACTTCGTTGCATACGGAAACATTCGAACTGAGCTTGGATATCTTTCTTCTGACTTAAACTTAAAGCATGACCGCAAAACTTCAAATTACATATATCAGGGACATTTATCTGCCACACAATTTGATGTCGGAAGGTTAACGGCGATCCCGGATATAGGGAGTGTTTCATTCAATGCACAGGTAAAAGGAAGCGGCCTGCACCTTGAAAAAATTGATGCAAGAATGACCGGAACCATTCAATCTATTGAATACCGGAAATACGCTTATCGCAATATCAAGGTTGATGGTGAACTTTCAAAAAGAATGTTCAATGGTGTTCTTTCGATCCATGAGCCAAATCTTGGTCTTGATTTTCAAGGAGCAATAGATTTTAGAGACACGCTGCCACTTTTTAATTTCAAAGCTGTTGTTGATAAAGCAAATCTCGATTCACTGAACCTTCTCAAATTACCAAATGAAAATGTACTTAGTACATCTATCACAAGTTCTCTAAGAGGAAATCGTTTGGACAATCTTGAGGGAACAGTTGATATTAGTAATTCCTATATGAGATCCGGCTCTTCAATGTATCATATAAGGAATGTCAGTTTATCCGCCCAAAAAGACGACGAGGTGAATAAAAGTTTAATTCTCAATTCTGACTTTATGAATGCCAATATCAGGGGTCAATTTGAGTTGGCAACCTTGTTTGATGCATTCAAAGAAATACTCCCAAGATATCTTCCATCGGTAATATTGCCGGTCAACTCTGACCCCGGGAAGCAAAATTTTAAATTTGACATTCATTTAAAGAACACTTCCATTATTACTGAACTTTTCTTGCCGTCCTGGACATTAGACCCTATGACAACTTTGAAAGGTGCAGTGAACACAAACAATAGCACTTTCAATTTACAATTAAACTCTCCAAGTATTCGATATAATAATCTGGCTTTTCAATCATTAGGGGTAGACATAAATGCAAACAACAGGGAGCTCACATTAAATGCTAATGTGGCCAGGTTTAACTTCACAGAAAATGCATTTATTCCTCAGATAACCATTCGTTCAAGTGCCAGAAACAATTTTGTTCAATCTGATCTCCAATTAGCCAACTCAGATTCCTTTCCTAATCGTGCGCACCTGAAAGCAGGTATGGAATTTTATTCATCTAGCCGTTTTGATTTGAAATTTGATTCCTCGATAATAATCCTCAGAAATAAATTGTGGAATATCAATGCGGCAAATATTGTTGCATTTGATACCAGTTCAATCAGGTTTAGCAGCTTAAGCTTTAGCAATAGTCTGGAATCTGTCGAAGTTGATGGTATCATAGGAAAATCCATTGAAGAAAACCTGGGACTCACATTCCAAAATTTCGACCTTAATAATCTTGACCCATTGTTTCAACTGGGAAAAAGCAGGCTAGGAGGTACAATCAATGGGAATATGGTGTTGAACGAAGCTAGAAAAAACCTTAAAGCCGAGACAGATTTAGTCATTTCAAATCTTGTTCTTAACGGTGATACATTAGGAAACGCAAGTTTGGTTTCGCGCTACAATAATGAACATAAAATTGTTGTTGCTAATGTGGGTATTACCAAAGGTACGGCCAAGATCCTGGAGTTAAAAGGAAATTACTACGCTGCCAAGAAGGATGACAACCTTGATTTTGACATGAAAATTTCAAACTTTTATTTACAAACCATTGAACCCTATATTGACGAAGTTCTCTCAGATGTGAGAGGAAAAGTGTCTGCGAACTTAAAATTAACGGGAACTTTAGAAAAGCCGGTTATTGAAGGTAATGTTGATCTCATCAGAGCAACTTGTGTGGTCAACTATCTAAATACTAAATATAGCCTGAGCAATACTGTAAAGGTGAAAAAAAACCTCTTTGATCTAAATGGAGTTACTGTCATTGATAAAGATAATAATGAAGCGAAAGTAAAAGGTAAAATCACACATGATTTTTTCGATCATTTTGCCTTTGATGTTGAAGTATACCCGAATAACTTTCAAATGCTCAACACAAGTTATGCTCAAAACTCTCTCTATTATGGAAATGCAGTAGTATCCGGCTATGCACATTTCTACGGTCCTTTACAACTGATTGGAATGGATATTAACCTTGTACCCGCAAGAGGTACCATAATAAATATTCCTTTGAGTAATTCATCAGAGGTAACACAAAGTGATTTTATCACCTTTGTGGACCACTCCAAAAATTACGAATATGACGAAAAGCCTAGAACACTTGTCACTAACTCAGGTATTCGTCTGAATATGAATCTGGATATGAATCCTTCTGCTACTATCAACCTCATATTTGATGAAAAAATAGGTGACGTAATTTCAGGTACCGGTGATGGAAGCATCAGAATGGATATAGATCAGAATGGTGTGTTCACCATGTATGGTACTTATACAATTTCAAAGGGTGAATACCTTTTTACTTTACAGAATCTTATCAATAAGAAATTCAATATTGATTCGGGAAGCAGAATCACCTGGGCGGGAGACCCATATGAAGCAAACGTAGATTTATCTGCAGTTTACGTTTTGTACACTTCCTCATTATACAATTTAGTTCAGGACTCTACTTATAAAAGAAGGTTACCTGTAGAATGTCGTTTGATGCTGAGTAATAAACTCCTTAACCCAACAATCAATTACGACATCAATGTCCGTGGATTAGACCCTGCAGGAGAAAGTATTGTAAAAAGTATACTTACTTCTGAGCAGGAGGTAAGCAAACAGATGTTTAGCCTCTTATTATTAAATCAATTTTCACCACCTTCCAACCAATCTGCTTCTTCCTCCAGGATCGATGCCGGTGCCGGTGCCGGTGCAAGTGCGTCAGAATTATTGAGTAATCAAGTCAGTAATTGGCTGGGAAGACTGAGTAAGGATGTTAACATTGGAATAAATTATCGGTCAAGAGATAATTATAGCAATGAAGAGATCCAGCTTTTATTTGCGAAATCACTTTTCAATGACAGACTTTTAGTTGAAGGCAATGTGGGATATATGAGTAATCAAAGTCAAAACACGAACGATCTTGTCGGAGATTTTTATGCAGAATACAAAGTGAGTGAGGATGGTCGCTTTCGCTTAAAGGGATTCAACCGTTCAAACGCAGATAATGTCTTAAATTATTCAGCACCCTATACCCAAGGATTCGGAATTTTTTTCAGGCAAGAATTTAATAATGCAAGAGATCTATTGCAACGATTAAAAATTATTAACAGGAAGTCTGATGGTGAAAATTAATAAAGGAATAGTCTTTTATTGAAAACAAAAAAACCGAACCTTAGGGGGTTCGGTTTTTTGTGATCAACCTGATTAGGTTGTCATTTGTGTTCAACCATATGTGTTTCTGTTTGCGTTTATACAATGATACAATTTGAAAAAAAACTTGTCGGCCATTTTTGTCCTTTATCTTACACTAATAAAAATATATTTCATCTCCCAGAATTTTTTAACAGCAATGGAATGGTACAAAAAGAACAAACGCTGCCGAGCCTTACGGGGCTGTGCAGCGTTTGAGAGTAACCTTACGGGGTTACCGGTAAACCATACGCTTTTGTCTAGGTTTATAATACAATGATAAGGCATCAGAAACAGGCCATGTCAGCCATCAGAAGCATTTCATTACAGATGCAAGCAATTTTCAAATACTGATTGAAATACACCTAAAATTCCTCTATTTACTCCAGGAAAACGAAATTTGAGAAATAATGGGTCAAAACATCCTGCAAGATTTCATTAATTAGAAGAGAAAATAGCTATAAAAAATTAGAAAAACTGTTCCACAGAACTTTGCTAACTTTGCAGCAACATTATATTCAATCTATGTTCCAGCTAAATACAATTGAAGAAGCAATAAATGACCTGAAGGCAGGTAAGGCAATCATTGTCGTTGATGATGCCAACAGAGAAAATGAAGGTGATTTTATCGTTCCTGCTGAAATGGCTACTCCGGAGATAATAAATTTTATGGCCACTCATGGAAGAGGTTTAATCTGTGTTGCACTAACCGAAGAACGATGTCAGCAATTAGATCTCAATTTGATGGTTCAAAAGAATACATCCTCACACGAAACACAATTTACTGTATCTGTGGATCTTTTGGGGTTTGGAACAACGACGGGCATTTCCGCAAGCGATCGGTCAAAAACCGTTCGTGCGCTAATAGATCCAAAAACTAAAAAAGAAGATCTAGGTCGGCCCGGGCATATTTTTCCTCTGATTGCCAAGAAAGGTGGAGTCTTACGCAGGACCGGGCATACCGAAGCAACAGTAGATCTTTCCAGGCTGGCAGGATTTCAACCTGCAGGGGCACTTGTTGAAATCATGAACGAGGATGGCACAATGGCCCGCCTTCCGGATTTGATCAAAATTTCTGAAAAGTTCGATTTGAAAATTATCAGCATAGAAGATTTGATAGCGTATAGGTTAAAAAAGGAGAGCCTTATTGAAAAAGAAGTTACTGTTAAACTTCCAACTACCTGGGGTGATTTTAATTTACATGCCTACCGGCAAATTACAACCGGGCAGGAACATCTCGCCCTTGTAAAAGGAGAATGGAAATCTGATGAGCCTGTTCTTGTAAGAGTTCACTCTTCCTGTCTTACCGGTGATATCTTCGGATCATGCCGCTGTGATTGTGGGCCGCAACTACATGCCTCAATGACCATGATCGAGAAGGAAGGACGAGGCGTAATCGTCTACATGAATCAAGAGGGCAGGGGTATTGGTCTTTTGAATAAACTCAAAGCCTATAAACTCCAGGAAAACGGATTGGATACTGTCGAAGCAAATATTGAGTTAGGCTTTGAGAGTGATGAAAGAGACTATGGTGTTGGCGCACAAATACTCCGAGACCTTGGCGTTTCAAAGATGCGCTTGATGACCAACAATCCTAAAAAAAGAGCAGGACTTATCGGTTACGGTTTAGAGATTACTGAAGTTGTACCGATTGAAATGGAGTCAAATCAGTATAATCATTCCTACCTTCAGACAAAGCGGGATAAGCTGGGACATGATATACGTATGGTGAAAGATTGATTTGCATCATACATCCTGAAGGACTGAGTCAAAGCAGAGTTGCTCATAAAACGCTGCAAGCTTTTGACCAATTACTTCGTTTGAATAATTTTCAGCAGCAAATTTTCTTCCGTTCAATCCAATTTTATGACAACGTTCCGGATCGCTGAGACAATATTCAATTTTTTCAAGAAATGATTTTGGATCATCTGCTATAAGGATATTCTGACCATTTGTTACTTCAATTCCCTCTGCACCTATGCTTGTAGAGATGATCGTTTTGCCAAGCGCTAAACCCTGAATTATTTTTACTCTCATTCCACTGCCTGAAAGCAAGGGTACAATCATGATCTGCTTGTCTTCCATAAAACAATTTGCATCCACTACCTTACCTTGCATTTCAACTCCGGGCACCTGAATTGCCAGCAGATCTTCAGGAAAACCTCTGCCGGCGAGATGGAGGCGAAGTGCAGGAAATTTCTTATGTATTGACGGCCAAACAGAGAACAGAAACCACCTAATCGCTTCCTGATTTGGTAACCAGTCCATAGATCCAAGATGAAATACGGATAAATCAGGATTAAACTTTTGCAATGGATACTGTTCCATATCTATTCCCAGAGGTACAGTTAAAACAGGTCCGGAATATCCTGAATACTTAAAAACAGCGGCATCAATTTTAGTAATAGGAATGATGGCGTCAATTTTGTTGAGTACATCCATCTCATAATTCTTCAACCTTGATGCTAGAAAAGTCAGGTACCATTTTTTGAATGGAGAAGATTCCAATTTTGACAAACGCTCCCAAATGATATGTTCACTGTTATGCGCCCGGAGAACAATCTTCGCTTTACTGTTCTTGCGAATTACATCAATGTATGGGGTGGTGAAGAGGGTCTCAAGCTGAATTACGTCAAACTGTTCCTTTTGTAATATCGCAGTAAGGCTTTGCTCGATGTCACTGCTAAAAAATCTGTCGACATTATAAGAACTCCTGGAAAAGAAATTTTTTATTGCCCCCCTCAGGGTCACCTTGGTGTTAATTTTTTCTGTACTAAAATTAAAATCTTTTTTAAAAAAGGAAGGAAGGTCATTCGGATCGACAAAATGTTTTACGGTATTCAATGCAAATATTTGCACATCACATCCGGAAATCTTCAAACTTTTTGCCATGTTCAGCATGGCAATATTTCCTCCGTCGAGTGGAGGAAAAGGTATACGGTGACAGATCTGAAGAATTTTCATTCACTTATTATCTTTTTGATTTAAAAGGTCTTTCTCTTTGAAAATCTCTTAATGAAACGCAGATAGGAATCACGATCAAACAATGCAGAATCTGTTGTTGCCTTATAAGTAAGAAAAATACCTACCGGCAATAAGATGATCGAAGACATCCACATACCTTCGAAAGGTGTCAAAACTCCTTCTCTGGCAAATTTTTCTGCACTAATAGAAATAACATGATAAGAAACAAAGAGAATGATAGAAACAACAACAGGCAATCCTAGACCTCCCTTTCTTATAATAGCTCCCAATGGCGCTCCGATAAAAAACAAAATCAGGCATGCAAAGGAGAGTGTGAATTTTCTATGCCATTCGATCCTGTGTTTCGCTAATACCCGGGATCTTCCATCCAGATCATCAATAATATCTGAAGTAATGCTAGCCATATTTCGGGCTGACAATAATGCCGAATTCAGGATCATACCTCGCTTTTCAGGTTCAAAATTTTTCAGGATATCGTCTTCTTTTAGCTCCAGCACCGATGAATAATTCATTTTATTCATGGAGTCAGGAACAATTGCATAGCTAATCTTTGCCCGATGGTATAAATCCTCTAATTTTTGATCAAGTTTATTCTCAATACTATCAGCAGCCTGCTCTAACTGGCCTAGATTCAGCATCTGATAATTGTCTTTAAACAGTTGCTCATTTGTTCTGGTCATTTTAAACGAACTGAGATCAAAACGAACGACTTGCTGTTCAAATTCCGACCTCATCAAAGGCCTGTTATTTTTACCCGGAGAGCTCGGCTTTTCTTCATAGCTGGTGCCGTTATTTAATGTAAGAATGAGGAATCTTTCATCGTCAGACATCACCATCGAACCGGATTCAGCCATGATGAGATTAGTATTCCCACGGTTCTCCCGATGGTCATAAATCATTATATCGTGTAAAGTTTTCCCGTCGGAACTTTTCTCACCGATCTTGATCGAGTAACCATCTATGCCGTTATAGAAAACACCCTCCTTGATATAAAGTGCAGGTTTTTGTTGACGAACATCGTATAAGAGAGCATTCATTTTTAAATTTGCCATAGGTAATATGACGTTTGAAAAGAAAAATGCCGTAATACAAATTAAAATGGCAGTAACTATCAGCGGTCGCATAATTCTCTGTAGAGACATGCCGGCTGATTTACAGGCTGTGATCTCAAAATGTTCAGCCATATTACCAAATGTCATGATGGATGATAATAATATGGCTAATGGTAAAGCAAGAGGTACCAAAGTAATCGAAACATACACCATTAATTTACCGATGATAATCCAGTCCAGACCTTTACCTACCAGATCATCGATATATTTCCAGAGAAATTGCATCAACAAAACAAACAGGGATATTAGGAAGGTCAGGACCATAGGACCTGCAAAAGCACGAAGTACGAGGAGAGTTAATTTCTTCACACTATCTTTGACAAAAAGAAAACGGTGCAAGTTACAAAATTGGAATTTACTCCTGAGGAATTAGAAGTTTTGAATAACGGGCAATTTTTTGCTGTTAAATTGTCTGCTACCAGGAAGATCATGTCAATTTTCGGACAGCTTGAAAAAGAATTAAAAGATGAGCTGAAAGTCAGAGATTTTAGGCAGAACGAGGGCATCAACATAGATTCCGGAAAAATATTCAGAGGTGAAAATTACCTCAATTTACCTTATATCTTGCTTGATTTTCCGAGATTGTTTAATACGAAGTCCGTGTTTGCATACCGGAATATGTTTTGGTGGGCACATGGGTTTTCATTTACTCTCCATTTACAAGGAGATGCCTGGGAAAGAAGAAGGAATAGTATTCAGAAAAGGATTCACAAGCTAAAAGGACAGGACTTTCTGATTTGCGTGAATGAGTCACCTTGGCAATATCATTTTGATGCAACAAATTATATCGATCTTGACATTTTTCTTGAGCAAGGTAGAGTAGAAACTCTAAGTACCAAGGGCTTCATTAAACTATGTACCCGATTTGAGACAGCCAGGCATGAGAAAGTAATAGCCGCTTCGAAAAGTACTTTTAGAAAGCTGATAAATTTGACTGAAGATCAGGATCCGATATGATGCATGAGACTATGGATCTGACTATTCCAAAGTAACATGTCTTCTTCTTTTTCATCCGGAGTGGAAAAGTCTGTCACAATCAGCGCAACGTCTGAAGTGATTTCGTCCTGTACAATTTCAAATTGAAAGTAGGTATCATCATCTACCTGATCAGTTTCATCGATCCACTTGAAGCGGATCATCTGATTATCCTTTTTACTCACAATTCGTGCACGTTGTTCGCTGCCTTCCCAGGTAAAAATAAGATCACCTTCACGAATATTCACCTTATCGGCAAACCACTCTTCGAGGCCGCTGGCATTGCTCAAATAATTATATAAAATCTTTGGGGATGATTTTATCTCAAACTCTAAAGAGTATTTAACTTTATTCGTTGTCTTTGACTCGGTCTTCACGATTGATATAAATAAAATATAAAATGAATTAGTCCCGGCATCAGCCAGAGCGTCAATATAGCGATTATTTACTATTTTCAATTCAAAAAAATTGGTCTTTTTTTTAGTTCTGAATTTTGGATTACCTTCGGCACCCTCAATATGGCATTAATTCACTCCCTCGAAAATGATGGCAACTGGCTCTTTAAGCGAAGAGGGCAGATTCCGGTAGTTCTCTTCATTCTGGCTATTCCGGCTGTTTATGTGACGAATTATGATGATTTTGACCCCCGTATAGCCAGCTTCTTAAACTACTCAGCTGCCATTTTAAGTATTTTGGGAGCAGTAATCAGGGCATATACTATTGGTACCACACCTCGGGGCACTTCAGGAAGGAACACCCATGCGCAAGTAGCAGAGAGCCTTAACACAAGTGGTATTTATTCTATTGTGAGACATCCTTTGTATCTGGGAAACTATCTCATGTGGATAGGCATAGTATTATTCACCAGGAATATTGAATTTACGATCATCGTAAGTTTATTGTACTGGATCTACTACGAAAGAATAATGTTTGCCGAAGAAAGGTTTCTTGAACGAAAATTTGGCGACGTTTATTTGGATTGGTCAAAAAAAGTACCGGCATTTTTTCCAAAGATTTCTCAGTTTAGAAAAAGTGAAACCGGCTTTTCAATGAAGAGCGTGTTAAGACGAGAATATTCAGGGATTCTGGCCACAGTGTTCGGTTTTCTCTATGTCGAACTGCTAATGTCCTGGTTCAGATGGGAAACAATTTCCATAGGAAAAAATCTCATTTATTTATTCATCGCAACGCTACTGATTACCATAGTTTTGCGAACGTTAAAACACAACACCAAACTTCTGGAAGAAGAAGGAAGATCTTAAATATTTCTTGGCAGAAATAAAATCAATGTTCATATTTGCAGCCCCAAAGACGGCGAGGTAGCTCAGATGGTTAGAGCGCAGGATTCATAACCCTGAGGTCGGGGGTTCGACTCCCCCTTTCGCTACTTATTTTTAGTGCACTGTGTAAAGTTACTGTATACAGTGCACTTTTTTTTTAATTCTTAGGATATCAATTTTCGAGAGAATTATTTTCCATTCATTCCAATTTAATCTTGTTCGCCGGAACTAATACAGTTCTGGTTTTATAGAATTCACTCCGTTTTTTCAGGAGGAATTCAACACCACAAATGTTTATCACTAAGTGAAGGAGAACTGTAAGTAAACAGGAAGCTGATCCCGGCCAAAGCAAACTCCAGGGATCCTTGAAAACCTCCTTAAAAGTTCAGGCTTAAACCTTTTTTAGAAAATAATCTGCAAATGGTGAGATACCCGATGTCTTCAATTCAATTTTTCTGTACTGCAATGTGCGGGGTAGAGGAGACTATGTAATCCGTCCATCCTTTTATCTAAAACTATCAGCTAAAATGAACATGACTTATAAATATTCTAAAAAGTAACAGATAAACTTCCAATTAAATCTGCCCATTACGCTTCACAATGAAATTTGAAATAAAAAAAACCCGGTCTAAAGCCGGGTTTTTTTTATAATTGAAAATTACATTCCTGTGCCGCCCGGCTGAGGAGTGTCACTTTTCTTAGCTGCCTGAATAGCGTCACGCATATCCTGACACGCACGCTTAATATCCTGTAGTCCTTTGCGTACACGAGTTCCGGCAGCAGCATTACCTTTCTCTGCAAATTTGATTACATCTTCTTCAATCGCTGCGACGAGCATTTTAATTTTTTCGTATTCTTTCATTGTCGTTTTTTTTTAAAGATTAATGTTGAATTGATTAGGAGCTAATTTATTTAGGTTCAGTTTGACTATACAGAATTTAAAATGCAGCAATCTTGTCAGACATATACTCGCCGGCTTTCAACTTCACATAAGCTTTTTTAAAGGCATCTATTGTGTACTCTACATCCTTCAAAGTATGTGCAGCAGTCGGAATTAATCGAAGGATGATAACATCTTTAGGTACGACAGGATAAACTACGACAGAGCAGAAAATGTCAAAATTTTCCCGTAAGTCATAGATCAGATTTGTTGCTTCACCAATACTTCCATTCATAAATACCGGAGTTACCGGACTCTGAGTCTTACCTATATTAAATCCTGCATTCTTTAGTCCTGTCTGTAATGCATTGACGATTGTCCAAAGGTCATCTTTCAATGACGGATTGCTGCGTAACAATTCCAGGCGTTTAAGAGCTCCCATGACCAGGGGTGATGGGAGAGTCTTGGCAAAAATTTGCGAGCGCATATTGTATCGAAGGTATTCGACAACATCTTCATTACTGGAAATGAACCCACCTATCATTGACATGCTTTTTGCGAAAGTAGAGAAGTAGATGTCTATTCCATCTTGAACACCTTGTTCTTCTCCTGTCCCTGCACCGGTTTTACCCATGGTACCAAATCCGTGAGCATCATCTACAAAAAGACGAAAATCGAATCGTTCTTTCAAGGCTACGATCTCTTTTAATCTTCCCATATCTCCACTCATTCCAAATACACCTTCAGTGATCAAAAGTATAGCACCTCCGGTTTCCTTCACTATTCGTCTTGCCCGCTCTAATTGCTTTGCACAGTTTTCGATATCATTATGTGGAAACACAAATCTCTTACCCATGTGAAGACGAACTCCATCAATAATACAAGCATGACTTTCGCTGTCATAAACAATTACGTCGTGTCGGTCAACCAGACAATCAATTGCAGAGACCATTCCCTGGTAACCGAAGTTCAATAGTATTGTATCGTCCTTTTTGACAAAAGCCGATAGTTCATTTTCGAGCTGTTCATGATGATTTGTATTGCCCGACATCATTCTGGCTCCCATAGGAGAGGCAAAGCCATATTCAGCAGCGGCATCAGTATCGGCTTTTCGAACTTCAGGATGATTTGCCAGGCCGAGATAATTATTTAGGCTCCAAATCAAACGTTCTTTTCCTCTGAACATCATCCTGGTCCCGATATCACCTTCCAGCTTCGGGAAAGTGAAGTATCCATGAGATTCTTTCGCATGCTGACCTAATGGTCCACGGTTCTTCTTTAGTTTTTCGAATAAATCCACCTTGATATGTTGGTTTTGATTGTTTTTAAAAATAAATTAATTTTAAATTCATTCATGAAAATCGAAATAAGATCAAACTCAAACTTTATTTTTCGCTAAATCGAATTCCAATAAACACATTTTTTTTGATCGAATTTAAACAAAAGTAAGTATTTTGACTTTAAACCAAAGAATTCGACCAAATTCTGAAGAAATTAATTAACAGGCTTAATTGCCCAAAAACGAAGGCTTCCGTTGCAATTAATATCAGCAAACTTAGCAAATCTACTTTAGATAATTATATCTATATATCTTATAACTAGGTGAATACAATTTATTCTCAACAAATGCTTCAAGTCATTGAAATCCGGAATTTAGGCTATCAACCTTAACATTTTTTCAAATCGGTTGAAAACTCACAAAAAGCCTGAAGTGATTTTTAGGCATGATTTCTCTGAAAACTGATTATAATTTGAATGTCATATTCCGGAATAGGTATTCTTAATAATAGAAGAATACTTGTGTATATCGTGGAATCATTCGTTCTTGCACAAAAAAAAAATAAATGAAATCGCTATTAGTAGTCGCAAGTATATTATTCACACAATTCATTTCGGCTCAAAATCTTCAATTTAGAAGTAACCTGTCTTATGGTTCTACAGCCTTGGCAAATATTGGCGGGTACACTGACAGTCTTGACAATGAATATGCCTTAGTTGGAACGGAAGAAGGTTTAGATATTGTTGATGTCACAGATCCTGATAATCCTGCTATAGTTTTTTCTGTCCCGGGACCAACAAACACCTGGAGAGAAGTAAAGACCTATAGAAAATTTGCATATGTGACAACAGAAGGAGGAGGCGGCTTAACAGTAGTAGATCTAAGCCAGCTACCGGCTAATGTTTCTTATCATCAGTATACAGGAGATGGACTGATTTCAGGGCAGCTTAGTTCGATACATGCTTTACATTGTGATACTGCCATGGGATATCTCTATTTATATGGCAGTAACATTGGCCAGGGTCATACCTTGTTTCTCGATCTTAATGACCCGGCCAATCCGGTTTATGCAGGAGAATATATATTTCCCGGAGGTGGTAATGACTCTTATGTGCACGATGGCTATGTTGAAAACGATACCATGTATGAAGGACATATATATGGTGGCTTTTTTGCAGTCGTTGATGTGAGAAATAAATCAAATCCTGTCCTGCTTGCAACACAAACGACCCCAACAGCTTTTACACACAATACCTGGCTTTCTGATGATCACAAAACATTGTTCACCACAGATGAAAATAATTTTTCTTTCCTGGGAGCATTCGACATTTCTGACTTGTCTAATATTCGTGAGATCTCAAGATTCCAGACGGCTTCCGGCACCGGTGCAGTAGTCCATAATACACATATTCTTAATGATTTTGCAGTGACATCATGGTATAAAGAAGGAGTAGTAATTACGGATGTGAGTCGTCCTGCTAATCCTATTGAAGTTGGAAAATATGATACCTATGCACAAGGTAGCGGCACCGGACAGGTGGGCTGCTGGGGTGTCTATCCTTATTTGCCTTCCGGAACTATCGTAGCTTCTGACATGGTGAACGGACTCTATGTATTAACTCCAACCTATGTTCGTGGATGTTATTTGGAAGGAATTGTAAGTGATTCAGTCTCTTCTGTAATTATTCCGGGAGCAACAGTTCAGATCACTGGTACCTCTGCGATTCGCACTACCAATTCAGGTGGTGAATATAAAACGGGGCTTGCCGATGCTGGATCATACGATGTCGAAGTTTCTAAACCGGGCTACATTACAAAAACTATTAGCGGAGTGTCTTTGGTGAATGGTGTTCTCACAACCCTTGATGTTGAACTTTCTCCCATACCAACATTTGCAGTGACCGGAACTATTCTGGATAGCTTA
Organism: Bacteroidia bacterium; assembly: GCA_035341855.1. Taxonomy (GTDB): domain Bacteria; phylum Bacteroidota; class Bacteroidia; order AKYH767-A; family 2013-40CM-41-45; genus QQVM01. The sequence continues at coordinate 55,984 of DAOQWA010000002.1, forward strand.
TCGGGAATGCCGATAGAGAATGCATTCGTTCAAATCGAAAATAGTGATTTCAATTTCAGTGCCATGACTGATGCAGCCGGACAGTTTACAATAAATGGTCTGATCTCAGGAACATATGATATAACCAGTGGCAAATGGGGATATGTATCGAAGTGTTTCACACAAAACTTTAGTGGTGCAATGCCACTACAAATGGAACTACTCATTGGCTACTACGATGACTTTACTTTTGATTACAACTGGACTGTTGGAGGCTCATCTGCCAATGCATGGGAAAGAGGAGTACCGATTGGTAGTTTTGATGGAGGAGCGAATATCATCAATCCTGACGTGGATGCATCTGGAGATTGTTCCAACAAATGTTATGTGACGGACAATGGAACAGGACCCTATAGTAATCATGATGTCGACAACGGTAATACGATGCTCACATCTCCAATTTTTGATGCAACGATCTATGTAAATCCGAGCATCGAATATGCTCGCTGGTTTGTGAATACAGGCGGTAGCGGATCACCAAACGATTCAATGAATATTTATTTGTCCAATGGAACGGATATTGTTCTCATCGAATCAGTAACACTTTCATCGCCGGGAGTTGCATCATGGTATGATAGTAATCATCTTATCAGTAGTTTTCTGACTGTAACTCCGACAATGCAGGTAATGGTTGACGTTAATGATGGAAATCCGGGACATATCCTGGAAGGAGGGCTAGATCATTTCCGTATCAGCGGTATGTTGAATGTGGGTGTGAAAAACTTTGCCACTCCAAATTTGGCACAGATAAATGTCTACCCGAATCCGTTCGGTTCCTCTACTATTATACGATTTAGCAAGCTTGATGCATCTGCAGACAGTAAGATTGAATTACTTGACGTACTTGGACGCACACTCGAATCTCATCCTATCCTCAGAAAAGCTGAGGGAGAAATATCAGTTGGTGAAGATTTGACTGCCGGCATTTATTTCGTAAGGATCCTGTCCGGTGGCACGTATTCTGAGAGTGCAAGGATTATCAAAAACTGATCCCGGTGCATCCTCTGATTTACCGAAAATAAGCAGCTTCTCTTGATCAAATTATTGTTCATTTCCTGCGTTCAAGCCTTGATTTTGAATGGGAAAGGAATAGAAAATTGATTACCTTTGCATGCTAATGAAATTAAAAATATCATTTATCTTATTGATTTTCAGCGTATTGACTGTCGGATGTAGTAATTACAACCGGGTCCTGAAAGGCAATGATATGGATGCCAAAATGGAAGCTGCCATTCGTTACTACAATAAAGGCGATTATTATAAGGCCCTTCCATTATTTGAAGAGTTGAATGCTGTTTACCGGGGTACCAGAAAAGCTGAGAAAACTTATTACTATTTCGCTTATACAAATTACCGCCTTGGAGATTACCAGTCTGCTGCATATGATTTTGACATATTCTCCAAAACATATCCAACGAGTGAGTACGCGGAAGAATGTGCTTTCATGCATGCATATTGCTATTATGAGGACTCTCCTGAGTATTCACTTGATCAGACAAACACGTATACAGCAATCAACGAACTACAGTTATTTGCCGATAAATATCCGAGAAGCACCAGGATACCTGAGTGCAATAAGCTCATAGATCAGCTTCGCGAAAAACTTGAAACAAAAACGTACGAGACAGCACGCCTGTACTACAACATGGAGTATTATAAAGCTGCAACAACAACTTTTCAAAATCTATTGCATGATTTTCCATCCACCAAGTACAGAGAAAATGCATTATTCCTTTCATTCAAGGCGGCTTACCTTTATGCTGAAGGAAGTATAGAAACAAAAAGAGAAGGGCGGTACAACGATGCCCTCAGATCATTTGGAGAATTCAATGTAGCCTTTCCTGAAAGTAAGCATATGAAGGAAGCAATGGATATTTCTGAACAAATAAAAAGGAAACTGGATAAAATCCCGTCAGATGACGGAGTAAGCTCTATAAACTAAAATAATAATCGCCATACCATGAGTTACAAATCAGACGTTACAACTACTGTAACAAGAAACATTCCTGAGTTCGATGCAGAAACAGGAAATCTATATGAATCTCTCGTTGTCATAGCCAAGCGTGCAAATCAAATCTCTTCAGAAATGAAAGAAGAACTGAATGCGAAGCTGTCTGAATTCAATACCAGCTCCGACAATCTTGAAGAAATTTTTGAAAATCGCGAGCAGATAGAAATTTCTAAATACTATGAGCGTTTGCCAAAACCGACGCTGATCGCAATCCAGGAGTTTCAGGAGGATAAAATATACTTCCGTAAACCTGCAAATGAAGAGATCATCTGATCCATGAATTTTATTTGTTGATCAGATAAAAAATCCAAGACCCATGTTTTGGATTTTTTTAATTGAAGTCAGCAAGAGCATAGAATTATCAATGCAAGGAAAAAAAATAATCGTAGGTCTAACAGGAAGCATCGCTGCATATAAATCTGCCATGCTGGTGCGATTATTGATCAAAGCCGGGGCTCATGTAAAAGTAATCATGACACCTGCGGCGAAGGATTTTATCACTCCGCTAACTTTATCGGTTTTATCCAAGGATGATGTTCTAACCGACACATTTGATGACAAGACCGGAAGATGGACGAATCATGTTGATCTTGGATTGTGGGCAGATGCAATGATTATCGCACCTGCAACTGCAAATACCATTGGCAAGATGACAAGCGGTGTCTGCGATAATTTACTCTTGATGACTTATCTTTCTGCAAGATGCGACGTCTTTATTGCACCGGCAATGGATCTTGACATGTGGAAGCATGTTTCTACCCAACACAATTTAAAAACACTAGCAGATCGGGGAGTTAAAGTAATCTCGCCGACTGAAGGAGAATTGGCCAGTGGCTTGTCTGGTGAAGGCCGAATGGAAGAACCTGAAGCGATTTTTAACCAACTGAATTTTCAATTTCAAAAAGGACTTCCGCTGTCAGGAAAAAAGGCAATGGTGACTGCAGGACCAACCTACGAAGCCATCGACCCTGTCCGTTTTATTGGCAATCGATCTTCAGGAACAATGGGATTTAAAATTGCTGAAGAACTTGCAAGACAAGGTGCTTCAGTCACCTTGATCTCCGGTCCGACTAGCTTACATTTGGCAAATCCGCGTATACAGAGAATTGATGTTGAAACTGCAGATGAGATGCTATTAGCCTGCCGGAAATTTGCTCCCGAAGCTGATTTGATAATTATGTCTGCTGCCGTTGCCGATTACAGACCTTCCGAAGTATCAGAAACAAAAATTAAAAAGGGAATAAAGCCACATGAAATTGAGTTGGAGACAACTGTCGATATTCTTACTGAGCTCGGAAAAACAAAGAAGAAAGGACAAGCATTGGTTGGCTTTGCTCTTGAAACTAACAATGAATTAGAGAATGCCAAAGGCAAATTGAAGAAAAAAAATCTTGATTACATCATTTTGAATTCTCTGAATGATGAAGGTGCCGGGTTTGGAACCTCAACTAATAAAATAAGCATTATTGATCAGTCAGAAAATGTTACTGCATATGACATCAAATCAAAATCTGAGGTTGCACGAGACATCGTGGATTACCTCATAACAAGAATATAGTTTTAATCATTTAAAGACAGGTACACGTTTCAAAATTATCTATTACGTTGTCCATACTTAAACTCATACACATGCAAATAGATGCAAAGAAATTTTTAAGTATTATTATTTGTTTCATTTATTTCAATGGAAGTCAGGCTCAGGAACTCAACTGTTCTGTTTCAGTTTTATCTCCTCAAATTCAAGCAAGCGATAAAACTATCTATGAAACTTTGCAGACTTCAATTCGGGAATTCATGAATAACAGAACCTGGACTAATGATCAATTCCTCAACCAGGAAAGGATTGAATGCAGTATCATCATTACCATTTCAGAGCGTACATCTGTAGATGCTTTCAAGGCGAACATTCAGATCCAGTCAAGACGTCCGGTTTATCAGTCTTCGTTTTATGCTCCATTATTCAACCATCAGGATAATGATTTTTCCTTTAAATATATTCAGGATCAGGTTCTGGAATTGGATGAGGCAGACATCACCTCAAATCTTACGGCAGTTCTGGCATATTATGCCTACCTGATAATAGGCTTGGACTATGACTCCTTTTCACCTGAAGGTGGAACGCCTTATTTTGTGAAGGCCCAAAATATTGTCAATAATTCAACCCGACTGGCTGAACGTGGATGGAAGGCATTTGAAAGTTCAAGAAACCGTTACTGGATTACCGAAAATTTGCTAAACTCTTCTTTTAGTCCCCTCAGAATTACTATGTACAATTATCACCGCCGGGGTCTTGATAAGATGACAGATAATGCTTTAGAAGCCAGACAAGTCATCTCTGAAAGTCTGAAAGACCTCAGAAGAGTATATGCGGATAAGCCAAATTCATTTTTGATGCAAGTTTTTTTCAATGCCAAAGCTGATGAAATTGTAAACATCTATTCTCAGGCTCAAATTGACGAAAAGAATCAGATTGTTCCGATATTATCCTTAATAGATCCGGCAAATACATTAAAATACCAGGGAATCCTGGCTAGCGGACAATAATAAATTAAATTAAAATTTAGAATACAGAAATTATGGCCTTGAGATGTGGAATAGTGGGACTACCAAACGTTGGAAAATCTACACTTTTTAATTGTCTATCGAATGCAAAAGCCCAGGCGGCGAACTTTCCATTTTGTACCATAGAACCTAACGTTGGGGTCATTACAGTTCCGGATGAGCGACTGGTAGAATTGGAACGCTTAGTAAAACCACAAAGAGTTTTACCAACTACCATCGAAATAGTTGATATTGCAGGTCTCGTAAAAGGTGCCAGCAAAGGCGAGGGCTTAGGTAACCAATTTCTCAGTAACATCAGGGAATGTGACGCAATTATCCATGTAGTACGTTGCTTTGAAGACCCAAATGTGGTTCACGTTGATGGTAAAATTAATCCTGTCAGAGATAAGGAAACGATAGATACTGAGCTCCAGTTAAAAGATCTTGAATCTGTTGACAGGAAGATCAGCAGAATGGAAAAAGTTGCAAAAGCCGGAACAGATAAAGAAGCAAAAAAAGCTCTGGAAGTTTTAGCCATTTATAAACAACATCTTGAACAAGGAAAATCTGCCAGAAGCGCCGATGTGAGTCAGGATGATCAGCGTTTCATAGCCGACATTTTTTTACTTACTGCAAAACCTGTGATGTATGTTTGTAATGTTGATGAAGCATCAGTCATCACCGGAAATGCTCTTGTGGATCAACTGAAAGAATCGGTAAAAGGTGAAAATGCGGAAGTCCTGGTAATCGCTGCAGCAATTGAAGCTGAGATCACAATGCTTGAGAGCTTTGAAGACCGTCAGGCATTTCTTTCTGACCTTGGATTGAAAGAATCAGGGGTGACAAAACTTATTCGTGCTGCTTATCGATTATTGAATTTACAGACTTACTTTACTGCTGGAGAAAAAGAAGTAAGAGCCTGGACCATTACAAAAGGTATGCTGGCTCCTCAGGCTGCAGCCGTGATCCATACTGATTTTGAAAAAGGATTTATTAAAGCTGAAGTAATCCATTACGAGGACTTTCTAAAATATGGATCAGAAGCCGGTTGCAGGGATGCAGGGAAGTTAAGTATAGAAGGAAAGGAATATCTGGTTGATGATGGAGACATTATGCATTTCCGCTTCAATGTATAGTCCGGTTTTTGACTAACACTATGAAATTAACTTTACTTATCATCATTGTAACTTCTGCTGTATCGATTTTGGCCTTCCAAAACAGAAGTTTGATGGATCGATATATTTTCAATCCTTTTATCATTCAGAACAGAAAAGAATGGTTCAGATTTATAAGTAGCGGTTTTCTTCATGCCGATTGGATTCACTTATTGGTGAACATGTTCGTGCTCTTTTCATTTGGTTTTGTTTTGGAAGATTATTTTCAGGTGCTCTTTGAAGGACGGGCAGAAGTATATTTTCTGCTACTATACATCGGTGGTATGATGAGCTCTGTACTTCCGACCTATAAAAAGCAAAAAGATAATCCTGCATACAATGCCTTGGGTGCATCCGGGGCTGTATCTGCAATAGTCTTTTCATTTATACTCTTTAACCCCTTACAAAAATTATGTCTTTACGGAGTGTTATGCCTCCCTGGAATTATTTTTGGTGTCGCATATCTCGTCTACTGTTACTATATGGCCAAAAAGGGTGGAGGAACCATAAATCACGATGCTCATCTCTGGGGTGCTCTTTATGGATTTTTCTTTACAATAATATTGAAACCGGTACTCTTTCTTAATTTTATACAGCAGTTAATCCATACCACAAATGCACTTTAGCCAACGGAAAGTCATATTTTTGGATCGTGATGGTGTGATCAACAAAGAAAGAGGGGAGTTTACCTGGAAACTGGAGGATTTTATTTTGAATGATCATCTCTTTGAAGCTTTAAACATTCTAAAAAAAAATGCTTACGAATTTGTCATCATCAGTAATCAAAGTGGCATAGCACGGGGGCTATATAATTTTGATGACGTCGAATTCCTGCATCATCAACTTATTAGAATTGCAGCATCCAATGGCATAAAATTTCTCGAAATTTATTATTGTCCTCACCACCCGGATAAAAGCCGCTGTATATGCCGTAAGCCCGGATCTTTAATGTTGGAAAAAGCCATAGCACGATTTAATGTTGACAAAACTAAAAGTTGGTTTATCGGTGATGCAGAGAGGGATATCGAGGCTGCAAACAAAGCAGGAATTCAATCTATTCTAATTCAAGCCAATTCATCACTATTGGATATTGTACCTCTTCTCCAATAAACTTAGCACGTAAAAATAGTTGATTATTTTTTTTTAGGGTCGCGATATTACCCGCAGACTCATGTACCTTTGTATATAGATTATGCAGGGGCAAACTTTCATCAATTTCAACGGGAATATCATAGATTCAACACAACCCGTTTTTTCTTCTTCAAACCGGGCATTCCGGTATGGCGATGCGATCTTTGAGACGATCAGAATTATGAATGGAGAAATTCTGCATTTTGAAAGACATTTAAAACGCATGCAAAACAGCATGGACCTGCTGGGAATGCTGCCTCATGATGATCTTACGTTTCATAATTTGTATTTGTCTTTTCGCCACCTTGATCAGATAAATAATCTGAAAGGAAACGGCAGAATTCGCCTTGAAATATTCCGGAACGATGGTGGCTTATATACCCCTCAAACCAATGAAGTTTCCTACCTTATAGAAGCAAGTCCACTTGCAGCCCTGCGTTATGAAATGAATGATTCCGGAATCAGGATCGAAGTGTATAATGAAATACAAAAGCCTTTAAGCAAACTAAGCAACCTCAAATCATCGAATGCACTATATTATGTAATGGCAGGATTGCATAACAGGAAGAGCGGAGGAGGAGATTGCCTTGTCTTAAACACACACGGAAGAATTGCTGAAGCAATTAGTTCGAATGTGTTTTTATTATCCGGAAAAAAAGTTTTAACACCGGCTCTCACCGAAGCTTGTGTTTCCGGGATAATGAGAGAAACCTTAATTGATCATCTTGCACAACAAGGTATAAAAGTTGTAGAGACCGGAATCGAAATAGAACATCTTCTTGAAGCTGATGAAATATTTCTTACTGACGTGATCCATGGCATGCGTTGGGTAAGTGCCTTCAGAAAAAAAAGGTACTTCAATAAATATTCTAAGAAATTACTCGAAGAAATACAAGTTGGGTTAGACATAAAAAAAGCCTGAGTGAAAATCTCAGGCTTTTTAATGTGTGGTATGAAGATTACTTCTTAGCAGTAGGCTCCATAGTCTTAGCTAACTCATCAGCTGCAGCCATGTTTTGATCGCAAGAACTTTTTGCCTCAGCATACGCTGTGTTCCAGCTTTCGAATCTGGCTTGAGCATCGCTCATTTGAGTTTTGAAATCAGCAAGACCTTTGATAGCATCTTGCGGGTTGATTTCACCTTTGCTAACTTTTGCCTGCCACTCGTTAAATTTCTGAGTAGTCTCATCCCAGGTAGTCTTGAAAGTTGAAAACTCACTTACCATGTTGTTCAGCTTAGAAGCATCTTCAGAAGATACTCTGGACATTTCAGCAATCTGATTTTTGATGGCTTCATCTTTAATGTTTGCTGAAGCGTTGATCATCTCAGCTTGTCTGGCAGAAAATTCAGTAGCCTGAGTAGCTGTTTCAGTCAATTGCTGGCTCCAAGTAGTGGCTTGCTCACCAAGAGCAGTCCATTCTGTGCCGAATTGAGTGATTTCACTCATAGTTTTTTCGTCAATTTTGTTGGTGCAAGCCGAAAAGCTTAATGCACCGGCAATAATAAATGCTGCAATTGCTCTTGTTTTCATTTTTTAGTTTGTTTTGATGGTTTTTTGGTGATATTTAGGTGAGTTATAGGGTACAAAGTTATAAATTCAAGCGTTTTACCTGAGTTTTTCTTAAAATGTTATTGACAATCTGACGTTTATTTCTTCTTAGAGTCCGGAAATATATTTCTGATATTGTCTATAGTACCATTTATTGCAGCCTTTTTGGGGAAAACACCTTGATTAGCCGCCCTGATGTCTTCTATGGAGTAAAAGGCTGATGGATTATAGCGCTGTATTATCTTGCGAATAAGCTCAATATCCTTTCTCTTAATGATTGTAAAAATGATCTTCACCGGACCTACAGCCCCTTGTCCGTCAATGATCGTAACCCCAAAATTCTCAGCTTTCAGGCCTGCAATTAGTTCCTCAGAATCCTGATGGATAATAATTCTCATGACCTGCATACCCAAGGCAAGCCTTCGTTCAACAAACATACCAACATATGTTCCTGCGGCAAATCCTGCAGCGAATCCAAGATAGCAAAGTGGATTGTCCAGATGTTGCATAATCTGGCGCATAGAGATCAGCCAAATTAAAACTTCGAAAAAACCAATGATGGGTACTATGTTCTTAAAGCCTTTTGAAATAAAAACATTTCGCAATGTGCCTAATGTTACATCCGACATTCGCGCAAAGAATATCAGGATCGGAAGAACAACCCATCTGAAAAATTCACTGTCTATAAAGCTTGCATCCATTAACTCAATTCAATTTGTTATTTTAAATTAATTTCAAATTTTCATCCAAATAAATAATGAAGATCATTTCTCTGCTTCAAGTAATTGTTCAACAAGTTGAGGAACTCCGATGCCGGCTTCCTTTTGAATAATGGTAAACCCGTGTACTCTCCCGGAAGCTTTCGGGTCGACAAGAAACTTCTTACAGTGCGGTGGAACATAGTGGATCAATCCTGCTGCAGGATAAACTGCAAGTGATGTCCCTACTACCAATAAATAATCAGCCTCAGACATAATTTGTGCAGCTACTTCCAATTCAGACACGACTTCACCAAACCAAACAATGTGCGGTCTTAGTTGCGAACCCAATTCACATGTTTGTCCAACAAGAATATCTTCCCCTCCAATGTCATAGATTAATGATTCGTCAACCGAACTTCTAGCCTTTGTGATCTCACCATGAAGATGAACAATTCTTCTCGATCCTGCGCGCTCATGCAGGTCATCAATATTCTGGGTTATCACATAAGTTGAAAAATACGTTTCCAGGCCGGCAATAGCAATATGTGCCGCATTGGGAGATGCTGCAACAACTTGTCTTCGTCTGTGATTATAAAAATCCAGTACCAGTTTTGCATTTTTATGCCAGGCTTCAGGAGTAGCTACATCCTCAATCCGATGCTTCTCCCATAAGCCATCACCGTCCCGAAAAGTCTGAATTCCACTTTCCGCACTTACTCCCGCACCGGTAAATACAACCAGATTTTTCATCAAAGCAAAAGTCAGAAAAACAGATTTATTGGATGACCCAATTCCGGGATGTTATCAACAAAATCAAATGAATAAGAAGAGGATAAAAATCAGCTTCGTAAACTCCAATGACCTTCAAGTTTAAACCCGTTCAAAAAATCTTTTACGACAACTTTATTTCTGCCTGCTAATTGAATTTCTTCGAGCTCTAGGTAGCCTCTTAAGAAGTATATCCTGAGATAGCTTTTATTATCAGACTCGATAGTGCCGGGATTGAAATTATGGGAATACTCTTTTGCCTGAGACTTGAAAATTTTAATTGTTATACTTAGTCCTGATTCCCTGTTATATAATTCGGCATAGGCAGCAGGATAAGGTGAAAGCCCGCGAATAAAATTATAAGCATCCGAAAACAGCATTTTGCAATTTAGTCTGGTGTTTTCTTTATTTAACTTAGGAGCCGATCTTAAAGGTGTATCTGAATTTCCGGATTGACTTTTTAGTTTGAAGGCTGAATCTGAAATAGCACAGGCTGTTTTAACAACAAGTTCTGCTCCAATTAGTTTTAATCTGTCATGTAGCTCTCCTGCCGTTTCATCATGGCCGATGGAAGTTTTTTCCTGAAAGATAATATCTCCTGTATCAATTTCATGTTGGAGAAAAAATGTAGTCACCCCTGTTTCTGTTTCACCGTTCATAATTGCCCAATTGATGGGTGCAGCTCCACGGTATTGTGGTAATAAGGATGCATGTAAATTAAAGGTACCTTTACCTGGAAGGCGCCATACCTTCTCAGGCATCATCCGAAACGCAACAACAATCTGAAGATCGGGATTGATCTCTTTGATCTGTTCTATAAAATCATCGTCTTTCATGTTGTTCGGCTGAAGAACAGGAATGTTTTTCTCCAGAGCAAATTCCTTAACTGCAGAATGCGTGAGCTTTTGGCCTCGACCGGATGGTTTATCAACTGAAGTGACTACTGCTACAATATTAAACTTATTCTCTACCAAGGCACTTAATGAAGAAACTGCAAATTCGGGTGTGCCATAAAAAATGATTCGTAAGGGAGAACTCATAAGTTTTTTTTTAAAGTTCAATTTTCTTCCATCGGTCACCACGAAGATAAATATAAGATGCCATGCCGGTAACTCCCCAATATATTATTTCAGAGAACCATACGGTTTCAACTTTTTTTGAAATAATAAATGTGCTTATATAGACATAGATCAAATAAATGATGATTGATGCGATCTCAATATATAATGCAATCTTAGTTGCTCCAGTTCCACTTACTGCACTTATGCATACTATTGCGAAAGAAAAGAAAAACATCGCGATATTTATTACATAAAAAACTCCGAAAGAATCGCTTATTAGTTCCAAATCCGAAGTAAAGATCCCAAGAATCTTATGTGCAAAAATCAAATTTAACAACACCATTATTACAGTACATGAGAATGTCAACTTCAGAATACGGTGGAGCAGAAGGAGTACTTCCTCTTTCTTTCCTTGACCGATTACATTGCTGATCATACTATTTGCTGCTACTGAAAACCCCCACATTGGTGTCATACTTAACATATAAGCCGCTCTTACAATATTAGATATTGCCAATTCGTGTGCGCCTATTTTCTCTATGAATAGAAAGAATACCAACCATGCACCCATGGACAGCAGGTTCTGCATAATGATCGGAGCCGATAAATTAACAATACTTGAGAAAAGCTCATGCTGCCATTTCCTTATCTTGAATAAGTTAAAATTCTTTATGTCAGGCTTAAAGAAGGTGTAAACTACAAGAATGACCAAAGAAAGGAATTCTGCGAGGCTAGAAGCAAGTCCCGCCCCGGCAATTCCCATCTTTGGCAGTCCTCCATGTCCAAAGATCAGCAGATAACATAGCACTATATTAAATGCAGCCATTATAAATGCATACCATCCGAATACTTTTGGCTGAGCAATTCCGACATAGAATGATCGATATGCAGTAGCGATCATCAGAAACACAAAACCGAACGATCTGAATTTCATAAACTCTGCTGCAGCTTCGGCAATTGAAGGCGAACCAATAACCTGTTTTAATAGAAAAGGAGAAAGGAAATATAAGGCCAGGAATAAGGAAAACCCTATTGATAAAAATATGACCATGCTATGATCGAAAATCTTTCCAATTTCCTGTTCATTTTTTTCTCCTGCGCGGCGGGCTATTAATATTTGTGTGCCAATACCTAAAGAAGTACCTATCATTGCCAGGGCGAAATATAATACACCGGCAATTGCCGAAGCACCTAGTTCAACCTCACCAACTCTTCCTAGAAATGCGGTGTCAGTTGCATTCAGGACAGTAGTCGCTAACGCACCAACCATTACTGGATAGGATATTCGTAATATCTCTTTATATGTTATGCCTACTTGCATTTCACTTACTGAATTTCATTAATGAATTGTGAAACCTATTCTTTTAATTTATTCGACATACAATGCCAGGCCCTTAAGATACTCACCTTCCGGATGAAAAACTGAAACCGGATGATCCGGACCTTGGCTAAGTTGATGGAGTATTTTGACGTTTCGTCCACATTGCGCAGCCGCTTGAAAAACAATCTTTCGAAACATCTGTTTGTCGATAACTTGTGAACAGGAAAAGGTAAACAATATTCCTCCCTTAGAAATTCTCTTTATACCTTCTGTGTTTAAATTGCGATATCCAATAATCGCTTTTTTTGCCGAACTTAAATGCTTTGCAAATGCAGGTGGATCTAAGATTATCACATCATAATAATCCTGACTTTTTTTTAGAAAATCGAATACATCTTCCTTAAAAAAGGTATGTCTTGCCTGGCCGGCATTTAACTCTGCATTTCTCACAGCCCACTCCTGAGCCTTAGCAGAACTATCAACTGAATGTACCTGAGAAGCTTCTGCGTTCAAAGCATACATTGAGAAGCCGCCTGAGTAAGAAAAGGTGTTGAGCACTCTTTTACCACTTGAATATTTTTGAATCAGCTTACGATTTTCACGTTGATCAATGAAGAAGCCGGTCTTTTGTCCTTCATCCCAATTGATATAAAATTTTATTCCGTTCTCCATGACAACGTCATCGAGTTTGCTACCATGCAGCAAAGAATTTGAACTTTCCGCAGCAGCATTCTTGCGAAGAGTATCATCGCTCTTATTGTAGATGGTATTAATGCCAAGTTCCGGAAAACTCAAAATTGTTGAACTAATGTCTGTCATAGCATTATACATCCCGATCGTATGTGCCTGTATGACAGCTGTAGTTCCATACACATCAACTATCAAACCCGGCAGACCATCGCCTTCAGCATGTATAAGACGATAAATATTAGTGGACTGATTACCTACCAACCCTACTGATTTCCTTAATTCGATTGCCCTGCGAAACTTATCCAGCCAAAAGTCTTTACCAAATTCAGTTTTCTCAAATGAAAAAATTCGGACTTTAATCGATCCCTCATGATAATGACCGGTTGCAAGATAATTCCCATCACAGGAAAACACTTCTACAACATCTCCTTCACGCACAGCGGGAGCTACAGATTTTACTGCTCCTGAAAAAACCCATGGATGGAATAAACGTACTGATCGCTCTTTAGCAGGATGGAGGACGAGCTGTGCAAAATTATTCATATCGGTAAAGAAAAAGAAATTATCCGGATGCCAAATCCAATTTTTCCAAATGCCTGTGGTTCACATAGAAACGATAGGGTAAAAGTGCATCCTTCCCTGCATAAGCAACTCCAATCCTGTGTCCGCTTTGTATTAAGCTTCTGTCTTTGAGATATGCCTTCCCGGTGATATAGATTTTACTCTTGTTCAAGAGTGTCCCATTCTCATTTATAGTAATACCTAATCCCTTTGTCATATTACCCGGACCAACACAAAGCTGTGAATCAGCAATTGATGTCCCCGACCTTCTTTTTCTAATGGTTCCTATGCCTGTCACCGGATAAATTGAACGAATGAGTATTGCATCCGGGATATCTTTAGCATTCGTTACGATATTGAACAAATGGTGGATCCCATAACACAAATAAACGTAGATTGTGCCTGCTTCCTGATACATAACTTCAGTCCTTGCTGTTCTTCTTCCTCCAAAAGCATGACTGGCCCTGTCTTGTATACCTGAATATGCTTCCGTTTCTGTAATGATCCCACCCGTTTTGATATTATCGAAATTGCTATAAATTAATTTACCGATCAATTCTTGGGCTATGACGGTTACATCTTTCCTTTTGAAAAAACTTTCGCTAATCAGCATATCAATATTAAAAATTAGGAATTATCTTCCTGCATGGTATTCCATGCAAGCATATTCCCTTTCGAATAGATAATTTTTTCATTATCCAACAACCATTCTAATACCTTTAAACTTATTTCTTCCTTTGAACCCTGAAGGTGACCAACAAGTTCGTGAATGGAATACTTTTTATTTTTAAGCAAGGCTTCAACATTCTTACTGACCTGTTCAAATTCAAGATCGCTCACACCGGTTTTATTCCTGCCCAGACAATAATCACATACTCCGCAACGATGCCATGTCTCTTCTCCGAAATAGGCTAACAACATCTGACTCCTGCACCTTGATTTTTCCGTAGCATAATTCAAGACAGCTTTTCCGCGCTTCAGATATCTTTCTTTTCTTTCTTCCAGATTTTTTTTATCAATAGCCAGAGTTTTTGAATCTTGTCTAGGTTCAAGAAAAGTAAGTTGGGGTGTATCCTTCGCTGGAAGGTATGAGATAATCTTTAACTGCTGGAGATGTAAAAGATGCTTGATAACTTCTGCAGGGGATATATCTGCTCTTTTGGCAATCTGATCTTCATGAATAAAAACATAATCATCAAATAATCCTTCATATGACCTAAGTATTACCTTTATAAAGTGATCGAGTATAGGATTCTTAACCTGAAAATCGTAAAGTTGATCACGATGTGTGGTAAAGTGTATCCTGGACTGAAGTTCAACACTTCCGGTATATTCAATAAGTCCCTGCAGCTCCAGTATCTTAATACAATTGTATGTTTCATTCACCTGAAAATTATATTGGGCACAAAAATTTGAAAGATGGAAATCGAAACTAATACCTTGTCCGGTACCGTTGGCCAGGCTGAAAAAATTTCCCAGACTCTGATAAACACCCCGTATTTGTTTTATAGAAGGAAAATTTGATCTGGCCCTTTGCTCCATTTCTGCTTTGTCTGATTCATTAAAAAGCAAGACTGCATAAGCCCTTTCTTCGTCACGTCCTGCGCGTCCGGCTTCCTGATAATAGGCCTCTAAGCTCTCCGGCAAATCCAGGTGAATAACAAACCGAACATTTCCTTTGTCTATGCCCATACCAAAAGCATTTGTTGCTACAACCACCCGCATGCTACCACTCATCCATTGGTCCTGAACTTTAGTTCTTTCTGATGCACTAAGCCCGCCATGGTAAAACCCCGCACTAATATTATTTCTTTTGAGAAACTCTGCGATCTCTCTTGTTTTCTTTCTGGTTCGGACATAAACCACTCCTGTACCGGGAACATTATTTATTACTTTCACCATACGGTGAAGTTTATCATCTTCCCTTAATACAACATATGATAGATTCTTCCTTTCAAAACTCTTTCGAAACAAAGCGCTGTTTCGGAATGCTAATTGTTTTTGAATATCCTTCTGAACTTCAGGGGTTGCTGTGGCAGTGAGTGCGAGAACAGGTACATCAGGAATATACGTTCTTACCTCAGAAATTTTCAGGTAGGACGGACGAAAGTCATATCCCCATTGCGAAATACAATGAGACTCATCAATGGCCAACAAACTAATATTCATATTTTGAACTCGCTCGATAAATAGAGGAGAGGAGAGTCGTTCAGGACTGAGGTATAAAAATTTTATATTCCCATGAATACAATTATCCAGAGCTATATCAATTTCATTCCGTGTCATTCCGGAAACGACGGACACTGCCGGAATACCTTTTCGCCGTAGGCCTTCTACCTGATCTTTCATCAACGCAATGAGTGGGGAGACCACCAGACAAAGACCTTCTTTAGCCATGGCAGGAACCTGGAAGCAAATTGATTTCCCGCCTCCTGTAGGCATCAGTGCAAGCGTATCTTTGCCTTCCAAAACGGAAAGAATGATATCTTCCTGGAGGCTTCGAAACCGACCATATCCCCAGTATTGAGAAAGTATTTGTTGGATTTTAGTTTTCAACGCCGGTTTTTTATCTCTGATTTTAATTGCATAAATATCCGAAATAAAGGATTAGGTTGATCCAAAAAAAAATCGAACCAGGCACAAGGACCGGTTCGATTTTTTATATTTCATCAGGTTTTACTTGACCACCATGGCCTTAGTAAGGAGAAGTACAATTTTACACCGACGTTAAACTTCTACTTCAGATTCAACATTTGTAAAGACGAACTCCTTATTTTTATCAATATCGAGTTTGATATGATCATTGTTTCTCACCTTGCCGCTCAGGATCTGTTTAGATAATTCGTTTAACAGTTTTTTCTGCATCACCCTCTTTAATGGTCTGGCTCCAAACTGAGGATCAAAACCAAGTTGTGCAATCCAATCGATAGCCTCGTCGCTGGCTGAAATGCTAAAACCATTAGCTTTCAGCATAGTTTGTACATGTTTGAATTGCAATTCGACAATTTCTCTGACTTCTTCCCTTGTCAAAGGCTGGAACATGATGATCTCGTCGATCCTATTCAGAAACTCAGGCCTTATGGTCTTACGCAATAGATCGTAAACCTGAGCTTTGGCTTTGGCAACAACTGATTCACGATTTAATTCGGTCATGTCTTCAAAGCTATCCTGGATCAAATGCGATCCTATATTGGAAGTCATTATGATAATAGTATTTTTAAAATTAGCTGTTCGTCCCTTATTATCAGTAAGTCTTCCATCATCCAATACTTGTAACAGAATGTTGAATACATCAGGATGCGCTTTCTCAATTTCATCCAGTAAAATTACAGAGTACGGACGTCTTCTTACAGCTTCAGTAAGTTGCCCGCCTTCATCATATCCTACGTATCCTGGAGGGGCTCCAATCAGCCTTGACACTGCATGTCGCTCCTGATACTCACTCATGTCAATGCGGGTCAGTGCATTTTCATCATTAAATAGAAATTCTGCTAAAGCTTTCGCCAATTCAGTCTTACCTACACCAGTTGTTCCAAGAAAAATAAATGAACCAATTGGTTTGCGTGCATCCTGTAACCCGGCCCGACTTCTTCTTACAGCATCACTCAAGGCTGCAATTGCATCGGATTGTCCAACAACACGCTTATGTAATTCTTGTTCAAGATGTAATAGTTTTTCTCTTTCACTTTGTAGCATTCTGCTAACCGGTATACCGGTCCAACGAGACACCACTTCTGCGATATCTTCTGCATCCACTTCTTCCTTAATCAGGGCTTTGTCATTTTGTATTTCAGATAACTTCTTTTCCAATTCTAAAAGCTTGGTTTCAGATTCACGAACCCTACCATATCTTATCTCTGCAACTTTCCCATAATCTCCGGCCCGTTCAGCTTGTTCAGCTTCAATCTTTAAGTTCTCCAGAAATTCTTTGATATTTTGAATCCCCTGAACAATCTCTTTTTCAGATTCCCACTTGGCTCTGATCTGACTTCTTTGTTCATTCAGATTTGCTATCTCTTCATTTAGTTCAGCCAGCTTTTTTTCGTCCTTTTCCCTCTTGATTGCTTCTCGCTCAATCTCCAGTTGCATAATACGGCGATTCATCTCGTCAAGTTCCTCAGGTACAGAATCGATTTCCATCCGGAGCTTCGACGCTGCTTCATCCATAAGATCAATAGCCTTGTCGGGTAAAAAACGATCAGATATATAGCGTTCACTTAATTCAACAGCGGAAATAATGGCCTCATCCTTAATCCTTACTTTATGATGGGTTTCATACTTTTCCTTTAGTCCTCGTAAAATTGATATCGCGTCTTCTGTACTCGGTTCTTCAACAACAACTTTTTGAAATCTTCTTTCCAGAGCCTTATCTTTTTCAATATATTTCTGGTATTCACCAAGAGTCGTTGCGCCAATTGCACGAAGCTCACCTCTCGCTAATGCCGGTTTAAGTATGTTTGCTGCATCCATGGCACCTTCGCCGGCACCTGCTCCAACAAGAGTATGGATCTCATCAATAAATAATACAATATCTCCATCTGCACTTATTACCTCTTTAATAACCGCTTTTAATCGCTCTTCAAACTCACCTTTGTATTTGGCTCCTGCTATCAATGCGCCCATATCAAGAGAATAAACCAGCTTGGATTTCAAATTCTCAGGGACATCACCATCAATAATCCGGTGAGCGAGTCCTTCAGCGATAGCTGTCTTTCCTACACCGGGTTCACCAATAAGTATTGGATTGTTCTTCGTTCTACGTGAAAGTATTTGCAATACACGTCTAATTTCTTCATCCCGACCAATAACCGGGTCGAGCTTACCTTGCCGGGCAAGTTCATTCAAATTTCTTGCATACTTGGAAAGTGAATTATACGATTCTTCAGCACTGGCACTGGTGACTTTTGATCCCTTACGCAATTCCCCGATTGAAGCTTTTACTTCTTTTTCATTTAGACCTTCATTTCTAAGTAGGGTACCTGTCTTATCTTTTGATGATAAAATTGAAAGAAGGAGATGCTCAAGAGCTACGAATTCATCACCAAGATCCTTAGCCAGATTTAAAGCTTTCTGAATAATTTTGTTTGAATCATCACTGAGATAAATTCGACCGCCGCTTACTTTGGGATAGGCTTGAATGATAGTGTCAAGTTGGGTCAGGATTTTATCTTCGCTTACGTTGACTTTTTTGAATATAAAAGGAATAACATTCTCATCTACCTGTAACATCCCTTTCAAAATGTGAGCAGGTTCAATAGATTGTTGTCCCAGACTCTCAGCGTACTGCTGTGCCTGCTGAATAGCCTCCTGTGATTTTATTGTGAATTTATTAAAGTCCATTTGAATAGATATTTATGTTTTCACACAGCATATCAATTAACCTTCCATACTGAAAAAAATAACCAATTCCGTACATTTTGACATAAAACTGTTTTATTCTTTGTCACTTTGACGTAGTGACAAAGAAAAGTATGGCACATTAACATGATATAAAACATCTTTATTGTAAATCATTCTCCATAAATTTGTAGATAAACTTAAAACTATGGACATCAAATTCGATAAAAGCACAAAGCTTTCAAAGTTACAAACGGATTTTCAACAGCGATTCAATTTTCTAAAAATTGAATTTTTTCGTGAAAAATCTGAGCCGAATGCTCAATACACAGCGAAGGATATTCTTCCCAATACACATAGTATAGGCGAAGTATCGTCAGGTTTGGAAGCAGAACCGTTGCACATTGGTGGTGGGATGAAGGTGAGAGATGTAGAGAAAGATTTTTCTGAAAAGCTTGGACTGTACGTACAAATTTTTCGGAAATCAGGAAAGGTCTGGCTAATTACTTCTTCAACAGACCACCTTACCTTAGATCAACTCGACAAAGAAGCCAAGGCAAAGGAAACACAACCGGACACAAATTCGGAGACAATTGACTACCACGAACAAGAATAAATTTATTTTTTCATCTAATAAAATCTCCGGAATTGAGTTTTTTTAGATATGTAATTAATACTGTGTCCGCAATTCTACACGACGATTTTTCGACCTGCCGGAAGCCGTATTATTATCATCAATCGGATGAGATTGCCCAAACCCTGTAGCCGATAACCTGTTCGCATCAATACCTTTCGAAATTAGATAGGTCTTAACAGATTCACATCTCTTTTGCGAAAGTATTACATTCCGTTCGGCATCACCGGTATTATCTGTATGTCCTTCAATGATTAGATTTGATTCAGGGTATTTCGAAAGTATGTCTGAGAGATCATCGAGCTGAGCTATGGAGGATGGTCTTAATTTATCACTTCCGCTTTCGAAAAATATCTTGCTTGCTATTTTGGTTAATTGTGAGATTACCTCTTTAGGTAGTTCCGGACAGCCATTGTTTTCCGGAATACCCGCGAGGTCTGGGCAGCGGTCATCCTTATCTGCAACACCATCATTATCCCGGTCAGGGCATCCCTTAAGAACTGCTGAACCCTTCTCTGCAGGGCAGTCATCTTCTTCATCAACAATTCCATCATCATCTTTATCAAACGGACAGCCGGTCTCATCCACTTTATATCCTGCTTTTGTGTTAGCACACTTATCATCGGTATCTGCGATTCCGTCAGCATCTGAATCAGGACAACCATCAAGATCCATTAGCCCGGCGACGTCAGGACACCTGTCTGTAATATCAGCAACACCATCTCCATCTTTATCCGGACAACCTTTCAATGCCGGTTTACCTGCCAGCAATGGACAATCATCCTGATAGTCTGCTACACCATCTTTGTCAGTATCCAATGGGCAACCGTCTTCATCAACTTTTACCCCTGTCGAAGTGTCTGCACATTTATCCCTTTTATCTCCAACACCATCCCCGTCAGAATCCCTTCCTTCTCCTAAATTGAGAATGAGTCCAATTGAATGTTCAAGGAATTGATCTTTATCTCCGGATTTATTTGCATCCCAGGTATTGTCAGAAGGCAAGTGCAAAGCTGTTTGCCAGTCAAGACTTACATAGTCAGATATTCGTATCCGGATTCCTGCACCGAGTAAAAGGTCAAGCTGAGTGATATTATCTCTGACACTGCCCTCACTTAAACCGACAGCATTCACCTCGGCTTTCAACGATCCGACTCCGCCTGTTACATAAGGTCCAATAATGGCATCCTCATTAAAAATATAGCCATTGTACAGTTTAAAACGAAGTTTAAAAACTCCGGCATAAAATCTATCATCCATGCGATAATTCCCAAACATTTGCTCCATTCTTCCATGGCTAAAGCAAAGCCCAAGGTCAAAGGAAGGATTGAGATAACGACTCAATGATAATTTCTGTCCAAATGTAATTCTGTTTATCTCAAAGCTGAAGAAGTCATCAGCAATGCTCGTCTTAGGTTCAATTATAGTTCCATGAAATCCCAAAGACCATTTTAGCTCTGAGTTCTGTGCCTTTGCAGGACCTGATAGTTGACAAAGGAATACCAGGAGAAAGCAGAAAAGAAAAGATCCGGATTTCATAGATATAAGTTTTGCTTAAATAATAATTCTATCATTATAACCTAACTAATTTAGGTTTTCAGAATACACGCTTGATCAAACGAAGCTTGTGCGTATACTTATTTATTTCAGAATTGTAAATTCCTTCGTGATCCAGGGTGTCCACCCGAACTTTTCCACTCGCATGAATTATTTTTTGATTTTCCAGAATGATCCCGACGTGAACGATCCTTCCTTCTGCATTATCAAAAAAGGCCAGATCTCCGACTTCAGCTTCTTCTATCATATTTATAGTTGTTCCCTGTTCGGATTGCTGAGCAGCATCTCTCCAAAGTTTTATTCCGCAAAATTTCATTATAATTTGAGTGAAGCCGGAGCAATCAATCCCAAATGGCGAACGCCCTCCCCATAAATAAGGAGCATTCAAATATTTCATTGCATAATTTAAAAGATCAGTTCCCTTGCCTGCAGAAGGTTTAATCGAACTACCGCCGAAAGTAAAAGTCATATTCGAAAATTTCAAATCATTCTTAGAAGATAAGAACAAAGAGCTGCCCATCACCAAGGGCATCTGATTTCCGTCCGTCAAACCAATTGATTGAAAAATTTCGGATGAAAGGTGCAGGGGAGAAGCCATCAACACTGATAGATCTTCATTCGAGATCGGAGTGCACTGTTTTTTATCAGCCCAGCCGATATAGCCGTCATAATCAACCTTTAATTTAAACCAGGAATTTTTCTCTTCAATCACCTCGGCAATTTCACCAAAGAGCAATTGTGAAACCATTTCACTTCGGTCACTATCTTCCTTTCTTAAAGGAATCTGACTTAAATGGCAAATACATTTCATGGACCGGAAAATTTAGGTTTATCTTGGCCTTCTCAATTTATCAAATTAGTCGATCAACTGAACAACCATTGCTGAAGCGCCACCACCACCGTTGCAAATTCCTGCAGCACCAATTTTACCACCTTGATGTTTTAAAACATTCAGCAGTGTTACTATTATCCGGGCTCCGGAGCAACCAAGAGGATGACCCAGAGAAACTGCACCGCCATGAACATTCACTTTTGCCGGATCAAGTTTCATCAAATTGTTGTTTGCAATTGCAACCACAGAAAATGCTTCGTTGATCTCGTAGAAATCTATCTTATCAGCGCTAAGTCCGGCTTTCTGTATTGCTCGTGGCAAAGCTTTTGAAGGAGTAGTAGTAAACCATTCAGGAGCTTGTTGAGCGTCTGAAAAACTTAATATTCGTGCTATAGGTTTTATATTCAGTGATGCAGCCTTCTCTTTACTCATCAATACGAGGGCAGCAGCACCATCGTTTAATTTAGAGGCGTTTGCTGCTGTAACACTTCCATCCTTTTTAAATGCAGGTTTCAGGGTTGGCACTTTCTCCGCGCGAAGATTTTTATACTCTTCATCATCAGTAACAATAACAGGATCTTTTCCACGTACAGGAACAGAGACCGGAATTATTTCATCCTTAAAAAGACCTTTCTTATGGGCTTCAGTCGACCTCCTGTAAGATTCTAATGCATATGCATCTTGTTCTTCACGACTGATCTTACATTCTGTTGCACACAATTCCGCTGCAACACCCATATGAAAATCCTTGTAAACATCCCATAGACCATCCTTAACCAATCCATCAATGATGGTACCGTTTCCAAGGCGATATCCGTTTCTTGCCTTATCCAGATAATATGGTACATTACTCATGCTTTCCATACCACCCGCAACAACGCATTCATTCTCACCGGTCATAATCGAAGTCGCTGCAAGTGCAATGGCCTTCATACCTGATGCACATACTTTGTTTACTGTCGTCCCCGGAACTGTGTTTGGGATTCCCGCCCAAATGGAAGCTTGTGTTACAGGAGCTTGTCCTAGACCTGCAGAAAGCACATTCCCCATATAAACATCCTGGATCTCCTTTGGGTCAAGATTAATTTTCTCCAAAGCAGCTTTTATGGCTTCAGATCCCAATTGAGTAGCAGTCAAGGGAGAAAATACACCGCCAAAACTTCCAATCGCTGTGCGTACTGCACTGACAATAACAACTTCTTTCATTTTATGGATTTTAGATTTAAAATTCCCGCAATTTACTCAAATTAATAAACCTTAAGAAAACAGTTGATATATTTGACCTGAATCAGAGCTTATTCAAAAACTGAATAAAAACACTGCTTCTTTTAATTGAACGCCAACAATGAAAAGCTATTTCATACGTCTTTCTAATAAACACGAAATTGTATTCAAATTCGCTTTAATAGCACTGACTATATTACTGATTGTTATAGCATTACCGAAGGAGACCCAGTTCAATTATTCCTTTCAAAAGGGAAAGCCTTGGGCATTTGAAAATTTAATGGCGCCTTTCGATTTTGCAATAAATAAATCAGAAGCTGATCTCAACGAAGAAAAGGCTGAGGTCATGAGAAACTCCCAACCTTTTTATCGCTATGAAGAAAAAATTCTTGACAGAAAAATAGAATCTTTTAAAAGTGAACTCGACGAAGTTTGGGCCAAAAGATTCATACTTCAAAAAACGCATCCAAAAGAAGTTGCTCAACTCGAAAAATTAAAAAATCTTCAATATGAGATCGGAGCCAATATCCTGAAAATGGTTTATGAGAAGGGTGTGATCCTCATTAATGACAAAGGCAAAGATAACAGGCCATCGCAAAACATTACCACCATTCACAACAACCTTGCAGAAGAACATAAAATATCTGACTTTTTTACAATTCAGTCTGCATACGAGTTTATCAATACTGAACTGGAGAAAATTTCACAATCCGACCATGAACTTCTTTCTCCTTTGCTTGAAAATGCCCTCAGTCACAATTTAATATATGACGATGAAGCCACCCGTAAATGGACTAAACAAGCTTTAGACAAAATATCATTATCCCGAGGTCTTGTACAAAAGGATGAAGTAATTATTCTTAAAGGTGAAGTGGTTGATGAAATAAAATTTCAAAAACTTGAAAGTCTTAAGAATGAAATGAAAAGTCAGGAGTTCTCTCAATCTTCAAGATGGATGCTCTTTCTTGGTCATTTTATCCTTGTTAGTCTGGCATTGGGAATGTTGATTCTCTACTTATATCAGTTCCGAAAAGAAATATTTGATGACAATTCAAGAATTCTATTATTGATGCTCTTGATTATACTCATCACCTACATGTTCTTATGGGCAAGAAAATTAAACATGTTCGACCTTTACCTGGTGCCTGTTTGCATTTTACCCGTTGTAGTAAGAGCATTTTATGATACACGAACAGCACTGTTTACTCACATCATTACTCTGATGATCATTGGATTTGAAGCCCCGGCAGGATTTGAATTTATGTTCATTCAAACAATAGCCGGAATGGTTGCAATATTTAGCATTGTAAGTATGAGTCGGAGAGTGCAATTCTTCATATCCATTCTTATGATATTTTTGAGTTATTCAATATCATTTATTGGTGTCACAATTATTCATGAAGCTAACTTTAAAAGCATTGATTGGTTAAACTTAAAGTGGTTCCTGGGAAATTCGATCATCACACTTTTTGCATTCCCATTGATCTTCATATTCGAAAAAACTTTTGGATTTCTCTCTGATGTTTCATTGATGGAGTTGTCGGACTCCAATGCCCCTTTATTAAGAGAATTATCTCTCAAAGCTCCCGGTACTTTTCAACATTCATTGCAAGTTGCAAATCTTGCTGAAGCGGCAATCTTTCAAATTGGAGGAAATCCACTTTTGGTCAGAGCAGGTGCGATGTATCATGATATCGGTAAGGTTGATATGCCAATGTATTTTATCGAGAATCAAAATTCAGGTTCCAATCCTCATGACGAATTAGCTTTTGAAGAAAGTGCAAGGATCATTAAGAGCCATGTCATAAGAGGCATTGAGAAAGCTAAGAAACATTCAATTCCTGAACCGATCATTGATTTTATAAGAACTCATCATGGAACATCTCTTCTTCAATACTTTTACCATTCCTTTCTAAAAAATTTCCCGGAAAAAGTTCCCGATGAGGATGTATTCAGATACCCGGGTCCCTTACCGTTTTCCAGAGAAAGTGCAGTACTCATGATGGCTGATTCAGTTGAAGCTGCCTCGCGGAGTCTTCAAAACCCGGACGCAAAAGCGATTAATATTTTAGTCGATACCATAATTGATAACCAAATGGAACAGAAGCAATATGAAAATGCTCCGGTTACTTTACGTGATTTATCTGAAATCAGAAAAATATTTAAAAAAATGCTTATCAGTATTTATCATGCCCGGATCGAATACCCTCATTAAATAATGAACCTTCACGAAATGAGTTTCCAATCTGTCAAATCATCAATTCCCAAACACAGAAATAAGCCTTGCGTAATTTTATTCAAATAGCATTTGACGGCACTGCATTCCACGGATGGCAAATACAAGATAACGCACATACAGTGCAGGCAGAACTAAACAAAGCATTAAGCACTATTCTGAGAAAAGAGATCTTCACTACCGGTTGTGGTAGAACCGATACGGGCGTACATGCGACAAAATTTTATGCGCATTTTGATGCAGATCTGAAAGCAGATGAAATTTCAGACCTGATGCATCAATTAAATTGTATACTTCCATTTGATATTGCTGTCAAAAATATTATAAAAGTTAACGAAACATGCCACTCAAGATTCGATGCGGTTTCGCGTACATATGAATATAAATTGCACCAGCATAAAGATCCATTTCTCAGATATACTGCCTGGTATTATCCACATATACTTGATCTGCGGTTGATGAATTCTGTTTCAAAGTTATTACTGCAACATACCGACTTTTCGAGCTTCAGTAAATCAAGAACACAAACAGCAACTAATAATTGTATAATCTCTGAAGCTTTATGGACTCAGACAGATCAGATAATTGTATTTAAGATATCCGCAAATCGTTTTTTGAGGAATATGGTTAGGGCCATTGTTGGCACATTGCTTGAAGTCGGAAGAGGAAAGTTGGATAGCAACCAATTTCTTGAAATTTTAGAAAGCAAAAACAGAAGTGAGGCAGGCCCTTCAGTACCCGCACATGGCCTTTCTTTAGTCGATATCAGCTATCCGTATATCAAATGAAAGCTGAACAAAACAAGCCACGGAAAGAAAGATTTTCTCTTTTGAGGAGAATCTTTGTAATGACGAAACCTTATAAAAGATCATTGTCATCAGCAGTTTTTCTGACAATTATACTTGCTTTTTTATCACCGCTTCGACCACTTCTTATCCAATACACTGTCGATAATTATATCGTAGTTCCTGATGCTCAAGGTTTACTCAACATGACCTTATTAATGGTTGGATTGTTATTTTTTCAAAGCCTCGTTCAATACTTTCATACGTTTCTGACCAACTGGCTCGGTCAAACCGTGATAAAAGACCTTCGGGTGAAACTATTCAGGCATATAGCTCATTTAAGATTGAAATATTTCGACAAAACACCAATCGGCACGCTAGTGACCAGAACAGTAAGTGACCTTGAAACTATAGCTGATATTTTTAGTGAAGGCCTGATCTCTATTGTTGGCGACCTTCTCCAGTTAATAGTGATAATAGGTGTAATGTTTTTTCTCGATTGGAGACTTGCCTTGATCAGCCTCTCGACAATTCCTCTACTTTTAATTGCAACACGCATTTTTCAAAAAGGGATAAGATCTGCTTTCAGAGATGTCAGAACACAGGTTGCAGCCCTCAATACATTTGTTCAGGAACACATTACCGGGATGAACATCGTGCAGGTTTTTAATCGTGAGGATGAAGAAATGAAAAGATTCAATGTGATCAATAGAAAGCATTTGAAAGCCCACATAAAATCGGTATGGTACTATTCAATTTTCTTCCCGGTTGTTGAATTGCTTACAGCCACATCCATTGGCTTACTCGTTTGGTGGGGATCGCATGGTGTTCTTGAAGATCAGGTTTCTATTGGAAATGTAATCGCCTTCATCATGTTTATCTACATGCTTTTTAGACCTATCCGGGAATTGGCAGATAAATTTAATACTCTGCAAATGGGTATGGTGAGTGGCGAAAGGGTATTCAAAGTGCTCGATACAAATGAATTTATTTCTGATTCAGGAACAGAAGACTTAGCAACCGTTAGGGGTGATCTTTCATTTGAGAATGTTTGGTTTTCCTATAAAGATCACCCGGCAAATGAGCATAACAATGCAAACACAATAAATGCAGATAGTCTAGATGAAGAATGGGTATTAAAAGACCTTAGTTTCAAAGTAGAAGCCGGTCAAACACTTGCTCTTGTAGGAGCCACCGGTGCCGGTAAGTCATCAATCGTTAATCTGATCAGCAGATTATATGAATTTCAAAAAGGGAAAATATCTTTGGATGGCAAAGATATTCGTACAATAAAACTGGAACAACTGAGGAAAAACGTCGGAATGGTGCTTCAGGATGTTTTTCTGTTTTCAGATACAATCGCTAATAATATTTCCTTAAAAGATCCTGAAATTTCTCTTGAACAAATAATAGAGGCATCAAAAAGTGTTGGTGCACATCGCTTTATTGAACGCTTGCCGGGAGCTTACAATTTTAATGTAATGGAAAGAGGGTCTATGCTGTCAACCGGACAACGTCAGCTCATTTCATTTATCAGAGCTTATGTTTATGATCCGGCTATTCTGATACTTGATGAAGCGACTTCATCAATAGATCATGAATCTGAGGAGCTGATCAAAGAAGCGACCACAAAACTCACCCGTAATCGCACATCAATTATCATTGCACATCGACTTGCAACTATTCAAAATGCAGATAAAATAATTGTAATGGATAAAGGTCGGGTAGTTGAAACAGGCACACATCAGGAGTTGCTCCGAATTGATGGTATGTACAAACAACTTTATGAAATTCAATTTTCAGGAATGGAATCCTGATAAGCATTGATTGTAGTCCTTTTCATAAATAAAGAAACCCGCTTCGGGCGGGCTTCTTTATGCTTCTCTTTTGTAAGGACTAGATCGTTGCTTTCATCAAACCTTCCAGCTCCTCAACCTTATCCATGAAACCAAGTTTATGATAGGAATTCATCAGGTTTCTGATCAGGCGCTGTATCATTTCTTTATTTGAACAAGGTTCGTAATACATTTTTTCAGGTTCAATCCGAAGCTGCTGTAAAAAGCTATCAATCTCTTTACGGTGAAAAATATCTCCACGGCTGAATGGATTGATATAAAATAATATATTGGAATGATCATTTATACTTGAAGGCTCATTGAGCTCATCTTTGTAACAAAGCACAAAATGCTCAGGGAGGTTAACTCCATACACAGGAACACCGGCACTTCTTGCAATTTCAAGATAGAGCAATGAAAGCATCAAAGGATTTCCTCTTTTTGTTTCCAGTGCAATATTGATGAATGAATTTTGCGGAGCATGATAATTCTGAGTATTCCCGTTGAATCCATGAATGTCGAAGAATATCTTATTCAATACTTTTACCTGTTCCATAGCCGTCAAATGATCATTCATTTCCAGCCAGGCATCTTTCCTCATTTTATCTAACTGCTTTTGGATCGATTCTTCATCCAGATCAGGGTACTGATAGCGCGAGATCAGTATAGCTCCTTTTACTAATTCCTGAGAACCGGAATGAGCCCACACATGCAACTGATGCTGAAGATCCTCATATTGAATGCGATGAATGATCGCTTCGATCCTCTCTTGCATTAGGGCATCTAATGAGCTACTCCATGCATGTTCCAGGATAGGGATTACCTCACGGCCATAATGAATAAGTTTGCTTTCAATATGCTGAAAGACTTCAGTGTCATTATCGTCCAAAAGACGAATGAGAGCATTAATTTCAAGGGGATTGATGTTTTTCATACCCTCCTTTTAACATCCGGTCCAGGCAAAAGGATACCTTTCCTTTGGTCTAATTTTCAACAAAATTTTGTTCGCACAATCCTAAACAAAATTGAAACCATTTTAAACCACCCTCAAAATATGCCGGGAATTGTGAATTAAGCTATTCAAAACTAATGACCCGCTGACAATATTGTGGCATAATATACCATCCTTCTTTTGTATCTTTGCTTTTTAGCGCCTGTTAATAGCATGGCAAACAATATTATACAAAGCAAATTCTAACCCATGAACCTTAAAAAACTTCTCTACCTTTTCTTATTCACTTTAGGACTTTCTAACATTTCCGAAGCTCAATCCCTTGTGCAAATGTGGCAAACCAGATATCATGAGGTTGGTGACAATTCAGATCGGTTTAATCAAATTGTTTCCGACGGAACTGGCAATTATGTGGGCACAGGCTACACGATCAATGATGGAAACTATCGCGATTTTTTAACTGTTAAGTTTGATGCCAATGGTGATACGCTCTGGTGGGTAACAAAAAATGGTAAGGGTAATGGAGACGATGAAGCAAATTATATTGCAGTTGATGCTCTTGGGAATGTTTATGTTGCAGGTTATAGTGATGGAGGTAATACTGAAGATGATATCATGCTTGTAAAGTACAATTCAAGCGGCGTCAAACAGTGGGACACAACATGGAATAGTGCTGCATCTCTGGATGACGTACCTACCGACATGGCACTTGATGGAAATGGCAACATATTCATTTGTGGAAACGCTGAACCGGATACTGTCACAGGTAGCATGGATTATATCACTCTTAAGTTTTCACCTGCGGGTGCAGTCCTTTGGCAGGTACAATATTCTCGTCCCGGTGTAATTTCAGGAAAAGATGAGGCTGCTGCTCTTGCACTGGATAATAATTGGGATTGCTTTGTTACCGGAAGATCTTTTAACGGCTCAAATGATAATATGATTACATTTAAATATGACGGATCATCAGGCGCTGTCTTGTTTACTCAAATTTATAATGGCGGTGGAGGAGATGATCGCGGTATCGATGTTGCCATTGATAATGCCCAGGATGTAATTGTTACCGGCAGGAGTGACAATGGTAGTAATCAGGATTTCCGTACGATCAAGTATTCCAATGCTGGGGGCATACTTTGGAGCAAATTTTATAATGGCCCCCTCAACCAGAACGACAGACCTGTGAAAATAGCTATCGATCCTTCAGACAATGTTTATGTGACCGGCGAGGTAGACATTGATAATTCCTCCCTTATTGATTATGATTATGCCGTCATTAAATATAATTCAGCGGGAACCCTTCAATGGGCAAGAACTGAAGGGAGCAACGCAGAAAGCGATAGCCCTACCGATATCGTTATTGATCCGGCAGGAGATGTGATCGTAACAGGAAAGGCTGACCTTAATACGAATCTGTTGATCACCAACAATGATTTTATGACTGTCAAATTCAATTCCGCCGGTGTACTGCAATGGAAGAAATTTCATGCAGGAACATTGTCGGGTGGTAGTGATATTGCTTCCTGTGTGATTGTTGATGGAGCAGCAAATTGCTACGTTGCCGGAGGCAGTGAGAACTTAACAACACAAAAAGATGCTGTTGTCATTAAGTATGACGCTGCCGGAAATGTGATCTGGCTGAAAAACTACAATGGCAAAGGAGATTTTTCAAGTAGCGGACGCTCTATTGTTGTCGATGCAAGTTTAGCTTCGTTTGTTGGCGGATATGCCTACGGAGAAAACACTAACAGAGACATTCTCCTTGTTAAAATAGATAGTAATGGAGATACCGTGTGTTCGTTTCATTTCAATGGCAGTCAAAGTGATGACGACGAATTGTCAGCAGTGGCAATGGATGCAAGCTCCAATGTGTATGCAACCGGATACGTTAAAAACATTGGTCAAAAGAGTGATATCTTCACTATGAAATTCAATCCGAATAATTGTGATACTATCTGGACAAGAACGTATAATCATACAACAAACCAATCCGATAAAGGAGAAGCTATCGTTGTTGATGCGGCAGGAAATGTTTATGTTACGGGTCGGAGCGATAGTAATCCGGTTGATACAACCGATAATGATGACATCGTAACAATGAAATATGATACCAATGGTAATCTTATATGGCTCAATCGATTCAATGGAACCGGCAACCTGAGAGATGAACCATCTAGAATTCTTCTTGACAATTCCGGAAACGTACTGGTTTGTGGCAGAACAGAAAAAGTAAATGATGATGATTTCGTTCTCCTGAAATACGCTTCAGCATCCGGGGCAACGGTCTGGTCAAATCCTGCAACATACAATGGTCCGTTTGCCAATGATGATCGTGCGCTCGATATGACAATCGATTCCCAGGATAATATATTCGTTTGCGGATATTCTCAGACCGGTTCAGGTAATGCACCGGATGATGCCGTAGTAGTTAAATTTGATTCGTCCGGCGGACAGGCAGATGTATTTCTCTTTGATGGAATTGGCTTAGGGACTGATCAGGCAATTGCAATTACTCATGATAATTATGATCAGGTTTTTGTTGCTTTTCGGACTGATGTAGATCCTAACCCATTACTGGCTAACTACAACTATTTAACCATGAAGTTTAACAATCAACTGGGTCAGATTTGGTTGAATCCTCCAATGTATAACGGACCAATTGACAGTGACGATATTCCTGTTGCTATATCTACGAATGCATCAGGTTATGTATTCGTAACAGGTTATTCCAAAAACGACACACTGGGCGGAAGAGTTAATGTTGACTGGGTAACTATAGGATATGATAGCCTCGGTGTCCAATCACAAATTAAAAACTATGATGGTCCTTTAGGTAAAGATGATGAACCCAATGCAATCGCACTTCGCGGTCAATCCCTTTGGGTTACCGGCTTTTCGATCGGAAGCGGTAATAATCAAAAAGATTTAACAACCATCCGCTATGATTTAACGGTTGGCGTTTCGAATGTAGATAAGAAGGATCATGGATCAGTGGTTTTTCCAAATCCATTTAATGATAAAGCTATCCTCAAAATAAACGCAACTTCATCCTCATCACTCAAAGCTGTGATATATGATGTGCTTGGAAATTCTGTGCAAACAATAGATGTAATTAAGGATGGAGCAATTTTATACGCAAAAGACTTTGCTTCAGGTATGTATTTTTATACAATCTTAGATAATAATGAAACAGTCAGTAGCGGTAAGTTCATCATTGAATGAAAATAATTATGAAAAATATTCTTAGTAGCTGCCTGGTTTTTACCTTGCTAATGGTGACAACACAGCTTTCAATGGCCCAAGCACCAAAAAATCTAACTTTGCTTTCAAGTCTGGATTTTTCTCCTCAAACCCTTGCCGGTTGTTGGCACTATGAAAATGGAGGTAGGAGCTACGCACTACTTGGTGCATCAGAAGGTATAATCATTGTAGAAGTAACTACAGCCGATTCACCTGAAGTAATATTGCAAGTGCCGGGAATAAATAATCTTTGGAGAGAAGTAAAAGTGGAAGGAAATTATGCTTTCGTTACCACTGAAGGTATCGATCCAAACGGCACATTAAACGGCATTCAAATTATTAATCTGAGCTACCTTCCGGACAGCGCTCCGAGCAAAATTTATAAGGGAGATGGAATTATTGCAAATCAGTTGGAGTCTGCACATACTATCACCTGCGCAGGTGAATTTATTTATATCAATGGACATAATATCGTAGCTCAGGGTAGAGGAGTGCTCATTTGCAATATCGCTGACCCATGGAACCCTGTTTATGTCGGGGCCATTACTAATAATTATTGTCATGACAGCTATGTCAGAGGTGATACGATTTGGACAAGCGACATTTATGCAGGTCAGTTTTCAGTTTACAACATTGCAGATAGAAGCAATCCAGTTCTACTTGCAACCCAACAAACACCAGGAAACTTCAACCACAATACCTGGTTAAGCGATGATGGTCAAACTTTATTTACAACGGACGAAAGAGGGAACGAACCTCTGGGATCTTTTGATGTATCGGATCTGAGTAATATCAGTCTGCTCGACATATATTATACGACAAACTTTTCTACTTCAGAAGTGCACAATGTAAGAGTGCTGAATGATTTTTTAATTAATCCAAGCTACGGTAGCCAACTCACTCTTGTGGATGCCGCCAGGCCTTCCAACCTCATAGAAATTGGAAATTATACAACCGGTAACGGTTTGCTTTGGGATGCCGATCCCTACCTATCATCAGGAATAATTGTAGCTACAGAGAAAAGTCCTGGTACATTTTATGTTTTCGAACCTAATTATCAGCGGGGCTGTTATCTTGAAGGAGTCATTTCAGACAGTACAACAGGAGTGCCAATTCCCGGAGCTACAATTCAAATCTTAAGCGCCGGAGTACAGAAACAGTCAAAAGGGACAGGAGAATATTATACAGGTGTTGCAGATCCTGGTACTTTTGATGTTCTGGTGACTAAGAATGGTTACGCTGCCAAACAGATTTCTGGTGTGGTTCTGAACACAGGTTCTGTAACTACTCTGGACGTTGAATTGAGAATGCTGGGGGCAGGTGTGTCTAACCTAAATAATACTTTACCGATTTCACTCATACCAAACCCTTTTACCAATCTGATCATCATTGAAACCGACGTAAAACCTCTTGATATGATAGAGATGTTTAATGTGCTAGGTGAAAAAGTATTGGAAGAAAAATTTACTTCGGGGAAGATGACTTGCTATGTAAACACTGAAGAATTGACCAGTGGTGTTTACCTGATTCGACTATCCTCCGGAGGGCAAACAGACTTCAGAAAACTAATTAAGAACTGAAAGTTCTAAAGGTCATTCAAATTTCTAACCGGACTATTTTAAATCTGCCAGACGATCAAGTACTAAGCTGATAAGGCTATTCATTGTCTCCTCTGCTTTGTGGGTATGATCATTATTAATCCGATTAGCGACAATCGCATTAATGCTACAGCAGTTATGCCCAAGGATTCTTGCAAGTCCATACATGGCACCTGTCTCCATTTCAAAATTTGTGATCCTCTTCCCTTTAAAATTAAAACTATGAAGGGTTGGAATGAAGTCCTGCCTTGCCAGTTCATACCTGAGTATGCGTCCTTGAGGTGCATAAAATCCTGAACAACTGGCAGTAATTCCTTTGTGCATTCCTTCTCCTAATGCAAGCTCAAGCTTTGAGGAACAACGGGCTATGTAAGATTGAGGTAAAATTCCTTCATTAGGATAATGTTTCCTGAATGCAGATACAATATCCGTCTCTTCCTGGTCGTTGTTCAGTTTGTAAAAATTCAACAACCCGTCTAAACCCATTCCAAATTGAGAGAAAACGAAGCCATCAACCGGAATATCTTTCTGCAATGAACCTGATGTCCCAATTCGGATCAGATTCAAAGACTTAAGTTCTTTCTTTATTTCTCGAGCCTCCAGATCAATATTCACTAAAGCATCTAATTCATTGTAGACAATATCGATATTATCGGTTCCGATGCCTGTTGATAAAACAGTGATACGCTTGCCTTTATAAACTCCTGTATGAGTAACGAATTCACGCTTCTGTTTTTTAACTTCAACACTGTCAAAAAATTTCGAAACCATCGCAACACGGTCAGGGTCACCAACATTAATTACTGTATCAGAAATTTCATGCGGATGCAGGTTCAGATGGTAAACACTGTTATCGGAATTGAGTATAAGTTCTGACTCAGGTATTTTGCTCATAAGCTCTAATCGTTTAAATTTGTACACAATATTAGAATTAATTTTTGTCTATGTCGAATTTCAACAATCAAATACTTGTACCAATTGATTTTTCCGAACAATCTTTTATCGCTTTAAGTCAATCTTATAATTTAGCAAGGCTATCAAGGGCAGACATTGTACTGATACATATAATTGATGACAGTTCATATTTGCCATTTTTCACAAAAAAAGAAGACAAAGAACTTGAAAAAAAAGTGCAGGAGGAGCTTGACAAGCTTGCGGCCGAGACCACCAAAACAGTTGGTGTTAAAGTGCACACCTTGATCCGCCATGGAAAAATTTATGAAGAGATACAGTCAGCCGCCAAAGAATTGAACTGTTCTTTCATAGTAATGGGGACAAATGGAAGTGTGGGTATTAAGAGATTCATTGGCTCAAATGCCTTACGTGTAATCAGGGAAGCACCATGTCCGGTCATCAGCATCAAAGGTAAAGTTCACCGGACGGGCTGTAAACATATCGTCCTCCCGCTTGATGCCACTAAAGAAACAAAAGAAAAGGTAAAAATTGCCATAGAATTCGCTTCCTTATTTGGTTCTTCAATACAACTGGTTACTGTTCTGACAACTGACGACGAATTCATTGTCAACAAGTTGAAAAGACAGATGAAACAAGTCTATGATCATGTCCGGGAACACAATATTTCCTGTACATTGGAGTTCATCCTGGGTGATGATATTGCACAGGAGGTCATTCAATTTGCCGATAAAAATAAGTCCGATTTAATCATGATCATGACTCAGGAAGAAGTCAATTGGACAGACCTTATGTTCATTGGTTCCTCAGCTCAGGAAATAATTAACGGTACGGATATACCTGTTCTAAGTATTCGTCCAAAACCAAGAAAAGACACCTCTTCATCTCCTTACGAATTTTAGTATCTTTGACTAAACTCGAAAACCAATGAACAAGAAATTTGTAATTAAAAAAATTCTGATTCCATTCGATTTTTCTGAAACTGCTGAACTGGCTTTGGAGCATGCAGTTTTCATGGCGAAGCTTCACAGAGCAGATATTTACCTGCTTCATGTGATTGAATCCTATTCTTTCACCTCTGCAATTTCCCAGGCATTCGGTAAATCTCAAACTGAATTTGAACAAAAGATTGAATCTTCTGCTCAAGACAAGCTGAAAGAACTTACATCCAAACTACATCATGATAGCGGGATGACTGTGAACTTCCGAATCGAAAATGGAAAAATCTATAAATCTATTGTTAACGTTTCCGAAGAACTGGATGTTGATGTGATTCTCATGGGTACTCATGGAGTAAGTGGCTTCCAGGAATTCCTTATAGGAAGCAATACATACAGAGTGGTAATGAGTGCTCCATGTCCTGTGATATCGGTCCAAACGCACGCCAAAAAGATCGGATTTAAAAACATTGTCTTACCTATTGATAATTCAGCAGCATCAAGACAAAAGGTTAAACATGCAGTTGAAATAGCGAAGCATTATAATTCTGTTGTGCACATTGCCGGCATGGCAACTATGACCGATGTTGATATACTCAGACGCTTCGATGTTAAGATCCATCAAGTCAAAGAATATCTTGATGAACATGAAGTACCATATACGGTGAAAATGTTTAAAGGTGATAATGCCGCCTCCATCACTATGGATTTCGCCACTCAGGTTAATGCAGACCTAATCATCATGATGACCGACCAGGAAGGTGGAGGTTTATTTATAGGAAATTTTGCTCAACAAATTATTAATCATTCTAAAATTCCTGTCATGAGCATCAGGCCTGACGAGGGAGATCCTGATAAAATATCTTTGGGTTACTAAAAAAAAGCCTCTGTTTCACAGAGGCTTTTTTTTGGCATCAACTTCCAAATACCTTTTTAAGTAATTCCGTCACTCTTGCTGCAGGATCTCTCCTGATCTTTATTTCTTCCTGCGAAACCACTTTAAACAAGCCATGTAATGCTCTGTCAGTAATGTATGCATCCAGATCCGGATTCATCTTTTTCACCAAAGGAATGGCATTGTATGTGTTTATAAGTGGACTCCAGTATTTTGTGACATTCACCTTTTGAGTAGCAGAATGAATTACAGGTTTAAATTTTACACGAAGATTGGAAGCTGTTCTTTGCCTTAAATAACCCGTTGCTGCAGTATCTGCACCTCTTAATATACTTAAACCATCTGTGATGCTCATCCCTTTTATTGCATCAACGAATACAGGTGATGCCTGCTTGGATGCCTCTTCTGCGGCACGATTTATCGTCATTACAAATTCATCCACCTGCTTTCCCATCCCAATTGCCCGCAATTTCTTTTCCATCTCAATGGCTTCAGGAGGAAAGGGGATTTTAATCAAAGGATTCCTGAAAAAGCCGTCAACTTTAGAAGTTGATTTACCGGCATTTTGGCTTCCGATCTCCAATGCTTGTTTTAAACCGGAAATAATCTCTGCATTACTCAATGTAGTTCCTCCACTCAGGGTCTTATTGATCTCTTTTCCGATCTTTTGATAATCAGCCTGTGAACAGGAAACAAGTGGAAGTACAGTCGCAAGAACAATAATCAATTTAGAAATTCGCATGATGTTTTTTTCGTAGGTATAACAAGAATCCGGCCGGGCTCAAAATAACATTTTTTTGAAACATAACACTTCACTTGAATCATATTGTGATGACTTTCATAACATTATTTCATTTTGGCTTTAATAAAATTATTCTATTCCTTATCCTAACTTCGCCTGGAAATTAAATTGATTCTCGCAAATTTCCTCTTTACTATTATGAATAACCCTGTGACTTTCCGAAAGAACGAAGTAGAGATAATCACCATAGGCGATGAACTGCTCATTGGTCAGGTTATCGACACAAACAGCCCTTGGATGGCTCAAGAATTAAATAAAATTGGATTAAAAGTTCGATACATAACGACCGTTTCAGACCGAGAAGAAGAAATTTTAAAAACATTGGATCTCGCCACTGAAAGAGTTGGCATAATATTGATAACAGGAGGCTTGGGGCCCACAAAAGACGACATCACAAAACATACACTTTGTAAATATTTTAATACTTCACTACGATTCGATGAATCGAGTTATTTAAATATCGAAAAACTTTTTCATGCCCGTGGGCGGGTAGTTACTCCGTTAAACAGAACCCAGGCTGAGCTACCTGCCAATTGTACACCCTTATTGAATCAATACGGAACTGCACCTGCAATGTTGTTTAATGAAAATGAACGGATCTTTGTATCCATGCCGGGAGTTCCATATGAAATGAAAGGGGTGATGAAAAACCATGTCATTCCGTACCTCAAAAATCGTATCAAACTTCCTCCTGTAGTTCACGAGACAGTACTGACTCAAGGCATAGGTGAATCATTTCTCTCCGACTTGATCGCTCCCTGGGAAGACAACTTACCTAAACACATTCGGCTGGCATATCTGCCTTCTGCAGGAATCCTTAGATTAAGACTCACAGCAACAGGATTTGAAGAGTCAGTACTTAAAAAAGATCTCGAAGTTGAGATTGATAAACTTTCATTATTGGCAGGAGAATTTATTTTCGGGCGAAATGAAGATTCACTTGAAAAACTTATTGGAGATAAACTACGCGATAAAAAACTAACATTGGCAACAGCAGAAAGTTGTACAGGTGGTTTTCTTGCCCACAGAATTACTACCATTCCCGGCAGCTCGGATTATTACACAGGCTCTGTGATTGCTTATGATAATTCAATAAAAATTTCTTGCTTGCAGATCGATCCTCAACTTTTAGACCGGCATGGTGCCGTCAGCTCAGAAGTTGTTTCAGCCATGGCAAAAGGAGTCAGACAACAATTCAGATCTGATTTTGCTATTGCGACTTCCGGCATTGCCGGGCCTTCAGGTGCCACAGCTGAAAAGCCTTTGGGTACTGTCTGGATTGCAATCGAAGGCCCAAATGTCAGCCTGACCCGGAAGTTTCAACTCGGAACCGAACGCCTTGGTGTTATTCAGGGTACTTCAAACCACTGTTTCCATCTCCTTTATAAGATTTTAATGAATGAAAATGTATAAAAGGTAGATCATCGGCAATATCTTATTGATTATCAATACTATATATCTTTAATGGTCCTAATGAATGCCCAAAAATTGATTTAAAATTATTTATTTCTCTGATTTTTACAAGAAAAAAATTATCTTTGCGCCTCTTAAAAATAAATTCCCATGGCACGCATTTGTGATTTAACCGGAAAAAGAGCAATTACCGGAAATAGTATTTCGTTTTCTAACAAGAAAACTAAGCGTAAATTCAACCCGAATCTGCATAAGAAGAAGTTTTTCGTACCTGAGTTAGGAGAATGGATTACACTTAAAGTGTCTACTTCTGCTCTAAGAACTATAGATAAAAATGGCATCACTGCCACCATCGAAAAAGCTATAAAAAAGGGAAGGATCTAAATAAATCCAACTCGAAAAAAAATGCTAAATTCCATTCGGGTTTAGCATTTTTTTTTGCCCGATCAGATAATTCTACATGATTCTCTTCACTCATAAAATAAAGACAGTATTCAGGATAATTTTTACCTGCAGCTTTTTACTATTCTTCAGTTCTTCGCCTGGACAGATCAATTCTAATTATAAGGATGATTCTGAAAAACTCGGTAAAGAATTTCATAAAGACAGAAGGGATGTCTTAAGAGCGATGCTCCCTGATAGCTCTTGTGCAGTTATTTTTTCAAACCCTGAAAGAAATCGATCAGCTGACATTAACTATGAATACCATCAGGATCCTGATTTTTATTATCTCACCGGTCTTCTGGAACCAGATGCGCTTTTATTTATCTGGAAGGAGCCACGTATTATTGAAGGCTTGTCTATCCACGAATTGATATTTGTTCAAGACCGTGAGGTCAACATGGAAAAATGGAATGGTGTTCGACTAGGTCCTGCAGGTGCTATGTCTATCCTTGGAATCCAACAAGCTTTTGCCGGGGATGATTTTGAAACCATGGACAACTTATTCGAGAATTTATCCTCTATTCTTTATAAAGGTTTTCCAAAAGCACCGATGGATGACAGGTCGAAAAATGGCGACCTCTCCGACTTGACCGAATCATTCAAACTGAAATCAGGCTATCCTTCAGCAAAACACGATGATTTTATATTGGGAAAGGCTTTGAGAGCATTGAGAGTTATTAAATCTGACGAAGAAATAAAAATTATGGCGAAAGCTGCCGATATCTCAGTTGCTGCGCACATCGAGATGATGAAAGCACTCAAGCCCGGTATGACAGAATATCAAATAGAGGCAATAGGGGAATGCGTCTTCAAACTTAAAGGAGCATCTGACCCGGCTTATCCTAGCATTTGCGGAGCTGCTGAAAATTCTTGCATTCTTCACTATCAAACTAATCGCCGGCAATTGAACGATGGTGATCTCCTCTTAATTGATATGGGCGCAGAATATTTAGCTTATGCCGCAGACATAACAAGAACTCTTCCTGTCAATGGAAAATTCAGTTCTGTACAAAAAAAGATATATGACCTTGTACTTGATGCTCAAATTGCAGGGATACAAGCTTGCCTTCCGGGAAATAAATTCAATGATCCGGATAAAGAAGCAAGGAAAGTGCTTAAAGATGGCCTTGTAA
Organism: Bacteroidia bacterium; assembly: GCA_035341855.1. Classification (GTDB taxonomy): domain Bacteria; phylum Bacteroidota; class Bacteroidia; order AKYH767-A; family 2013-40CM-41-45; genus QQVM01. The sequence continues at coordinate 96,276 of DAOQWA010000002.1, forward strand.
GAATGAATATTTTAAAAGATGAAGATGACCTTTCACTATATTACCCGCACGGGACATCGCATTACTTAGGCCTGGATGTGCATGATGCCGGAACACCTGGAACTCTCAAGCCGGGAATGGTAATCACTGTTGAACCCGGACTTTATTTCCCTGAAGGAAGTCCTTGTAACCCCGAATTATGGAATATTGGCATCCGCATAGAAGATGATATCCTGATCACCGGGGAAGGCTATATTAACCTTTCAGAAGCTTTACCAAAAAAAACGACTGAAATTGAGCAAATAATGGCAGAAAAGTCCCTTTTTGAACCATAAGATGTGTTTAAAAACATTGAATTCTGCGATATTTCTTTTTCCTTTTAGAAGAATTTTGTATATTTGCAGCCCTTAAAATAACAGGCGACAGGGCGTCAAAATACTTAATAATCATGGCAAAGAAAGGTAACCGTATACAAGTCATCATGGAGTGTACGGAGCATAAGACTAGCGGAATGCCCGGCACTTCTCGCTACATCACCACTAAAAATAAGAAGAACACGACAGAACGTTTGGAACTAAAGAAATTTAATCCAATCCTCAAGAAGATGACAGTTCACAAGGAAATAAAGTAATCCTGGGGAACCCGATCAAACTAAATAACATTTAATACTCAGCTTCATGGCAAAGAAAGTAGTTGCAACTCTAAAGAGCGGAAAAGGAAAAGAATTTTCCAAAGTCATTAAAATGGTTAAGAACCCTCAAACGGGTGCTTATAATTTTAAAGAAGAGATCGTGCACAACGATCATATCAAGGATTTTCTAAAAGCTAAATAACTTTTCTATTTCAAAAAATATTGAGCTTCTTTCTGTTTGAAGGGAGCTTTTTTCATTTAGTCAAATCCAAATTAAATTTAATATTCTCAAGCAATAACAATGGGCCTTTTCGGTTTATTCTCTAAGGAAAAAAAAGAAAGTCTTGATAAAGGGTTAGAGAAGACTAAAACAAGTCTCTTTTCCCGCATTGCTAAAGCAGTAGTTGGTAAATCTACTGTTGACGCAGAACTGTTGGATAACCTTGAAGAAATTTTAGTCAGCTCTGACGTAGGAGTTGGTACTACCCTAAAGATCATTAAAAGACTTGAAGAAAGGGTTGCAAGAGATAAGTTTGTCAGTACTGATGAACTTAATAGATTGTTGAAAGAAGAAATCACAAATCTGCTTGCCGAGAACAATAACATCAATGTAGAGTCCTGGAACTTTAAAAAACCTGAAGGAAAGCCTTATGTGATTATGGTTGTTGGCGTGAATGGAGTCGGTAAAACAACAACAATAGGAAAACTCGCCCATCAATTCAAAAATTCAGGAAAAAAAGTTTTACTCGGTGCAGCAGATACATTTCGTGCCGCTGCTGTTGACCAATTGGATATCTGGAGCAAACGTGCTGATGTCCAAATCATAAAACAAGCTATGGGTTCAGACCCTGCCTCGGTAGCTTTTGAGACAGTCGAATCGGGTGTTGCACAAAAAGCAGATGTTATAATCATTGACACTGCCGGACGATTGCATAACAAAATTAACCTGATGAATGAACTCAGCAAGATAAAACGGGTGATACAAAAAGTTATTCCCGATGCACCGCACGAAATTCTTCTGGTTCTTGATGCATCTACCGGTCAAAATGCGATCGAACAAGCTAAACAGTTCACAAAAGCAACTGAAGTAAATGCACTTGCACTGACTAAACTGGATGGTACTGCTAAGGGTGGTGTAGTCATAGGAATTTCTGATGAATTTAAAATCCCTGTAAAATATATTGGAGTTGGCGAAAAAATGGAAGATCTCCAGCTTTTCGACAGAACAGAATTTGTAAATTCTCTGTTTGGAGAGAACCAGCTAAAGTGAAACTTATTGTTAGGGACGACCACTGAATGAAAACGAAATCGCTCAAGAAAAATAAAGTAAATGTCGTCACGCTTGGATGCTCAAAGAATATTTATGATTCTGAAGTATTGATGGGGCAACTGAAAGCCAACAAATTTGATGTTTCACATGAATCTTCTGATGATGATGCCTCAATAGTGATCATCAACACCTGCGGATTTATTGACAATGCCAAACAAGAAAGTATTGATACCATTCTTGAATTTGCCCGTGCAAAAGAAGAAGGTAAAATCGACAAGCTGATCGTTACCGGTTGTCTCAGTGAACGCTACAAACCCGATCTGGAAAAAGAAATTCCGGATGTGGATAGTTTTTTCGGAACCCGACAACTTCCTGATCTTTTAAAATCACTTGGTGCAAATTACAAACACGAATTAATAGGAGAACGATTTCTCACAACTCCTTCTCACTACGCATATCTGAAAATTTCCGAAGGTTGCGACAGACCTTGTTCATTCTGTGCAATTCCTCTCATGCGCGGAAAGCACATTTCAATACCCATTGAAGATCTGGTCAAAGAAGCTAAAGCACTTGCAGCTAAAGGAATGAAAGAACTCATTTTAATAGCACAAGACCTTACATATTATGGTCTTGACATTTACAAACAAAGGCGACTCGGCGATTTGCTTAAAAAACTTTCTGATATCAATGAAATTGGATGGATTAGATTGCACTATGCATTTCCTTCAGGTTTTCCGATGGACGTGCTTGATGTTATGAAAGAAAGAGAAAATATTTGCAATTACCTTGACATGCCTCTCCAACACATTAGTGATAGAATGTTAAAAAGCATGCGGAGAGGGATAACGAAACAAAAGTCTTTAGATCTTGTGCAAGATATAAGAGAAAGGGTTCCCGGAATTACCCTTCGAACGACCCTGATCGCCGGATACCCCGGAGAAACAGAAGATGATTTTGAAGAGATGAAAGTATGGGTGCGCAACACCAGGTTCGAAAGGCTTGGGATCTTCACGTATTCGCATGAAGAAAATACTCATGCATTCAATTTGACTGATGATGTACCTGATGAAGTTAAGAGAGCCAGAGCAGCGGAGATCATGGATATCCAACAAGAAATTTCTCTTGCTAAAAACGAAACATTGGTAGGTCGTGAGCTTCGTGTATTGATTGATAGAAAAGAGGGAAACCATTTTATCGGACGTACCGAATTTGATTCGCCTGAAGTTGATAATGAGGTTTTGATAGATGCTGAAAAGTACTTTTTAAGACGTGGTGACTTTTGTAATGCACGTATCATCAAAGCAGAAGATTTCGACCTTTATGCAGAACCATTGGATTGACAATTAAATTATTTTTCAATTCATCAGAAAACCAATGCATTAGACTTCAAAATTGATTTAATTCTCCTTCAAAATTGTTTACTTTTGCCTCAGTCAATAGACTTACACCAAATATTAGTCAATAGCCTTGACTGGGATTTGACTGAAAATTTTCTAGCCGGAACAACTAATTTTCTTTATGAAGTGGAGCAAAAATTCTATACACGAAATTTATCATCGCCCTTTACTTGAGTTAGTATTTGAAGCAGCAGGCGTTCACAAAGTACATAAGCAGTTTTCAGAGGTACAAATCAGTTCATTGCTGTCAATTAAAACCGGCGGATGCCCTGAAGATTGCAGTTATTGTCCTCAGGCAGCCCGATATCATACCAATGTTAAAGCTGAGGCACTGATGAAAACTGAAAAAGTTGTTGAAGCCGCCATCGCTGCAAAAAAAGGTGGCGCTTCAAGGTTTTGTATGGGTGCTGCATGGCGTGAAGTAAGAGATAATAAAGATTTTGACCGGGTCATCGAGATGGTCAAGGAAGTAAACAAATTGGGAATGCAGGTCTGCTGTACGCTTGGAATGCTTACAGAAAAACAAGCAATCAAATTGGCAGAGGCCGGATTGTTTGCCTACAACCATAATTTGGATACATCACAGGAACATTACACTGAAATTATTTCTACAAGAACTTATAATGATCGGATCAAAACAATTTCAAATGTTAGAAATGCCGGTATAACAGTTTGCTCAGGCGGAATTATTGGCATGGGTGAAACTGATGAAGACAGAATTGGAATGCTTTTCACACTCTCAAACCTGGATCCTCAACCTGAATCAGTTCCAATCAATGCCTTAGTTCCTGTCAAAGGTACTCCCTTGGAAAATCAAAAGCGTGTCCCTTTCTGGGAAATACTTCGTATGATAGCAACTGCCAGGATCATCATGCCGAAAGCCGAAGTCAGGCTCTCCGCGGGCCGAATGGAAATGAGCATGTCTGAGCAGGCTCTTTGTTTTCTTGCAGGTGCTAGTTCTATTTTCGCAGGCGATAAATTACTCACAACGCCTAACCCTGAATTCAATGAGGATATGGAAATGTTCAAAATACTCGGACTAAAACCAAAAAAAATCACAGCTCAGGAGAAAAAAAATATGAACCTGGTCTAGCTAATTTTTTAATACAGCCCGACAAGAATGAAAAACGCTGAGGAGCTAATGAGATCTTTCCTCTCAGGAAAAAAAAACAACCTGAGTCTTCGCCGTTTGATATCATCAGAAGGGCGAGTTGACTTTTGTTCCAACGATTATCTTGGCCTCGCAAATTCGAAAGAGTTATTTCATCGTACATCCGAAATTCTTGAACAGTTCAAAGAACCATTGAATGGTTCAACAGGCTCACGTCTCCTGACAGGCAATAACAAACATTTTATTCAACTGGAGAATAAAATTGCTGCCTTTCATCATGCCGAAGCTGCGCTGATCTTCAATTCGGGGTTCGACGCAAACTTCGGACTTATATCAAGTATAGCAGGAAAATCAGATTCAATTATTTATGATGAATTATCCCATGCCAGTATTCGCGATGGTATTAGACTGAGTACAGCTAAACCATACAAATTTAAACATAATGATCTTTCAGACCTTGAACATAAACTGAAAATTTCAAACGGAATTGTATATGTTATCGTTGAATCATTGTATTCGATGGATGGCGATAAAGCCGACCTGAAAGAAATCAACAAGCTTTGTCAAAAATATTCTGCAAACCTCATTATTGATGAAGCACATGCCGGTGGAATCTATGGCGAAAACGGAAATGGTCTCGCATGCGCAAATGAAATTTCTCATTCTGTATTTGCAAGGATAATAACCTTCGGCAAAGCATTCGGTACTCATGGAGCTGCCGTGATTGGAAGTAAAGTCTTAAAAGAATTTCTCGTTAATGTCTCCCGGCCTTTGATGTATTCAACAGCTTTACCTCCGCATTCTATAGCTGCTATCTCAGCTGCCTATGATCTGCAAAGTACATTAGATGGGGAAAGAAAAAAATTATTCGACAACATTAAATATTTTAAAAACCAAATTTCAAAGTTAGATCTGAAAGGATTTCTCACTAGTAATACGGCAATTCAAAGTATAATTGTTCCCGGCAATGCAGAAGTTAAAAAACTTGCGGAAGTTTTTCAAAACAAGGGATATGATATCCGCCCGATTCTGAGCCCAACAGTAAAATCAGGTACTGAAAGACTCAGAGTTTGCATCCATTCCTTCAATCACCAATCTGACATTAGGGAATTGGGTACAATATTGAAACAGACCACACATGAGTCAATTCCAATTTAAAAGGCTATGAACATTGGAGTAATTGGTATACATACCGGAATAGGTAAAACATTAGTTTCTGCAATTCTTTGCGAAGCGTTGGGTGCCGACTATTGGAAACCAATTCAGGCCGGTGAATTGGATAATTCCGATTCATTGTTTATTTCTAAAAATGTACAAAACACTCAGACTAAAGTCCATAAAGAAAAATTTCAGTTTAAAGCTGCTCTATCACCTCATACTGCAGCTAACATGGAAAATGTTTCAGTCTCTCTAAATGACCTTCAATTACCTGAAACAAAAAATAGTATTATCATTGAAACTGCCGGCGGTTTACATTCCCCTGTGAATGATAACAAAACTATGTTGGATTTGGTAATTCACCTTAATACTCCGGTGATAGTTGTATCTCAAAATTATTTGGGAAGCATCAATCATACATTACTCACCATCGAAGCACTGAAAAATTCAGGTGTATTCATTCTTGGATTGATTTTTAACGGTGTAGAAAATGAAAGTAGTGAAAAGTTCATCCTGGAAAATAGTGGTATAGCTTGTATAGGAAGGATTCCTTTCGCTGAAAAACCGGATAAAGTATTCATCAATAACTGTGCGAAAGACCTCTCAGCTGAACTAAAAAAAATCAGTCATGAGTTCATATAAGCTAAGAGATAAAAAGAGTATCTGGCACCCTTATACACAGATGCTGAACGCTGCAGAGCATATTCCTATTGTGCGAGCTGCAGGTTCTAAGCTATATGATGAAAACGGGAATTCATTCATTGACGCCATTTCGAGTTGGTGGACTAATTTACATGGTCATGCTCATCCGTATATTGCAAAAGCAATTTCTGAACAAGTAGCTGAATTAGATCACGTACTCTTTGCTGGATTTACACATCCCGGAGCAATTGAACTTGCTGAAAGATTACTTAAATTGCTTCCTGAGAATCAAACGAAAGCCTTTTACTCTGATAATGGAAGTACTGCTGTCGAAGTAGCACTCAAAATGTCGATACAGTTCTGGCGTAATAAAGGTCTTAGGAAAAACAGAATCCTGGCATTTGAAAATGCTTATCATGGCGATACTTTTGGTTCCATGTCCGTAAGTGGGAGAGGAGCTTTTAATCGGCCATTCAATGATCAGCTTTTTGAAGTTGATTATATTCCCATACCCCGGGAAGACCGGGAACATATTTCTCTCCTGGCCATGCAGGATCTATTGACGAAAAGAAAAGAAGAGTACGCCTGCTTTATTTTTGAGCCTTTAGTTCAAGGTGCTGCAGGTATGAATATGTATCAGGGAGAACCTTTATCTCAATTGATCTCTGTCTGCAGAATAAATAATGTATTGACGATTGCTGATGAAGTGATGACAGGCTTTGGCAGAACAGGAGATTTATTTGCGGTTGATTCGCTTTCTCAAAAACCGGATATGATTTGCTTATCCAAGGGAATCACTGGAGGTATCATGCCACTGGGTCTGACAACTTGCAGCGAAAATATTTATGAGGCTTTCCTTTCTCAAGATTTATCAAAGACCTTTTTTCATGGGCATTCATATACCGCAAACCCGATAGCATGTCGTGCCGCTCTTGCAAGCCTTGACTTATTGCTTGATCCCGTTTGCACTCAGAATAGAAATTTCATTAACCAAAAGCATCTGGCGTTTAAACAAACTCTTCAGGATACTGGTACTATTGAAAACGTCAGGGTGACAGGTACAATATTAGCCTTTGAACTCTCCGGGGAAGAAGCTACCGGATACTTTAACAGCAGAAGAAATTATATCTATGAATACTTTCTGGACAAAGGTATCTTGTTACGCCCCCTGGGAAATGTTGTTTACATAATGCCACCCTATAGCATCACAGGTCCGGAACTGGATGAGATTTACTCAGCGATATTAAAACTTGCTTCATCTCCAATTGCCAAATCAAATATTTATTCATGAAAGAGCTCATAAAAAATATAATAGCAAATGATTCAATTCATGCAAGATGGCTTAACACCTTGTCATTGATGGAAAATACAGGTGCAAGAAAAATTTCTGCTTCTGAGCATCCGATTTTGGTAAGTGAGCTGGTTCTAAAACATGCTGCGGAAGAAGCAAGGCATGCATACTTTCTTAAAAAACAAATCTCAAAAATTCCGGGAACAGCTTGCATTGATTTTTCCTTAGACAACTTGCTGGGAGGAATGTGCAGCTATCACTACTTGCAAAATCTTGACATTTATACATCAAGATATGCCAATGAAGTATTGAAACTCAAAGGTGATCAATTGAGAAAAGCCTGTTATTTGCTGGTGACGTTTGCTATAGAAGTAAGAGCTGATGAACTTTATCCTATTTACCAGAACCAACTTGATGCCACCGGACATACGGTCAACGTAAAGTCTATCATTGCCGAAGAAGCCGGACATCTTGAAGAGATGGTTAAACAATTGGAATCTTTTTCAGCTGAGTGGCAAATTCATGCCGATATTATCTGTGCACATGAGCAAAAATTGTTCGCAGAATGGAAAAAGGCAATTCAGAAAGAACTAAATCTGATAGTGGAGGATGAGAGAACTTTGATAGGGAACTAAAGTACTACAGGGTCAATAAAGCAAGGGCTTTTTACAATCTCGTCCTCTGTTCCATCTTCATAGGCAACCTTTACACGTACCTTTGTTCCTTTCTCCCAATTCTTGAGTACAACTGATTTTTTGTCTTTAGAGATCTCCCCCTGAATAGGAAGAAAATTCTTGTCGTACATAATATGCTTTATCTCCTTGATTGGCTGCTTAAAATAAATCTGAAAATCCTGCTTTTTCACATCTTCATTTGGAACTGTCTGAGCACAGATTGACACACAGAAAATGGAAGTGATGATATAAAATAGAGAAAGTGTTTTCATGACTTATTTATTCCTTTAAATATACAAAAAATATTTAAGAACAAGCAGGAACTCTACAATGCATCGATTCCCTCGAATTTATTGATTTTACAAGAAATCTTTTATTCCTACCGCAGATCGATCACTTCTGCCCCCGGATAATTTTGGCTGCTGAATGAAAACACTGACTCATCAGTGATGGCATTCGGAGAGAACTTTTCGACGGTGATCAATTGAATGCTTCCGTTTTTATCAAATAACTGGGCAGAAGATATATACTTCTCAGCTTTATTGATTGTGAGTTTCACCTTAAATACATTCTTACTTTTTGGATCGACCGGAATCAATTCTATCAGTTCGTAAGTTATTGAACCCTTTTTGATCTCACCATTGAACTTTGCATTCCAACCCTTTTCATACATGGTAAAAATGTTAGTAGGAGTAATGCTATTATCATCTTTTCGGAGATTATCGATCTGAACTTCATTCGCATCTTTCAGGAACGTCCAACGGGTTTTGCCATCACTTATAACATCCTGTCCTGCGATCTCAAGTTTATAAGCATCGCCCTTCAAAAAGAGAGTTCCTTTTTGTGCATCCTGCTTCTGGTCCTTTTTGTTTTCTGTATTAATGCTGAAGGTTGCCTTAAGAGAATTATAAGATTTATATCTGGCAGAAACTCCGTCCAATATTTGCTTCGCTTTTTTATCATTCTGAACTGTTTGAGCGGAGAGACTCACGGAAAGCAATAAAAATAAGAGAATGTTGAATGTTCTTCCTATTCGTGTTGAATTAGTCATAAATTGATTGAATTTTAGGTAGCCATTCAAGATACAAAAAACGTTCCAATCAGCCTACTTGTCAGATAAAAATTGAATATCTCCCAATTCACTGACCTTTTGAGCCTGAATATCAAAACTATAGCTAACGGCCTAGCTTGCCTTTGAATCCTCACCATTGATGATCTGGCTGAGTGTCATCGGATCCTTCACCAACACCTCACGGGCTTTACTTCCTTCAAAGGGTCCAACGATCTTTGCAGCTTCTAATTGATCAATAATCCTTCCGGCACGATTATATCCCAATTTCAGACGCCTTTGTAACAAGGAGGCAGATCCTTGCTGATGTTGAACAATAATTGTAGCAGCCTCACCAAATAAAGGATCCCGATCATCCGGATTCATATCTCTGCTGCCTTCACCTGATTCCTCAATGAACTCCGGCAACAAATGCGCGTCTGAATAACCTCTTTGGCTTCCAATAAAATCCGTGATCTTTTCAACCTCTGGTGTGTCTACAAATGCACACTGCAATCGGATGAGATCTGCACCGGTTGACAAGAGCATATCACCACGACCAATCAACTGATCAGCACCACCGGTATCCAGGATTGTTCTTGAATCAATTTTGGAGGTAACTCTAAATGCTATTCTTGCCGGAAAGTTTGCCTTGATAGTTCCGGTAATGATATTTACCGATGGCCTTTGTGTGGCTATAATCAGGTGGATACCGATTGCCCGTGCCAGCTGTGCCAACCTGGCAATTGGCGTTTCGATTTCTTTTCCGGCGGTCATGATCAAATCTGCAAACTCGTCGACTACCAATACTATATATGGTAAAAACTTATGGTCATGAGTCTCTGTCGGAGGTAATTTACGTGAGATGAATTTGGAATTATATTCCTTAATATTTCGCACTTGAGCATCTTTGAGAAGCTCATAACGCTGATCCATTTCTATACACAATGAATTCAAAGTATTGATCACCTTCTTCGTATCTGTAATGATGGCTTCCTCTTCACCCGGAAGCTTTGCAAGAAAATGTCTCTCAATAGTCCTGAAGAGCGTAAGCTCGACTTTCTTTGGATCAACCAGAACAAACTTTACCTGTGAGGGATGCTTTTTGTATAGAAGTGATACCAGAATTGCATTGAGACCAACCGACTTACCTTGACCTGTGGAGCCGGCCATTAATAGATGTGGCATCTTGGCAAGATCCGCAACAAACACTTCATTCGAAATCGTTTTACCCAGTCCGATCGGGAGCTCATATTCTGAATTCACAAATTTCTCAGAACCAAGTACTGATTTCATCGGCACAATTTCTGCTTTCTGATTTGGAACCTCAATCCCTATAGTTCCCTTACCTGGAATAGGAGCGATGATCCTGATGCCTAAAGCAGACAGGCTTAATGCAATATCATCTTCAAGATTTTTAATCTTTGATATTCTTACTCCGGCTTGCGGTACAATCTCAAACAAAGTTACTGTTGGCCCTATCGTCGCTTTAATCTTTTCTATTGAAATGTTATAATGACTTAAAGTTTCAACAATTCTGTTTTTATTTGCTTCAAGCTCTTCCTTGTTGACCTCTATTTTTTTGTCACCATAATTCTCAAGAAGATCCAGAGTAGGGTAGTTGTAGGAAGAAAGATCTAACTTCGGATCATATTCACCTTGTGCATGCGGTAATCCTCCTCCGTCTGATAATAGAACTTCCTCGGCAGCTGCTTCAACTTCAAAAGCGACTCCATCTTCTGACAGAACAAGCTGGGGAATTTCTTCATCTTCTTCTTCTTCATCCTCCTCATACTCATCATCTTCTTCATCCTCATCCTCATCCTCGTCTTCTTCGTCCTCCTCTTCATCATCTTCGTCTTCCATTGAAATATCAATGGATTCATCATCATCATCATCTTCTTCTTCTTCTTCCTCCTCGTCATCTTCAAGATCCAACTCAACGGTTCTTGCTATGTCATCATCATTTGGGTTATGTGTTGCCATCACTCCTGAAGATTCTTCATCGTTCTCCACTTCAGAATCCTCATCTTCAGTTACAAGTTCCTGTTTTGTTCTACTTAAAGGAATATTAAATGCTGCTACAAGAAAACCTATAAATGAAAATACTAACATGGACCCGGCCCCAATAAAACCAAGCATTCCTGTCAAGACCTGGCTCATCTGAAAACCATAGCCTCCGGCTAGCATTAACAAGTCTGGAGATTTATGGAAAATGTAACCAAGAAATGTTGAAACCCAAACCGTAGTAAACAATGAGTACTTTATTGTTCTTGCAATGGGCAATAATGTGACATCCCATAAAATTTTCACTCCGAATAGTGTCAAAAGAAAGGGGATAAAGAATGCACATATCCCAAACCACTTGTTTTGAAACTGCAATGCAGTTACTGCACCAATCTTTCCCAGCCAGTTTTCAACAGAAATATCAGTACGTGAAAATAATTTCCACAGAGAGTCAACACCAGCAATTGCCTGATCTTCCTTCCATGTGAAAAGGTTTGATGCAAAAGCAACTGTCATAAAAAAGGCACTCATGATCAGAAAGATCCCAAAGATCTTAACTGTCTTTTCGTCCCGAACAAAATTCCTTATCGATTCTATTTTGCTAGCAAATGAACTCCCGGACTTTATTTTTTTTGACCTGGTCTTGCGCACAGGTGCCTCTTCATTCGCCTCAGCCTTGAGTCGGTTTGCCATGTACTGGATATATTTAATATAATTTTTAAAATTAGAACCTCTACGCTCCTGAATTTCCTACATAATTTAAAGATATTAACAAGGTTTTCAAGAGGAATTCATTATAGTATAACTTAAGATAGACTTATATATTTTATTGAAAATGATACCGGAATTTACACTTCATATAACTGAGATGCACTGCATTAGACAACCAAATCGCTTGAGAATGTCAAAAATCAGTAGAAGAGGCTGATCTTTAGAGTTAATTTTCTTAATTTTCTCTCCACAAATTTTAATCTAGCCAATCAATCCCATAACATGAAAAAAGCCACTTTCTCACTATTGTTCTTATTTCTTTGCTCAGTAAACTACCTGCATGCCCAAAATCAGTACGGACTGACTTCCGGAAAAATTGTCTTTGAAATAAGTTATATGGATGACAGACTCGACGCTCAAACTAAGGCAATGATGCCCACTGAGACAATCATGTATTTTAAAAATAAAAAGTCCAGGGTAAATATTTCAATGGCAATGGGAAGCACCAGTATCATTTCAGATGATGCATCTAAAAAATCAACCGTCCTGATGGATTTCATGGGAAATAAATTTGCTATGGAAAGCACCTATGAAGATAATAAGAAAGAGATGAGTAAGTCCGGAGAATATACCGTAGAAAAGCTTGATGGTTCTAAAGTAATAGCAGGCTATAATTGTAAGAAAGCTAAAGTTACTCAAACCCACAAAGGAGAAAATATTTCATTTGATGTATGGTACTCAAACGAAATAGGTATTAACAACGCCGGAGCTAACGGATTGGAAGGGATCGAAGGCTGCATGCTGGAATATGAACTTATCCAAAATGGCACCCATATGAAAATGTCTACCAAGAGCATAAGCAAAGAAGATGTAAAAGATTCTATGTTTACCGTTCCTGATGGATATACAATGACAACACCTGAAGCATTGAAATCAATGATGGGAGGAGGGCGATAAATTTTATTTTCTGCTGTTATTTAGGATAATCCCTTTGATTACTTTTACGGAATGTTATTACGACTCTCCATTCAAAACTATGCCTTGATTGACCAACTCGAGCTTGAGTTTAAAGAAGGCTTGAATATTATCACAGGGGAAACAGGTGCCGGAAAGTCTATTCTCCTCGGTGCATTGTCATTGATTCTTGGTCAAAGAGCAGATTCAACATCACTGCTTGACCCTACACGAAAAAGTATCGTTGAAGGAGAATTCAAATTTTCTAAAAAGCAAGCAGGCATTATTGGTTTTTTTAAAGAGCTTGATCTTGATCTTGAAAAAACAATCTTGCTCCGTAGAGAACTAAGCGCCGAAGGGAAATCAAGAGCCTTCATCAACGACACTCCTGTCAACCTTCAGCAGATGCGAGAGTTGGGAGGTATGTTAATTGACATACATTCACAGCACGAAACTTTATTGCTAAACAGGTCTGATTTTCAACTTTCTAGCCTTGATGCATTTGCAGGTATTTCTGATGGTGTAGAGAAATACAAAAAGTCTTATCAAAACTATGTTCAAAAACTCAATGCACTTGAAAAGCTTATTGAAGATGAAAATAAAGTAAAAGCTGATCAGGATTACTTTCAATTTCAGTTTACTGAACTCAGTGAAGCTGCTTTGCAGGAAGGAGAACAAGAACTACTGGAAGATGAGCTTAAAACTCTTTCAAATGCAGACGAAATAAGAAACGGAATTAACTCGCTTGAGCAGCTCTTATCCACGGGAGAGAATAATGTGATCGAATTACTTCATCGTGCCGGATTCCAAATGCATCAATTAGGCAATTACAATGCGAAACTTGAAGCACTTTCTGAGCGTCTGAAAAGTTCTGAAATTGAGCTTAAAGATATAATCACAGAATTGGAAGATTTAAGTTCTGAAATTGCAGTTGATCCTTCAAGACTGGAAATTGTTACTGATCGCTTAAATATCATTTATAAGCTTCAACAAAAGCATCGTAAAAATTCCATAGCTGAACTGATCGAACTTCGTGAAGAATTTGACAACAAACTTTCAGGAATTCAGACTTTGGAAGCTCAAATTGAACTTCAAAAACGGGAATGTCTGATTTTAAAATCTCAGTTATACACAACTGCAAGTCAATTGTCTTCTCGAAGAACTAAAACTATTCCTGATCTGGAACTTAATATTAAGAAGCTGCTGAAAGAAGTTGGAATGGCTAACGCTGTTTTAAAAATTGAAAATGATTGTCTTCCCGAAGGCGAAATCGGACCTAATGGAATTGATGCTATTCGTTATTTATTTTCAGCAAACAAAGGGGTTGCCTATTCTGACATCAGCAAAGTGGCTAGCGGCGGAGAACTCAGCAGGCTTATGCTATGCCTGAAATCGGCTGTAGCAAAACTGATAGAATTACCATCATTGATCTTTGATGAAATTGATACAGGTGTATCAGGTGAAACAGCTTTTAAGATAGGTAAGCTGATGCATGAAATGTCTTTCAGTCACCAGTTGATTGTTATCACACACCTACCACAAATTGCCGGTAGAGGTAACACACATTTTTTCGTTTACAAGGAAGTGTCGGGTAAAAAGACATATACAAAAGTGAGGGCACTAAGTAAGGAAGACAGAGTCATCGAAATTGCCAGAATGCTCAGCGGGGATAAACCAACGTCCATAGCTATGCAAAATGCAAAGGAGCTTATGAAAGCCTGATTCTCATTTAAATGAAAAATAACCTGCTTTAAGTCCCTCGGAAAATCATTTTAGTTTTAAAATAATTGTTAATTTGCCCTTCATAAACCTAAAATTATGTCAAATAATCTTTTAAAAGGTAAATGCGGAATCATTTCAGGTGCACTGGATGCAAATTCAATTGCCTGGAAAGTAGCACAACGATGCCATCAGGAAGGTGCCCGAATTGTCCTGACGAATGCTCCTATAGCCATGAGAATGGGTGAAATTAAAAAACTCGCCGAAGAAACAAATTCTGAAATAGTACCGGCCGATGCTACCTCTATGGAAGACCTGGATAATCTATACACTAAATCCATGGAAATAATGGGAGGGAAAATGGACTTTGTACTGCATTCAATAGGAATGTCAGTGAACATCAGGAAAAATATTTCTTATCCTGAAAGCAACTATGACTATTTCATGAAAGGCATAGACGTCTCAGCCTTGTCATTACACAAAATGCTAAGTGTAGCGATGAAAAAAGATGCGATCAATGAATGGGGAAGTGTTGTTGCACTTACCTATATGGCTGCTCAAAGAACCTTTCCATTCTATACAGACATGGCAGACATCAAAGCCATGCTGGAATCGATTACCCGAAGTTTTGGCTATCACTATGGAAAATTTAGAAATGTACGGGTAAACACCATTTCCCAATCGCCTACAAAAACAACAGCAGGGAGTGGCATAAAAGGATTTGAAGAGTTTTACAATTTTGCGGACAGGATCGCACCTTTAGGTAATGCCAGTTCTGATGCATGCGCTGATTATTGCGTCTCTTTATTTTCTGATCTGACCAAGATGGTCACTATGCAAAATTTATTTCATGACGGTGGCTATTCAAATACCGGAATCAGTCAGGATGTTATGGATAAATTTTCTAACTAAAAAAGTATACCATAAAAAAAGGGTTATTGAAATTTCAATAACCCTTTTTTTATAATTGATCTCTTATTCCTGATCCTGATCACTTTTCTTTTTGCGACCGGAACCTGATTTAGTAGGAGGAGTAGCAGGTGGATTTCCACTTGCTTTAATTACGGAGATCTTGAGCTCCGATTTTTCTTTATCAAGATTAACTTTGATGGTATCTCCCTCTGAAAGTTCTGCCTTAATAATCTCTTCCGCAAGAGGATCCTCAAGATATTTTTGAATGGCTCTCTTCAATGGTCGTGCTCCGTAGTTGTGGTCATATCCATGATCAGCAATGAAGTCTTTAGCTTCAGGAGTAAGATCAATTTTGTAACCCAGTTCGGTTATACGTCCATACAATTTAACCAATTCAATATCGATGATCTTATGAATGTGTTCTTTTTCAAGAGAATTGAACATCACCACATCGTCGATACGATTAAGGAATTCAGGGGCGAAGGCTTTCTTAAGGGCGTTCTCGATAACACCACGGGAATGCTCATCAGCCTGACTGCTCTTAGAGGAAGTCTGAAATCCTACACCTTGTCCGAAATCTTTAAGCTGACGTGAACCAATGTTTGAGGTCATGATCATGATCGTATTTTTAAAATCTACCTTACGACCAAGACTGTCTGTGAGAGTTCCCTCATCAAGAACCTGCAATAATAGATTAAAAATATCCGGATGTGCTTTTTCGATCTCATCAAGTAAGACAACAGAATAAGGCTTACGTCGAACTTTTTCGGTTAACTGTCCGCCTTCTTCATAACCTACATATCCCGGAGGTGCACCGATAAGGCGGGATACAGCGAACTTCTCCATATACTCACTCATATCAATACGGATCAACGCATCATCGGAATCGAAAAGGTAACGGGCAATGACTTTTGCAAGCTCAGTTTTACCGACACCGGTAGGACCCAGGAACACAAAAGTTCCAATTGGTTTGTTAGGGTCTTTTAGTCCTGCACGATTACGCTGGATGGCACGAACAACCTTTTTAATTGCGTCATCCTGACCAATTACTTTACCCATCATTTCGTCCGACATCCTGACAAGTCTGTTTCCTTCAGATTGTGCTACACGAGTCACCGGAATTCCGGTCATCATGGCGACAACTTCTGCAACATCCTGATCAGTGACGGTATACCGGTTGTTTTTAGTTTCTTCTTCCCACTGCTTTTTTGCAACCTCAAGTTGTTCAAGCAACTGTTTCTCTGTATCACGAAGCTTAGCAGCTTCTTCGTACTTCTGACTTCTTACAACCTTATTTTTCTCGTTCTTAATATCCTGAACTTTACTTTCAAGATCAAGGATCGTCTTAGGAACATGAATATTTGTGATGTGAACCCTTGAACCGGCTTCATCTAATGCGTCAATAGCTTTGTCAGGTAAAAATCTGTCGGTAATATAACGGGAGGTAAGGGTCACACATGCTTTAATGGCATCAGGAGTATAATTCACATTGTGATGCTCTTCATATCTCTCCTTAATGTTATTTAGAATTTCCTGAGTCTCTTCCATAGATGCAGGCTCAATCAGGACTCGCTGGAATCGACGATCAAGAGCGCCATCTTTTTCTATATACTGACGATACTCATCTAAAGTGGTGGCACCAATACACTGAATTTCTCCTCTGGCCAGGGCAGGCTTGAACATATTGGAAGCATCAAGTGAACCTGAAGCACCTCCGGCACCGATGATGGTATGAATTTCATCAATGAACAGGATCACGTCAGGAGATTTTTCCAACTCATTCATTACTGCTTTCATTCTTTCCTCAAACTGACCACGGTATTTGGTTCCTGCAACGAGAGAGGCAAGATCAAGGGTGACAATGCGTTTGTTAAACAAAACCCTTGAAACCTTTCTTTGTACAATTCTTAATGCAAGACCTTCAGCAATGGCTGATTTTCCTACACCCGGTTCTCCAATTAAAATAGGGTTGTTTTTCTTTCTACGAGAAAGGATCTGTGACACACGCTCAATTTCTTTCTCCCGACCAACGATAGGATCAAGGCGACCTTCCTCTGCAGCCTTTGTCAAATCTCTGCCAAAATTGTCAAGCACCGGAGTTTTCGATTTGGCATCAGAAGATTTTTTTCCGCTGACACTTCCTCCGCCACCACCCTCATCATCTTTTGCATATGGATCATCTTCAGAAGGGTTGTGAGGGGCTTCTGATCTGAAATTAGCTTTTAGAACTTCAAGTTCTTCTTTTACAATTTCATAAGAAATACCATACTGATTCAATATCTGCGTGGCGATATTGTCTTCATCTTTTAAAATTGATAATAGGAGATGCTCGGTACCAATTACGTCGCTCTTAAATACCTTTGCTTCGAGATATGTGATCTTTAAAGCTTTCTCTGCCTGTTTAGTCAGAGGAATATTGCCCATATTACTACTGGCAACTGCACTACCTTTGATAGTGCCTTCAATAGACTTCCGAAGTTCAGAAAGATTAATTCCCAAAGATTTGAGAATTTTAATGGCAATACCTTCGCCCTCTCTAATGAGGCCCAGCAAAAGGTGTTCAGCTCCAATATAATCATGCTGAAGACGCATCGCTTCTTCCTTACTGAAGGAAATTACATCTTTGACACGAGGGGAAAATTTTGCTTCCATACTATGAGATTATTTTATTTTTTTTAACGAATGAGACGCACTATTAGTTCGCAGAATTAAGCACAAGTTATGAACAAAATTGGGTCTTTCAGCGGTATCTACTGCAAGAAACGTGCTATAACTTACAAGCTGCCAGGTGGGCAGTTGATCTTTTCAACAAGTTTGTGTTTGTTTTATTCTCGTTATTTAAGCCGAATTTCAGTATCTTCGGCTTTTATAAAAGCATGAAAAACAGGCAAAATCTTACTGTTTTCGGGCAATCTTGCCGAAAGCAGGTTAAGCTGAGTTGCGGCTGAAACCGGAGCTTCAGAAAAAGAGAAACGGCATGCATTTTTAACTAAAAAAAGTACCCTTAAATCTGAAAATATAACTTATGTCAAGCGGAGAAAAGATCATATTGATCAACATTGAAGAGGAAATGAAAACGGCATACATCGACTACTCTATGTCGGTCATTGTTTCCAGAGCATTACCTGATGTACGTGACGGATTAAAGCCGGTTCACAGGAGAGTTTTGTATGGGATGCTTGATCTCGGAGTATTAAGTAACAGACCTCACAAAAAGTCGGCAAGAATTGTCGGAGAAGTTTTAGGTAAGTACCATCCTCATGGTGATACTTCTGTGTATGATGCTATGGTCAGGATGGCACAAGAGTGGAGCTTGCGTTATCCATTGGTTGACGGCCAGGGAAACTTCGGCAGCATTGACGGTGATAGTCCTGCCGCTATGCGTTATACGGAAGCCCGCCTAAGAAAAATCGCGGAAGAAATGCTTTCCGACATCGACAAGGAAACAGTGGATTTTACACTCAACTTTGACGATACTTTGAAGGAGCCGACTGTCCTACCATCAAAGATTCCAAATCTGCTTCTTAACGGAGCATCCGGAATCGCCGTTGGAATGGCTACAAACATGCCCCCTCACAATCTAACTGAATGTATAGATGGAATCCTGGCATATATCGCCAATAAGGATATATCGATTGAAGAACTGATGCAATTCGTCAAGGCGCCGGATTTTCCTACCGGAGGAATTATTTACGGATATGCCGGTGTGAAAGAGGCATTCCAGACAGGGCGAGGAAAAATTGTTCTTAGGTCACGTGCAAGTATTGAAGTCACCGATAGTGGCAAAGAAAGAATAATCGTCACCGAAATACCTTTCCAGGTAAATAAAGCTGAAATGATTAAGCGTACCGCTGATCTGATCAACGAAAAGAAAATAGAAGGAATTAGTGATATCAGGGATGAAAGTGATCGTGACGGAATAAGGATCGTATATGAATTGAGAAGAGATGCATTGTCAAATGTCGTTCTGAATAATTTATATAAGTATACTTCTTTACAGTCGTCATTTAGTGTAAACAATGTAGCTCTTGTTCATGGTCGTCCAATGACGCTCAACCTGAAGGATCTCATTGTAAACTACGTAAACCACCGACACGAGGTGGTCATTCGCCGGACTGAATATGAGTTGAGGGAAGCAGAAAAGCGTGCACATATTTTAGAAGGTTTGTTGATCGCTTTAGATCATCTGGACGAAGTCATAGCACTAATTCGGGCATCACAAACTCCACAGATCGCTCAAGACGGATTAATGGCCACATTTGGTCTCTCTGAAATTCAGTCGAAAGCGATCTTAGAAATGCGCTTGCAAAGACTCACAGGTCTTGAACGAGATAAAATACGCGATGAGTACGCCGAATTGATGAAGCTTATTGATTATTATCGTGATGTTCTTTCAAATGAAGATCTTCGAATGCAGATCATTGAAGATGAGATGAAAGAAATCCGCGAAAAATATGGTGATGAGAGAAGAACAGAAATAGTTTTTTCAGGTGATGACATCTCCATGGAAGACATAATAGCTGATGACGAAACAGTCATAACTATCTCACACATGGGATATATTAAACGTACGCCTCTGACAGAATACCGAACTCAGGGCAGAGGTGGAAGAGGGGCTAAAGGTAGCTCAACCAGAGACGCTGATTTTGTTGAACATATATATGTTGCCACGAATCATAATTATATGCTCTTCTTTACAGAAAAGGGTAAATGCTTCTGGCTAAAAGTCTACGAAATTCCTGAAGGGAATAAAACATCAAAGGGCAGGGCTATTCAAAATTTAATTAATATTCCTCCGGATGATAAAGTAAAAGCGTGTATCAATGTGAAGGGTCTCGAAGATTCAGAATACATTAACACTAATTACATTACGATGGCTACACGAAATGGAACCATCAAGAAAACTTCTTTAGAAGCGTATTCTCGTCCTCGCCTTAATGGTATCAATGCGATAAACATTGAAGAAGGAGACACCTTGTTGGAGGCCAGGCTGACAAATGGAAAGCAAGAGATCATGATTGCAACTAAAAAGGGTAAGCTTGCACGTTTTGATGAGGAAAATGTCAGAGCAGTAGGACGGAATTCAATTGGAGTAAAAGGAGTCACATTAGACGGTGAAGACGATGCAGTGATTGGTATGATCTGTGTTACAGATCCTGTTACAGAGTCAGTACTTGTAGTTTCTGAAAAAGGATATGGGAAAAGATCAGGAGTTGACGAATACCGTAAGACGAATAGAGGAGCAAAAGGTGTTAAAACTATCAACGTAACCGAAAAGACCGGTAATCTGATAGCTATTAAAATAGTTCAGGACAATGATGACCTTATGATCATCAACAAATCCGGAATAACCATCAGGATGAATGTGGAAGAATTAAGGATTATGGGACGTGCAACGCAAGGGGTAAGGTTGATCAGACTCGATGACGAAGATGAAATCGCTTCAGTAGCTAAAGTCGAAGTAGAGGAAAGCGGTGCCTCCGGTGAGCAATCGGAGAATGAAATTAATCCAGATTCCGAAGAAAATTCATCACCCGATACAGATTCCACACCAGATACAGTATCATGATAATCTAAATTATAATACTTCGATGAAAAAAGTATTTGCTTCAATTTTCTTCCTGCTGTTCATATGCATGAATACATTCGCTCAGAAGAGCAAGGTAAACTCAGCTGCTGTCTATTACAAGGAACCCTACAAAAAATATGGTGAAGCACTTGAAGCGATAGAGGCTGCAGTTACTAACGAACAAACAAGCACCTGGGCTAAGACATGGTATCATAGAGGAATGATTCATATGTTACTTTATGAGAGTGAAGAATATAAAAACCTTTGCAATAAATGTTTGACAACATCATATGAATCCTTCCTGAAAGCCATCGAACTCGATCCAAAGAATGAATGGGTTGATGAAATAAAAAACATCCGCATCCCATATCTTACTTATCATATGTTCAACGAAGGAATTACGAAATTTCAGGAGAAAAAATTCGTCGAAGCTTTGGATGCATTTGAGATGGTTCAGAAAATGACTCCTGAAGATACTTCATCCATTTTAAATGCAGCTTATTCTGCCGAACAAGCCGGACAAAAGGAAAAGGCCTATTTCTATTATCAGAAGCTTGTTGATATGAAGTATTTTGACGACGAAGTATTTCTTTCGTACACCAATCTGCTGCGGAGTGATAAAAAAAACGATAAAGCATTAGAAGTTGTAAAAGAAGGCAGAAAGCTATTCCCGGATAGTCTCAGTCTGATGCTCTCTGAAATAAATATTTTGTTAAGTACAGATCGAACGGAAGAAGCTTCTAAAGCTTTGGATGCTGCAATAGAGAAGGATCCCAACAACCCTAACTTGTATCTGGCTCTTGGAAGTACCTATGACAACATGGCTAATCCACGTGATGCTGCCGGAAATGAAATTGAAAAACCGACAAATTCAAAGGAGTTGATGGTGAAAGCCGAAGCAGCATATAAGAAAGGCCTTCAAATCAGTCCGACTAATTATGAACTAAATTACAATCTGGGAGCCTTGTACTTTAATCAAGGTGCCGAAATGGCAAATGCCACAAACAGCATAAAGGATAACGCTGAATATGAAAGGGAAAAAAAGAAATATGAGGATAAGTTCAGAGAAGCCAAACCCCATTTAGAAATGGCATTGGAGAATAATCCACGAGGAAGTGCGGAGGATAATAATCTGTATGAAGGAACAGTTATTTCATTGAAAGAAGTTTATGTCAGGATCGGTGAAATGGCTAAATATGAAAAGATCAAGAATCTTCTGGAAAAATGACATGTTAAAACTTCGTTAAATTGCCCGGTAAAAGCCGGGCTTTTTTGTTTTTTGCATTCTATAAAAACATTTCTATAAATTGTTTAACCTATTAAGAATAAAGCACTAATTTAGCCCTAAGAACAGTAGAGATTCACACTTAGAACTCTGAAAACTATAAATTTACAACCCAAAACCCTGTCTAATTATTCGTTATGAAAAGAGCCATACTTTTTGTTGTTTTTCTTATCACCTCTCTCACTTGCCTGAACCATGTTTCAGCACAACCTCAACTAATTGAAAAGGTGAAAGGCAATCCTGATTCACTAATCCTTAATTATGAAAAGTGGAAATTATCTAACGGCTTAACGGTTGTCATTCATGAAGATCACTCTGATCCAATCGTCAGTGTAGTTATTACTTATCATGTTGGTTCTTCCCGTGAGGAAATCGGAAAATCCGGATTTGCCCATTTCTTTGAACATATGATGTTTGAAGGTTCAACAAATGTTGGCAACAAAGAACATTTCAGACTTGTATCAGAAGCCGGAGGGGCGATGAACGGAAATACCGAACGCGATCGCACAAATTATTATGAGACAGTGCCGAGTAATTATCTGGAGACAGCTCTATGGTTGGAAGCAGATAGAATGGGCTTTTTGCTTGATTCGGTTACGAAAGAAAAGTTCGAAATACAACGTGCCACAGTAAAAAATGAAAAAGCTCAGAACGTCGAGAACCAACCTTATGCAATGGCATTTGTTGAAGTGATAAACCAGGCATTATATCCGAGCGGACACCCTTATAGCTGGCCGGTGATCGGTTACGTTGATGATCTGAACAGAGTTACTGTTGATGATCTGAAAAGCTTTTTCTTAAGATGGTATGGACCTAATAATGCCGTGCTAAGTATCGCAGGAGATGTAAATCCTGAAGAAACGATAAAACTGGTAGAGAAATATTTTGGCAGCATACAACCATGTCCTGATGTTCCAAGGATGCGTGCATCAGTTCCCATCCTTGCAACTGACAAATATGCAAACTATGTAGACAATACATATTTCCCTATGACTATCATGACATTCCCGACAGTTCCTATGTACCATCGGGACGAACCCGCATTGGATCTTCTTTCACAAATGATAGGTAGCGGAAACAATTCGATCTTTTACAAGAATTTTGTAAAAAATGAAAAAGCAATCCAAACTTTTGTAAATAATGAAGCATCTGAAATTTCAGGAGAGATGCAAATCGTAGTAGTAACTTATCCGACTTTTGGATTTTCAGAAATCACCAAGGAGTTTAATGAAACCGAAAAGCAAATAAGAGCAACTATCGATGAGTTCGATCAGACCGGAATTACAGATGAAGCCTTACAGAGGGTAAAAACGATTAATGAATCTGCAATTGTGGATCAAATGGAAGATGTGAACAGCAAAGCATTTATGTTTGCAAGCTGGCAGACTTTTTTAAACAGGCCATATAATTTTTCAAATGAACTGGAACGTTACAACAAGGTAACGAAGGAAGATATTCAAAGAGTTTTTAATAAATATATCAAAGGCAAGTCGGCCGCAATAGTCAATGTATTTCCAAAAGACCCGACAGCTGAATCATCTGATTCTGTCAAGAGTGTGAATCCGTATGCAAATGTAGTGATCAAAGAAAATCCGGAAATGGCGGCCTTAACTTATAAGCGTCCAACGGATAATTTTGATCGAAGCAAACAACCAACACCTACATCACCAAAAACTCCTGTTGTACCGTCTTACTTTACCAAAACTTTGTCAAATGGCTTAAAGATCATCGGAACACAAGCGAACGAAGCTCCCAAAGTAGTTTTGTTGCTCACAATTCGAGGGGGTGACTATGTTTTCAAGGTTGATGATAAAAAAACAGGATTGGCAGGCTTAACTGCAGCAATGATGAATGAAGGTACCGAGAAATCTACAACTGAAGAGATAAGTGCTAAACTTGACATGTTAGGTAGTGAAATTCAGTTCATTTCCCGAGCAGATAATACCACTATCTACGTCAGCAGCTTGAGTAAAAACCTTGATGCCACACTTGAAATACTAGAAGAGAAATTATTACATCCAGGATTTAAAGAAGATGATTTTAAGCGAACGAAAAAAGCAGCACTTGAAGGTTTGATCCATGAGAAGAAAGTTGCAGAAGCAACGGCTGATAAACTGTTCGACAATTTATTGTATGGAAATACAATAATGGGTGCTTATGAATCAGAGAAGACAATGAAAAAGTTAAGTCTTGATGATGTAAAGAATTATTATAAAGAATATTATTCTCCTAAGTCAGCGAACCTTGTGATCGTGTCTGATTATAGTGAATCGGCTGTTTTGCCGAAATTGGATTTTCTAAATAAATGGAGCGGTAAAGAGATCCTTATGCCGGCATTTACAGGCTTTCCAGAGATAGCTCAAACACAAATATACCTGGCCAATAAAGATGATGCTGCTCAGTCTGTGCTAAGTATTGGACATGGCGGGCTACCATATGATGCTACAGGTGATTATTTCAAAGCGAAAGTTGCTAATTTTCCATTAGGAGGAGCTTTCAACAGCAGGTTAAATTTAAATTTACGTGAATCGAAAGGTTTCACCTATGGAATCCGCTCACAGTTTCAGGGAACTGAATATCCTGGTGCATTTTTCGTTTATGCAAGCGTTAAATTAACGGCTACGGATTCGTGTATAACTGAAATAATGAATGAACTAAGCAACTATAAGAAAAATGGTATCACCGATAAAGAATTGGCATTCACGAAGAATGCAATCCTGAACAATGATGCATTAAAGTATGAAACCCCACAGCAGAAAGCAAATTTCTTATCGCAGATATTGCGCTACGATCTTTCAAAGGATTTTACTCAGCAGCAATCTACTGTGCTAAAGGAAGTTTCAAAATCTGATATTAATACAATTTGCCAGAACCATATTAATCCTGATAAGATGATCATTCTGGTAGTTGGAAATAAATACATGATAAAAGACAAACTTGAAAAGCTTGGCTATGGTAAGGTGAAAGAAGTATCCTTGGATTAAAACTTTAAAATAAAACATTACAACACAAAGAATAAATCAACAAAATGAAAAAAATCTTAATAACATTATTGTTTTTATTACCATTGACAACTTTTGGTCAAAGTAATAATGTTCAAAGCGCAGCAAACTCTTTAAAGTATAATGAGGTGGCAGATGCAAAAAAATGGATTGATTTAGCTGCAGAGAATGAGCAGACTGCAAACAACTCAAAAATGTGGTATTACAGAGGCAAAACGTATTTGGCAATTCATACTGATAAAGCATGGCAAAATCTTGACGACAGAGCTGTTGAAAAAGCTGCTATTAGTTTTATCAATTGTTTAAAGACTGACGACAAGAAAATGTATGAAGAAGATTCAAAAAACCTGATCTGGGTATGTGGTATGGGTTTATTTGATAAGGCAATAATGTTTTCTCAGAATAATGATTTCGAAACATCCATGCGTTATTATAATTTGGTATTAGATATATTTCCATATGATCAGGGTGAAAACTTAAAACGCCAGAATATTACACCTGAAATAGTAGAAAAGAATATGGCATACACAGCCGTGAAGGCGAACGATCCGGCAAAAGCAAAAGTGCATTTTCAGAAGCTGATCGATAAGAAGTTTAATGACCCGAAAATCTATTTGTACATGGCGAAACTTCATTTAGATGAGAAGGACACCACAAATGCTTTGAGTTACGTAGAGCAAGGAAAAGCACTTTTTGAAAATAATACGAATTTAATCACAATGGAAATGAACATTTATCTTGCACAAGGAAAAACCGACATTCTCATTGATAAATTATCAGAATCAATTGAAGCAAATCAGTATGACGAGTTGTTGTATGTAAACAGAGGTATGATGTATGAAAGCAAAAAAGACTATGCATCGGCAGCCGTAGACTATAAGAAAGCTTTAGAGTTGAATCCAGACAATCTGGATGCAAATTATAATCTTGGAGTTATGTATTTTAATGAAGCGGCCTCAATGGCTAATGCAGCTAACTCAATAAAGGGGAATGAAGAATTTGCCAAAGCGAAAGCAAAGTATGAACAAAAGTTTAAGGATTCAGCACCGTATTTGGAAGAAGCAATGGAGTTAAACAAGCAAAAAACGGAAGATGAACAATCTATGTATACGGCAACTTTAAATTCACTGAAGCAATTGTATGTAAGAACCGGTGAGATGGAAAAGTATGAGAAGGTTAAAGGTTTACTGGATGCGAAATAACCTTTTGTAAGAAGAGCAATGTGACAAGCCCGGTAATAAACGACCGGGCTTTTTTGTGGAGATTGGAGGACATTTCAGAAATATTCTATTTAACATAATATTAATTATAAGACATTAATATAGGATTTTATGGGGAAAAAGAAGGGTTTTGCCAAAATGTCTATTTATTGAGTCAATTTCAAATAAGGATTAACTTAAAGGTTCCGGATATGATTTTATTTGCGTGAAAAAATGACTCTTCGGTCTCTCATTCTGATCCTGAGACAAACCATTTAAACCACGGACTTAGATTCAAATTCGGATGGTCATTCATTTTAACTCCTACAAAATATATTCCTTCCGAAAAATTCTGAGGCAACTCATGATAATCCGGATTCAGAACTATTTCTTCAGATACTATTCTACCTGACAGATCAGAGATAGATAATAATAGCGGAGTTTTATTTTGTATACCTGAAACTTTTAACACTGCCCTTTGAGTTGATGGATTCGGAAAGATGACTATCGAAACGGAATTCGTTGAAGGATATTGAATTTCTGTAGGATCATCAAATACTGTATCTGAAATACAAATTGTACATGAATTCGAATCAGTGATACAAACTGTATAGATCCCGGCTGCTAAGTTCTCTATACTGGTGTCTGTCACAGTACCTGCAGATGGATAAATACTTATTGAATAAGGATAAACGCCTCCGTTAGCATTTATCTGAATTGAGCCATTTAAACAGCCAATACATCCTGTATGTGAAACTTGCGTGGATACCGTAAATGCAGGCGGATCGGATATGATTGCACTTATTGATGCCTGACAAGCATTCGCATCTGTAACAATTGCACTATAATTACCTGCTACCAGGCCGGATAACCTTATGTGAACCGAATCTGGCATTGTCCAGGGCGACGAAACTGTATATGGTGGATTTCCGCCACTAATACAATAGTTTAATAGTCCTGTGCTGTCACCTGCACATGCTACCATCGTTATTGATGAGTCACAATTTGTAATACTAATTGCTGCACGCGTACTTATTGCAGCGGTTATAGATGCCGGGCATCCATTAGCATCAGTTAAATTTGCTGTATAGTTTCCTGCAGGAACATTCGCCAGCATTATATGCATCGAATCAGGCATAGTCCATGGCGCAGCTACAGAATAAGGTTTTGCTCCACCTTGTATACAGTAAATTAATAATCCTGTACTATCACCGGGACAATCTATCCAAGTCACGGAGCTGTCACAGCTATTAAAAAAAATTGGCGGCGATGATGGTATACTCACCATACCGACTGCTGCACAACCGTTTTGGTCAATTGCTGTTACACGCCATGTACCTGATGGCATGTTAGCAACAGATGAACCATTTTGTTGCAGAGGATCGTTCCACGTATACTGATATGGTCCTGTTCCTCCACTTGCAATCACTGATGCAGAACCGTTAGAATTTGTTGAACACAATGTCACCGGTGATACAGAATTTAATGTAACAGTCACTTTCGAATTAGTTACTGGAACCAAAAATTGACGTTGGTACCGGCAACCATTGGCATCATATATATGCAAGGTATATGAACCGGGATACAAATTAGTCTGATCTTTAGATAATGGATCATGCAAAGAATCAAATGGAATATTTTCCCATTGGAATTTAAACGGCGGATTGCCTCCACTGGGATTAATTTGAATTTGTCCATTAGCCATTCCATGACAACTTACCGGAGTTATGTTTTCTGTTATTACAGGGCTGTTAGTTGGTAAAGGACCTAAAGTGTATTTGGCAAAATACGAACAGGAATTATCGTAAACTGTCGTAATCACTGAATAATTTCCCGGATACACATTGGTAAGATTGTAGGATGTTTCTCCTGTGTTCCACAAATACCTTACAGGTTGACTATGAGATGGTGTATATTTACAAAATATCGAGCCATCAGGTATACACGCTCCACCCGGGGCATTCACGGTATCAATAGAAACATTGTAAGTCTTTGTCGGACTTGAAGGAGATTTCACATCAGTAAATCTGGTACATCCGCTATATGGATCTGTAACTACAAGCCGGTATCGCGTTCCGGAATATGACACGGTAATCCGGTCAGTTGTTTCTCCTGTACTCCACTGATAAGTTACTCCTCCTTCTCCATACACATTAGGAGTACTTAAAGTATCAAAGGCATTGGCGATGAAAGTGATTGATGAAGTTGAGCAGTGCTTATTGATCTGTGCCATGGGGTTTGGCTTGACGTTGATAAAAATTGTGTCAGTATTCCCTGAACATGCTGCACCAGCCCCGGCAACAGCACAAAAATAATTTCCGGCTTTAGTGACTTTATAAGTCAAAGAATTTGCACCGGGAATCATTACATTGTTCTTATACCATTGATAAGAAGAGCCGCCGGTTGCACGTAGCCATGTAAAATGTCCCTCACAGAAACTGGTGTCCCCCCACACAGTTATTCCCGGTTTATCAGATATTAATAAAGCCTGATCATATTGGTACTCGCATGCTTCTCCATATTCATACCCTAATTTGAGGTGCGCACTGTAGGAACCATGAGGCAATATGCATGGTTCAAACAGAGAAGTGTCACTAAATTCAATTGATCTTCTTCCGGGATTTGGATTAATAACCGGTAAGTATGAATCCGTATATCCTGTATATGGAACTCCATTAGAAGGATAAACTATAGAACTATCTGAATCTCGAGTAACCCAAAATGTATACTCAGTTCCAATTTCCGGAGGGCCATTATAGGTAAAGCTTACTGTACTCGTTCCGGTTCCGGCACAACGAGGGCCTGTCGAATAAAAAATCATAGGATTAGCTAAAGGATCTACCATATATTGTCTGGCAAACCATTGTACTCCTCCGGGTTGAACGTTATTTTCTCTAGGCAAATTAATATTTGTATATGTATGGTTCCTCCAGGAACTGTACATACTCATCTCTGCAAGAAATATATTATTGGTGTATGATTGCGGAAACCATACACCTAAATAATTTACCAGTCCTCCCAAATCTGCAGATTCCGAATATAAAAGTGGATGATAATCAGTGCTATCAGCAGTGATAGAGTCATTGAATATTTCTAATGCATGGTGAATAAAATATGAAGCATTTGGAGTAAGGTAAGCATACAGGATTCGGTCGAACATTCTTTCATGTGGTGAAGTACATGTTGGACAGGGTGCACAATTTTTACAACCATCTAGTAAGTGGACCGCATCAGTCATACTGTATGGTGAAGTACAATAATATAGGTTCCCCACATAAGCTTCAGTTTTCACAGGTTGACTTGGATGAAGGTTATTATGAAGCAGTTTAATTGAATGCATGTACTGAGCCATGTCTGCATAGATTGGAAAATCTGTAGGACATCCACCCCAGAATTCAACTTCAGTATTTAGAACATCGAAACCGGCACCACATTCACCGCAGGAATTCAGATCAGACATTCTTAAATAAAATTTCACAAATTCCGATAAAACTTGTTCATCACTCCCTTTAGGGAACGAACCTTCTGCTATCCTTAGTCTTGGATCAAATGCAGGAGAATTTATTTGTTCGGGTCGAAGACGGTAATTTGCAGTTTCAGGGTACCTATCGTTAAAACTGAGTATCGAATCTGCACCTGACTCTGAGCCACAAGCGCCACCAATTTGTTCTATACAATATTGCTCTTTTGCTTTTTTAATAAAACGGCAAAGGTGAACCTCCATGTCCTCCCATTTTCTGGTATTTTCATTCCATGCTGTTCTAAATCTTCCAAAAATTTGCTGTAGGTCATACAAGGTGATATAAGTAAAATGGTTCTCTGCACAGTATTCCAAAAATGCATCCTCTACTTCAAAAATCCCATCTCTGTTTGTGTCAACCGCCAGAATTGAAACGGAAGGATCCAGTTCGCCTGATGGCAAGCGTTTATAAAACATATCTGCATAAATTCCGCGTTGCGGATTCGCTTCTGCAGCAACCTGAGAAAACGCCCTGTTTGAAAATGGGCTGAGGAAAAGAAGAAGAATTGAAAGCCTTAGAAAAAACATAAAATTTAAATAAGAATAAGCTGACTAAATAATGCTCAATTGACACAATTATTGTTGATCTAATAACGGCAATTTGGTTAATGGTCACTCAGCCGATGTAAACATACAAGATCAATTGGTGAATTATTATAAACAGGAAAATTTCAAATTTCTGGTGTAGATTTAAGTGAATACCTATCCCCTCTTTAAACTTGGGTTGATCCAAAAAGTGGTTTGATCCCAAAAAAAAGTCTCCGTTTTTACTTTTATTTTCATTCAAATGCTTTAGCAGGACTTTTTGGATTGATTTCGGCTAAAAGAAGCATACATCCTCGAATTCAATAAAAATTTAGAGTTTATTTGTTCATAATCAGCTTGTTCTGTTCGCCAACTCTGTGCATGTGTTCACCAACGCCATCTCAGTCACTTACCAAAAAAAGGTTCTGACCGCGGGTTCGACGGGGTATTTTAGGAGTAATTCAGAAAACAGCCAATATAAAGCCAACGCACGGTTTTA
The DNA here is from genome assembly GCA_035341855.1 of Bacteroidia bacterium. Classification (GTDB taxonomy): domain Bacteria; phylum Bacteroidota; class Bacteroidia; order AKYH767-A; family 2013-40CM-41-45; genus QQVM01. The sequence continues at coordinate 127,379 of DAOQWA010000002.1, forward strand.
AACAAAAAAAATATGAAAACGAGCTGTTGTAAAGGAAAAAATTACATACTTGAAGGAAATGCAGTTGTTTGTACTAACAATAATTGTGAATCTTATCTAAGATCTACAAGTTTGTTTAACTCCAGAAATTGGAACAACTTGTTCGCAGCTTTCTTCTTTATCTTCTTCTTTATATTTTCATTTGACGACTTCTCATTTAGTGGAGATCTGGGTGAAAAGCAACTAAGATCAAGACAATACAATGTGGAAAAAGTCGTACCATTGACTAAAGAGTCATTGAGATCTGAACTTGATGCCCAGCAGGTAATTTGTCCTGAACAGGTTTATGCGCAGATTCTGATTGAATCGGCCCACCTTGAATCTTACTTAACGAAACGAACTAATAACCTGCTTGGAATGCGTTATCCGTTTCGTCGAAAGACAAAAGCGATTGGAATATTCCTTCCTGAATCAAACCTGATAATCAAGGGAACTCAAGCCGAATTGAAAAAATATCGAAATGAGAATCACTATGCTGTGTTTGAAAACTGGCAGGAATGTGTCAGCGATTATAAACTTTGGCAAGATGAATGTTTCAAGCTAACTGACAGGTACTTGAGCTTTCTTGGAAAATACTATGCTGAGGATACGAAGTATGTGGAAAAGATTAAACTTCTTTCGAAATAAAATTTAAAAGAATTTTCCAATATTTGCATTCTCAAAATTGAAACTATGTCACACGATCATTCGAATCAATCGGAATCACAAGGTCTTTGGTACACGTACTTTGGAAAAGGCGGAGCTTCGGCAATTACCTTTTTATGGGTTTTGGGAGCTTTAATTTGGATTTTTAGCATATTGAAATGGGGTTGATTTCCAGCTCATCACCAGCAGATACCTCTCTTTAAGTAACGGAGAGTTAAAAATTCTTCGCTTCCTTCCTTAGGTTCAAAATTGTATACCCAGTCGGCTTGTGGCGGGAGGCTCATTAGAATGGATTCAATCCTGCCATTTGTTTCTAGTCCGAATTTAGTGCCTTTATCATATATGAGATTAAATTCTACGTAGCGACCTCTACGTAATCGCTGCCATTTCAGTTCACGATTATTGAATTCCTGGTTCATTTTACGCTTCACAAGTTCAATATATAGTGGCGTGAATAGTTTGCCTACCCCAATTACAAAATCAAACAGCTCGTTTTTCTTAAAGTCCTTCCCCGGAATAAGGTGGTCGAAAAAGATTCCGCCGATTCCTCTGGTTTCATTCCTGTGTGGAATAAAAAAGTAATCATCCGCATTCTTTTTAAAGTCTGCATAATTTGCACATTCATGTAAGCTGCATAGCTTAGCTAAATGTTCATGAAAATACTTTGCATCAAGCGGGTCGACATAATGAGGTGTCAAATCAATTCCACCGCCGAACCAACATTCTCCGGAATCTTTTTCAAAGTATCGTATATTCATGTGGATGATCGGCACCCAGGGATTCAATGGATGAATGACTATTGATACACCTGTTGCATAAAATTGTTCTGTTGATTTTGGAATATCAGATTTGTTCAGGAGAAAAGCAGGAGTGTCACCAAATACTTCAGAGAAATTTACACCACCCTTCTCAAAAAGTCTGCCTTCCTGAATTACCCTGCTTCGACCGCCACCGCCCTCCTTTCTAATCCAGGGATCTTCATGAAATTTACCTTTTTCATCAAAAGATTCAAGCTCGCTGCAAATCTCATCTTGCAGCTTCATAAACTCGGTCGCAATCTGCTTCTTGTCAACCATGGAGTTAATAGTTATTATCGTCTATTTTCACATGGACCGGGACTGCATCGAAAAAATTATAGATGTGGATAACATGATTCTCTTTACTTTGAAATGCATCCGTCTCAACAAATTTGTAGGTGGAATATATTCCTTTGTAACTATTCTTCCTTTTTTCCTTTGATCTCCTTCCGGAATTATTTGAATATTTTTCAAAGGAAATTTTCAAAGCATCATAACCAAGATAGGCAGATTCAGATGGTTCTGTATGATAGTGATCTCTGAATTTAATTCTAAAATCAGTCACTTCTGAATTATCATAGTCAATAAAGCCCGCAGAAAATAACCAGGCATTGCAAGTATCAAACAAAACCGGATCGATACTTTGAGAGTACAACCAGGTTGGCAGACCAATAACAGAAATTTTATATTCAGCGGTCAATTCCTTCAGAGAGGACAATAGTGAGCTGATAATGTCCTCATTCGAAGTCGGTACAAACAATACATTCTGGCGGACTTTACTCAAACTATCCTTTACAGCCTTTGAATATCCTGAAGAAAACTTTACTTTTTTTACATTTAACTGTTTAGCAGATTTCACCCATCCATCGATGAAAGCCTCTCCCCTTTCATCTTCTCTGTTAATCCCGGTTTTTAAAAACAAACAATTTGCATTTTTGAAAATTGAAGATGAGACACTTCCCATTAATTCACATTGCAACAAGGAGCTGGGAACAAGAGAATATCCTGCCGGGTTATGTTGAATAATATCCGTTGTATTTGTTCCTGCTGAGAACAAAGGGATACTATTTTTCATCGCCATATTATTAATTGCTCTTAAACTTGATCCATGCTCATTGGTGATGATGATATCAACTGAAGATATATCCAATTTTGAAAATATTTTGTTCACTCTCAGAGAATCGCCCTCTGTATCATCCACGATTAACTTGATCTTATTTTCCTTATCACTAACATCTCTTGACGCAATGAACAAACCTTCTAAAAACTCCAAATTCTCTTTGATCCTATAATCCAGGGCTTCTTCAATATAAGTTGAGTCATCCTGAGCATCACCTATATAAACTCTGGACAAATTCAGCGTTGTCAGTACCAGAATATTGAAGCGTTCTTTCAAGTTGTCCGATAAGCTATCACCGGACTGCGGCGTACTCTCAATTTTATCTTTCTTGTTCAGCCATGAATATGCAGGAATCCATAACTTCATTTTAGCTTTTAATCCCTTTTCGGCAATTTCAGGGTTAAACTCGTGAATTTCCTCCTGAGGAATTTTAAACTTTTGAGAGATAGAAAACAGCGTTTCACCTTTTTCCACTTTGTAAATCCAGAATTTTCTTGAATTCACGAAGCGGACATCGCTTGTATCTTTCTTGGATAATTGATACTGTTGAGCATGCATTTGCATTGAACCAATGAAAATGAAAAACAACAGTATAAGCTTCTTAAAAAATCTCATATTCAAATTTGAATTTTCTTTATTCCCACTCAATGGTTGCCGGAGGTTTTGAACTTATATCATAGACTACACGATTTACTCCGCTGACCTTATTGATGATCTCATTCGAAATTTTTGCAAGAAAAGTATGGGGTAAATGACACCAGTCGGCTGTCATCCCGTCGACCGATGAAACAGCTCTCAGACAAATCACGTTTTCGTAGGTCCGTTCATCACCCATCACTCCAACCGAATGAATAGGCAAAAGAATAGCTCCTGCCTGCCATACATCATCATACAAACTATGATCTTTTAAACCTTGTATAAATATTGCATCAGCTTCCTGAACTTTTCGGACTGAATCTTCGGTGATCTCACCGAGTATTCTTATGGCAAGACCAGGACCGGGAAACGGATGTCTGTTTAGAATTTTCTGATCAATGCCCATCTCTCTTCCTACTTTTCTTACTTCATCCTTGAACAAAGTTTTTAATGGTTCAATTACTTTAAGCTTCATATGTTCAGGAAGACCCCCAACATTATGGTGAGATTTAATCGTTGCCGATGGCCCTTTGACACTAACCGACTCAATCACATCAGGATATATCGTTCCTTGTCCAAGCCACTTCACATCCTCAATCAGGTGGGCTTCTTTATCAAATACGTCAATAAACACTTTACCTATTTGTTTTCTCTTTTTTTCCGGATCTGAAACATTTTGCAATGCGGAATAGAATTCTCTTTTGGCATCAACACCCTTTATGTTTAATCCGATATTCTTGTATGATTCAAGAACTGTAGCAAACTCATCCTTACGCAAAAGTCCGTTATCTACAAAAATACAATGTAAATTTTTACCAATTGCACGATGTAAAAGCATAGCGGCAACAGAAGAATCTACACCCCCTGAGAGACCAAGCACAACCTGATCATTTCCAAGAGTAGCTCTTAGTTGCTGCACAGTTTCATCAACAAAGGCAGAGGGTGTCCAGTCCTGATCACACTTACATATATCAACTAAAAAATTTCTTATCAGCTGCACGCCATGTTCAGAATGGGTAACCTCAGGGTGAAATTGGATTCCGTATGTTTCTTCCTTTTCGAATTTAAAAGCCCCTACTCTAACATCCGTTGTGCTACAGATAACTTTTAAAGATTCGGGGATATTCTCAATGGTGTCGCCGTGTGACATCCATACTGTACTTTCAGAAGGAATGTCCTTGAATAACCGTGAGCTGTTGTCGATATACTGTAATTTTGCTCTGCCATATTCTCTGCTGTTTGAAGGCGCAACCAATCCTCCTTGAGTTTGAGCCAGAAGTTGAGCTCCGTAACATATTCCAAGCAGTGGGACTTTGTTTCTGAACAGAGCCAAATCAATCAATGGTGCTTTTTCATCACGGACCGAAGATGGGCTACCGGATAAAATAACTCCTTTTACACGGTCTGAAATGGCCGGAATGTTATGGAAAGGATGGATCTCACAATACACGTTTAACTCTCTTAGTCTCCTAGCTATCAGCTGTGTGTACTGTGATCCGAAATCGACGATTAAAATTGTTTGGTGCATGTGCAAAAGTAGAAGAATCATTAATAAAATACAGACCTGCTCAATAATAATCTACACAAAAGTATCAGGCTATCTTTGATTTAAATTCCACCCTGAACTTACACAAGTAAGGATACTGAAGAAATCATGCAGGTATTTCATCTTCTGTACAATTTTACTTCACATAAAGAACCAAATTGGATTAAATACTTGATTTCAAATTGACTTCGAAAAACTTTTGTATGTAAGAGAATTTGCGTGCGCCTGTCAAATACAATCTTTTTGAGCTTTACAGGAATGATCGTACTTCATACTTACTCCAACATTTTCTTGCTTCATGAAAAGTACAAATTGTGAAGGTTCATTTGTTCCATACTTTAAAAATACGATTGAGGGATCGTTAAAAAAATCATATGGAAACACAAAAATATTATAAGCGATTTTTAAAGAGGGCAAGCAAAGTTTACATGCTTGCAACAGTATTATTCCTGTCACTCTTCAACATCAGCACATTTGCTGCAATTCCGCGTCCCGATCATGTTGTTATTTGCGTGCTTGAGAACCATGGTTATCCTCAAGTGATTGGCAGCTCTCATGCACCTTACATCGACTACCTGACTACAATTGGAGCAAACTTGCAGGAATACTACGCTCTTACACACCCCAGCCAACCTAATTACATTATGATGTTTTCGGGTAGCAATCAGGGAGTGACAGATAATAATTTACCATCCGGAACTCCCTGGTCAAGTCCAAATTTAGGTGCAAGCCTACTTCAAGCCGGATTCACATTTAAAGGGTATTCAGAGGACCTCCCAACAACCGGATCCACGGTAGGTGCATCAGGAGCCTACGCACGTAAGCATAGTCCCTGGGTTCACTGGCAGGGATCCGGAACAAATCAGATTCCGAGTTCATGTAACGTACCCTTCAGCGATTTTCCAAGCGATTTTAACTTGCTTCCTGATGTCAGTTTTGTAATTCCTAACCAGAACAATGATATGCACAATGGCAGTGATCCTGCCCGGATCATTTCCGGTGATGAGTGGGTACAACAAAATCTGGGCGCTTACATTAGCTGGGCACAAAATAATAACAGCCTTTTCATTTTAATCTTTGATGAGGATAATGCTGACTACTTTAACAGGGTACCATGTATTTTTGTAGGTCCCATGGTAGAGCCTGGAAATTATGCCACGATCGGTCACCATCACTATAACTTTCTTCGGACTTTGGAAGAAATGTATGCACTTCCGTTTTCAGGGAGTAGTGCAACATCTGAGGCCATCAATGAAATTTGGAGGATTAATGCAGATGTTAACACAATTTCAGAGAAAGCCTTGATGGTAAGTATATCTCCCAACCCACTTTCGCCCGAATCAAAAATTTTTATTGAAAATGGCGAAAATTTAAAGGAAATAAACTTTGAACTTTATAATATCCTGGGTAGCAAAGTATTCTCTGAAAGATATTTAAATTTTAGTACAAATCTCCATTTCCCATTAAAACCTGAAGATCTCAGTCATGGAGTATATTTTTATAAAATACACTCAAGAGGGCTTGATCTAGCCAATGGAAAACTTATTGTGAACTAAAGTTTATGCATATATGAAAAAAGGGGGCTAATGAATTAGCCCCCTTTTTTATTTGATTATTCCAAAATATTTCCTAGGTTTGGGTCTCTGAAAAAAAAAGTATTCAGATTTTTCCGCACCATACTGCGAGTCAATTTAAAGTACGAGTAAGAATTGTTTGTATCTGATCGTAAAATATGAACACGATTACAACAAGACGCCAAATTGATTTGGCATATGCGGCATTACTTATCATCATACCCGTAATTTTCTACTGGGCAGTTTGGAGTATATGCTATTTCTTGATCGACAACGCTATGGAGGCTGATATATTAATGAGAGAAATCATTCCTCGTAAAATATTAGGCATGCCTGTGCACCTTGTAGTCTTTATGCTAACAGCTATTTCGCTCTACTTTTCTGTCGCCGCAAAGCTAAAACGTAAAACCCGTTGGTATAAGACTCCTCTCCGGATTCGTGCTGCAATTGGACTTGGAATGTTCCTGATGTTCTTAGTGTTTTTACAAGCATTGATGTAGAACCGGCAAGCAGGGGATCACGATTAACTCGCTTTAAAAATAGTTAAGTCCGAATTCAACGGATCTAATTCTGCACAGAGTTCATCAATAAATGGTTCACCATACTTGAATAAAAAGGATAAAACGTTTTCGCTCCGTTCCTGTAGTGCTCCATGCGGAAAGATCTTTTCATGTAGCTTATAGATTTGATTTATCTCCGATTCGTTTTTTTTCTTCACCGATCTGACTATCTTATCCTCTAATGTTTTCAAAACTTTATTCAGCTTATGCTTTTCAGCTTCTATAAATGCAACAAGGGTATGATCAATTTCCTCAACTCTTTTGACAAGTCTTTCAAATTCCTGTTCCAGGGCTGATTTGCTGGCATCGATTGACTGATCAATATCTTTATCTTGTTTAACGTAATTCCTGATCCAATCATCTGCACTTTCAAAAATACCAGAGAATTCTATTCCAAACTTATTCAACTTATTCCACGTTTGGGCATCTATAAACATGGCGCTATTTCTAAGGAGCAATACCGGGTAGGAAACGGAAGATGCAGTGAAAAGACTTTTAAGTTCCAACCAATAAGCCAATTCTCCCGGACCACCTATCATAGCTATGTTAGGAAGAATCTTTTCCTGAAACATTGGTCTCAACACCACATTAGGACTAAATCGTTCGGGGAAATCCTTAATCTCATTTTCAAGATCCGTCTTGTTCCACATTCTACTCCTATCCTGTAAAAAGTACTTATCACCTTCCAGATCTATTCGAATTCTCTCTGTTGTGCTTAGATAAAACAGGTTGACAGGTCTTGGTCTAACCTGTATTTTATAATTAACGCTAAGCTGTTCTATAGTTTCATGGACTAATTTATCGGCTCTTGACATAGTTATGTCGTTGAGCATTTCAGGTATAAATTCTTTCTTTAACTCCCTATTGTCAGCATCGATTACGACCAAACCATACTTCCCAAACAAACTATGAATAAACTTTCTGGTAGCATTTGCTAAATTGAATTCGGGTTTAAAACAATTTTGCAGCAGTTCAATCCATTGTTCCGTGTAAGGATCATTCATGAATTTACTTTTCAACTGTTCCAGAATATCGTGAAGACCCGTACAGGGAGCATGGCCTGAAGCTCCCTTCCAAACAGTGTTCCACTGATATCGCTGTCCATATAAATATAAATGGTTTATCTCATCCATATCATGATCTTCTGAAGCCATCCAAAAAACCGGGACAATTTTATTTCCGGTTTCAGCTTCCATCTTTTGAGCCGTCCGGATTGTTGAGATCATTTTGAAAACGGTATACAAAGGTCCTGTGAAGATATTGAGTTGATGACCGGTGCAGATTGTAAAAGTATTCTCGTCTTTCAAGGCTTCAATGTTTCGACTGACTGCCTCAAAATTTGGTAATCCTGTCAAGTCCTTGTATTGTGATTGAAGGCTATTAACCAAAATGGATCGGTTAATTGGAAAATCCGGACGAGATATCATTTTGGCTGATAAACCTTCCGGATCAGGTGTTTGAGCGTAAAAACTTCGTATTTTTTCGTCATTTTTTAGATAATCAAGAATCAATTCATCGAAAATACCTGTCTTAATGAGGGAAATTGCGTGTTTATCGAAGATTTTCATAATTTTAAATAGGCTTCAAAAGTAACAATGAAATATAACTATCCTCAAAGGAGAATCTTTTCATAAAACCAGGTGGCAACAAGAATAGACTTGTTTACATAAAAACCTTGATATCAGTGCGAAATTAATGTATATTTGAATTAAGTGTGTACAGGCTGAGGATGGCATGCTATTAAAATTATTGAAATCAAACTGCAGTTTATGACATAATTTTAATACATTTACTAGCAAGCTTTTTCTTTGATTCCTTTTTGCCCACTGCATATTCGACGTAAATATAGAAGTAACACAATCTGCTATTATAACCATTAGCTTACATGAAATGAAACAACTACAAAACAACTCCGGAAGATTTTTTGCTTTAAAATATTGGCTATTGATTTGTACTCTTTACAGTTCCATAAATCATGCTACCGCTCAATTGAGTACGTACACTCATGTCAGCAGCACTGGTAATTCACTTGAAAATATCAGCACAGGAAATACAATGCTCATCTCATCAGCCAGTGATGATGTAAACTTTGTTGTCCAAAACATTGGATTTGTTTTCAATTTTGCAGGGAGTACTTATACACAGTTTTCTGTAAACTCTAATGGTCTGATGCGTCTTGGTTCGACGATCATATCCACATCAGGCTTGAATCAATTAATATCTTCAAATGACAATCCAAAAATTTCACCATACTGGGATGATTTAGCCACAGGACTTGACGGCTATGTGAGATCAAAGCTGATTGGAACGAGCCCTAATAGAAAACTAGTTGTGGAATGGAAAGTTACCGTTCCAAAGAACGTGAATGGAAATGCGGGTGCTACATGTCAGGTTTGGTTGAGTGAGACATCAAATGTAATTGAGTTCGTTTATGGCTCAGGATTTGGAAATAATTTTACTCAGGCAGGTTATACAATTGGTTTGGCGAACTCACCGAGTGAATTTATCAGTATTACTGCTTCAAGTAATGGAGCAAGCATGTCTATTGAAAATAATAGTAACACCGGGTCAATCACATCCGGAAGAAAGCAACGATTTTCTCCACCCGTTGCAACAGCAATTCCGGCTTGTGCTATAAATCATGTTCCTACAGCAGGCAGCGGTGGTGTAAAATTGAACCCTACCCTGACCTGGTCTTCCGGTGGAGGAGTGCCTTCGGGATACGATGTATATTTTGGAAATACTCCTAACCCTCCTCTGGTCTCATCAGCACAGGTAACTACCAGTTTTGCAACTGACACACTCACCTGGAATACGACCTATTACTGGAAAGTCGTACCTGTAAATTCATTTGGAGAAGCTATTGGTTGTGTTGAACGACAATTTACAACAGCAAACCTTTTAAGTTATGAAGTAAGTAGAAGCACCGGAGTTGCATTTAATTCAATCGTATCTACCGGTAACTTTACATCAGACTGGAAAAGCGGTCCCAACAATACAGATGATAATTTAAGTGAGATCCTGCCTATCGGATTTCCATTCACGTACCAGGACGGGAGCTATTCTTCATTCCTGGTCTCGACGAATGGCTTTATCACTTTAAATACTTCAACTACATCTAATGGTTCCGGTGCAGGCGCATATAATTATAATAATTCTAATCTTTCTAATGTTGGTGCCAATGCATCTCCTGCTATAATTGCACCATTCTATGAGGACATGGTTTGTCAGGGTAACCCGGGAAATCTTGCAAGTTTAAATTCATCAATCCACTATGAGACGACAGGATCCGTAGGCAACAGGGTCTTGACAGTCGAGTGGACAGGTATGGAAACATATAATAATACCGGGCCGGATCTGAATTTTCAGGTTAAATTGTATGAAGGATCTAATGTTATAGAATTCGTGTACGGTGTAATGGAAGGATTTAATGGAACAACTAATTACCTGTACACCTATTCATGCGGCTTGAATGCTATTTTCATCAGCAACCCTTTAGCTGCAGGTGAATTGTTCTCTCAACAAATTCCGGACACCAGAAAGTTTAGCGGATTACCCGCCAATTCCTTAAATTCTGCACCGGAGTGTAACTCAAAGCTCACTTTCACCCCAGGAACTTACACGCCTTATATTGCGCCACCTGTTGTTGTCGTCAACGACAATTCTGCCGGGGCAATTCCGCTACCTGTAAATATGTCTCCATGCGTTGATCTCTGTGGCACTTATTACAACTCGGCAAATGCGACCACTAGTGGAATAGCAGCCTGCTCAGGAAACTCAGACGATGATATTTGGTTCAGTTTTACTGCAACCAACCCTAATACATCAATTAGAGTTTCAGGGTCAGGTAGCTATGATCCTGTAGTTGAAATTTTTTCAAGTTCTTTATCATCCTTGCAATGTGAAAATAGTACCGGAGTAGGCTTAACTGAAACATTAAATACTACTACTCTAAGTATAGGTGACACCTATTTTGTCAGGGTATATCATTCCGGAGTCGGATGGGGAGGTGGAAATGGAAGGTTCTCGATCTGTATCAACGCTACTCCCCCTCCACCGATCAATGATGAATGTATGGATGCAATTGATTTACCGGTAACCTTGAATTGCACTCCGGTAACCGGAAGTCTGACAAGTAATGCAACACCTTCAGTAAACATACCGGTATGTGTGGCAGCAGGAACCAATCCTGATGATGATGTTTGGTACTACTTCACTGCTGTAAATATTATTGAAACAATAACAGTTCAAAGTGGTGCAGGATTCAACGCGGTTCTACAAGTATTTTCCGGTGACTGTGGTAATTTCACGCCTCTTGCATGTGTGAATAATACATCAACCGGTGGTATTGAAACTGTAACCATTAATAACGTAGCTATCGGAGAAAAGTATTATATCCGAGTATATCATTATGCCTTAGGAAGTGGTAGCGGTCAATTTACAATTTGTGTCACCTCACCGGCACCAGGTTGCTCAAATGGATTTAGTCCACCACAAGCAACTACAGATGTTCCCTCAACAGGGGTTACATTGTCCTGGGCTGATGTAAATAATGCACATACTTATACAGTATACATGGATACTATTAATCCTCCATCAATCCCATTGGTAGTAAACACACCGTCTCTATCAGTACATACCGGGACATTAGAACGAGGTGCTACTTACTACTGGCGTGTAGTTCCATCAAATGCAACCGGATCTGCTGTTGGTTGCGGAAATATTGCATTTGCTACAGAACCTTTAGCCCATCCTATTCATATCAAATTTTTTATTGAAGGATATTATGTTCAGCCGGATTCTATGGTTAATGCATTAAATCCTCTTGTTCAAGATACCATTACAGATTCTGTTACGATCTGTCTTGCTAAAAAAACACCCCCGTATAATATATTATACACCTACAATACTGTATTAAACACACGAGGAATTGCAACAGGGTACTTCTCACAACCTATTCTTGGTGAATCATACTATTTGGTGATCAAGCACAGGAATTCTATGGAAACATGGAGCCCTCAACCATTTGGTTTCTTTGATCCGGATACCTTATACAATTTTAGTGATTCAATTCAAAAGGCCTACGGTAGTAACATGGTAATGCTGGACTCAGCTGTTTATGCTATCCATTCCGGTGACATTGATCAAGACGGCATAATTGATTCCACTGACTATAATTTACTTCAAGCTAAAATAACTCAATTCAATTATGGTTACCTACCGGAAGACTTAACGGGAGATTGGCTCATCGAAACCAAAGATTATAGTTTGATCGAGAATAAACTATACCAAAATGTAACTCGAAAAAAACCTTAGATATTTCGTTGTTGAATTTTTTTAAGCTGTCTACTTTCTTTTTAGACAGCTTTTTTATTTAATAAAGAGATCAGATCCATGACCAAGGTTATTCAACTTTTTGGTCTGTCAGCAGAAATCCGTTGACGATTTCAAACAATTTACCAAGTCAAATTGCCTATTCGCCCAATTCCTGTTGGGCATTACCATGAAAACTTTGAGTCAGACTGAATTTCAGGTAATTTTCATAACCCGGGAATACCTCTAGCAGCCTGTCCCTGAGCATGTAGAATGTTCATAAACAAACTTGTCACTAACATTAATGTGAAAACCGAAGCTTATTTTTGCATTCGGAACTACAAATTAAATTTATATCATTAAAATTTTGTTCATGAAATATTTCCACACATATTTTTTGTGGGCTATTACCAAAGTAAAGATATTCCTTTTACTCTTTATCTTATTCTTGCAGATAGGAAGCCTTAGGGCACAGGTAACCTGTAATGCATCAGGAACCTGGTCAGGCACTGCAGGTTGGCTACCATCTGCTCCTACAGCAGGTCAAAATGTAATAGTAGCTGTCGGCTGTACTTTGTATGTTGATCTTTCTACAGTAACGATTAATGATCTCACCGTAAATGGTGTTGTGATCATCGAAAATAATGGCGCCAGTACACTTGCTATGGAGGGTAATTTGACCATTAATTCCGGAGCTACCTTGGTGAACAATGGGAAATTAGTCTATCTCACATCAGGCAAGAGTTTTGTGCTTAACGGAACAGGGACCTACATACACAATCCATTTAATAATGATATATCAGATGAAGATGTATTCGTAAACTCAAATGAAATTTTTTCAACTACAAGTAATCTAATCATTCAAAAATGGTATAACGGAAATGTTCCTCTTTCAGGTCCAACCAGAATCCAAACAAGTATCATGGGAAATGTTACCCTTGACGCAAATGTTCCGGGAGGTACCTGGGATCAGGATGGATTTTTCTCTGTTCCAAGCATCAATAGAATCAGGGGAAGTCTCACCGTCTCTGCAGGGACAGTTGTAATGGATGATGGAACCGGAAGTACTACTTCACTTATTCTCCAGGATATAACCATCAATGGAACAGGAAATATTATTTTTCAAAGAGGTTATAATCGTAACTACTCTTTACAGGTAAATAATTTTACTGTTAATAGTCTTTTACCCGCTAAACCTACAATCATCCTCGATACTTCTTTTGGAGTATTAAATATGACAGTTAACGGTTCAATGAATATATCGCATGATTTTAACATGGTGTATGGGGCCAACTTTCAATCCGGTGCAGATATCAGGTTAACTGTAAATGGGAACATGAATATTTCAGGAGGAGAAGTGATTTTCAACAAACAAGCTAATGCTCCACTCCTTTTGAACATCAATGGCATCACTACCCTAAACAATTCCGGTGGAATTGTATGCTTCATCGAAGGTGCTAATGGTGCATTGACGATGAACACACAAGAATTGATTATTGCCGGTGGCAATTCAAATTACTTTTATGGCAGACCGGGCATCGTACCGGCTGTTAAAGGTGTTGCAAATATTAACATTTCGAATGATTTTACTGTTAACGGAACATCCAATTCATTTATAGCTTACAGTGACACGAATCTTTCAAAGATAAGGGTGTCTGTGGCACGTGACTTCATTTTAAATGGAAACAATTCAAGTCTAACAGGTGCATACACTAACGGAGCTTTTACTTTCAAAGTATTTAGAAATTTCAGCCAGACGAATGGTAAGTTCATCGGACAAGCATTTCGTCAAAACGTTTCTATCGATTCGATAATCACCGGTGGAAATTTCACATTTAACTCAGGGAATGCTACTGATTACTTCATAGGAAATAAGTCATCCGGCAATACATTTATTGTCACTACCGGCACATTCAATTTATTGTCTTCAGGAACGGGTTATGGTCAAGGAATAATTGGAGTTGATTCTAGTACAGCGAATCTCACATTTATAGTATCTCAGAATTTTGTTCAGAATGGAGGACAGTTCTCCGGGATACAAAGTGGGAGCGGAATTGCCACATTTACGGTTACCGGAATATTGGACGTCAATGGTGGAGTGTGCAGAGTGCATAATAATTCGATCTATGCGAATCCCGGAAATATAAATTTTAATGTTGGGAGCATAGATTTCGACGGCGGAGTTTTCAGCGCATATTATAATTGCAATAATAATGGTCTGGCCGGTACCTTTAATATTTCCGGAGCTTGTGATATCAATTTTACTAATCCGGGGGACATCTTTTCATTCATAGGACTTTCCGTTGTTGGCAGTGATGTGAATAATTTACAATTACTATTGAATGTTCCGGCCGGTATAAATATCGGAGGCTTGAATGGAACTTTCTATTCCAGTAATGCTCTCGGTAGTGAATTCATTAGTCTTGGTTCATTAAATATTTCAAATGGAACGAATAGCTTCAATGGTCAGCCGGGGGCAATCGGCGGTTCCGGACATTATGTTTCTTTAACCGTGACAGGAGATATTAACATTACAGGAGGCAATACATACTTATCTGCCTCTACACAAACCATATTGGCAACTGTGAACGGTAACATAGTCATATCAGATGGTGATTTATCACTTAAAGGATCTGCAACGACTACATCAACATTAAACATTTTAGGTTCTTATTCTCAGACGGGAGGAAATTTTTTCATGCATAATCATCCCACAGATAAAATGCCTGAGGGTTCTGCCATTTCAATGACTGTAAATTCAAACTCTGATAACATCGGTGATTTCACCCATACCGGAGGAGTCTTTTATTTCGACAATTGTACGACCACCCCGGCTTCAATGAATCTTACTTTATTTATTAAAAGTCCGAATTACACGTTGGGCGGAACCGGCAGAATGACAATGACGAATCCGGGGACAGGATCTGTTTATGGAGCCTTGAATTTTGCCCGGTCGGGTACCATCAATTTCTATAGGTCAGGGACACATGACATACAGCAAGTAAGACAAAATGTTTTGGCCGGCTGCACTCTTGACGTCGTGAGCGGTGATATGCAACTGCAATCGCATAATTCCGGAGTAGTTCCACCTGATGCATTATGGGTGTTCACAGGAGCAACACTGGATCTCCGCACGAACAAGGTTTTTACCAATGCAACCAGACCGAACAGTGGAATATCTATTTTCGGCAGAATGCGAACGCAGAATGTTAATGGAATGTATGATGGTACTGTTAATGCATCATTCTCGACAAACATTTCCGATAATTTCAATTATTATTTGACAAACTCATCTACAGTTGAGTACTATGGTATCGATGATCAGATTATAACAGGCATTGGTATTGGTCAAGCCACTCAAACACATCATAAATATGGCTCGCTAGAAATTAATTTCGGTGGTACACCTGACGTAGAATTTGCATATCCAACAAATATTCCAAATGACTCGGCAGTCATGGTGAGGTCAAACCTGCTGCTTACTAATGGGGAATTAAATTTGGACAATGATCATGATCCTTCGAATGGCGGAGGAAGATGGATCGTTCTGGAAAGTGGATCAGTTGGGGCAATGTCAAGAACAAACGGGTATATAAGAAGCGAATCAGAGAATTCAAATGGTCGTGTCAAGTGGGTATTCAATAATACGACAGGTACTCACACTTTTCATTTTGGCTATAATTCTTCTGAATATATTCCACTAGTCATAAATCACACATCAGGAAGTAGTGTGACTCTATATACATCGACCTATCACACAGATGCATTGAATTTACCTTATCCTCCTACTGTAACTCACGTAAGAAATAATGCAGGACTTGATAATAGCTCAAATACGGTTGATCGCTTTTGGTACATTCAAACAAACGGAAACCTACCATCAGCAAATATTACTTTCAATTGTACTCCGGCTGAAACCGGAACGATCACAAATCTTGTAGCACAACGGTGGGAAGCGTCTAATACAGGTTGGACTAATCCGGCACCCGGAATACAAACAAGTTTAAGTAATGGAGCTCAGGCAGACAATTTAACGAACTACCAAAATTGGTGGACATTATCAGGAAACACCATACTCTTACCGATTGAGCTCTTGCAATTCAGTGCTGCATGTTCAGACAAGGGAATTTCCATTGAATGGGAAACAGCAACAGAAACAAATAATGATTTTTTTAGCGTTGAAAAAAGTTATGATACTGAAAAATGGGAAACGATCGCAACACTTTCCGGTGCAGGAAATAGCAGTCATCCAAATGAATATTCATTCATTGATAAGAATGAAAATTACGGGAATGTTTATTATCGCCTGAGGCAAACAGACTTTGATGGAAAATCGACAATTTCAAAAATTGTGAAAGTAAGGAGCTGCATGGAACGTTCATCAATTTCAGCCTCAATTGCGAACTCGGTTTCAGGTCCGGCACATATCATGGTATCGACCAAATATTCATTTAACTCTATTCTTCAGATATTTCAGATTGATGGTACGATGCTAGTCGAATATCCTGTGAGAATCAATAAAGGAGAAAATCGCATCCCAATTCCTGATCAGGGACAGGCTAATGGTATTTATATGATTCGCCTCAAAGGGGAAGCGGAAAATTTTATTTTCAAGTATGTGAAGGGCAGATAGTTTAATCCTATTGCCCTGCTAATACAAGTCCGAATTCTTTTTTTTATTGAAAGAATCAATTTACCTTTCGGATTGTTAGTCCCCTATGCAGTTAGACAAATTCCACTTAGACAATTTCTCAGTAAAGGTCTATGATTCACTACTAGACAAGAAATTAGCTCAAATCTGGCAAGCAAACATACATGAACTTGATCATCTTCGTACAGAAATGTTGGTATTGCTTGAGAAAGCCCAACCGGCTGACCTTCATTTTCGCTATTTATTTATTGCAAAGTCGGGCGAAGAGAAACACAATTATGCCCTCGTCTATTTTCAGCTTCTAAATTTTAACCATCGAAATTTTAATTTTTCAAAAAAGGGACTATTTCAATATTTTGCACAATTTTTTCTCCGCATCAAATCATTCAGAGTATTACTTGCAGGGAGCCTCTTTGCAGTAGACTTCACTCCTATTTCTTCTGATCACCTTAAAATCACAACTGATCAACTTCTCTCTGTCATTAACGAATATTCGAAAAGAGAAAAGTATGATATACTCGTTTTGAAAGATCTGCCTGAAAGGTATACTAAAACTTTTATGAAGGACCATGATTTTGATCCTTTCGAAACTGATATGACCATGCAACTTGAAATAAATCCGGCATGGAAGGATTTTAATTCCTATGAAAAGGCATTAACCCATAAGTATGCTCAAAGAGTGAGAAAGATAAGGAAGCAAGGATCATCCCTGGTGAGACGAGAGATAAGTCTGGTTGAATTCCATTCATACCGAACTCAAATAAACAAACTTTTTCGTCAGGTCTCAGAAAAGCAGACGGTGCGAATGGGGATAGTCGATGACGTATATTTTGAAGAGCTTTATAAAACACTTGAGAAAAACTTTAAATTAACAGGATACTTTATTTCTGATAAACTAATAGCATTTGCATCACATATCATTTATAAGGATAAACTGGAAGTTCATTACATTGGATTAGATTATGAATTAAATAAAGAATACTCATTATACTTTAACATACTTTATGACGGAATTGAACTTGCCATTCAATACGAAAAAAAATCTCTTGAATTGGGCAGGACAGCGAGGGAAGCCAAGGCAGTTGTCGGTTGTCATCCAATTTTCTTTAATGATTATTTGAGGGTTCGAAATCGTTTGATTCGATGGATGTTAAATTTTCTCAGCAACTATTTTGACAAAGGTTTGGGTGAAGGCTGGAAAAAACGTCATCCTTTTAAAACAATAGCAACCGGAATTAAATAATTCTTTATATTTGCCCAATGAATGGTTTCCGCGCAAGCGGAATGAAAAGGGAATCACGTGTGATTCGTGAACAGTTCCCGCTGCTGTAAGCTCAATTAATCTTTGACTTTTTACCACTGTGCTCAACACACGGGAAGGTGTCAAAGAAAGAGTAAGTCAGAAGACCTGCCTTTCTAATAGTTATTTCGTCAAGCTTTCGGGTAAAAAGCGTGAATGAATTTTGTGACTTTGTAGTCCTGCTCATTCCTGTCTTTTATCTTTTCGTTTGATTCATCTTTAAATTAACTTTAAATGTATCAGAAAAAAAAGTTTTACTCGTTTTTAATCATAATTCTTTACAATTATTCAATTTCATCAAATTCCTGCCAGGCTCAGGATAGTCTGATGAAGTCCTTGAAAGAGGTAACAATTACAGCGACAAGAACTGAAAAGTTAATATTCAATACCGGGAGATCTGTGAGTGTGATCACGGCAGATGATATTCGCGAATCCAACTATTCTACTTTAGGAGAATTATTAAGCTTCGAGACCGGTGTTTATGTTCCGGGAAGCGGACAAACACCGGGAAGCGTTCAAACTATTTTTTTAAGTGGTGCCAACAGTAATCAAACTGCTTTATTTATAGATGGTATCAGAATAACAGACCCATCTTCAGTAAATAACACCATAGATCTGTCAGAAATTTCTATTCATGATATTGAAAAAATTGAAATTATAAGAGGTTCGCATAGCACATTATATGGAAGCTCAGCAATCGGAGGAGTGATTAACATCACAACAAAGAATCCGCTTGCACAAGGATTTCATTCACGTGGAGGAATTTCAACCGGCACTTTTGGATTGAATACCTCTGTCCTAAACCCTTTCGCAGATGTAAGTTACAAATTGAATAACGGTCTATATATAACAGCCATGGTCGATTATTCAGATGTGAAAGGACTGAATGCAACTGTTGACACAATCACTGATCCTTCAATATTTAAGACAACTGACAATGATGATTGGAAAAAATTAAATACCGGTGTTGGAATAGGTTTCAATGATCTGAAAAATCAAGTTAAAGTAAATTACAAATACACCAATTCTGAAACAGATATAGACAGGTCTGCATTTAGAGATGATGATAATTATAGACTTGACTATAAAAGGTCCACACTATCTGCTGCATTCAGTAGGGTGCTGAAACACAAAATGAAAATCTCCCTCTCCGGAGGATTGTCACAAAATGAACGGCATGCAGTTAATGATTCATCAATAAACTCATTCTCCGCTGACTTCGACCACATGTTCACTGAAGACACTTATACAGGCTTTAATTCTAATTTAGATTTTATAATTGAAAAAGAAACTAAGCACATTAAATTTCTTGCAGGACTTTCAGGAGCCCGGGAAGAGATGACTACCAAAAACTATATTTACTCTGCCTCCTTTCCAGGTTTTGTTTATGAAAATCTCGACAGTTTGGCGGACCCTAAGCCTGAAGCCCGCACATCAAGTATTTATTTCCAAATGGATGTGAAGGGCACCTTGTTATCAAAAAAATTATCAAATTTAAATTTCGTAGCGGGAGCAAGATATGATTATCATCAATTATTCAATGAGCACTTTTCATTCGAATTAAATCCCAGTTGGCAATTCAGTGATAAAGGACTCATGTACATCTCTTATAGTACCGGCTACAATGCACCATCATTATACCAACTTTACTCAAAAAGTAAATACATACCCTGGGATGGAAGTGTGCAAAATGATGTTACGCAAGGCAACCTCAATCTCAAACCGGAAAGGTCTGCATCTCTGGAGTTTGGTATAAAGTATAGGTTAAACAATGCAGGAATATTATCCTTCTCCGCATTCAACAGACACATGAAAGATCAAATCGAATATGCTTATTTATGGGACGGAGCAATCTCTATAGGCGAATTGGGTTCCGATTTTAGCAGGGATGATTATAGAGGAGACCGCTACCTGAATGCAGGCTCCGGAAATACCTACGGTATGGAGTTGAATTTACGTTACATGCTTACGAAAAAACTGAGTGTGGCAGCAGGTCTTAGTGTGATCCAAGGAGAACTAAACTACACTATAAGTCCGGAAGAAAAAAAGGCGCTTAATAATACACATGTACAGTTGTATAACAATGGAGTATTTTTAACATCAAGAACAAGAAATGAACCAGGACTCATCAGAAGACCTAATACGTTCAAAGGAGAAATAATCTATTCCCCTCTGGATAAATTTAAAATAAGATCAGTAGTAAGATATGTAGACATACGCGAAGATGTGTTTTATGACACACAAATCAAACCTCAAGGCGCTCTGAATACTGTTTCAGTAGATGAATATTTTCTGGTAGACCTGCTATTCACTTATAAATTAGGACAACACTTAAGCCTGAGTGCCTTTCTTGATAATATTTCAAATGAGAAATACTCTGAAATAAGGGGATTTAGTACACGAGGGCGAGGACTATATTTCAAAATCACATATCAGCTTTAGAAGCAAAAAATTATTAATTTTGATGCAAACCAATAATTCTATTATGAAAGATCAAAGCAATCCAAAACATCTTCTTTTAATTGCACTTGGCTTAATTCTTCTTGCTGCAATCACAAGATTGCTTCCTCATCCGGGAAATTTTACAGCAATTGGTGCTATGGCCCTATTTGCCGGGGCTACCTTTAGTAAGCATAGGTGGGCTTATTTGCTTCCACTGGCAGCACTCTTTGTGACAGATCTGTTTCTGGGAATACATTTTTCAATTATTCCTGTATATGCATGTATTGCATTTACTGTTTGGTTAGGCACACGGGTTCAACAGAAACCGGGAATACTAAACATCGGACTTCTCTCACTTAGCTCCTCAACATTGTTTTTTTTAATTACAAATCTTCCAATATGGTATGCAGACTTGAGTCTTTATCCTTTGACAATTGCCGGTACAATCCAAAGCTATGTGATGGGTATCCCATTCTTTAAAAACCAGGTACTTGGAGACCTTTTTTACAATGCGCTTATCTTTGGAAGTTACCACTTCATTGCAAAAAGTAAAAAGGTAGAAATTGCATAACGACCAAAAAAAATAAACCCAGCCTTACGGGGCTGGGTCTTATTTTTCAACCTTACGGGGTTGATGTTTAATCAATCTTACGGGATTGCTGAAAAATTTTAATTTTATTTAATTGAACACCCCTTTATAACGACTCCAAAAATCGAAAAGATCAGCATTTGGCCTAAAAACGCTTACAATTGTAATATTCGCTTGTTTTTAGGTCGTTTTTAAAGGCGTTCAACTTGCTCACCTCGTTTTATTGCATTTTTTAGCTAATTTTAAACTTTCTCAAATATCTATTAACCTATATTTATCAGGCCTTTACATAATATTATTGAAATCAGGCCTCCAAAAGTTCATTTTGTCTAAGTTCTCGAAAGAGCACATAGACAATGAGACGGATTCAATTTCTATACTATTTATTATTCATTCTGGTTGAGATACCGGCAGCTAAAGCAGCTGCTCCTCCAATTCTAGAATGGCAAAAATGTCTTGGCGGATCATCTCAGGACATGCCGGTGCGCCTCATAAAGGGGAATGACAACTATATATACACTTTAGGCAGCACCGGTTCGAATGATGGTGATGTAGCCATCAACAAAGGCTCTTTGGATCTGTGGGTCACCAAGCAAGACTCACTTGGAAATTTAATTTGGGAAAAAAGTTATGGTGGTTCGAATATGGACGTTGGGACCGGAATTATTCAATTGGCATCAGGAGGTTTTATTCTTTCAGGATATACATCATCCACAAATGGTGATGTAATAGGTAATCATGGAAATTTCGATGCATGGGTATTAGAAATTGATCCACTGGGAAATATAATATGGCAAAAGACAATTGGTGGTTCACAAGTTGATTTGAGCTATACAATCGAGATAACTCAGGACGGTGGATATATCATCGGAGGAGGCACTTACTCGAATGATGGAGATGTGAGTGGAAATCACGGAGATCAGGATTTCTGGCTTGTAAAATTGAGTGCTCAAGGAACTATTCAGTGGCAACGTGCATTAGGGGGAAGTGGACTTGATGTTTGCTATAGTGTTAAAGAAACTGACAATGGTGAAATTATTGCTTGTGGTTCTTCAAATTCAACAGATGGAAATGTGACTCATAATAATGGTAACTACGATTTCTGGGTTACTAAATTAAGTCAAACAGGAAATCTTCTTTGGGCAAAATGTTTTGGAGGTTCACAGGCAGAATCTGCTATGGCAATGGACATAAACTCTGCCGGTCAATTTGTCAT
Source organism: Bacteroidia bacterium (assembly GCA_035341855.1). Taxonomy (GTDB): domain Bacteria; phylum Bacteroidota; class Bacteroidia; order AKYH767-A; family 2013-40CM-41-45; genus QQVM01. Next base: position 149,807 of record DAOQWA010000002.1, read on the forward strand.
CAGCGGCTATAGCAGGTCGGCAGATGGTGACGTTACAATGAATCATGGTTATAATGATTTTTGGGTTTGCATTGTTAACACAAACGGCAACCTCATTACACAGAAATCATTTGGTGGCAGCGGTGCCGATATAGCCTATTCATTAATATATACGAGTGACGGAGGCTATTTAGTATCAGGTGGTACAACTTCTTCTGATCATGACGTTCTCTCAAATAAAGGTGCCGAAGATGTTTTACTTCTGAAGCTTGATGCCGGCTTGAACATTGAATGGAGTAAGGCTTACGGTGGCGCAGGAAACGACCGCCCTTCTTGTACAATTCAAAACACAGATGGAGGTTTTTATGTTGCAGCTTATACATACAGCACAGATGGTGATATCACCGGGAATCATGGCACCTCAGATTTCTGGATTCTAAAATTATCATGCAAAGTACCACAATCTGCATTTTTAAGTTCTACTGATAGCGTCTGTACAAATGGTCGTGTGGAGCTTACTAACCTTTCAACATGGTCAGGTGCTTCCTCATGGTATGTAAATAACATTTATGTCTCCAATTTGCCGGATCCTTCTTTGAATTTAACAAGAAACGGAACTAATATTATTACCCTTATATCAGAGACTTGTTACAACTCTGACCAGGTTCAGGCAAGTGTATATGTGAGCCGCCCTCCTATAGTAGATATCATCCTCGGTGAACCGTATTTATGCACAGGATCCAGTATTGAACTTAGCAGTAATTCTCAAGGACTAAAACTATGGAGCAACGGAAGTAGTCAGGAATTAATTAGTGTAAGTCGCGGCGGATGGTATGAGCTAAGTGTGACAAAAGGAGGTTGTACAAGATCGGGTAGCATATTTGTTACTGAACATACTTTACCTGCATTCACGCTAGGAAATGATACAAGTATTTGTCAAGGCTCGACCCTGCTCTTAACTGTACCTGCAAACATGCAATCCTATGTGTGGCAAGACGGATCAACGAACAACAATTATCTTGTTACCCTTGACGGGACTTACAGAGTTACGGTACGTGATCAATATTGCGCAGCCGAAGACGAGATCACGGTGAGCATGCTCAATTGTGGAGCACCAATTGCAAATTTTAGTTCAAGTGCTCAGGAGATCTGCGAAAATCAAGATGTTAGCTTCTTTGACCTCTCAAGCAATGCTGATAACTGGAGTTGGACCTTCCCCGGCGGATCTCCTGCATTTTCTTCTCTACAGAATCCAGTTATCAGTTACAGCACTCCCGGAACCTATGCTGTCATGCTTCAGGCAACTAATCAGATGGGATCCCATCATGTGATGCGGGTCCAATATATTGTCGTTCACACAAACCCGGTAAAGCCAACAATTAATGTCACCGGCAATCATCTGACAAGTACTCAGGCTGAAAATTATCAGTGGAAATTCAATCAGTCAATTATTCCGGGAGCTATTTATCAAAGTTACACCGCCTTACAAAGTGGGAGTTATAAGGTTGAAATTTCGGATGACAACCAATGTCATGCTGAATCCGATCCGGTTACAGTACTAATTACCGGTTTATCATCAATAAGGGCAACAGGTGCCGGACTAACTGTCTTTCCGAATCCAACTTATGGCGAGGTTCATCTCCGGTCAGACTTGAGTGAAACCGAGGATGCAGAGTTAAGAATTTTCGATAATAAAGCTTCACTTATCTATTCAAGTCGAATAAATCAATCACAAGAAGGCAATGTGACAACACTGGATCTATCGGCACTACCGGGTGGAACATACTTTTTAGAATACAGAACAATGTCCGGTCAGGTCACCGGCTCAATACTCCTTAAACAATAATTCACAAACTAAAACAAAACTAAAATGATGACAATTTACACACTACTGTTTATCCTGACATATGCAGGAGCTATTTACTACCTTGCTCAGGAGAAGAAAGAAGACAAAACAGGCGAACGGGAAAGTAATTCTGCGCGCTAGAATCATCTTATTTGTTTCCACTTAACAGGGAGCCAAATAAGCCGCCAATACCTCTGGACTCTTCTTTTCCACCACCCCATCGTGATGCAGAAATGATCCGATCGGCAAGCCGTGAAAATGGAAGTGTCTGGAGGTACACAATTCCGGGTCCTGTTAATTTAGCGTAGAACAAACCTTCTCCGCCAAATAAGACATTGCGAACACCCCCAACGAATTGTATATCGTAATTAACACTGGGCTGAAAAGCAACAAGACATCCTGTATCAACCCGGAGTGACTCTCCATGCTGCAACTGCTTTTCAATAACCGTACCGCCGGCATGCACAAAAGCGAGCCCATCACCCTTGAGTCGCTGCAGGATAAAACCTTCGCCACCGAAGAGTCCTGCACCAATACGTTTCGTGAACTCGACGGATATTTCAATCCCTTCAGCAGAGCATAAGTAACCATCACGCTGACATAAAAAATCACCTCCCAATTTTCGGAGGTCCAGAGGAATAATTTTACCGGGATAAGGTGCAGCAAACATAACTTTAGATTTGCTTACACCTGAGTTCAGGAATGATGTTATGAAAAAATTTTCTCCGGAAACGATACGCTTCAAACCTTGAAAAATGCCACCACCAGATGAAGTTTGCATCTGGATGCCTTCTTCCATGTAAAGCATCGCACCAACTTCTGCCCTGACGGCCTCGTTCGGGTCAAGCTCAATTTCCACGGATTGCATGTCATCCCCAAAAATTTTATATTCAATTTCGTGTGCCATATCTATGGATTTTATTAATTCAACAAAGTTTCTTTTGCAGCCTCAAGTATAGCAAAGGCACCTGCACGCGTTGATGACTCAGCATAAGTCCTTAAAACCGGTTCGGTACCGGAAGCTCTGATGAGCAACCATTCATCGTTATTGTCATCAAAAAAGTATTTGTAGCCATCAAGATCCTCGATTCGCCTAACCTTATACTTTCCGAATGATTTATAAAAATTCTTTGCAGTATTCTCAACAATTTTCGCTTTGACTTCTTCTTTCAAATGTAAGTCACCTCGCTCGAATGAAAAAGGACCTACTATTTTATACACTTCATCGATCAAATCCGGAAGTTTTTTGCCGCTCTTTGCCATGAATTCCCAAATAACCAATCCCATCCAAATTCCATCACGTTCAGGAATATGACCGCTTATAGCTATTCCACCACTTTCTTCTCCTCCTAAAAGAACATTTTCTCTGAGCATAATTTCACATATATACTTGAAACCGATCTTAACGGTGTCCAAGGGCAGATTGTAGTGCTTACAAATCTTTTCAACTTTAGGTGTTGTTGAAAAAGCAGTACACACTTTCCCTGTCTTACCTTTGTACTTAACCAAATAATGAATTAATAATAGAATTATGTGATGCGAATCAACAAAATTTCCTGATCCGTCATACATCCCTATTCGATCTGCATCCCCATCTGTCACCAATCCACAATCAATATTTTTTTTCGCTTTTATCAGATCACGAAACTCTGCAAGGTTCTTGTCAATTGGTTCAGGAGCCTGACCATGAAATCCGGGATTATCCTCACAATGCAAAAAAGTAATATTGGGAAACAATCTTCTCATCACGTTTTGTCCGGCACCATACATTGCATCATATGCAAGATTCAATCCTGAATTCCTAATTGAATTCAAATCAAAATTCTTTTCAACATGAGAAATGTATTCCGATTCCAGATCAACATACTTCAATAAATTTGTCTCAAGGGCTTCCTCCAACGAAACTGATGAAATGTCTGTTGAAGATGCAGATTGAATCATATCTTCAATTTTCTGGACTTCTGCGGGAGCCAACGGTCCGCCAAATGATCCTTTCAGCTTGAATCCATTATAAGAAGGAGGATTATGTGAGGCTGTGATTATGATCCCAAGATCTGCCTTATGATTTACAGTACCTAATGAGATCATTGGAGTTGAGACAAAACCCTCAGCAAGGAATACTTTGATACCTTTTTCTATCAAAACCTTTGCGACTGTATCTGCAAATAAGCTTCCTGCAAAACGACAATCATGTCCGAGTACCACAGAGGGTTTATCTGATAGTTTAAGTAAATAATTAGCAGTTGCTTCGGTTACTCTTGCTACATTTTCAACTGTAAAATCTCTGGCTATAATTGCTCGCCAGCCATCTGTCCCAAATTTAATTTTACTCATGGCATTAGTTTCTATATATTAAAATTATATCTACTCATATCGTACAAATTCAGTTAGCTGGTTCCATTTCCAGGATCTCAGGCCTTTCAAATAAGCTACTGACTGAGCTTCTGTGATCTCCTGATCGTTTATTTTTCCGATTCGAAAATAAAACTCTTTTTCATTTAAAAAGTCTCCCAGCGATTTAAAATCTATAAGCATATCGAGAATGTGAATATCAGACTTAGCAATAAGGTCTAATGCCTGATTTTCAGCAAATATTTTTATGGAAACGAGCTCATTTTGTATTTTGTCAGGAAACTTCACCCACTTTTCTTGTATTTCAATTGATGTTATCGTCACTTTTTGAAGCTGAATGAAATTTTTAATTCTGTCACCCCCTAGATTATAAAATACTTCCTTGTTTTCATTCAAGTACAATTGGAGCTTCTGAATTAAATTATTTGAATTCTCTTTGTAGGTATTACTATCGCCCGGTATGGGTTCCACCAAATACACGATATCTTTGCAATCACTTGAAGGTGGCACCGTTTTTTGTGAAAGGAAAATCTTCACTTCATCTTTTAAAGCAAGTGCTTCTTTAATATTGGTGATCTTTTTTTCGCCAACCTGAACGACATTGAAAAAATAGTAGTGACTTTTTAAAACTTGATCAAAGGTCAACTCACAGTTTCCATTAGCATTAGAAGAAATACGAGTTTGTCTGAACAAACTATCCAAAGACTCAAAGGCAACAAAACCGTATGAGATTTCATCTCCTTTTGTTGTTCTGCTGGAAAAATAAAATCCGACAGTTTTAAGATCCCCTTTTTTTCTATCAAGATCCCAAAGTTCATAAATGAAAAGCTGCTTTGAATTACTGAAGTCATCACCGCTTGACTCTTCGAGACTTTTCAGCGATGATGGTTTTATTTGCAAATCTTTATTCGGCGAGTCCCATAACGAAACTCTACCGGACATTATTTCCTTATAAACGAGGTTTGGCAATTCATCAACGATATTAAAACCAAGAGTATCCGCCTGATCTTGCTTACTTAAAAATAACAACACCGGCGAATAAGTGGCAAATGAATTTGTCACCATAAACAAACAAAGTAAAAATATCTGCAGTCTATAATTTTTATTCATATCAAGATCGTATGCCCCTTTTATTTAATGCTCGCTGAAATTTTCTTGCGTTGATCAAATGTTGAATATAACTGCTGGCAAAGTTATGATAGCCGCTAAAATCTTCCTTTGCACAAAAGTACATATAAGAATGCTTAGAATAATTTAAGACTGCATCTATTGAAGAATTTGTTGGCAGACAAATCGGTCCGGGAGGTAAGCCTCCGTATTTATAAGTGTTGTAAGGAGAATCAATTTCCTTGTGAATACTCAAAACACGCCTTATCGTAAAATTCCCTAAGGCATAAACCAAGGTAGGGTCTGCTTCAAGTTTCCAATTCTTCTTTAGACGATTAATGTATACGCCGGCTATCATCGGTTTCTCTGTTTCTTGATTTGACTCCTGTTGAACAATTGACGCCAGAATAGACACCTCAATAGGACTATAATCAAGTGATGCCGCCTTAGCTTTTCTGTTCTGATTCCAGAATTTTAAATACTCCTTGTGCATTTTCTTCATGAACTGATCTGCAGATGTGTTCCAATACATTTCATAGGTGTTTGGCAGAAACATGCATAGAATATTTTCCTGATTAAAACCAAATTCGACAAGATAATCCGGATCGTTCATTAGATTAAGTATAGAACTTGAACTTGCCTCTATCTGTTCACCTATTCGTTCGGCAAACTGATCTTTTGTTCGTATGTTATTAAAGACAACATTTAAAGGTTTCTGCCTTCCAGATCTAAGCAAACCAACTAAATCCTTGTTTGTCATTCCGTTTTTTAAAAGATATCTACCGGGTTTAATGTTTTGATCATACTTCAACTGTCTGGCTGTAAATAAAAACGATTCCCTATCCAGTAGCAGATCGTTGTCTTCTAATATTGCTACTACATCTTCAAGCATTGAACCTGTCGGTATATAAACGTAAGGGGTTTGATGGCTGAAGGTTTTCACATTGGCTTTGAATATCATCAAATATATTTTCGAGCCAAAAATGATACCTATGAGGAACAAGGCAGCCACTGAGAGCCAAAGAGCTCTTTTAATATTTTTTCTTCGGGATGACATGGTATGAGAATCACGAAAATAGACTTCCTTTTCTTTATAACTTAACATTCTGTTAATTATTTCTCAACAGTGAAACTACAATTTGCACCCAAAAAGATGAAAGCTTTCATTCATAAAAATCAGTCTAAAAAACTTTGGGAACGGTGCAGATCGATCTCGAATCTTCTAAAATTTAATTCCGTGTATGAGTGTGTTGAATCAAGAAAAATGACCGCTGTGCAAATGACTCATGATTGCAGTGCATTCACAATTCTTGAACTTAGCTTTGATGAATTTGTTGACTGTACTTGTATCAACATTGACTGTCAGGTAAGTGGTGTACATGACGCCATGCTTAGTGATAATCCCCGACTTGAGACTCAATTCATGGATCTTTTATTTAAGGAAATTGAACCTGCTCCTAATGAGAATGCACTTAAACTTAAAGCGGAAGATTACCTGCATTATTAATTAAATTGAATCAATTGATAGATTTTTTAGCTTAAATACCTGTTTATCAATATTTTAAAGTTTAACCATTTGTTCACATTGAGTTAATCAAAGCTTTACATCGGTACTATACTTTTGGATTAAATTAAAAAAAAATGAACAATAATCTGAAAGTACTGCTTGTTGATGATGAGCCCGATGTAGTTGAAATACTTTCGTATAACCTAAAGAAAGAGAAGTATCAGGTCTTCAAGGCTTATAATGGACTAGATTGCATAAAATCAGCATTGGAAAACCATCCTGACCTTATAATCATGGATATCAGGATGCCGGAAATGACCGGAATTGAGACTTGCCGGAAAATTCGGCAGAATGAAATGCTTAAAGATATACCTGTATTGTTCCTGACTGCAGATTCTGATGAATATACAAGTATGAATGCAATGGATGCCGGTGGAAGTCATTTTATAACTAAACCTATCAGGCCTGCAATACTGATCGGAATGATTAAGGAATTAATCAACTAAACATTTTTGCCATGACAGGATCTAATTTACTTCTAGTTTCAGAACCAAGTGCAGAAATAAACTTGTTGACACATACCCTTTCAGCAAAAGGTTTCAATGTAAAATTATTAAATCAGTTTTCAGACTCCCTGAAATTTATTGAAGATCAAAATCCGGGAATTATTTTGCTGGATACTTTGAACAAAAATGTTGCATGTTTCGAACTTTGCTTTTTGATAAAATCGAACAATTTTACCAGAAACATGCAAGTACTTATCTTATCCGATGACCAGGATGAGAAAACAGAGATTGACGCATTTACTGCAGGTGCAGATGACTTCATCATAAGGCCCTTAAGGCCAAAAGCAGTAGTACAAAGAATACTAACCAGGCTCAATTCAAACTCTCAGGTAATATCTATTAAACCTAATAATAAGACTAACACAAGACTAAGAATTGATAAAGAATCCTATACTGTTTATTTAAACAATGAACTTGTACATTTATCAAAAAAAGAGTTTGATCTCCTTCACTTACTGGGTAGCAGCTCCGGAAAAGTTTTTACCAGAGACGAAATATTTGAAAAAGTCTGGAAAAGAAAAGCATCATTGAACGATAGAACTATTGATGTTCATGTGAGAAGACTAAGAAAAAAACTTGGTGAACATTTCATTAGTACTCAAAAAGGGATCGGTTATCGCTTTAATTCATAAGAATTAATCAATTGATTTAATATCTTCACACAAATTCTTGATTCAAACTAAATCTAACCAATATATAAACCCAAATTAACAAAAAAAATGAAAAAAATATTTTCAATCTTACTGACCGTTATATTCTTAAGTGCCTGTAGTAACAATTCAAGTACCGAAAACAAGAACAGCTCTGACTCCGGTTCTGCACTTGATATCTTAATTAAAGGGTCTGATACAGTTCTTCCTTTAGCACAAAAGCTTGCGGAAGAATACATGAAAGCACACAACGAAGCACACATTACAATCGTTGGCGGTGGCTCAGGAGTAGGTCTTGCAGCACTGCTGGACGGGACTACAGATATAGCAATGTCCTCGCGTCCTATAAAACAGGATGAAAAATTAAAATTAAATCAAGGAAATAAAACGGTCGAAGAGTTTACTCTGGCTAATGATGCTTTATCGGTAGTGGTAAACAAGTCAAATCCGGTAAAGCAATTGACAAGAGAACAACTTGAAGGAATTTTTACCGGTCAAATTAAAAACTGGAAAGAAGTCGGCGGTGAAGATCTGAAGATCATTTATTATTCCCGTGAAACAAGTTCCGGAACATATGAATTCTTTCGTGAGCATGTTCTAAACAAGAAAAATTTTGGTAATGAAGCCTTACTAATGCCTGCTACCGGCGCAATAGTTCAGTCAGTCAGCCAGACTAAAGGTGCCATCGGTTATATTGGACTTGCGTATGACAGTAAAGAAGTATCTACTCTTGCTGTATCTTATGATCAGGGTGCTACTTATGTAATGCCAAGTGTTGAGGCAGCACAGGATAAATCATATCCAATTGCAAGACCTCTGTTCTTTTACTTCGATAAGCAGATGGAAAGTAAAATTCGCCCATTCCTGGATTATGCACTTTCACCCGAAGGTCAGGCTATCGTACTTGAAGTTGGATATGTTCCACTTTCAAAATAAAATAAATTAGTTTTGATACGAATCATAAACCGCCATTCCATGGAATGGCGGTTTTCTTTTTGTGTATCGTTCACACTGTATTCACGATTCGGTAAAAGATTGTTCAGCTTGCATTAATAAGAGCTTAACATGGTTGGGATAGTTTTGCACTAAAATTAACATAAACTACAAATCAAAACCATGAAAAAAATCTTACTACTTCTTATTGCTGCAGCGTCACTTATGATCTTAAAGACGAGTGCTCAGTCTGTTATTACTGTTTCCGGTGATATCACCACAAATACCAATTGGACAAACAATAACATCTATTTATTGTCAGGCTTTGTCTACGTCACCAATAATGCTGAATTAACAATTCAGGAAGGAACCATAATTAAAGGAGACAAAGCGAGTAAAGGAAGCTTGATTATTACCCGGGGCTCAAAAATCTGGGCAAATGGTACACAAAGCCAACCTATTGTATTTACATCTAATGAACCTGCAGGATTAAGAAGCTACGGAGATTGGGGTGGAATTATTATTTGCGGAAATGCTCCGATCAATGATCCGGCAGGTGAAAAGGTAATTGAAGGCGGAGTTGACGCTGTAAAGGGATTATATGGAGGTACAAATCCCACTGATAATTCAGGGATTTTACGATATGTCCGCATTGAATTTCCCGGTATAGCCTTTATGCCAAACAACGAGATCAACGGACTAACATTTGGCGGCGTTGGTTCATCAACCATTGTCGATTATGTCATGGTTAGCTATTCAGGTGATGATTCATTTGAATGTTTTGGTGGAACTGTCAATTTAAGGCACCTGATCGGTTTCCGTGCTTTGGATGATGATTTCGATACTGATTTTGGTTTCTCCGGTAAATGTCAGTATCTGGTTTCGCTTCGTGATTCAAATATCGCAGATATTTCAGGATCTAACGGTTTCGAATCAGACAATGATGGAACAGGATCTTTAAATAACCCTATTACCCATCCTATCTATTCAAACGTCACTATTGTTGGTCCGATGATAAATTCAGGCACAACAATAAATTCCCTTTACAAGCGTGGAGCACACCTAAGAAGAAGTGTTAAAACATCCATATTCAATTCAGCTGTTTCAGGTTTTCCTACAGGCCTCTTAGTTGACGGTGCAAATTGCGAAGCGAATGCAACAACAGATGCTTTACAATACAGAAACAACACCATTGCAGGATGTACCACACCGTTAGAGGTTGCATCCGGAAGTACCTGGGATATCACTACATGGTTCAACCAACCTTCTTTTGCAAACAGTATTCTTCCTAACAGCACTGATTTGCAATTGGCAAATCCGTATGATTATGACAATCCATCATTCATGCCTATGGTTGGTAGCCCGCTTTTAGGCAATGCTGACTTCAGTTCATCATATCTCGCAGATCCGTTTTTTGAAATTACATCATATACAGGAGCTTTTGGAACAATTGACTGGACAGCAGATTGGACTAACTTTGACTGTCAGAATACAGTTTACATTGTAACTGGCATTGAAGAAAACTCAACGTATACCAATGTAAATATCTATCCTAACCCTGCAACAGCAAACTCATCTGTATCATTCACCAGCAGTAAAAATTCATTTAACCGGATCAATATAGTTGACACCCGTGGTAAAATTGTGGAAGAGGTATTTGCAGGACAAATGAATGCAGGTCAACAAAATGTTAAATTTAATGCAGAGAATCTAAGTCCGGGATTTTATATTCTTAACATAGCCGGCGAACAAGGCGAATCAAATCATAGGTTTATAGTGAAGTAATTGAAATTTTAGGTAAAAATTAATAAAGCCGGCCACAACCGGCTTTATTAATTTTTACTTAACACTACAGTAATACGACAGTAAACTTGAGTTTACATCTTGGTAATAGCTTTGCACAAGCAAAACGAATTGAAAGCATGAAACACAACATAATATTCAGGAGATTTTTTCAAGCAGTCTTATTAGTCTTATTTACTCAGGATCTTTCCGGAGCTGATCCCAAAGGAGGTACAATCCGGGGTCGTATCCTGGATCAATCTACCAGTGAAACGCTTATTGGAGTACCTGTAATGCTCGAAGGAACCACTTTAGGTGCGGTCACGGATCTTGACGGTTATTATAAGATAGATCAAATTCCCAGTGGTACATACTCACTGGTGATAAGATACATTGGCTATAATTCCAAAATATTACCAGGTATTCAAGTCACCAACAAATCTGTTTCAGTCATTGATGTAACAATGGAAGCCAGTAGTTTACTTTTGAATGAAGTAACAATTACGGCAGACATGAAAAAAGAAAGCATTGGTTCAATTTTGCTGATGCAGAAAAAGAGTGCTACAGTTCAGGATGGCATCTCTGCAGAATCCATTAAAAAAACTGCGGATAAAAATACCGGTGAGGTAATCAGAAGAGTCAGTGGTGCAAGCATTCAGGAAGGTCGTTTTGTAATTATCCGTGGCTTGAATGAACGCTACAACAGTGCTACTCTTAATGGGGTTCCATTGGCAAGTACTGAACCTGACAGAAAAGCATTCTCCTTTGATCTCTTCCCCTCCTCCTTACTGGACAATTTAATTATAGTGAAAACAGCATCACCGGAACTTCAAGGTGATTTCGCAGGAGGAATTCTTCAATTAAATACGAAAGACATCCCGGATAGAGGCTTTCTGAGTTTTTCAGCAGGTACCGGACTAAATTCTCAAAGTACGTTTAAGCCATATAAAAGCTACGAGGGTGGTAAACAGGATTGGCTTGGCAGAGATGATGGAACGAGAGAAATTCCGGCTGAATTCCCGAGTTCTGAAGAATTCAAAAAAGCAAGTACTGCTTCAAAGATCGAAGCTTCCAAACTCATGAAAAATGACTGGGCAATTCAAGATGCGAGCGAGTCACCATTAAGTCAATCTTATCAGTTTTCATTTGGTCAAAATAAAAAAATCTTCAAAAATGAGTTTGGTGTTATAGGAGCCTTAAGTTACTCAACGTCACAAAAGCGGACAATTGTAGAAAGAAGCGATTATGATTTTGACGGATCACAAAACTATAACTTCAATGATGAGCAATTTAAGAAAAATGTATTCTGGGGTGGATTGTTAAATCTTACCTATAAACTGAATGACAACAATAAGATCAGTTTAAAAAATTTATACAGCGTAAATTCCGAAGATCAGACTATACTCAGAAGCGGACTTGACATCGAGAACCAGCAAATCATTTCGGCTAGTGCATTGAAATACACGTCCACAAATTTTTATAATTCAATTCTTTCAGGAAGTCATTTTCTTCCATCATCAGATGTAAAAATCAACTGGCATGGAAGCATTACAAAAACGGCTCAGTCTGTACCAAATCTGCGTAGGATGTACTACTACAGGAATAACGACAATTCTTCTGAGGATACAACCATGTATGCTTATGTGCCTTTTGGAAATGCTTCACCCAGTTATGCAGGAAAATTCTATTCAGATCTAAATGAATCGATATACACCGGCGAGATGAACTTTTCTATCCCCATGAAATTCTTAGGCACAGGACACTCTGTCAAAATGGGTTATAGTGAACAATTTAAAGATAGGGTATTTGATGCACGTGTCCTGGGTTATGTGGTGACCAATCCGGGGAAATTCAATTGGAAACTTCTAACACAACCGGCAGACTCGATCTTTGCTCCTGAGAATATAGGGGCCAAAGGATTCAGACTTGACGAGATCACAAACCCTTCAGATCATTATACCGCAACATCAAACTTGCATGCCGGTTATGTACAGTTTGAAAATGGAATAACCAAGAAATTAAATATTGTTTGGGGACTTCGAATCGAAAATTTTATTCAAAAATTACATTCATTTGGTTATAGCAATGACACGATCAATGTTGCTACAAATTATGTTGACATATTGCCATCAATCAACACTAACTACTCATTGACTGAAAGATCAAACTTGAGATTTGCAGTTTCAAAGACCGTCGCAAGACCTGAATTCAGAGAGCTGGCACCATTTGGATTCTATGATTTCAGCACTGCAACTTCAGTTGAAGGCAACGACTCATTGAAGCGTACCGAGATTTATAATCTTGATGCCCGAATTGAAACATTTCCTGAAAACGGACAAATACTTTCAGCATCTATCTTCTATAAAAAATTCAAGAATCCAATTGAGCCTGTGGTAGAAAGTTCAGGTGCCGGTTCAAGGCGAATTAGTTTCCAAAACGCACCGGGATCCTATGTGTATGGTGTCGAGTTTGAGTGGAGAAAAAATTTATCCATGCTCGAAAAAGTTCTTGACTGGAAACAATGGACAAACTTCAGCCTCTATGGAAATGTAGCAATCATGAAATCAAAAGTGGATAAATCCGATGATAAACGAGCCGGCTCTGACAGACCCATGCAAGGTCAATCTCCTTATCTCATCAATGCAGGTTTAATGTATACTGAAGGAAAATCCGGTTTTGGAGTTAATCTTGTATATAACCGTATAGGAAAAAGAATTTATCAGGTAGGAAATTCAGGTTACCTGAGTATCGAAGAATCGCCAAGAAATCTATTGGATCTCCAAATAAGCAAAAAGGTATTTGAGCGAGGTGAGATCAAACTTACGGTCAGCGACATATTCAACGAGCCGGGAATCTTCTATCAGGATCAGAATCAAAACGGTAGATATGCAGCAGATATTGATTCAGGGATATCCAACTATAATTATGGCGTTAATTATTCATTATCAGTTTCTTACAAATTTTAATGAAACGGAATAGTTTACATAATATATACAATTTATTCACATTTAATACTGGCTTAACATTGAAGGCACTTTAAGGAAACATTGTGTATGTTACTTTGCTGTTAAATAACATGCAGATATGAAAAAACTATTCCTATTCTTCGCTTCTCTGATGAGCCTTAATTACCTGTACGCACAAGAACCTGTATTAAGTCCATTGGATACACTCACCTCTAATGTAGCATCCATTAATTCAAAGTTGGATGTTATGAAGAGATTAAAACTCTCCGGTTACATTCAGGCACAATATCAAATTGCTGATTCTGCAGGGCAAGAATCATTTGCCGGCGGCAATTTTAAATCAGGAGTTGATAAAAGATTTGCGGTTCGACGAGGTCGATTTAAAGCAGCATATACATCTCCTGCTGATGAACGAGGCGTTTCAACATCTCAATATGTATTGCAAATCGATGTTTCAGAAAAGGGTCTTGCTATCAAAGATGCTTACATTCTATTAACAGATAAGTGGACAGGATGGATCCAACTAAAAGCAGGTATGTTTGACAGGCCGTTTGGTCATGAAATCGGATATTCATCAAGCACACGCGAATCTCCGGAACGCGGGCGTATGTCACAAATCTTATTCCCCGGTGAACGTGACCTGGGTGCTACCATTGCTATTCAAGGTCATAAGACCAGTAACTGGAATTGGCTTAGAATTGAAGGGGGATTATTTAACGGAACAGGAGCTCCTTCGGCAGGTGCAGATGCAAGCGACTTTGATAAGAAAAAAGATTTTATCGGACGCATTACCGTCAACAAATCATCCGCCTCCGAAAAAGTGAAATATGGTTTTGGTGCCTCTGTATATAATGGTGGGTTCCGTGTAGATGCAGATACTGTTTACACTGTAGGAGCTGATATGGCCGGAGTGAATGGTTATAAAATACAAGACGGAAAATTCAAAGGAAAGTATGCCGAAAGAAAATACATGGGTGTTAATGCCGAATTGAGTGTAGCCTGGGCTCCCGGTATCACTTCTGTGAGGGCAGAATATATTCAAGGTGATCAGGTTGGAACATCATCTTCCAGCTCAAGTCCAAAAGCTGCTGTTACTTCTTATGTATATAAACGGGCCTTCAATGGAGCGTATTTCTACTTCCTGCAGAATATTGGAAACTCACCATTACAAGCCATAGTTAAATATGATTGGTATGATCCCAATACTGATGTTGAAGGAGATGCAATAGGAAGAACCGTTGACGGAACGACCGGAAATAAATCCTTTAACACTGCTGATGTACGATTTGACACATGGGGACTTGGACTGGCCTACCGCTGGGATTCAAATGTAAAAATTACCGCATACTATGACATGGTAAAAAACGAGACATCAAAAAATCTCACTTCGACAAGCGGAAAACCTAGTTATACCAAAGATCTTCACGATAATGTTTTCACACTCAGAGTTCAAATAAAATTCTAATCAAAACAAAAAACCATGAAAAAGTTACTATATATTCTTCTCTTAGTTGCCATTTCATTTGAAATGACAGCACAAAAAGTAATTATTAAAGGAAGTGACACAGTATTGCCCTTGTCTCAAAAGGAAGCTGAGAATTACATGAAACAAAATGCCGGAGCCTCGATTACGATCATTGGAGGCGGAAGTGGTGTTGGAATTGCAGCTTTGATGGACGGAACAACCGATATTGCAATGTCTTCCAGAAAATTGAAAATGGATGAGCGATTGAAATTGCAAGAGGCCGGAACTGCATTTAAAGAAGTAATCATTGCAAATGATGCATTATCGGTCATAGTAAACCCGGCCAATAAAGTTTCACAATTAACACGGGAACAACTAGAGGCGATTTATACCGGAAAGATTAAGAATTGGAAAGAAGTTGGTGGTGAAGATTTACAAATTGTAGCATATTCCCGCGAATCAAGTTCAGGGACCTATGAATTTTTCAAGGAGCATGTGATGGCAAGAAAGAATTATGCTTCGTCAGTATTAAACATGCCTGCAACCGGAGCAATCATTCAATCTGTCAGCCAGACTAAAGGTGCGATAGGATATGTTGGGCTGGCTTATGTGAATAATGAAGTGAAAGATATAGCTGTTTCATATGATAAGGGCAAAAATTACGTGAATGCTAATATGGCAAATGCTCAAAATAAGACTTACCCAATTGTAAGACCACTATTCTATTATTATCCGACAGCAAAAGAATCAAATGTAAAAGCTTTTATTAATTTTATCCTCTCTACTGCAGGACAAAAGATTGTTGAACAGGTGGGTTATATTCCTTTGAAATAACCAGAGCATAGTTAAAGAATAACAGTGGTAATGAAAAGGCCACTGTTTTTCTTGCGTTAAGAGTGTTAAGGTTACAGAATTGTTGAATCAGTGTTAATAGATTTTTGATAGTGAAAAACAGAATAAAACGTTTTTGGGAACATTTCATTGAAGGCATCCTGATGATCAGTGGTACTGTAACCAGTTTTGCCGTCCTATTGATAGTGGTGTTTCTCTTTCGTGAAGGACTTTCATTGTTCAACACATCACCATTGGAACATCATAATACTATTGTCCTTAACAGTAAAAATCCGGTTGACCATTTAAGCGCTCTTGAGATCAAAAATATTTTTGATGGAAATATTGAGAATTGGAAGGAGTTAAATGGAAATGATGAGCCAATAAAAACTTTCACGATCAACAACCTCGGTGAGTATTTCAGCGATGAAGAGATCGGTGCTGATTTTGAGTTCCTGCCTGACAAATTAAATTTATTAGTAGACAGTATCCCAAATCTGCTTGCCGTATATCCGGAAATGTATTTAGCCAAAGACTTGAAGGGCAAAGTAATAAAAGTAGATCAAAACAATATTCCGGATTTCATTCTAGGAAAGGAATGGTTTCCGACAGCCGAACCTGCAGTTCAGCTTGGAGTCCTGCCTCTAATACTCGGTACATTATTAGTATCCATTTTTGCAATCATCTTTGCCTTGCCGATTGGCATTGCTGCGGCGATTTACATGGCTGAAATAGCTGATCCCAGATTGCAAAAAATACTGAAACCGGTGATAGAACTATTGTCCGGAATACCTTCAGTTGTGTATGGCTTTTTTGGCTTGATAGTAATAGTACCATTGATCCATGACATTTTTAATCTGCCTGTTGGTGAAACCGCATTGGCAGGAAGTGTCGTCCTTGCAATCATGGCATTGCCAACCATTATCACGGTATCAGAAGATGCAATCCGAAATACACCTCGCAGCATGAAAGAAGCATCACTTGCCTTGGGTGCCAACAGATGGCAAACTATTGCAAGAGTAATTCTGCCCTACTCTATGTCAGGAATTACTGCAGCTGCAATTCTTGGTATTGGTCGTGCTATCGGAGAGACCATGGCCGTGCTGATGGTTACCGGAAATGCCGCAGTCATGCCTACATCACTCTTACAACCTGTCAGGACTATACCTGCAACCATTGCTGCTGAATTGGGTGAAGCTCCACAAGGTGGAGTTCATTTCAAGGCCTTGTTTGCATTAGGGTGCATTCTCTTCATCATCACACTGCTGATTAATCTATGGATAGAATATATTTCATCGAAAAGAAAACTGAAGCATTAACAGAACATGTCTAAAAAGAATAAAGAAATACTGGCCTTCTGGATCTTTCGCATCCTCAGTTTCCTTGTAATCGGAGTACTGATATGGATCATCGAATTTATTTTCGTGCGCGGATGGCATATGCTGAACTGGGAGTTTCTAACAGAGATGCCTAAAGACGGAATGACAAAAGGTGGAATTTACCCGGCTATCATTGGAACACTTTATCTTGTTGCAGGATCAATGTTATTTGCATTCCCGATAGGGGTACTTGCAGGAATTTATATTCATGAATATACTAAAGATTCCTGGTACAAACGATTTATTAAATTAATGACGAACAACCTTGCAGGTATTCCTTCAATAGTATTCGGCCTGTTCGGGATGTCGCTCTTCGTTAATACACTAGGATTCGGTGACTCTATTCTGGCAGGATCCCTTACCCTGGGATTACTAGCCTTGCCTGTGGTAATACGTGTTACGGAAGAAGCATTAATTTCAGTGAACAATAGCTTCAGACATGGAAGTCTGGCACTGGGAGCTACAAAACTTCAAACTATTCGTCGTGTTGTGCTGCCAATGGCATTACCTAATATATTAACAGGGCTTATACTTTCTATCGGTCGCGTAAGCGGTGAGACTGCGCCAATTCTCTTTACAGTGGCAGCCTACTTCCTGCCTAAGCTTCCGGACAGCATCTTTGATCAAGTGATGGCACTACCCTATCATTTATATGTTATTTCAACCAGTGGAACAAAGATCCAGGAATCCAGAGATATGGCATATGGAACAGCACTGGTTCTGGTCTTGCTAGTCCTTATATTAAATCTGCTTGCAAACACGCTCCGAAGATATTTTAGTAAGAAAGTTAAAATGAATTAATCAAATAAAATGCAAAAACTAGAAACAAAGGACGTTCATCTTTATTACGGCGATTTCCATGCATTAAAAGGAATCACGATGGCCTTTGAACCTCATACGGTCACAGCACTCATCGGGCCATCAGGATGTGGTAAATCAACTTACTTGCGTCTTTTCAATCGCATGAATGATCTTATTCCGAATGTTAAGATCAAAGGAGAAGTGCTACTAGACGGAAAAGATATCAATAAGAAAATATCCGGAATGCGTATTGATGAACTACGCAAAAAGGTAGGCATGGTTTTCCAGAAACCAAATCCCTTTCCAAAATCAATATTTGAAAACGTTGCTTATGGCTTGCGCGTTAATGGCATCAATCATGCGGGATTTGTTGAAGAACGTGTTGAGACCTCATTGAGACAAGCTGCACTTTGGGATGAAGTCAAGGACAAGCTGAAGAAATCAGCTTTTGAACTTTCAGGAGGACAGCAACAAAGACTTTGCATTGCAAGAGCTCTTGCCATAGAACCATCAATTCTGCTGATGGATGAACCGGCTTCCGCACTCGACCCAATATCTACTGCTAAAATCGAAGAATTAATTTACGAACTTAAAAACAAGTATACAATAATCATCGTAACTCATAACATGCAGCAAGCAGGAAGAGTGAGTGACAAAACTGCTTTCTTCTACCTGGGTGAACTTATAGAATTTGACTCTACTCCTGTTATTTTCACTAACCCAACCAACTCACAAACACAAAATTACGTTACAGGAAGATTTGGCTAACTATTCATTACATTAGAGGATTAACTACTCCGAAAGGTTTTCTTCAATGTGAATACTCAAACCAGATTCGACACAAAAAAAAATAAAAACAATGACACATCTCGATATAGAACTAAAAAGACTGAAAGAGGAAATTCTTGAAATGTTTATTTTGGTAAGTTCCCAACTTCAAAAAGGCAAAGAAGCTTTGTTGAATCTTGACAAAGCACTTGCCAGAGAAGTAAACTTCAACGAAAAACGTGTTAATGCACTAGAATTAAAAATTGACAAGGATTGTGAAAACATCTTTGCCCTATTCAATCCTGTTGCTATAGATCTCCGGTTCGTTCTTGCTGTGTTAAAAATAAACTCTAACCTTGAACGAATAGGCGATATAGCAGATGGAATTGCGAGGTATGTTACCGAAACTGAAACTATTTTTGACAAAGACTTATTAAAAGTTACAGAACTAGTGACTATGTATGATATGGCACTTGAAATGATGAAAGATGCTCAGCAGGCATTTGATCAGGAAAATACTAAATTGGCAAGAGGGGTATTTAAAAAGGATGATACACTTGATGAAATTAATGCCAAAGCAAATGCTGTGCTGGCAACCTATATCAAAGAACATCCTGATAAGATTTTACAAGCGCTTCATATTGTATCAACCATAAGAAAGCTGGAAAGAACAGGAGACCAGACTAAAAATATCGTAGAAGAGATCATCTTCTATATTGAAGCAAAAGTATTGAAACATTTGTCAACATCTGCAAAGCAAGAATAACCGCATTCAAGGTAAATCTCAACCGGAATTTTTACCAGGCTGATTCCTTTAATAGTTGTTTATTGATTTTTTTTATCAATGCAGGACCTTCATAAATAAAACCTGTATAAAGCTGGATCAGACTGGCACCTGCTCTCAATTTTTCTATAGCATCATCGGGATGATGAATTCCTCCTACTCCGATAATCACCAGTTTCCCTTTAGCTTTATCTGAAATATATTTAATGATCTCAGTTGATTTCTTTCTTAATGGAAGTCCGCTGAGACCCCCATTACCACACTTATTAAGTGTCGAGACTGAACTATTCAATTGCTCTCTGGAAATTGTTGTATTTGTTGCAATGATGCCGTCTAAGTTACTTTCAAGGCAAACTTCGATCACCTCATCTAATGCAGAATAGCTAAGATCCGGAGATATTTTTAGTAAAATAGGTTTTAACTTAAGATTGGATAATTTATTCTCCAATCCACTTAGCTCCCGGTTTAAAACCTGCAATCGTTTTAGGATTGATAAGAGCGGTCCCTTTTCCTGCAGATCTCTTAAACCTGCTGTGTTTGGTGAACTCACATTTACGACAAAATAATCTACATACGGAAAGAGTGCCTTGAAACAGCTTTCATAATCATCAATTGCCTGTTCATTGGGTGTGTCTTTATTCTTTCCGATGTTTCCACCAATAACTACTTTTTTATTTCTTCCACGAAGACGGCTTATCATAGTTTCGACACCTTCATTGTTGAAGCCCATTCTGTTAATGAGGGCATTGTCATCCTTTAAGCGAAACATTCTGGGTTTTGGATTTCCGGCTTGAGCTTTAGGAGTTACCGTTCCGACTTCGATGAAACCAAAACCGAAAGAAGAAAGTTGATTATACAACTTTGCATCTTTGTCAAAACCTGCAGCAAGACCAACAGGATTTGGGAAGTCTATTCCAAATACTGTTCTTTTCAGGGAGG
>DAOQWA010000003.1:0-53620 GCA_035341855.1 Bacteroidia bacterium
TTATTGAATCGGGTTGCAAAAGTATTGATTTAATTCATTTTTACAAAGATTATAGATTGGATTATCACGTTAAATAGTACCTCGGTCTGATAGACAGATTCTAGGTTAAGCCATTGATTTGTAGAACAACAAGTGAAAAAAATAAATTGACGGTGAATATTTTGAAGAACTATTTCACGGGACTCTTCACATAATCATCCCAGCTTTGGGTTTTGTAGAAATCTTCTGCAAAGTAGCGAAGTATCGGCAAGAACTGTTCAGCAGTGAGATATCCCGGAACCGGGCTAATTAAATTTGATTCACCATCCAGATAAACCGAAGTGGGGTATGACATCTTTCCATTCATTAAAATTGCAGCTAATTCATTCGACTTATATTCGGGCTTATATTGAAAATATTGGTCCTTGAAAAAAATGCTATCCTTTGTCTCCGCATTAAATTTTACTGCATAATAATGCTCGTTGATATACGATGCAACTGCCGGATCTTCGAATGTCGTAGCATCCATCCGTTTGCACCAGCCACACCAATGGGTATACATGTCAACAAATATTTTTTTTGGCTTCGCATCATTGTTGGCAACAGCTTGTTCAAAGCTTAGCCAACGTATTCCTTTGGTTTCAGAATTTTCCTGTGCAGAAACGAAACCGGAAAGACTCATTGAGAGCAGAATTAAGGCGAGAGTTTTGGACATGTATTGTTGAGTTGAGAGAATGAATTATTAAGGTAATCTATTAAAATGAATTTTCCTTGAAAAATACTTACGGCCTAGTTTCGATCATTCATTTTATGCAGAACTGTCATTTCAAGCTGCTGAAAATGAGCTCCATGAGAGTCTATGAATTCATATTTCCACTTTATGCTTGCTGAACCTTTCTCTGCATGCTGAGTCATCTCAGAAATTGTCACTTTGCAGTGGATGCTTTGGTTTGCATAGATCGGTTTCAAAAAATTCCAATTGTGCACAGACAGACCACAAATCACGCTTGATCCGAATTTTGGGATCCAATGCTTAATATGAAAATGATGGAATGCTTGCTTCCCACTTGCTACAAGTCCTTTGAACAAGTGCTTTTTAGCTACCTCCCTGTTTGTATGGAATTCAAGTGGATCATTGGCCAGTGCAAAGTCGATTATATCTTGCTCCGAGAAAATTACAGTGCCGAAGTCATATCCGGCTCCGGCACTGAATGTTATTGACATAAGAATATTTTATTTTTCTATCTAAATGATCTACCAGATATCTGCACCAATTAATGAACTCCGTGCATCATCTTAACCAATTTCCTGTAAATTAATATCAGAATTGCAGCAGCCACACCACTCATGATAATAAAGATCATGAAAAATTCGTAGAGATTGGTGATCACAAATCCAAAGATTGAAGGGTAGTCAACCGGACCTTCAGCTAATTCCGCTGCATTGGGAGGAATCAAGGCGCTTAGAGTTCCCGCAAGTTTATTGGCGGCTGCATTCGCAAGAAACCATGTCCCCATCAACAATGAAGCAAAACGAACGGGAGCAAGTTTTGATACCATTGACAATCCGATCGGTGACAAACAAAGTTCACCCATCGTATGCAAGACATACAAACCAATTAACCACCACATTGAAATTTTTGTCGCAGCGTCAACACCGTTAACACCGAAAGTGATCACGACATATCCTAAACAAAGTAGTATTAATCCAATTGCCATCTTGAGTGGTGAAGAAGGCTCACGTTTCTTTTTACCCAAAGCCAACCATAATGTACTGAAAAGTGGTGCCAGGAGTATGATGCCTAAAGGGTTGATAGATTGAAACCAGGATGCTGGCATTTCCCAGCCGCCTATTGATCTGTCAGTTTGTTGATCGGCAAATAATGTCAGTGAAGCACCTGCTTGCTCGAAAGCACTCCAGAAGAATATGACGAAGAAGGCAAGAATGAAAATAACCCATATTCTGTCTTTTTCATCCTTTTTCAGTGAGCCGTCTGTAATGATCAGCGCAGGCACAGCAATAGCGGAAGCAAAAATCAGCGATCCGATTAAATCCTGGCCCATAAATTTATTAAACACATAAACCAGCGCCATGCCCATACCAAGTATCATGAAGAGCTTATTCATGTTGGTTTTCGGAGCTTCTGCCTTATTCTTTAACTTTTCTTCAGCTGTTGTATAATGTCCCGGTGGAAGTCCGACCGGCTCACCTGTCGGTCCAACGATATATTTGTTTTTTAACAACTCAAAAGTCACAACACTGATGATCATACCGACACCTGCAGCAAGAAATCCCCATTTGAAATCATGAATGTCACCAGTGTCACCAAGTCCACCACAAACAAGAGGAGAGAAGAAGGCACCTAAATTAATACCCATGTAAAATATTGTAAATGCACCATCAACACGTATGTCATCTTTTGTATAAAGTTGACCAACCATTGTAGAGATATTAGGTTTGAAAAAACCATTACCAATGATAAGCATAGTTAAACCTGCAAGCATCATCATATTCGATGACGCTGCTCCCAAATTACTGGCACTAAAAAACATCAGTATCTGTCCAATAGCCATCATTATCCCTCCAATAAAAATACTCCTGCGATTACCCCAATAGCGATCACTGATATAGCCTCCGATAAGCGGTGTCAGATATACTAAACCGGTATAACTACCATAAATATTCGATGCATCCTTACCACTGTAAAGCATGGCTTTGGTAAGGAATAATACGAAGATGGCTCGCATTCCGTAATAACTGAAGCGTTCCCACATCTCTGTGACAAACAGAACATATAGCCCTTTAGGATGGCCGGTCTTTACTGCTGGTGTATTCATAGAGTTTGATTTTTTGCAGCACGCAATGTAATAAAATTTTTATCCCTTAAATGATGGTAAAAAAAGCAGCCCGAGGCCTTTGAAAAACAATGAATTGATGTGATTTTCGTTCTTTTATATGAGAAAGATGGATTCTCAAGACTATATTTGCATCAATGAAAACAAAATACGCTCCGGTTCTTGTCATGCTGCTTTCTTTCATTTCATTGACGATCTCAGCACAGACATATCAGGTATTCAAAGGCGATACCATTAATCGCCTTGATAAGAATAAGGCCAAGCAGGGAGAATGGCGTAAGTATTTTAAGACCGACACATTGTTTTCTCAAGGTAACTATGAAAATGATATACCGGTAGGTACATTTCATTCTTACCATAAAAACGGAAAGGTTCAGGCTGAGCTGATATATCGTGGAAAGACAAAAGTTTGTGATGCAAAAATTTTCTCTGAAGAAGGTACTCTTATTGCCGTCGGCAAATATGTGAATCAGCAGAAAGATAGCGTCTGGACCTACTATGACGAAAAGGGTGTACTTACTGCGAAGGATAATTTTGTCAAAGGGAAAAAAGATGGAGTAGCAACTGTCTACTATCCCAATGGGAAAGTTGCCCGTTCTGTTACTTATAAAAATGATGTCATATCCGGACCATTCGATGAGTTTTTTGAGTCCGGATCAAAGAAGGTTCAGGCAACGATGAAAAATGGTGAATTTGTCGGTCAAGCATTGGTATTTCATCCCAATGGCAATATTTGGCAAAAAGGCCAGTACCAAAATGGTTTGAAACATGGTATTTGGATTATTTTGAAGGAAAACGGTGACATTGAAAAAGAAGAACAATATTCTAAAGGCAAATTACTGAATCCCAGTCCGGAAGGGGATTAATGGTTTTTTTCAGCCACATTTTAGTGGTATCTTTGTCGCAATATTTATTAAGGATTGGGGGACGCCGTGGCGAATCTTGGTCAATTTTCAAAAATCAAATGAGCAAAAAAGGCAGGGTCTTAATGGCCATGAGTGGAGGTATTGATAGTTCTGTAGCTGCTGTATTATTGCATGAGCAAGGCTATGAAGTTGTCGGTATGACCATGAAAACCTGGGATTATGCTTCTGCAGGCGGGTCAAAAAAAGAAACCGGATGCTGCTCTCTTGATTCGATAAATGATGCAAGAGGAATAGCTGTAGAAAAAGGTTTTCCTCATTACATTATTGATATCCGCGAAGAATTCGGCAATCACGTTATTAATGATTTTGTGGATGAATATCTTGCCGGACGTACACCTAATCCTTGTGTGAAATGCAATACGCACATTAAATGGGAGGCGCTTTTGAAGCGTGCTGATATGCTGGATTGCGAATTCATTGCAACCGGTCATTATGCTAATGTGAGAGAGGAAAATGGACGTTTTGTTGTAAGTAAGGGAAAAGATGAGTGGAAAGACCAAAGCTATGTTCTTTGGGGAGTCACGCAGGAGTGTTTATCAAGAACAATGTTTCCTGTAGGTAATTATCATAAAGCCGAGATCAGGCAAATGGCTGTCGATATGGGTTTTCATGAACTTGCTCAAAAAAACGAGTCTTATGAGATCTGCTTTATCCCTGATAACGATTATAGATCTTTCCTGAAAAGAAGGGTTGATGGCATCGAGGAAAAGCTCGATGGAGGTCAATTTATTAGTGTTGATGGTAAAGTTTTGGGTAGACACCGTGGATACCCTTTTTACACGATAGGGCAAAGAAAAGGCCTTGAAATTGCTGTAGGTGATCCATTATATGTCATTGATATACAGCCAGATAAAAACATTGTAGTCTTAGGTTCCTTTGATGATCTTAAAAGGCAAGAAATGTGGGTAAAAAGTACAAACTTTATCAAATTACCGGCGTTAGACAAAACGATTGAAGCCCTTACCCGGATCCGTTACAAAGATCCCGGAACCTTTAGCACCCTAGAACAGATTGGGGATCATGTAAAGGTTTCGTTTCACAAGCCGGTGAGTGCTGTTGCACCCGGACAAAGTGCCGTCTTTTATGATGGCAATGATGTGATAGGTGGTGGTTTCATCGCAAAGCATGCGCCTCATGAAATTAACACTCTTGTTTCTTAAGCGATATTTAATTTTCCTCGTCCTGCTAGCAGGCATATTTTCCTGCAAAAAAGAAACAATCATTCCTTCATCTCCTTCATTCAATTATTTTCCGGTTGAAATAGGAAGGTGGGTAGAGTATGATGTTGACTCAATTTTTCATGGGGAGAATGATGATAATAACGACGATTCAGTTTATACTTTTCATTTCCAGATTCGGGAAGAGATCGATAGCAGCTTCATCAACGGACAAGGTCAGGAAACACAGATAGTAAAGCGTTACAAACGCAATTCTTCAATGGAGGATTGGAGTCTTACCAACGTATGGACTCAAACTCTTACACTAACCGGTGCTTACCGCATTGAAGATAATGTTGCATATCACAAATTAGCTTTCCCGATCAATTCAGGTATTAACTGGAATGGGAATGATGCAAATACTCTTGAAGAGGAAACATATAGTTATGAAGAATTTCATGTCCCGACGACAATAGGAGGAGTAACATTTGACTCAACATTAACTGTCGTTCAAATCGAGGAAGAGAATTTTATTGAACGTATTTACGGAAAGGAAAAGTATGCTACAGGTGTTGGGATGATATTCAAACAGCGGGATAACCTTGGGAAAAGAAACGGAATAGTTGTGAAAGGCCTGGAATACAAGATGACGTTGAGAGATTTTGGTCCACGTTAGAATCAGGAGAATGGACATTGATAAATAAAAAAGACCTGAGTTTACAGGTCTTTTTTATTTCATGCGATTAGAAATTCAAATTGATGCTTGATCTTAATAGTAGATCAATCGTATCACATCGGCAAGGTATTTAGCATAACGAACTACCTGCCGGCTATAACCATATTCGTTGTCGTACCATACATAAAGTACCATACTTTTATTGTCTTTGGAGACAATAGTAGCCGGGCTGTCAACGATGCTGGCGCAAGAATTTCCAACCAGATCGGTAGAAACAAGTTCGTTAGATACAGAATACTGGATCTGTTCGACCAGTTTTCCATGAAGGGCTGCATTTCTTAATATTTCATTGACTGCATCCTTAGATGTCTCTTTCTTTACTGTTAAATTTAAAATTGCCAGAGATACATCAGGAGTAGGGACACGAACAGCATTACCTGTAAGTTTACCGGCTAATGGCGGTAATACCTTGGCAACCGCTTTATCAGCTCCTGTTTCAGTGATCACCATATTTAAAGCTGCAGACCGTCCACGACGATATTTAGCATGGTAATTATCCAATAAATTTTGATCATTAGTGTACGAGTGAATCGTTTCGATATGTCCACGCTCAATTCCAAGTGAGCCTTCGATAACTGCGAGTACAGGAACTATTGCATTTGTCGTGCATGAAGCGGCAGAAAATACTGTTTCCTTTTTATGGTCAAAGGCACCTTCATTTACTCCATATACTACGTTAGGAACATCGCCTTTACCGGGTGCGGTGAGTAATACTTTGGATGCTCCTTTTGACTTAAGATGCTGGCTGAGGCCTTCACGGTCTCTGACAATACCTGTGTTGTCGATGATGAGTGCGTCGTGAATACCGAAAGCATTGTAGTCAATTTTAGCCGGGTCGTTAGCTGCAATCATGTGAACTGTATGTCCATTAACGATCAGTGCTTTGTTTTCAAAATCTTCTATGACTGTTCCGGGAAATGCTCCATGGACAGAATCATTACGGAGAAGATCAGCACGTTTTGTAATGTCTGAATCACTGTTATTGCGTGTAACGATTGCACGAAGTCGTAATTGTTCACCTTTACCTGCTTGTGAAATAAGTTCTCTCATGAGTAAACGGCCAATTCGACCGAAACCATAGAGAACTACGTCACGTGGGATCATTACTCTTTTTTCTTCACCGATG
The DNA here is from genome assembly GCA_035341855.1 of Bacteroidia bacterium. Lineage (GTDB taxonomy): Bacteria > Bacteroidota > Bacteroidia > AKYH767-A > 2013-40CM-41-45 > QQVM01. The sequence continues at coordinate 6,780 of DAOQWA010000003.1, forward strand.
AAGTCTTTCAATTTATCAATGACAAAGTCTTCGGCAGTCTTATAGTTTTTTCTCTCTGCGATCCATTCAGCATTCAATCTTCCAACATCTATGCGGCTGGGGGCGAGCTTAAGTTTTAGCATCTCTTTAGCCAGCATGAGTGTGTCCATCACATTGATAGGCTTCTTAACTATTTGCTTGGCATAATTATGCAGATGCAGGATCTCACTTGCGCTTCGATCCACTAATTGATTTCGAAAAAGTACTAACTCTACTGATTTGTCAAAAAACAGAGAGCCTGTTAAGTGAATTAAAGCTATTGCTGCTTTTTCCAACTGAATCCAGTCACTCAGTTCTGCTTCGTACTTGTCTTTGAAATTTACCTTTGGGTCACTTTGGAGATTGTCGAGTGCCATGTTTTTTGTGTGTTTCTGTGTGGTTTATTACATTAAAAAAGATCAGCTTCCATGAAACATGAAAGCTGATCAAATTGAAATTCATTAAGACATTTAAATAGATTTTATCCGAGGTACGCTTTCAACAAACGACTTCTTGATTTGTGACGCAGTCGTCTGATAGCTTTTTCTTTAATCTGACGTACTCGTTCACGTGTAAGGTCAAATTTGGCACCGATTTCTTCAAGAGTCAAACCGTGCTGCATGCCTATTCCGAAGAATAATTTAATGACTTCACGTTCTCTTTCAGTAAGTGTGCTCAGTGACCGCTCAATTTCTTTTTGAAGCGACTCATTCATCAGTAAATTATCTGCCCGGGGAGAATCATGATTCTCAAGAACGTCGATAAGGCTATTGTCTTCTCCCTGAACAAAAGGAGCATCCATAGAGACGTGCTTACCGCTTACTCGCATTGTGTCTGCGATCTTTTCTGTAGGGATGTCAAGAATTTTAGCCAGCTCGTCCGGAGATGGTTCGCGTTCAAATTCCTGTTCGAGCTTCGAATACGCCTTTGAAATTTTATTTAAAGAGCCTACCTGATTGAGTGGAAGACGCACAATTCGACTCTGTTCAGCTAAGGCCTGAAGGATACTTTGACGAATCCACCAAACTGCATAAGAGATAAATTTAAATCCACGTGTCTCATCAAAACGCTTCGCAGCCTTAATCAATCCGAGGTTTCCTTCGTTGATAAGATCCGGTAAACTAAGCCCTTGATTTTGATATTGCTTTGCAACAGAAACAACAAATCGCAAATTTGCTTTTGTTAATCTGTCAAGTGCATTCTGATCACCTTCTTTGATCTTCCGCGCCAGACGAACTTCTTCTTCTGCAGTGATTAATTCTTCGCGACCAATTTCCTGAAGATACTTCTCCAAAGACTGGCTTTCGCGGTTAGTAATGGATTTGGTTATTTTTAGCTGACGCATATGGGTTTTGCTGTATTTAGCATTGAAAAAAGAACAAAATTAAAGGAAAATTGTTTTTCCCGGAATCTAGCAAAGATACCAAATCCGATAAGGCGAAGCAAATTTTTCTATGGTCGAATTCCACATTCCCCGTCATTGTTGATAAAAAAAAGGAGTTCAAAAGAACTCCTTTTTTTTCAAAAAAACAGACGAATTTAGATTCCAAAGCCATAGTAGGCTCTCAATCCATTTGGATAGAGACCTTCAATAAGAACTCCGCCTTGCTTAGTTTTTAATGCATTTTCAAGATCCTCTTTGGAACGGATTGGTTTCTTATCAATGGAAGTAATAATAAACCCTTCCTTTATACCGGAATTTCTCAGCTTACCATTATTTAATTTGGAGACCTTCACTCCGCCAGAAAGTCCAAGTTTTGATTTTTCATCACCACTCACATTTTCAAATGTACCACCCAGCATTGTTAACGCAGGATCACTTTTTATCAGTTGAGTATCCCCATCCTTATTTCTTAAAACTACGGGGAATGTTTTCTCGGATCCATTTCTTAAGACACTTATATTTACTTTATCACCCGGACGATAGCGTCCGATTTGTTCCTGAAGCTGTGGGCTGGAGCTGATTGGAATTTGTCCGACCTTTGTAATCAAGTCACCTTCTTTTATTCCGGCATCTTCTGCCGCACCACCCGGAGTAAGACCAGCGACATAAATTCCTTTAGCTTCCTTAATACCTTTTTCATCTGCAAGTTTACTGTCAAGGTCACGTATACTTACCCCAATAAAACCTCTTTGAACATTTCCATATTCGGCCAGGTCATCAGTGACCTTTCTAACAAGATTCACAGGTATAGCAAAGGAGTATCCCGTATAAGAACCGGTGTTCGATGCAATGGCAGAGTTTATACCAATAAGTTCTCCTCTTGTATTTACTAATGCACCACCGCTATTACCAGGGTTTACTGCGGCATCAGTCTGGATAAAGGATTCAATTTTATACTGATCAGGCAGAATGCCAATATTCCTTGCCTTGGCGCTAACAATTCCTGCAGTAACAGTGGAAGTTAAATTAAATGGATTACCAACAGCAAGAACCCATTCGCCGACATTTACATTATCAGAGTTTCCATAGCTGAGAAATGGCAAGTCGCTTTCATTTATTTTAAGTAGTGCAAGATCAGTTGAAGGGTCTGTTCCAATAATCTTAGCTTCAAAGGTGCGGTTGTCGTTAAGTGTTACGGTAATACTTTCTGCGTTTGCCAACACGTGGTTATTGGTAACTATATATCCGTCACTTGATATGATCACACCCGACCCGGATGCTTCCTGAGGCTGTGCAGGTCTTTGTCTGCCCCAGAAATCGAATGGGTTTCCAAACATTGTATTAGCATACTGGTTCGACTGGATAGTTTTGACATGAACTACGGAATGGACAGTCATCTCGGCTGCTCTGGTAAAGTCGGGGAGGTTAGAATAATTGTCTACTCCATAAGCAGCCGGCATCACGGTAACAGGTAAGGTTGAACCATTATTTCCCGCAACCTGAGATGCCTGTATAATTGCATTTCCGGACTGATCGGAAAGTGCGAGTTTATTCAAATTAATTTCCGAGAATATATAGGCACCAAAAATCCCGGCAGCGATAGCCACAATGAAGGATGTAAATATGAATTTCAGTTTATTTTTCATGATCTTGATATTTTAAAATGTTTTTAAAATTTCTCTTACAAATTTCGGAATCGACATATGAAGTAAAAATGAATGACCGCGTTAAGTTTCGTTAAAATCCTGACAGTTTTTTTAAAAAGTCATTGGACCTTTTATTATTTCGGTTACATTCTATTAATACAGAAATGTAAATTGTTATGTTGATGAAATTGTTTAATTCTCAGGCAATACGGCAATTTTGACTTACCTTTGTGGTCTGATCCATCGCATGTCCAGATATACGAACCCGGAAATCATCACCGATATTCAAAACGGGAAAGAGGAAGTTTTGTTTTATGTCAGCCGGAAATTTTTCCAACCATCAAGACGCTGGTTAAGACGTAAAGGTGTACCGGATGATAAAACACCACTCATTTTTGTCACAGTTTTACTCCAGCTTTTCAGAGATATCCAACAGCAACGATTATCCATACATGTGGACTTTGAATCTTACTTGTTCAATAGTCTTGAAGAGTATTTTAAACAGGAGAAAGCAAAGAATAGAAAGCAGCGATATATGCTTGGGCCGATCTATTCTGATAAGCAAAAGGATGCAGTATCAATGTGTGTGGAAATCCAGGACGAGGAAATAAGGAAACTGCTCTATTCCCGTTATGCCGAAAAACTTAGCTTTGAACAGATCGCTGTAAGGTTTGATTTTAGTAACCCTGTGATAGCTCAATTCGAAGTCAACAAAGCCATGAGTCGCCTGGAAGGTATCGTAAGGATTCGCTTGAACATTGAACAAAACTGATATGTCGATTTCATTGGAAGAACGTTTGTTGATCGACAGGTATCTTGATGGTGCGCTGAGTGGACTGGAACTACAACAGTTTATGGAACGCCTCGATAGTGATGAGGATTTTCGTGCGCGCGTTAGTATGCAAAATTTATTGGTTGAAGGAATAGTCAGAAGTGCTGATAAGGAACTTCAGGAAAGACTCATCGAATCGCTGGCATACAAAAAGTCTCGTATTCCGTTTGGATTAAAATTGATTATGACCTTCCTTATTTTAACAATAGCAGGTATCAGTTTATGGAATTACATTGGCTCAGATAAGTCTGTAGAACGAGAAAATTTTCTTTCTTTTAGTTGGTTGTCTCATTCATCAAATGATGAGCCGGGTTCTTCGGATAAAAAAGATCGCCCTCCGATTGAAGAGGGAAATTCAGAAAAGGTAAATGCGAAGGGATCAAATACAAGTTCAATGAAGCATGAGAGGAACGAAGAAGTTAGTGAACCTGAATCAGAAACGGAGTTTTCAGATTCATTGGAGACATTAGAACAATCTACTGAGTTGGTAGTCAAGAAAGATCAGATGCTGATTAGTCAGAGCTTGGTAATACACGAGGATACAATTGGTCAGGGAAATCTTTTACAATCCAAATCAACACCGTCACCGTCGAGGCAGGTTGCTAAAAAATTAAATCCAATGGTCGGTCTCGAAATGCCTGAGGAAGGAGATAAAACAATTACACACATAAATGTTGAATTCTGGGTTTCACCGATCAACTATAAGGGATATAAATTTTTTAGAAATAAAATTATTTTGTTTGGAATTGATGAGCCGGATGCGGTTATCCTTTTCAGACGTAAGGAAAATATATATATGCGTCACCTCGATAATTATTATTTGTTAGAACCTACTGAAGAATTTACCTCATATCAAAGTGTCGAGGTGAAAGAATTCAGTTCTTTACAGAAAAGATGAAATTAGAATTTTTCAAATACGAAGGAACCGGAAATGACTTTATCCTTTTTGATGACAGAGAAAATGTTATCCAATTAGATAATCGGCAGATCCGGAAACTATGCGACAGACGTTTTGGTATAGGTGCCGACGGACTTATCTTGCTCAGAAATAAAGAAGCCTATGATTTTGAAATGGTCTACTTTAATTCTGATGGAGAGCCAAGCAGTATGTGTGGAAATGGCGGACGTTGCATCATTTCTTTCGCACGTAAACTCGGAATTGCCGGATCTACAACTAAATTTTTAGCCGCAGACGGGATGCATGAGTCAGAATTTGTCAAGACAGATCCGGATATCGTCAGGTTGAAGATGAAGGATGTTGAGAATTTTCAGCACCTTGATGAAGGCTGGTATGTGGATACAGGATCACCACATTTGGTGATCAATGTGGAGGGTCTGCAGGAAATGGATGTCAAAACAAAAGGCAGGCTCTTGCGATACTCAGATCGATTTAGGGAAAAGGGAGTGAATGTAAATTTTGTTGAACACTTGGCTGATAGAATCTCCGTTAGAACGTATGAACGAGGCGTGGAGGATGAGACATTATCTTGCGGTACAGGTGTTACAGCCAGTGCTCTTGTCTCCAGAGCCAATAGCCGGCCGGGTGATACCTCAGGTTTTACTATCATCAGTACCCAGGGAGGTGAATTAAAGGTGCATGCAGACAAACATGCAAATGGATTCAAAAATATTTGGTTAGAGGGGCCTGCTAATTATGTTTTTAAGGGAGAGATTGAAGTTTAAAATTCTTTCGTCCTGATAAACGCTTTTGTGAATCTATGTATTATTAAACTGAAATTGTTTATAAACAGTTGATCGCTGCAGGCCGCATTATTTAAGCAGTTTTCGTACATTCGTAACAGTTTAAAAGAGAAATATTATGCAGCTAGTAGGGGAACTCATTCAGTTAAGAGCTTTGGAGCCTTCAGATCTTAAGTTACTATATCGATGGGAAAATGATTCATCGGTCTGGAGTGTCAGTGGGACATTAGTTCCGTTCTCTAAGTTTGTGTTAGAAGAATTCGTTAATCAGGCACATCAGGATATATATACGAATAAGCAGATCCGATTGATGATTGATCTTAAATATTTTGATGAAGAATCAGAAGAAGAAGTACAGTGTATTGGCTGTGTTGACCTTTTTGATTTCGACCCAAAAAACAAAAGAGCAGGTGTTGGAATATTGATTGCTAACCAGGCAGACAGGGGAAAGGGTTTTGCTACGGAGGCCTTGCACTTGATCATAGATTATGGATTTGATGTACTCGACCTTCATCAATTATATTCCAATGTTCGGGTAGATAACGAAAGTAGTGTTGCCTTGTTTAAGCGACTCGGTTTTGAGATCACCGGATTGAAACAGGACTGGATCTATTATCAGGGAAAATTCTATGATGAATATAATATGCAGTTGATCAGAAAATAGTTTTTTTTGAATTGAGACTTGTATGATAAAAGCCCCAATCAACCTTTCAAATATTTTATTCAGGTTGATTGTCATGCAGGCTTTATGGCTTTATTTGTCCGGCTGCACAAATAGCCATAAAGAAGGAAAGAATGAAACAGAATATGCAAGCTTGAATGATAGTACTGAATATGTTGGAATGGCAACCTGCAGGCAATGTCATTCAACAATTTATGACAGCTACATTCAAACCGGAATGGGGCAATCATTTGGAATAGCCGAAAGGGAAAGATCATCAGCTGTATTTAGTCCGCATTCAATAATCCGGGATTCAGTCTTAGGATATCAATATCATCCATATCTACAATCTGATTCATTGTACGTGTTGGAATTCCTTATGAATGGCAAGGATACGAGCTATCAAAGAAGAGTTCATATAAACTATATTGTGGGATCCGGTCAGCATACTAACTCACATATCAGAAATGTAAATGATTATCTATATCAGGTTCCTGTCACATATTATACTCAAGATGGGAAATGGGATCTTCCGCCGGGATTTGAAGGCGGATTCAATAGTCGATTTGGCAGAAAGATCGAGTTGGAATGTATGAGCTGTCATAATGCAATGCCACAATTAGTATCAGGATCAGAAAATAAATATCTAAAAGTACCAAATGGAATTGATTGCGAAAGATGTCATGGTCCCGGTGGCCGACATGTTGAGGAAAAATCCAGGGGGATATTTGTTGATACTAGTAAATACATTGATTATACTATCGTAAATCCGTCAAAGCTTTCGATCAATCTGCAAATGGATGTCTGTCAGCGATGTCATATCCAGGGAAATGCAATCCTGAATGAAGGCAAATCCTTTAGTGATTTCAGGCCGGGAATGCCGCTATCATCAGTAATGAATGTATTTATGCCCGTGTATGCCGGAGATGATGACAAGCATATTATGGCATCTCATGCTGAGCGGCTGAAAATGAGTAAATGTTTTTCTTCTTCATTGGAAAATTCAGCTACGTCAGAACAAAAGAATAACCTTAAGCCATATAAAAATGCTTTGACATGTATCACATGTCACAATCCGCACGTCAGTGTTAAACACACCGGCAAGGAAGTTTTTAATGCGGCCTGCTTATCTTGTCATTCATCGTCTGTAATTGAACCGGATAGAGAAAATTCTAAAAATCAATCGGCATGTACAGAGAGTGAAAGCTCAAGAAGAGCTGTCGGGAATAACTGTGTATCATGTCACATGCCCTCGAATAGCTCTATAGATATCCCTCACGTTGTTAGTACCGATCATTATATTAGGAAGCCTGTTACATTGAAAGACAAAGCACAGATCAGGGAGTTTGTCGGTCTTGTATGTATTAATAATCCTGATGTTGATTCTGTCACGAGAGCAAAAGCGTTTATTTCTTACTATGAAAAATTTAGTTCGAATCCCGGCTTTTTGGATTCGGCAAAAGGACTAATACCTTCTTCAACGAAAGAAGATATTGAAAAGCATTTTAAAGTATTGGTTCATTGGGCATTCCTTAAGGGCGATTATCCTCAGTTGCTACATTACAACAAAGTTGCCTGGGGTGCAGCAGGATTCAAAGGCAGAGTTGAGGCATCCAATAGTGATGCATGGACATCCTATCGGATTGGGCAGGCATTTGAACAAGTGGGAGATCCGGTTGCTGCTGAAATAAATTATCAGCTTGCGGTGGACAAGGCTCGCTTCCAACCGGATTTCAGAAATAAACTTGCCTCCATTCAGCATGACCTCAAGAAAGTGGATGAAGCAATTAACAATTATCAATTCATTCTTCGTGAAAACCCTGAGTTTGTTCCTGCATATACCAATTATGGTTTTTTGTTGTTATCAGAAAAAGGTGATGTAAATGGAGCAAAAATCATGTATCAAAAAGCACTTTCACTTGATCCGTTAAATGAACAGGCGAGACTAAATATGGCAGGATTACTAATTTACCAGAAGAAGTATTCGGAAGCTAAGATCTTGATAAAAGAGATAATGAAATTATACCCGAACAACTCACAGGCAAGAAGTCTTTATGCAAAATTTAGTCAGATAAAATAATAAAACTAAAGATTATCCCTAAATGGTGGAGCAAGCATTAACCATTTGATTAACTTCGCGTAACATTAAGTTTACAGGCCGAGGCTAATTTCACAAAAAATTTACAATGGCCGAACACAAATTAAACATACTCCTGGTTGATGATGAACCGGATATATTGGAATTTTTGAAGTATAATCTTCAGAAAGAAGGTTATAACGTTTCGGTCGCGGGAAATGGGAAGTTGGGAATAGAAATTGCCAAGAAGGAACATCCGGACCTTATTATTCTTGACATCATGATGCCCGAGATGGATGGTATTGAGACTTGCAGATTGTTGCGTGAATTACCTGAGTTTAAGGAAACAATGATCGTATTTCTGACAGCAAGGAATGAAGACTATTCGCAAATAGCCGGCTTTGATGTTGGGGCAGATGATTTTATCACCAAGCCGGTGAAACCAAAGGTGCTTTTGAGTCGGATAAATGCATTATTCCGCAGGTATCAAGGGAAGCATGGCTTGGTGGCTCATAATGAGAATGTATTGATTGCAGGAGAACTTCAAATTGACAAAGAGCAATACCTCGTTACAAAAGGAACAGAAAAGGTAGAACTTCCAAGAAAAGAATTTGAATTATTGGCCTTGATTGCGTCTAAACCGGGAAAAGTTTTTACACGTGAAGAAATACTTGACCGGGTCTGGGGTACCGAAGTTGTGGTTGGCGACAGGACAATTGATGTACATATCCGTAAGTTACGCGAAAAATTTGGAGACGATATGGTCAAAACCGTTAAGGGTATCGGATATAAATTCGATCTTTAGAACTTTTCTTTGCTTGAAAAAGAAGATTAAATTGTGGGCTTAATATGAGCATGAAGAACCCAACGCCCAGAAACATTGCCTTGATTGCTTCGTTGATCATTGCAGCCATAGTCTTTATGACTCAGATGATCTGTTGGCTCGGAGGCTGGATCATTACCACCTGGATACCGGTTGTCATTTCCGTAGTGCTGACTTTTTTATCCTGTTATTTTATTTTTATTTATCTGCTAGAGATCTTTATCTACAGAAAGATTAAACTAATTTATAAAACGATTAGTCGTTTCAAGGATTCAAAAGAGAAGGCAATCGAACAACTGGTACTGAAGACAGACATCATCGGAAACGTAGGAAAAGAAGTTGAAGAATGGGATAAAAACCGTTCAGATGAGATAGCTGAGTTGAAGAAGTTGGAGCAGTTCAGGCAAGAGTTTTTAGGGAACGTTTCACATGAATTGAAAACTCCGATTTTTAACATACAGGGATACATTCATACTCTTCTTGATGGTGGGCTGGATGACCCTGAAGTCAATATTCATTACCTGCAAAGGGCAGCCAAGTCGGCCGAAAGATTATGTTTGATCGTAGAAGACCTTGAAGAAATTTCGAAACTGGAAACAGGAGAGCTGAGTCTTGATCTGAGAACATTCGATTTGCACGATCTTGTTCAGGATGTTTTTGAATCTCAGGAGCTTCATGCAAAGGAGAAGAAAATTACATTAGGGTTCAAAGAACAAATTTTAAACCCTGCATTTGTCGTTGCTGACAAAGAAAGGATCCGACAGGTATTTGTTAATCTAATAGTGAATTCAATTAAGTATGGTAGAGAGGGTGGAAGCACTCTCGTTGGATTTTATGATATGCATGAAAAAGTATTGACTGAAATTACCGATACAGGCATCGGTATAGATCCGGTACATCTTCCCAGATTGTTTGAGCGTTTTTACCGGGTAGATAAAAGTCGTTCGAGGGATCAGGGTGGTACAGGTTTAGGATTGTCAATCGTAAAACACATTCTTGAAGCACACAAACAAAGTATCAATGTCCGCAGTACAGGTGGGGTTGGAACTACTTTTTCATTTGCTTTAAAAAGGGCAAAATAGATTCTTTTATTGCGCGTTCATTCAGTGGACAGAATCAAAGAGTACTTTTAGAAAACGACTTTCTATGAAGAATTTGGTTTCTACTTTTTTTCTTGTTGTATTATTGATTTCCTGCGAAAAAAAGCAAATTGAGTTTTCGACTTTAAGTATAAAACTTACAGATAATCCAGGACCATACGATAGCGTTCTGGTCGATATAATAGGTGTTGAAATTCATACTGATGTAAACGGATGGCAAAGTCTCCCTACACAAATAGGTGTTTACGATCTGCTATTGTTGCAAAATGATGTTGACACAATTTTAGTGACACCACAACAAATTCCTGCAGGGAAAATAAGTCAGCTTCGCCTTATCCTGGGAAGATATAATAGGGTTGTAGTTGGTGGTATCAGCTATCCGCTTGTATTGTCAAGTCAGGATGAGAGTGGACTTAAACTTAATATTCACAGGACGCTTATGGCAAATACTCCATACATATTGCTTATGGATTTTGATGCTACGGAAAGTGTTCATATCACAGGAAATGACCAGTATAAGTTAAAACCTGTTGTACGTGCAGAGTTTCAGTGAGTATAATTAATTATCATCCAGTATTTTTTTCATGCTGAAATGCTTAATAACTCCAAACAGGAGATATGAATCAGCAACTACCGTATAATTATTCTTCAAGTAAAAATTGAGTGCCGGTTCTCTTGCATCAAGGGTAATGGTTTTTATTCCACGGGATCTTGCCTCTTCCTCAATTCTTTGTATGATCGCATGTCCAATGTGCATATTGCGAAATTTTTCGAGCACTGCCATCGATCTGATCTGACCTTCAGTTTCGGAATTAAGTTGAAGTCTGCCTGTTGCAATTCCTTCACCTGAATTTGAAATAACCAGCAAATGAACAGACCTATCTTCCCATTCATCCCGGGTTGACTGCGGCTGCCGGTTCCAGGGTTTTCTTAGGACTTCATAGCGAATGTCATAATAGTTTTTCCACTCATCTTCGGAATTGGGTTCAATTATTTTGAAGCCATCAGGTAAAAAGCTCGTTCTGCCGGTCATTTATTATTCAATTACAGTATTTTTCATTCCTTGTTCCAGGCTGATAAATTCATCATTTGCCATGTATGGCATCCAGGTGATGATAAGCTGGAACATCTCGTCGGTTGTCCGCATGCTACCATCCCTCTCAGACACCCGCCGGGGAGGATGAAATGGATTCAATGGATTTGCATTTGTATTGTCAAAAGTTGCTGTAGCAACGATGGTATATCCTTTAGGTATTTTTACTATGTTCTTAAAAGTGTAAAAGTACTGCCATCTAAAATCCCATTCAGGAATTCTGATGAGTCTTATGGTATCTCCACCGGGTCCAATTGCATAAGCCAAAAACTTTTTACCGAGTAAATGCATGTGCGGATTGATAGTAAGAATTGACATGTCTTTGGGAACCAAATATCTTGTACTAAAGGTAGAAATACTGTCAGGTTGTATGATTAAAGGTGGAGTCACATCTGTAATACCTGAAGTCCCCAGTATCATTTCTTTTACCGGGCGTCGTGGTGGCACAGGGCTGTAAAAGATATTAAAAGTTGTCTGATCTGTTGTGTCAACCGGACTGGGGCCATAGTGTATGTTATCAAGTAGAAGTACACCTCTTCGGCGAACTTTATAACCGCCGATACCATCAGGATATGCAGTTACTTCGACACCCGGCAAATAATTTGTGACAGAAGGTGTAAGTAAAGGGTAAGTATCATCATCATTGGGGAGATCCAATAATTCGTATGCTTTGTGCTTGTCTGTTTTTTCGGTGTCGACAAAAGGTTTTCCTGAAGTTAGTGAAGTTTTTTCATTTTCTTCATATTGAACCAGGTGTGCATTGATGTGATGGACTAGTTTTTTATTTCCCGGAATAATTTCGATAGCGCGGATAAATGTGTCTCTGGGTAATTCGTATGGCACTTTCATCATATAGAACTTATCCATGTTATCACCTTTCAAAAACACAGGGGACTGAATTTTAATCACCAGATCAGGTGTTCCAAGAGTACTTTCAGAGGGATAATCAGGAGGTGCAGGATATAAAGATGGATCCCCTTCAGGTGCTCCATTTTCAATCCAGCGATCGATCATTTTTTTTTGTGAAGGACTGAGCGCTTTTTCATCTCTGAATGAAACATAATCCGGATCAGCAGGCCAGGGAGGCATGAGTCCTGACTGAATACTCAACTGAACAGTTCGCAGTTTTGACTTTACATCCGTATAATTAATTAGATCGATTGGAGCTGCTGAGCAGGGGCGATGACAGGGTGTGCATTTTTTGTGAATGATGGGAGCGATATGTTCGGAAAATGTTGGATTCTCAATTTCTTTATTGTCTTTAGTTTTTGACTTGCAGGAAATAGCTATGGTATAGACAAGAGTAAGCAACAAAAATAATGTAAAAAGACTCTTATTTACTTTTAGAAACATAAAACAGTTTGAAGCAAGATGTTTATTCAATAATACAGCCGATGGCTTTTGTTTCTTTCACAAGGATTACTTTGTTCTCTTGAATAGCTACAAGTGCATCCCTGAGGTCGTGTTTTGTAATTACAGCTCTCTTTTTTCCCAGAGCATACATCCAGTCATCTATTCTTCCTTTATACAAGATATTGCCCATATTATCAACAACAAATGCCGATGGAACTATTCCCGCATGAAATGCTTTTACAAGCAAGTTTTTGGGATCCTGTAGTAGCGGGAAATTTATCTTATAAGTTTTCTGATATTCCTGCATCTCTGAAACCGTATTATAGTTTCCCGGAAAAACACCATAAAAATTAATATTAGCGTCTGTGAATTTTTTCTGCAAATCTGATAATTTCTTTGAGTAGCTTTCACAAGCAGGACAATCAGGTAGCAAAAAGACAATCACACTTGCTTTATTTCGTTTTAACTGAGCAAGTGCGAATGGTTCATTCTCCAGGTTCTTCAGTTTTAAACCAAAGATACCTTCAAGACCGTTTGTTGAAAAGGCCAGGAGTAAAGGAGCTATGAGTAGCAATAGATAATGCTTCTTTAACTGGAACATCAGGTATGAATATATTAGTAAGTTAGCAACTGATCTCCATTGTTATGACTGAGATGGTAGCGGATGATTTTATGCACGTCGCGGTTGTCTTGTCTTGGAACAATAACATCACGCAGTACTTCAACTGATTGTCCTGTAAATTCCGGTTCAAAGAAACCAAAACCACGGTATCTGCCTTCTTCAATTTGTACAACAGTTTTTTCGGAACTTGTTCTTCCCGCTCCTATGATCATAAAATTCGGGTTTTGATATTCCAGACTTTTTAATGCATTTAATACTCTATGATTGTATTCTTCGGCATTTTCTTTTCCTACACATGCTCCTTTGCATCTGTTAATACTGTATTGGAAACAAGCATGTGAAACATTGTACAAGCCGGTCAGCTTTTGACAAAGGTTGAATTTTTCTACCAGACGTTCGAGTGTGGAGGTAGCTTCATCATTAGTTCTTGTGATCAATAAAGGTTTATCTTTCGATTTTACTTTACCTGCAGAAAGTTTAATGTATCCTTCTTCCGTCTCTGTTTGAAAAATTCCGTAGCTGTAATATGAACTCTTTTGGGAGCGATTAAAAATCGGTTGATTTACTTTAATCTCTTCTGATTCCAGAAGTAGTGCCACTAATTCATTTCCTGTCACTTCAAAAGAAATGTCGCGTATGGCGTTTCGCATTTCAATGGCCTTCCTTGTTTGTTTGTTGGCAAAGTGCATCAGAACTCTTTTACGGATATTTATACTCTTACCAATATAGATGACTGAATTATCCTGATTATGGAAATAATATACTCCCGGACTTTCCGGAAGTTTATCCAGTATGTTCCGGTTGAATTCAGGAGGAAAGCGGAGATGCAGGTAATCGTTTTTTGTGAAAGTTGAGAATACGTTTTTCTGCGGGTCTTTAGAAAGCAGAAGTTCGAAGAGCTTGACAGTTGCCAGCGCATCTCCGGCAGCCCTGTGTCGGTTAAATAATGGAATTCCAAGCATGTCGCACAAATTGCCAAGACTATATGAGCGGAATCCGGGTATTAGTTTCCTGCTTAGCCTGACAGTACACAGGTAGTCACGTGTAAAAGTGTATCCCAATGATTTGTATTCATGGCTTATAAACCCGTAATCAAAAGGAGCATTATGTGCAACTATCGTAGCACCTTCAGTGATTTCAAGAATGTTTTTTGCTATTTCATAAAACTTAGGTGCAGTTTCTACCATTTCGTTGCTAATCCCGGTAAGTCTTTCAATGAAAGGAGGGATGCTGCATTCGGGATTTACAAGAGTTGTGTATTCTTTTACGACTTTCTTCCCATCATGAAGGTAAATTGCTATTTCCGTGATTTTGTCATGGATTGCATTCCCTCCGGTAGTCTCAACGTCTAGTATGGCGTACATGTCTATATGATACGAATTTATTAAATTTTGTCGAATATTATTTCAGGTAGGCATGAATTTAGTTGACAATTTTATAAAAATCGGAATAAAAAAAAGCACAGAAGCTTGTTTCTGTGCTTTTTTAATTAGGGTTTGTTATGATCACTCAACCATAAAAATATCGCTTAGCAATGCATTGCCATTTTCATCTTCAAGCACATAAAAATAGTTTCCGGAAGCCAATCCTTCTCCGGAAATATTAAACATTAGTGTATTATTTCCTGAAATCGGATCTGCACTAATAGTACGGATGAGGCGTGAACCAGCATCGATGATCTTTAATTTCGGATTGGAGATAGACTGGGTTGTTTCAATTCTCAGGTTTGCATTCGATCTCATTGGATTAGGATAGAATATCTTGTCTGAGATAAGCGATGAAATTTCTTCTACATCTATAGTCTGCGAGCTGATGGATACGTTATTCAATGATGTGCTTCCGGATGCAGAGAAACTTCCACCAACAACGATCTTACCGTTGAAATTAGCGATAGCTAAAATGTCTCCATTAAAATTACTTCCCTCAGCGAAGAACGGATTGTTACCGTTTTGAGAGAAGAAATGTGGCAATGTAGCTGTTGAAGATGGCGACTGCGTGAAAGCACCGCCACCGAATAGTTTTGTTGGTGTTGCATACAAAGCATGCACGGAGGCATTCAAATTATTTATTGTTGAAATAATACTGGTGTTGGATGTACGGGCAATCTTTTGAGTCGGTGATGTGAATTCCCCTCCGATGTACAAGTAGCCTCCATAAGGATACAAAGCATTTACCGTATTATTTAATCCTGATAGTTCCTGCCATGTATTGCTCGCTATGTCCAATCTCTTCAAATAGGATGGAGAAAAAGCTCCGCCAATGTAAATAGTACCATTAAATTTGGCGATGGAGTACACAACATTTAAAGGATTGCTACCAACTTGAGCGAATGTGGATCCATTTAGTTTTGCAATTCTGGAAACAGCCGGTGTGCCTGAGTTATTGAATGCACCTCCGATATATAGATCAATGCCGTCACTGAAAAGAGTTCGAACAAAATTATTAAGACCTGAACCTATCGGGTCCCATGTATTTGTTGTTGTATTAAGTACTGAAATATTTTTAACAGAGGTTCCAGTACCATTGGCTGAGAATCCTCCTCCTGCATATAGCTTCCCAGCATGTACTGCAAGTGCATTTACAGAATCGTTTAAGCCATTGCCTGCAGTCTCCCAGAGATTTGTTCCGGCATTCCATTTTGCAACGTTATTTGTGAATTTTCCACCTGCATAAATTTCACCATTGAACACAGTTAGTGCTCTTACACGGCCATTCAGACCGCTGCCAAGGGGTCCCCATTGAGCCTCTGCAATACAAGTACTTAAAACTAAGGATAGAAAGAGTATTATTTTCTTCATGATCAGATTTTATGTTTTTTTTGGTTTTTGCAATTTTCAAGGCGGAAAATAAGAAGAATATTTGGATTGGGAACTGAGCTTATTTATTATTTATCACCGGATTATAAATGAAATTGATTGCACTACAAGATTTTAAGTCTGATGAAAGTCTGTAAATCCTTTTTCTAGTCCCATCATTGATTTCCACGGCAGCGGTGTTTGGCGGACTCTTTCCAAGATTATTGGCAAAAAGAACGAGGTAATTATTAGCATTCTGTTTGAACTGTAGTTCGACCGGCCTTTTCTTTTTAGTCACTCCATAATGATATAGGATCCACTTTCCATTGAAGTATAATGACATCGTATCCCCGTCCATGTAGGAGTTGTCATAAACAAAAATGGTGATGTTGGCTGTGTTTACTTCTACAACCTCAGTTCCTGTTACATTTCTTCCTTGAATCACAGCAGGTGTACTTTCATCTTTCATGATTACCTCCGGCATTAGACTAGTCGTGTCAATTGTATTATTGCTTTCTTTAGCTTTCGGTAAAATAGGTTGTTGCTGTTTAGGTGCCTGAGTCAGACTAATGGTTGGTTGTTCATTAAGCAGCTTCCAATGTATGACCGAGTGGTCAAGGCCGGCAGTAAACAATGATGTTTGATCTTCGCCAAATACAGAACAAACAACTTTTGATGTGTGTCCGTACAATTCCTGTTTGACAATTTTGGTAAACGGATTCCAAACTCGAGCCCAGGTACCGATATTTCCACTTACCATCAGGTTTGCATCTGCAGAAAAATTCATTTGCGAGGGCTCGCCGGCTTTAAACCAATGTGAGGGCTCTATAGCTAATTGTCCGAACTTATAAGGCCAAAATCTTATGATGCCATCTCTTCCCCAACTGGCTAAAAGCGTATCGCCCAATAACGTGAGGTGTTCGATAGGAGAAGAACCTACAGTGATCTCTTGTCTCAACAGATCGGACCTGGTATTGATGACTTTCAACTTGTTTCCTGCTGCAAGAATTAACGAGTTTCTATCTGTAGTGATGACCGCTGCATACAAGCTATCTTCAAATTCAGAAACCAGATTGACAGACTGAGTGAGATCCGAACGTGTTTTGTATAATTTACTCTTGCTATTAAAATAGATAAAACCATCTGCAATCGAAAAAAGTACAAAGCGTATGCCGTTATAGTCAGGAGAATATATTCCCTGAATAATTTTTTCTTTCTCCAAATCATAAATTTTGATCTCACCATCGACAGTGGAAGAGATCATCAATTTTCCTGTGGAATTAAAGTTGATAGTATTTACTGCATTCCCATGTGAACTTGATTTTTTTATGTATGTGCCATCTTTCAAGCTCCTAAAAATCAAATTACCTTTCTCGTCACCGCAAACCAAAAGATCGTTTGTTTTATTCACAGACATTACAGTTATACCGGCCTCAGCTTCGGAGTAAGTGTTTTGTCGGATGTATGATTGTCCCGAAGCGGCATTTGTGATCAACAAAACAAACAATAATGCTAATATGCCTGAAAAAAATATAGTTGACTTCATAACTCAGACAAAGTTAAGGACTATTGAAGCTATTATGTCAGAAGGAGGAAGCAGTATTCAACAATTATGTTGACATAATTTTTAATTGTGTATGTCTTGTCCTTGTTCGTTAAAATCAGCTTAACAGAGAAGCTGTCCATTTAGAGATGAAATATCCTGTAGCTGCAAGGAGGAGTCCGAGTAATGTACTCGAAAGGACATAAGCGATTGCATACATCACTTGAGATTGTCTGATGAGATGAAAAGTTTCCAATGAAAAGGATGAAAAAGTCGTAAAGCCGCCGAGGAGTCCAATAAATAAAAATATTTTCATTCCGGGGTTCATGAGATCCGATTCATTCATCCCTGCAAGAAGGCCGATAACCAAAGATCCAACAAGGTTTACGAGGAGTGTACCCCAGGGAAACACAGGTTGACGAAAATATTCAATGCTTGCATTAACTAATAAGTAACGAAGTATTGTTCCGATTGCACCTCCGGTTGCGAGTATCAGGTAATTCATCTTTTTTATTATACTGAGTGTAATATTAAAAAAAAACCGCCGGATGGGCGGTTTTTTTTGTTGTATTTAATGATCATTCAATTTAATCGAAACAGATCAGGTCAAAATTTGTACCCGAATCCTACGCCAATAACCTGTTTGTACTGCGTTCGTTCAACAACATTGGCATCATAAACAACCTGAGCAATGAATGAAGCGGTAATGAATTTATTGACTTTCATCAGAAGAGAAGTTTCCCAGTTCACATCGACATTTTTTGCATTGTCTTTATCTTCATCGGTGTAATTATTAAACAATTCAAGTTTAGTAGAAAATGTGACATTCTCCATAATATCCTTCTTGAATTTCATATTGAGGTATGCTCCAAACTCGGAACGTAAATTTTTCCCGGTACCGGGAACGATCATTCCATTTTCGATAGTTGCCATTTTAACACCGTAAGCTCCAGCATCGGCAAGGGTCTGATCATTTACAAATGTCCATTTACCTGTTGCGGGAGAGAAGAAAACTTCAAAATAATCAGTAGGCTTATATGTTAAACCCAAGGCAAGTGTGAGGTAGCCGGGTGACATAAACTTTGATACTACATTTGAGTCGTCAGGATATTTAAATCCTTCTGCAAACTGACTTTTAAAATTCAGAAGTCCTGCATAATACCATTTACCCTCACCAATCTGGTAACCGAATTTAGAAGTGAAGTCGATCTTGTCATCACTTTTTCTGATTGGATCGGAAGAGGTTTTTATTAATGCATAAGCAAGGTCAAGCGAATTATCCCAGATGGTTTTATTCTTTGCATAATTGGCGAAGAGACTAAGACTGCTTGAGAGGCTTAAATTATTATCACCACCAGGAGCCCATTGAGATAATGAAACCTGATTAAAATTAATTCCGATGAAGCCGCCTTTTTTCCATGAAGTATCTGCATCTGCAGTTTGTGAGAAGGCGATCGTAGATGAAATAAATAATACTGCTAATAGTAAACTAAATTTTTTCATTCTGGTCAAGTTGTTGTTTTTTTTAGATTAGATTGTGATTAAATGCAATAAGGGCCCCCGGAAGAGGATGAATAATTCAAAGGAAAATAATGTTAATCTTATTTTTTCAAAAGATCGCGTATTTCACCAAGTAAAATTTCTTCCTTGCTGGGAGCCGGTGGTGAAGAAGGAGCAGCTTCTTCTGCTTTTTTCATTTTGTTCAGGCCTTTAACAACCATGAAGATCGCGAAAGCAATGATCAGAAATTCGAAAAGAACCTGAATGAAATTCCCAATATTTAATGTTACTGCCGGAATCGCAGTACCGGCAGCATCTACAGCGGCTTCCTTTAATGTCATTTTAATATCAGTGAAATTCACGCCCCCTAATGCCATACCGATCGGAGGCATGATTATGTCATTAACAATTGAGTTAACGATTTTTCCGAAAGCTGCGCCAATTACAACACCGACGGCGAGATCAACTGCATTTCCTTTATTGATGAAGTCTTTAAATTCAGAGATTAGTCCCATGTTTTTAATGTTTTGATTAATAATGCTTGAAATATGGCCAAAAATAGTCATTCTATAATAAGCCACTTGAAATAATAATGAACATGTATGGAACTGTTTTATAATGGTTTAATAATCAAGCCATCAACTCTGTCGAACTTTCAGAAATTCAGGACAAACACTAAATACTGCTAGTGCCGGGGAAAAATCTATTTTTTGAATAAAACAGGCAATTATTGCCTATTTTATTCTCATTTTTGCACCCGTGTTAACGCTTAACAATATCAGGTTCGAGTTTGGAGGTCGCTATCTTTATAAAGATGCGACCTGGCAAATTAATCCCGGAGAAAAAATAGGCCTGATCGGCTTGAATGGGACCGGTAAATCCACATTACTGAGGATCATCAATGGTGAATATGCTTTGGAGCAAGGGGAGATCTCCAAGCTAAAAGGTATGACCATTGGTTTTCTGAATCAGGACCTGCTCAGTTATTCTTCATCAGAGACGATTTTGGAAGTAGCCATGCAGGCATTTGAGGATGCTTTGAAGTTGGATAAGGAGATTCATGAGCTACTTGCAAAGTTGGAGCATGATCATTCAGATGAAATTCTGCATGCCTTGCATGATAAGCAACAAGCTTATGACATGTTGGATGGATACAATCTCAAACCTAAGGCAGAGGCACTATTAGAAGGTTTAGGTTTTTCAACTACTGATTTGAACCGCCCATTGAATGAGTTTTCAGGGGGATGGAGAATGAGGGTGATGCTTGCCAGAATGATGCTGCAACAACCGGATCTGTTGATGCTCGATGAGCCGACGAATCACCTTGACCTGCCTTCAATAGAATGGGTAGAACAATATCTTCAGGATTATAAAGGGACAGTTATTGTTGTTTCTCATGATCGGTATTTTCTGGATAAGGTCATCACTAAGATCGTAGAAATCTCAGGTCAGCAGATAAGGGGATACACGGGGAATTATTCATACTACCTTGAAACAAAAACTGAGCGTGATGAATTACAAAGATCTCAGTTTAAAAATCAGGAAAAGTATATAAAAGAGCAGGAGAAATTGATTGATCGTTTCAGAGCAAAGGCCTCAAAGGCAAAGATGGCTCAGTCACGCATCAAGATGCTTGATAAGATCGAGAGGGTTGAGGATGTAGATGATGGCACACCTGAGATGCATATCAATTTTCAAATTGAAAAGCAGCCCGGTAAACTGATCTCTCATTTGCATATCAAAGAAAAATCATACGGCGATCTGAAAATCCTTCAAAATACAGAAGTTCGGATAAACCGCGGAGACAAGATCGCCCTTATCGGTGCAAACGGTAGAGGAAAATCTACTCTATTAAGAATGATAAACGGAACAGAACCTTATGAAGGTAAGGGAGAGCCGGTTCATAATGTCTTGCCTGCGTTTTATGCGCAGCATCAGCTTGAAGCATTAAATTTATCGAACGACCTCATCACAGAACTAATACACTTTGCTCCCGATAGAAAAGAAGTTGAACTTCGCTCCCTTCTTGGTGCTTTTTTATTTACGGGTGATGATGTCTTCAAAAAGATCAGGGTATTGTCCGGAGGAGAAAAATCGAGGGTTGCCTTGGCTAAAACAATTTTGAGTAAGGCTAATTTTTTAATTCTTGACGAGCCTACCAACCACCTTGATATGCAATCAGTAAAAATTCTCATCAAGGTGCTGCAAGAATATGAAGGTAGTATCATCATCGTTTCGCACGACAGATATTTTTTATCACAGATTGCAAATAAGATTTGGTGGATAGAAAACCATGAAGTGAAAGAATATCCGGGAGACTATGAAGAGTATGAATATTCAAGAAAGCAAAATCTTGCTGCGGCTAAATTAGCTGCTGCAGCTAAAGCAAAACCGGAGAAAAAAACTAAAGCCGACGCTAAGTCAGAGAAGGGCCAGGAAGATGAAGAGCAAAAGAAGTTAAAAAGAAAATTACAACAAAGGTTTCAAAATTTAGAAAGCAGTCTCAGCAAGCTAAAGCAAGAAAAGTCTGATCTGGAGAAACAATTATCTCTTCCTGCAGTATACGGGGATCCTGTCTTATTTCAAGAAACACTACAAAGATTCAATGAAAATGCAGAAAAATTGCAGTCTTTTGAATCAGAATATGAGCAAGTTTTTGAATCCTTGGCAGGATTGGAATAATTGTCTATATTGCTTCAACCTATATGGTTTTGCTCAATCGATTTCTTAAGGTATTTATCAGTCGGGGTAAGGAACAACAGCGTTTGGTTCATTACACTCGTTTGGCTGCAGGCATGGAGCTCCTGATATTTTTCGTAGTTATTGTTTTTTTTCTGATACGTTTTAGTCCGAACTAACCATATTTTCTCAGTACAAATAAGCTAAAAGTTCAATACTGGCGCCACTTTCGGAGTGCGCTTGGCTATACTTTCAGGTCATTTACCTTGCCTTGGCGACCCTTCATCAAAAAATGTTTTGATTTTTTAGCTCATTTCCTATATTTGATCATGTTTAATCAAGAAGATTTAAGTCTATGATCACTCAGGTTACATCAGGTATTAAAGTCAGTGTAGAGGTCTTTTATCGTCCGGACCAAAGTAATCCCCTACTGAATCAGCATATCTTTGCTTATCGTATAACGCTTACTAACAATAGTGATTACTCGATCCAACTGAAGAGACGACATTGGTTCATTCTTGATGCGGCTGCTACCAGTCGTGAAGTAGAAGGTGAAGGTGTTATTGGAGAACAGCCGATCATAGGAACAGGAGAAAGTTATCAGTATGTTTCCGGATGCAATCTGGATTCCGAGATGGGAAAAATGTACGGAACTTATTTAATGGAGCGTTTGATTGACAAAAAGCAATTCTTTGTGAGGATCCCTGAGTTTCAGATGATCGTTCCATATAAACTGAACTAAAAAAATGAATACTATAGCCCCTGAGACAGGGGCTTTTTTTTGGCTTATATCTTGAGTTATATTTTTCAGCATAGAAGCTCTAGATTAATTAGTTGATGATGTAATTTAACCGTATTAAGATTTTTTATAATTTGTGGGAAAAATCAATATCATTCCCATGAAAGCTTCACTCATTTCTATTGCCTATAAAATTACCTTCGTGATCATGCTTGCCCTTTGGGCACAATCTGCAATTGCCCAACATCAAAATGCACTGGATTTTGATGGGCTGGATGATCAGGTTTACACAAGCATAGCTTCAAATTTTATTAATGGTGCGAATCAGGTCAGCATGTCTTGTTGGGTATATCCAACGAACCCAAATCCTGTCTTTCCGGACTTCGATGGATTTTGCGGTTTCCGTAATGATGTCGACCTTGATTTTTACCTGGTTCAAATTGGTGCAGACAGGGTGGAAGCACGGTTTCGAAACAGCGCAGGAGTAAGTGCTAATATTGTATTCATAGGTCTGGTATTGAATAGCTGGAATCATTTTGTGTTTAGTTTTGATGGAAATTATGTGCGGCTATACTATAATGGCTCATTAGTTGACTCCTTGACTGCGACAGGTACAGTGGTGAATACGAATGAGGATTTTTATATAGGCAATGTGCCATATTTTTCAACTGATTATTTGTTAGACGGAATGATGGATGAAGTGGCATTATGGAATCGTGCTTTAACTCCGGCGGAAGTGAGTTGCATCTATTCCGGAGGCGTGAATCCGGGATCTTCAAATCTCCAATTATATTATTCTATGAATGAAGGGACAAGCGGCGGCGTAAATACTTCTGTATTGTCCTTAAAGGACTTCAGTCCCAATATGGCTGATGCAACCTTTAGCGGTTTAGCCTTGACAGGAACAAGCTCAAATTTTGTTAATGGAACAATGAATTATTCGGTTACGCCAATAGTTATTTGTCCCGGAGATTCATATTCTTTTGGAACACAAAACCTGACAACTTCCGGATACTACATGGAAGGATTTAGTACATCAGGTTGTGATTCAATTGCCGAAGTAGTCTTGACGGTTGAGGCTCTTTCAACAGCTGTCAGCATCAGCAATGAGACTTTGACAGCCGATCAAACAGGTGCGTCCTATCAATGGCTTGATTGTGATAATTCATTTTCGATAATAGCCGGTGAGACAGGTCAGAGTTTTATTCCAACTGTGAATGGAAACTATGCAGTTATCATTTCAAGTGGAACTTGTTCTGATACATCGATTTGTATGATGATGAATTCAGTTGGGGTAAATGATTTGAGTTCTGTGTCAGACTTAAAAATATATCCTAACCCAATTGAAAATCGATTGGCTATTGATCTAACTATGATCCAAGGACAAGTTTCTATGAAGATTACCGGAGCCATGGGTGAACTGGTCTATACCGCTACGCTCAATGGAGGCGTTCAACGTTTCGTCAATACTGAGAAATGGGCGCAAGGTATTTATCTCTTGAAGCTTGGCACAGACCGGGAGAATAAATCGGTATCCATATTAAAAAGGTGATTTTTTATTCAAAAAGAAACAAATAGTCGTTAGTTCGGATTTTGGGATTGCTCTTATTTCTTTTATAATATCCGGCACTTAAATATTAGAGCTTAAGCTGCTTTGATGTTAATATCTCATAAAAATAATTCAGAGGTGGCTGCATCAAATTTTGAACTAAAACTCATACATTTAAATAATATTAACCGGCTTAATCCTTTTATAAAAAAGGAAGTCAAAGCATTTTTAAACACAGAACTTCATGGATCGTCGCGAATTTCTCACTCCAGAAAAACCTATAAAACCGAAGCAGGATTTTTCAAGATTATCAAGAACCAGTACAGGTTTACTACCATATAACGGTATCTGGACATTGACTCAAGTCAGACATCTCTTAAAAAGAACTATGTTCGGCGCTACAAGAGATGATATCAATTATTTTTTGACTCTTAGCCCGTCACAAGCGGTTTCTGAACTTCTGGAGTTGGTGAATCATCCTCCTTATACTGCGCCTCCATTACCTTTGAATAATTATAATGCTTCAGTAAACGATCCTAACTGTGCTTTTGGTGATCCATGGCCCGGAACTCCGGATACGGTCGGTTCCGGATCGACAATTGGGTCAAGAAGAAAAAGTTTGAAGTCGTGGTGGGTCTCACAGATGTTGAATCAATCACGTAGTGTTAGAGAGAAGATGGTTTTATTTTGGTCAAATCATTTCGTGGTTGAATTGAGCACTGTAAATATTGCAACGTATTGTTATAAATACAATGCCTTGCTAAGAGAACATGCTTTGGGAAATTTCAAAACACTTACTAAGGAGATTACGATTAATTCGGCAATGTTGAAGTATTTGAATGGAGATCAGAATACAGCTGCGGCACCTAATGAAAATTATGCAAGAGAGTTACAAGAACTTTTTACGATTGGTAAAGATGTAAATGGTCTCCCTCCTTATACAGAGGATGATGTCAGAGAGGCCGCGAGAGTATTGACCGGATGGAGGAATGATCTTGTTGGAGGTACTACCTCAGCTAATGGCTTTAATTCTTATTTTTCTACCAGTCGTCATGATACAGGAGATAAACAATTTTCGGCATTTTATGGGAATCATGTAATTACAGGATTATCGGGAGCAGCCGGAGCTACTGAGACAGATGCTTTGCTGGACATGATATTTTTAAAAGATGAAGTGGCACTCTTTATCTGCAGAAAATTATATAACTGGTTTGTTTATTATGATATTGATGCAAATGTTGAAGCAAATATTATAGTTCCTCTTGCCGGTATTTTCAGGGCGAACAACTATGATATTGTTCCTGTCTTGTCAGTGTTGTTAAAGAGCGAACATTTTTTCGACTCATTGAATATGGCATGTCTAATTAAGAGTCCGATAGACATGAATGTTGGCATGTGCAGAGAATTTTCAGTAGCCTTTCCAGATGCTACGAATATTGCAACCCAGTATTCTCAGTGGGATAGAATCCGATCTCAGGCATCTTTGATGCAACAAGATCTTGGAGATCCTCCTAACGTAGCCGGATGGCCATCATATTATCAAACACCACTCTTTCATGAGCTATGGATAAATTCAGATACTCTGCCAAAGAGAAATATTTTTACTGATAGGATGACTGCCAACGGATATACTGTAAGCGGACAAGCAATTTTGATCAATGTAGTCGATTACACAGCGAGTCTGACCAACCCTTCAGATCCGGTCACCCTGATCGAAGAGGTTTTAGCATTGCATTATTCTATTGACACAGGGACGAACCTGAGAAATTATTTATTATCTATTTTATTATCCGGCCAATCTTCCAACTCTTATTGGACAACTGCATGGGATGATTATATTGGTGATCCGGGCAATACAACTTATTTTAATATTGTCAATACCCGCCTAAAAACATTTTACAGATACATACTTGACCTTTCCGAATATCAACTCAGTTAAACAAGTTCCATGAAAAGAAGAGATTTCCTCCGAAAAACCGTCCCGGCAACTATTCTGCCCGGCCTGTTAAATGGTTATTCCTTTAAAGCATTTTCCTCAAGCCCGCTTGTTCAGGCATTGGCTAACTCAGTCCTTACAGATCACGTATTGGTGCTGATCCAACTGAATGGAGGGAATGATGGATTAAACATGGTCATACCTTTAGATCAATATAGTAATCTTGCGTCTGCAAGACCTAATTTATTAATACAAGATACGCAGGTGCTCCCATTGAACGGAACGGTTGACACAGGGCTACATCCCGGAATGGCAGGTATGCAACAGTTGTTTAATGACGGGAAGGTTTCAATCGTTCAGGGTGTTGGATACCCAAGTCCCAACTTCTCACATTTCCGTTCTACGGATATATGGTTAACAGGAGCAGACAGTAATCAGGTATTAAGTAGTGGATGGGCCGGGAGATATTTGAATTATGAGTACCCGAATTTTCCAACCGGTTATCCAAATACTTCAATGCCTGATCCCTTAGCATTGCAAATAGGTTCGACTGTATCACTTGCATTGCAGGGACCTTCAGCGAGCATGGGTATGGCTATATCAGATCCGACAAGCTTTTACAATCTTATTAATGGAATACAGGATCCTGCACCAAATACACCTGCAGGAAAAGAGCTCACATATATTCGGACCATCTCTCAGCAATCTCAACAATATTCAAATGTAATTTTAGCAGCTGCCAATAACATCACTCAACAATCTCCTAGTTATCCGGCAGCAGGTGTTAACTCCCTTGCTGATCAATTAAAGATCGTAGCTCGCTTAGTTGCAGGAGGGTTGAAAACAAGAGTTTATATGGTAAATCTGGGTGGCTTTGATACGCATTCCGCTCAAGTAGATAGTGGTAATGCTGCTGCAGGATTACATGCAGATCTGCTGACAAAGTTATCAGTAGCGGTAAAAGCATTTATGGATGATCTTGACTATTTGGGAATTGAAGACAGGGTAGTTGGAATGACCTTCTCTGAATTTGGCAGAAGAATAAAAGAAAATGCCAGCGATGGTACCGATCATGGAGCTGCTGCACCTATGTTTATTTTTGGTCAGCCTGTTCAGAGTGGATTTGTCGGATCTAATCCAACCATACCTGCAACTGTTGCAAACTCTGATAATGTTCCAATGCAATATGACTTCAGATCAGTTTATGCATCCATTTTAGAAGATTGGTTTTGTGTGCCTTCAACAGACCTAAGTACTATACTGCTTAACAATTACCAGCATTTACCTTTGCTTCAAGGTGGATTATGTTCGAGTGTCAATGTACACGATGTAAATCAGGCTGCAGGAATTAATCTTATTTCTAATTATCCAAATCCTTTTTCTGACAGTACCTATATTACATTCAAGACGAGTGGAGGCCATACATTAGTTCAGATTTTTGATAGTGAAGGGCATCTTATCAAAACTCCTGTTGATGGAGAGTATGCAGCCGGAGAGCATAAAGTTTGGTTTGAGAATGAAAATTATGCTACAGGTGTGTACTATGCTCGTTTTCAAAATGGCTCTGTTCAACAGGTAAGAAATATGATGATTGCACGATAAGGCAATTTTTTTAACATCTGTTGGTGTTTATAGCTTTTGCTATTCCATTAGATTCTTTTGGATAATTATTTGCAATTTGCCTTTTCAAATTGATCAATAATTATGACTGAAAGAGCAGAAGCTTTTGAAAGGTTGGCGGTTATTCTGGATGAACTGCGTGAAAAATGTCCCTGGGATAAGAAGCAAACAATGGATTCTTTACGTCACCTGACCATAGAGGAAACCTATGAGTTGGCAGATGCGATCATGGAAAAAGATCTGCCCGGCGTGAAGAAAGAATTAGGTGATATCATGTTGCATATCATGTTTTATGCTAAGATTGCCGAAGAACAGAATATTTTTACTCTTGCTGAAGTTATTCATACTCAATGTGAAAAAATGATCAGCAGGCATCCGCATGTTTATGGGGATGTCAAAGTTCAGGATGAGCAGGAAGTCAAGCAGAATTGGGAAAAATTAAAACTAAAAGAAGGAAATGACTCTGTTTTAGGTGGTGTTCCGAAAACTTTACCATCTATGATAAAAGCCATTCGCATCCAGGAGAAGGCAAGAGGAGTAGGATTTGATTGGGAGAAACCTGAACAGGTATGGGAAAAAGTTATTGAAGAGATGAATGAATTTCTACATGAAACAAAAGAGGGCAATCAAGGGAAGTCGGAAGAGGAATTTGGAGATCTTATCTTTGCATTGATAAACTATGCACGTTTTAAGAATATCAATCCGGAAGAAGCGCTGGAGCGCACGAATAAAAAATTTATACGTCGGTTTCAGTATCTCGAGCGATCAGTTAAAGAAAAAGGCAAGCAACTGAGTGAGATGACCTTAGCGGAAATGGACGTTTACTGGAATGAAGCAAAAAAGCTTTCAAGCTGAGCATAACAATTCCTCTTAAAAAATTTTCGTATTTTTGCATTCTTAAAATTTAAATCTAACTAAAATCACATGTTACAAATTGGACAAAAAGCACCTGCTTTTAAATTATTAGACACTGAAAAAAATGAAGTAAGTCTTGATCAGTACAAGGGGAAAAATCTGGTAATATTTTTCTTTCCTATGGCCTGGACAGGAAACTGTACAAAAGAAATGTGCGCTGTGCAGGAAGATTACAATGGGTATTCCGGAATGAACGCCGAGGTAATAGGGATTTCTGTTGATACATTTTTTGCACTTAAAAAATTCAAAGAAGAGTTCAAGTTATCATTTACTTTGTTGTCCGATTTTAATAAGCAGGTCATCAGAGATTATGATATGGTTCATCATGACTTTGCTTTTGGTTATAAAGATGTAGCAAAAAGGGCTACTATTGTTCTTGATAAAGAAGGAGTAGTGCAATTCACGCAAATCTTGCCTTCACCCGGAGATTTTCCTGATATGGATGCCATCAAAGCTGCCGTTAAAAAACTAAGCTAATTGAAATTTTGAATCAGTTCAAGCCGTCATTAGACGGCTTTTTTATTTCTTATTGTCAGACCAGAAAAACCAGTGCAGCACCAAGAAGGATCACAAAAAATTTAAAATAGTTGAATCGATGACCTTCAGAGGATTCAAATAATATTGTTGTCGAGATGTGTAAAAAGATACCAATGACGATGGCCATTAATTTATCATAGTACATTGATATATCTATTGAACTCGAGGCATTCAAAAGATTACTGCTCCATGCACCTGCGGGTGCCATTGCTGCGAAGATCATTAAGAATAGGAGGGTTCTGGCTCGACTAATGCCTGAGTCAAGCAACATCGTTGTGAGTGCAATAGCTACAGGAATGTGATGCAGGATTATTCCGGCAAGAAGGCTGATCTCAACACTTTCATTATTGAACCTTTGGACTAGTGGTATACCTTCCAAAAAACTATGCAAACAGAGTCCTATCATCATACCATAGGGGAAAGCCGCATTTTCATGTTTATGGATATGCATGTGACCATGTTCAATACCTTCAGAAAATATTTCCAGCAAGATTTGAATGAAGAAACCAAGAAGAATGTAGGCACCAATTGAATGATCTTTTGCCTCATAAACTCCTGGAATGAGGTGCATGACAGTAAGTGCGAAAAGAAAGGCTCCACTAAAAGCCAGAAGTAATTTTAAAGCCTTTTTGTTTATCTTTTTGAAGGCAAAAACAGAAGCTCCGCTGAGGACGATGCTAAAGAAAAGTAGTAGATAGGAAAGGATTTTCATTATTTCCTTTGTGTTTGATAAAAGGATGGGGTCAAAGATAGATGAATAATCAATAATTTATTTAGACATGCGAGTCAGATATTATAATTTTTGAGTCAAAAAGATCAGTCTGTCTGAATTTTCTATATCAAATGAGTCTAAGTTGTAATTTCCATAAACAGATAGTATTTCCATTCCAAGCTCAGCAAAATCGTTTTCAAATTCATTTTTACTTATAAGTGTGACATTCTCAACAAATTCATATGCTTGTCCTTTGTCACTGAATCGAATTTCTTTAACCACCTTATTGCCACTAACAGTTTTGTTGATGTGAAAATTGATACCATCAACGTTCTTAAAATAATTTTGATTTCCTATTTTGCGAACTTTTTTGGCATTGAAGTAGTCTAGCACGAATAAACCTCCCTTTTTTAAAGCGGCATAATGTGATTGCAGACAACGAAAATTATCATGTGCTTTTTCGAAATAACCAAAACTGCTGAACAGGTTTAGTACAGCGTCAAAATAATTTGTTCGGAATAGTTCACGCATATCATGAAGGTAGAAGTGAAGGGTATCATTTTCCATATTCATGTTATGATTTATACTTTGCTCAGATAAATCATATCCCGTAACATCAAAGCCCTTTTTGTTTAGATACAAGGAATGTCTTCCTTTACCACAAGCAACATCCAGGATCCTTGAGCCTGAAACTATGTGAATTTTTTCTATCAGATTATCGAGAAATATCTCTGCCTCACGTTCATCTCTTTCTTTGTAAAGAACATGGTAATAAGGAGAATCGAACCAGGTTTCAAACCAATCTTTTTTCTCGCCGGTATCGGCTACCATTGGTTTAACTTTTGAAATCATGGTTTATTTATTTTTATTTATTAGAATAAAGCTAATGGAATTACTAATCTGCGAATATTTTAGTTGAACGGATTTTACCTACCATCAAATACCCGCTCACCAGGGCTATGCTCCAACTTATCATCGCTTCATTCCATTCGTGGAATATTAATTTTCCTGTTCCAATGAGAATGGAATAGGTCATGATCACTGCAAAGAGCCAACAGAGTACCAGTCCTGTCATTCTGGATGTTGTTTTCGGTAAGCCTAAGGAGATTCTGACCGGATCCCAGTTGCCTTCCGGTTTGACTTTTTTATAAAAGGTCTGAAGTGTCTGAATGCTTTCCGCTTTAGTTGCATACATAACTATCAGCCATGTTAAAGTAGTAAATCCAACTGTTAGAAAGAAGCTATTAGGGAATTCAATTCTGAAAACATATCTGCTAAGAGAATAGCCGATGAATGGTGCAAGGGTAGCAGCAATCTCTGTCCATGCATTTATCCTCCACCAGTACCAACGTAAGATGAGCACCAGTCCAAGACCTGCCCCGCATTCAATTATGAAGGTCCATACTCCGCTGATTGTTGTAATTTGGGTAGTTGCAAAAAGTGCAAGGCCCATGGCTATAAATGTTACTAATCTGCTTATACCTACATAATGTTTCTGTGCAAGATCGTGAGATCCGAAACTTTCTTCAGGTTTAAAAAAGCGCTTGTAGAAATCATTAACCAGATAACTTGTTCCCCAATTTAGTTGTGTACTTATGGTACTCATGTAAGCAGCAAGGAAAGCCACGAGCAGAAGACCTTTTAACCCTGCCGGCAGAAAATCCTTCATGGCCATAACATAGCCTAATTTTTTATCTGCAAATGATAAGTCGGGATAAAGTACAATAGCGCAGAGACCGACAATAATCCATGGCCAGGGACGTAAGCAATAATGAGCAATTTGAAAAAACAATGTAGCAAAGATAGAATGTTTTTCATTCTTCGCGCTCATCATACGCTGAGCAATATACCCGCCACCCCCCGGTTCAGCTCCCGGATACCAGCTTGCCCACCACTGTACTGAAATATATGCCAGGAAAGTTCCAAGGGAAATAGTAAGTGTTGATGCAACTTGTCCGGCACTTGCTTCAGCACCTATCTTCGGAAAAAACTCCATTGACCATGCAGGCAATTGTGATTTGAGCCCATCAATTCCTCCGATCTTATCAGAAGCTAAGACCAGCACAGCAAGGATAATGCAACCGGTCATGGCTATAACAAACTGAACCATGTCAGTGATTGCGACACCCCATAATCCACTCATTGCTGCATAGATGGATGTGAGTATCATGGCACCTGCCACATAGTACAATGCATCTTCGTCAGTAATGCCAAAGAAAATTTTTAGTATAGCTATCAAGGCAACATTCACCCAGCCGACGATAATTGAGTTCATGAACAGGCCGAGATAAAGAGATTTAAATCCTCTCAGGAAGGCGGCTGCTTTACCGCTATATCTAAATTCTATCAGTTCAACTTCTGTGAGTACTTCAGCCCGGCGCCATAATCTTGAGAAGAAAAATGTTGTCAGCATTCCGCCGAAGAGGAAATTCCACCAAAGCCAGTTTCCTGAAATACCACTTTGTCCGACCAGTTCATTTACAGCCAGTGGTGTATCAGCAGCAAATGTTGTGGCTACCATTGAAGTTCCGGCGATCCACCACGGGAGATTTCTGCCACCGAGGAAGAAATCACTCATACTGGTGCTGGCTTTGTTCTTGTAGTATAAACCTATACCCAATGAAAGCAATAGGTATAAAGCAATGATAATCCAATCAATAAGATCGAGAGTCATGTGGGAGTTTATTGAATACTAGTGAACTATGTCTTTGTTGTTGACTCTATTTATAACACAGAAAAACCAATTTTGCTTTTCCTTTCTTAATTGATCAAATGTGTCTATTTTTAACATCGTCAAATCATTAAAAGCGTAGAATTATCAACAGCATCAGTTGAATAGCGGATGAAAAACAGATCGTTTTCACGTAAAAGTAAGAAAGCCAGGAGGAAGAAGCATTCTCCTCCGGGGTCATCTCCGGGACTCATTCATCTTGAACCGGATGCTTTGAAGCCACTCATCAATTCTTTTGTGTATGACGTGAATGATTTTCAGGAGAAGGAATTGAAAAGTATTGAAGGAATAAATTCACAAATACAATCTTCACCCGATAAATTTCATTGGATTGATGTAAAAGGATTTGGAGATCAAAGTCTGCTGGAACAGATCGCCGGCACCTTTGGTATTCACCGTTTACAAATGGAAGATGTTGTAAACGGGTATCAGCGGCCGAAGACGGAGGAGCAAGCCGAGTATATATTTATTGTTTCACGAGTGTTGGAAGAAAAAGATGGCAGGTTGGCAAACGGACAGTTAAGTTTGTTTTTGGGAAGAAATTTTGTGCTGACATTTCAGGAGCATTATGAGGACGTATTGGAACCTGTAAGAGTTCGCTTACGTCAAGGAAAAGGTCTGATCCGCTCATCAGGCGCAGGATACCTTGCCTATGCATTAGTTGATACCGTCATCGATAATTATTTTCCAATTCTGGAAAGAATAGGTGATCAACTCGATGGTTTAGAGGAAGAATTGCTGGAGAATCCTACCAGAGAATCTCTTAATCAGGTATTAGAGATAAAGAGGGAGCTCATTTCTATCCGAAGAGCGATATGGAGCGAGAGAGATAAACTAAATGAGATTTTGCGCAGCAGCCTCGATTTCTTTACTGATCAAAGTAAAATTTACATAAGGGATACCTATGATCATACAATTCAGATCCTGGACATCGTTGACAGTTATAAAGAAGTGACCGCATCAATGATGGATGTTTATCATTCAAGTGTTAGTAATAAATTAAATCAGGTAATGAAAGTATTGACGATCATCTCGACGATATTTATTCCACTGACATTCATTGTTGGAGTCTACGGAATGAATTTCGCCAGGGTCAATCCGGATGATGGTAATGCGATGCCCTTGAGTATGCCTGAATTGTATTCGCCCTATGGCTACATCTTTGTATGGGTCATCATGGTCGTGATTGTGATCCTGCAAGTAGTTTTCTTCTTCAGAAAAGGCTGGTTAAGCAGAAGCTAGGCATTGATTAAGTATATTTTAAATTGTTTGAGATTTGGATTGTGTTTAGGAGATTATGTGTTAAATTGAATTCTGAATTTTCAGACTTCTTATAAAGATTTTATTTAGTTGATTAATATGAAAGAGACATTTCCACTAATTGCAAAAACATCTTTTGGATTTGAAGATCTACTAGTGGATGAATTAAAATTTTTGGGCGCAAGAAATATTCAGAAAGCAACAAGAGCTGTTTTATTCGATGGTGATACTGAGTTGATGTACAAAGTAAATTTGTGGAGTCGTATATCCTTGCGTGTTCTGAAACCTATAGGAAGTTTTCCGGCAGGTGATGAGCAGCAATTGTATGAAGGCATCAAAAGGATAGAGTGGAGCAAGTATATGGAACCCGATGAGACACTTGCTGTCGATGCCGTTGTTAACAGGTCCAAGCTAAGCCATTCACTGTATGTAGCGCAGAAAACAAAGGATGGTATTGTAGATCAGTTCAGGAACAGGATGGGACAAAGACCCAATGTCGATCTCCGAAAGCCTACTTTGAGAATTCATGTGCATTTGTCCGAAGACGTGGCTTCAATTTCTCTTGACAGTTCAGGAGAATCTTTACATAAGCGCGGTTACCGCCAACAGCAGGGTGATGCACCTTTGAATGAAACTCTAGCTGCAGGGCTTGTATTGCTAAGCAACTGGGATCGCCGTTCCGGATTGACAGATCTGATGTGTGGTAGTGGTACGATCCTGATCGAAGCAGGCCTGTTAGCAAGAAATATTGCTCCCGGAATATTTAGAACTGAGTTTGGTTTTGAGAGGTGGAAGGATTTTGATGAAGAACTTTGGAAACGCTTGCGTGAAGATGCAGAAAGCAGTAAATTAGAATCACTGCCATTCAGACTAACAGGAATAGAAAGGGATCATCAGGTAATAGAAGCTGCAAAGGAGAACATTCGATTTGCCGGCTTGTCGAATGACATTGATCTTCATAATATGTCATTCCAGGGTTATACTCCTGAAGTGTTGCCAACAGTAATTATTTCCAACCCTCCTTATGGCTTACGAATAACTACTGAAGACTTATTTCAATTGTATACTGACCTGGGAGCTTCATTCAAGAAAGTTTTTCCGGGTGTCACGGCGTGGGTATTGACGGCTAACAAAGAAGCTTCACATAAAATAGGATTAAAGCCATCGAGAAAAATACCTGTATTCAATGGCGCTATTGAATGCAGGTTTATGAAGTTTGAATTGTATTCAGGAAGCCGTAAATTTAAAGCTCCGATTGCAGAGGAATAAAGTAAACGATTTTCATTTTTATGCTTAAAAAAATTGCTGTATTAACAACAGGTGGTGATTGTCCGGGATTAAACCCTGCCATTAGAGCGGTGGTTCGTAGTAGTATTTACTATAACTTAAATGTTGTAGGTGTCCTTCGTGGTTATGAAGGTTTGATTGATGACCAGTTTATTGAAATGAACTCACATAGCGTAAGTAATATTCTGCAGCGCGGTGGTACCATTTTAAAAACTGCAAGAAGTGAGAGGTTCAGGACCCTTGAAGGAAGACAAAAAGCTTATGAAAATATCATTAAGAATGGAGTGGAGGGCCTTATTGTCATTGGTGGTGACGGATCATTCAGAGGCATTGAGCAGTTTACAAATGAGCATCCGATCACGGTAATAGGAATTCCTAAAACTATTGATAATGATATCTACGGAACTGATTTTGCGATAGGCTATGATACAGCAGTGAATACTGTTATTCAGGCCGTAGATAAGATCAGGGATACTGCGGACTCGCACGACAGGTTATTTTTTGTTGAAGTGATGGGACGTGATACAGGAATGATAGCTTTATTTGGTGGTATTGGTTCAGGCGCAGAAGCAATTTTAATTCCTGAGACTAAAACCAAAATGGATAAGATCGTAGAGATACTGGAGAGAGGGTGGACAAGGAAAAAAACTTCTATGATAGTGATGGTTGCTGAAGGTGATGATGCCGGCGGAGCCTATAAGATTGCAAAAGAAGTTAAAAAACGTTTTTCTCAATTTGATACCAGAGTGAGTATACTTGGGCACATGCAGAGAGGAGGAAGCCCTACAAGCGCTGACAGGGTGCTTGCGAGCCGACTTGGGGTTTCTGCGGTTGAAGCTTTGCTGGAAGGGCGCAGCAATGAGATGGTAGGCATCATTGATAATAAACTTGTACTTACTTCTTTTCAGGACGTGGTCAGTAAGGAAAAAAGTTTTCCATACGAGTTGATGAGGATTGCGGAGATATTATCCTTATGATATATAATTTATATCATTGAAAATAAGTTCGGAGTTCAATTATTCGCAATCTCTTATCATTTTAGCATCAAAAAAGTTAGAGTTTTACCCATTTTATTTGCTGCATTCCGCTTGATGTAAATACATTAATAATATAAATACCTCTTTTTAAGATTTCATTTGGTAAGACGATGTTGTTAAGTCCCTTTCGCACGTCTAAGTCTTCAAAAAATACTTCCTTCCCTTCAAGATTTATTAGCGACAAAGAAATATTTTCGTTGCCCGCAGAATTGTAAATCAACTTTGCAGATGCTGATGGACTTGGATAGAGAAAAAGCTGACTAGCAGATTGTAATTGATTAATTCCTGTAATCACTCCAAAGCTACCATCACCTCTCAAATTTTGAGTATAAACTCCTCCATCTATTCTGTCATCTTGCCAAACAACTATAGTTTGACTATTCTCAAAGAATCCGGCAGACAAGTCATCTTTATTGCTAAGGTATGTGCTGATCATCGGTTCATAAGACCAGGAATGATTTCCTGCATAGTCTGTTTTTATTGAAGACAGAACCTGATTACCGAAACCGCCATAACTGAATATGCAAATTAAGCCATCACCTGCATCCACAATTGCATGAGGATTATAGTATATCGGATCGATGTTTTTTAGTTGAATACCGTTTGAGCCAAACAATACATTTCCATTGTTATCAATTGATTGAATATATACACCTGAGCTGCCCTGACTACCATCAAGGACCTGCAAGGTTATGCATAGGCCACCATTACTGGTGTTATAACAAAATCCACCTGTCGACTTATGTTCTGTGCTCGAATTGGCAACCTGAGTTCCGCCGGAAGACCATGTATTTCCTGCTGAATCTACTCGTTGAGCAAAGACATCATTGAGTCCGGGATTTATTGGGTTGGAACTGTTGAAGGCAGTAAAAAATCCACCATGTTCATCACTTATTATATCAGGAAAAATAAAGAAAGGTATAGTGTTCGTTGAGACTTGTACAGCATTCATCCATACCTGATCGCCATTTACATCAAAGTGTTGAGCGAACAAAGTTGAGGTCACTCCCGGAAATCCGCCAAGTTCTTCCACATACATCATCAGAAAGTCATCGCTTCCATTGGGAACCATTCTTGCTCTGGAATAATTATAATTATTTGTCTGGTCAAAAATTCGTTTAGACCACAATACAGTACCTGTTCCGGATATTTTTTGGAACGAAACCCAATTATAGGTGTTCAAATTTGCATTCCAGGCAATGATAACATTGTTTGAAGCAGTAATTCCAATCGTAGGACTGAGTCCGGTGGCAGTTGAGTCTGTCAATTCAATACCTGTATTTGACCAGACAAAATTGCCGGCGATGTCAAGCTTGTACGCAACGATTCGCAAGTCACCGGACCGGATATCCTGAAATGCAACGATTGCATTATCCTCATTATCTGTTTTCAGATCATAACGAAACAAGGCAGTTGATTGGGGGTAATTGCTTATAAGAAGACCGGAATCCGGCCATAATTTATTCCCGTCACTATCCAAAAGTTGCATGCGTAATTCGTAGTTGGAGCTAAAATTGTCGAACCAGGTTATGTAGGTGAGCCCTGATGATGTAGTAGCCGACAAAGGTGTTGCCTGCTCTGAACCTGACCAATCGGCTATTCGGGTGTTCGAAGTAGTATCATTTACGAATTGCGCAGAGATGTTCAGTCCTGCAAGCAAAGAGAAAATGAAGAGGTAGATTTTTTTCATGAGGTGAATATTTGTAATAAAATTACAAATAAATTTAACATCAGATTTCCTTTTTTAAATAGTGAACGACAAACCTTGGTCTGATTAAGAAAATTATTTGGATCGAAAAATGGAATTATTGATATAAATACGAGATGCTATCGGGCCCGAGATTACAAATAACATCAAGTATGGAAAGGTCTTCGATAAAGCCATGTTCATTTTCGAATACCTGATGATATTTTGAAAGTGAACTTGGAGCTTTCTTTTTTGGATTGAATGAGTCTCTGAGATCTGTGAATGATATATCTTTTTTGTATTGATCCGTAAGTTTATACCGGAGAGGTCTTTTAAGAATTCGAAAAATGAGTTCGAGGCAATTGATATTGAATTTGAAAAGATTGCTTTCGTTGGAGTAAAAAAGCTCTTTAAGTTCATCTTCGTAGTATTCAAAAAAAGGAGATCGACGGTAGGAAGAGATGATAGAACGCCAATGAATAATTT
The DNA here is from genome assembly GCA_035341855.1 of Bacteroidia bacterium. Taxonomy (GTDB): domain Bacteria; phylum Bacteroidota; class Bacteroidia; order AKYH767-A; family 2013-40CM-41-45; genus QQVM01. Next base: position 45,103 of record DAOQWA010000003.1, read on the forward strand.
TCCAGCGTTCTTCCGTAATCATTTCAATATCTTCAATGGCCTTGCTAAAAAGTCCGGAATGACTTAAGGGAATTATTAGCGGCAATCGTCCATTAGCACCAAAAATGTGGCACCTGTTGCGGTAAGTTTGTTTTACGAAATGTTCCTTTGATTCAATGATTATCTCCTCTGCATGCAATAAAGCTTTGACATAGGATACTGGTGGCAGGTAAGCGATGGAGAATAATGATGGACCGGCATCAGCAGATCGCGAAAAATTATCGTCGTTCATAAGCACCGAGGTCTGGCAAAGGTCCTTGTGGTCGACTATTATTAAGTAAGTCGAAGTTGAGAATAGGATCAGCAGTGAGTACAGAAGCTGCACCTGCATCTATTGCCGGGGAAGAGGTAGAATCGAGCTGATAATTATTGTTTTCGATATCTCTGAATATGGGGTTTGCATTTCTTAAGATCGCTGCATAATGAGCAGGATTTGAAGTTGGAAAGGCAGCTTCAACTTTCATGATCGCATGGTCGAACATAAAATTGAATTTCCCCGGTGCTGCATTAGGAAATGAGTCGAGGGAGATCTCGCTTTCCAGATTTCCATAGACAATGCAGTTTCCAAAGTAAGCATCAATGGGTCTAATATAAACGGCATCTGAAATAAAATAGTTATTCAGATATAAACAAGGATCCTGCCGGTTGCTATTGTTCCAGAAATTGGCGAAAGTACAGTGATAAAATTTGTAAATACCACCATATAGCATGCTAGCTGTTTGTCCTCCGCAATTTGCAAAGACACTATTGAAAACCCTTGTATCTGCACCATTCAGTGAGATTCCTGCACCGGCCATGTTCTTGATGATGGTGTTTTCCATGCGAAGGTTTGGTTGCCCAGGTGCGTAGAAACTATCAACTCTCAATCCAACATATCCATTTTTAATGATTGCATTTTTTATCTCGCAATCAAAGGCACCTCTTCCGGGAATGTCACTTTGGTTTGTCAGGTTTTCTAATCTCAGATTTGATAACCAGATCAGATCCCATTGTCCAGGAACATCCTTATAGGCTGCACCTAATCTGTCTCCTTGAACAATAACAGGTTCAGCCGTAGTTCCATTAATTTTAAGGGTGCCTGAAGACAGAACGATTAATCCGGAACCCGGATGGATGTGCACATTAGTTCCTTCATTGATGATCAGGCTGCACGAAGAGTCTACGAGTGCATAGCCGTAGATTACATGAGGTTTGTCTTTATTCCATACTTCATTACATCCCAATACAAATAATGTTCCCATGCCTCCGGCATTTCCGTAAGGACTATGAAAATAGGCATCTTGACCCCATGCAACCAAATCAACATCTTGCAAGTTTCCGTTAGTTTCGAACAAAATTGAATCTGTGATAATAAGCGGGATATTTTGCATGTTAGGATCTACAGTAACTTCCACAAAGATGAAAATACTATCCTCCGAACCAATTTCTATATTCTCAAATGCTTTCCCGGGTATTCCATCTACATTCAAACGAAAATTGGAAGAGTTTCCGGATGCCAGCCGCAATGAAGAAATCCTGATTGGCTTTTTACCTGTGTTGTAAACAATAAATAGTTCTGTTGAACTTCCGACGCCGGTGAATACGGTATCAAAGACAATAGTGTCTTGCGAAAATTCCAGTTTAGCATCTTTATCTGTATCGAAATCTTCTTTTTTACAACTATAAAGAAATAGGGCAAAGAGACAGATGAAGAAGAGTGACCGTGTCAGTACAATTTTCATGGCCGCCAAAGATAGCTTATAATTTGATTTAAGGAAAACACTAATGAAATGAATCGGACAAGGTTTCAGTAGTATAAGGAACGAAATTACTTCCTAATCATTGTATAAAAACTCCATGTGTCAAATTTCAATATTGCCGGGAATCTTTGTTCAGAAAACGAATGATATGATCAAATTTATGAAGATGGTGTAGTGAATAGTTTTAACTTTTCCTGAAGCAATTTTAGTTCTTCCTTGGCATTGGAAAGATTATTTTCGACTTCAGCAAGTAAGCCTCCCATATTTTTGGAGTTTTGAAAAAATCCGAGGTTGTTTTCGTATTGGTTAATGGTAGACTGAAGCTTATGTATTTTGTCTTTAATAAGATTTTGTTCTTTACGCATAAGGTTTCCTGACTCATCGGAACGTGAGAGCATTTCTACGTTGTTCCTGAACTTATGCATGTGCCTATCCTTATTTTCCATTTTCACACCATCATACAACTTGTCAAGGGCGTTTTTGAACTTTTCCCAGATCCTTTGTTTTTCTTTGAAAGGCACGTGTGAAATATTTTTCCATTCTTCAGAAAATGCTTTCAATGATTTGAGATCTTCCTCAGCATTTCCGCTCAGAATAAATTCCTGAACACGTTTAACTAATTCTTCTTTTTTCTCAAGGTTTTGAATTTGTTCTTCATCTCTTGACTTAAACTGATCTCTTTTAGCATTGAAGAACTTATCACATGCATCACGGAACTTTTTCCACAGCTTATTTTCTTCCCATGATTCTACACGACCGGCAGACTTCCATTCTTTCTGAAGATCTAAAATTTCTTTTGTGGGCTCATCCCAGTTATCATGTTCTGCATTAGCAATTGCTTCTGTCTTTTCTATAATCGCATGTTTCTTTTCTTTGTTCTCTTTGTGAACTTTTTTTATAGCGTTAAAAAACTCGCGTTTTTTTCCGTAGAAAGTATTTAAGGCAGCCCGGAATTCATGCCAAATGCGGTCGTTTTCTTTTTTAGGAGCATAACCAACTTTTTTCCATTCCTCAAAAATACCGTTGAGGGTGTCAGTCATGGTTTGCCATTGTTTCGGTTTGTCGAAATCTTCGGCAGCTATCCCTTTTGCCCTTTCAAGCAGTCCTTGTTTTAGTGCGAGATTGGCAACTTCTTCTTTTTGTCTTACCTGATAGTGGTCTCGAATCTTCTGATAAACCTGTCCGATGAGTTCACGATATCGTTTTCTAAGTTCATCGATTGTTTCAGGAGGAGTAGGGCCGAGTTCAGACCATTCCATTCTGTAAAGGCTGATCATTCGTTCAATACCGGTTATCGTTTCAACCTGTAAAAGTGCTTCTATTTTAGTGAGTAGTTGATTACGATGTTCAAGATTGCGTTTGAAATCCAGTTCACGCAAATCTTTACTCAACTTCATGTTATAATAGAAGTTGTGTACGTGCCTGTGATAAACACTTTGAATATTTTTATACTCACGATTTGGCACATTGCCGATCTCATTCCATTTGGCTGTGAGTTCATTGAACTGGGAAAAAGCCTTACCGATGTTAGTTTCTTCGGCGATGAGTTTTTCAAGATCTGCTATAACCTGTTCTTTTGCTTTAATACGATCTCTGATCTCATCTTTTTTCATCTTCTTAAGCATCTTTTCCCTGTCGGAAAGGATGTGTAGAAGTTCATTGAAGCGGTCATCAAGCTTATCTTTAGGGGCTTCAAAGTCATCCGAATTACCCCCGTCATTCAGAAATTTTTGTAAAAGATCCTGATGAAGCTTTTCACATTCGGTGAGATAGCTGTTTTTGAGCTCATCTGCTTTGGAAAAAACTTCTTCCTGAATATTTTCCTTAATTAACTCTTCCAAGCTGGAAATAATTTCTTCCTTCATACGATAAGATCAATTTACATCGTCCGGAATTTATGGACGAGTCCCAAAATTAATATTAGTTTTGGTGGGGTGCGAATCAAGGCAATCTTGCATTGCCAAACAGTGATCCAATATAGAACAGAACGAATCAATTGTCAAGTATTAAGCTCAGAGAATCTTAAAATAATCTGTAATTTAACATGCTTGAAATTAAGAGGGCTAAGTGCCCGCTCGACAATTGATCAGAGTCCCGATAAATAATTATAAATACTTGAAAATCAGGATTGTGTAAAATCAGCGGTTTTCTAAATTCCATTAAATTTCTTTGTAATTTAAATTTTAATAGCTACATTTGCCACCCTTAAAAGACAAAAAATGAAGAAAGATATACATCCGGAGAACTATCGCCTGGTCGTTTTTAAAGACATTTCCTGCGATTACAGCTTTTTAACCCGGTCTACTGTAGACACAAAAGATACTATCACCTGGGAAGATGGTAAAGAATACCCCCTGGTAAAGCTTGAGATAAGTCATATGTCCCATCCATTTTACACCGGTAAGATAAAGCTTATTGACACTGCGGGACGTGTAGACAAATTCCGTTCACGCTACGCTAAAAAGCAAGAAGTAAAAAAATAATTCGTGCCGTTGCATGATTAAAAGTCCCCGTTAGCCTACGGGGACTTTTTTTTTGGAGAACATTGGTTAATTTTGAGCAACAATTAGATCCTTATGAATATTATTTTATTTGATGACGAAGCGAGAACAGGTCTTTTACCGCTGACATTTACTAAACCTGTCTCTGAATTGCGATTGGGAATTCTCACCATAAGAGAAAAATGGCAAAAGTTTATAAAGGGAGACGTTTCCTGGTCAACGCAGGACTACCTTCAAAGCAAATATCCTCTTGTCATTAAGACTGAAAATCTTTTCATTAACGGTTCTGTTTCTCCAAATGCTGAATTAGTTTCTGCTATTGAAAAATTGGAGTCCGGACAAAGCATCAGGCAGGCAGAAGTCTTGATTGCTTTCAAGGCAAAGGCTGTGTCTGCAGAATTGTTCCATAAAGAAAGAATTTACAAAGAAGAATCAGGAATAGAATTCAAGGGAAATTTAGTCAGGCTACGACAGTGCTGGGATCTTTTTTCAAAGAATGAACAAGCTATCAGCGATGACTTTCATCTCATCACCAAAGGCAGAAAATCTCAACCTGTTTCTTCCAGCAACCAAACCATCAATCCTGAAAACATTTTTTTAGAAGAAGGAGCTAAAGTCGAATGTGCAGTTCTCAATGCAAGTACCGGTTTTATATATCTCGATAAAAACTCTGAAGTGATGGAAGGTGCCATGATAAGAGGACCATTTTCGCTCGGTGAAGCGTCACAACTAAAGATGGGCGCAAAGATTTATGGGGCTACAACAATAGGACCACATTGTAAAGTGGGAGGTGAGGTAAATAATTCGGTGATATCCGGATATTCGAACAAGGCACATGATGGTTTCCTTGGTAATTCTGTAATCGGCGAATGGTGTAATCTTGGTGCCGATTCAAATAATTCTAATCTGAAGAATAATTACTCTACCGTGAAAGTTTGGAGTTTCGAGGAGGAGAACTATGTTAGTTCAGGACTTCAATTCTGTGGCTTGATAATGGGTGATCATTCCAAGTGCAGTATTAATACTATGTTTAACACAGGAACCGTTGTAGGAGTAAGTGCAAATATTTTTGGAAATGGATTTCCTCAAAAATATATACCATCGTTTTCATGGGGAGGTTCAGAAGGCTTTAACACTTATCGTCTGGAGGAAGCAATGGATGTAGCACAACGTGTATTTGAACGACGCAAGCTAGAATTCGGTGCTGCCGATCAGGAGATTTTCAAACATCTTTTTGACCTTACCACAATACACAGAGCCTGGTAAAATATTTTAGGATATATTACGTATTAGATGAAATGTTTAAATAGAAAATTCTAATGGACCAGTTAAGTGAAGTGCTTATGTATTTTGTGCCGGCCATGCTGGTGATGGTTGCTATGTTTGTTGTGCTTAAGCGTTTCGTTGAGGCCCAGAAGGAAGAAGTAAAGAATTTTCTGGAAAGAGACTTGAAGCTAAAGCTTGCCGATGACAAGAGTAAGAGGTGGAAGGAATCACAGCCTCTCAGATTACAAGCATGTGAAAGATTAATACTTTTTCTGGAGAGAATTTCGCCTAACAGTATTTTGCTGCGTGTTAACCGAACCGGAATGAATGCGACTCAGTTGCATTCTGATCTGTTGGCTACAATCAGAGCGGAGTATGAGCACAATCTATCTCAACAGCTTTATATTTCGGAGGAGGCCTGGGAAGAAGTGAAGTCCGCAAAAGAAGCGATGGTTAAATTATGCCATCTTGCATACAATATTGCCGGCAATAATGCAACAGGACTGCAGTTGAGCAGCCAGATCTTTGAACAGGCGCTAAAATTAGACTCACTTCCAACGCAAACGGCTATTGATTTTATAAAGGCAGAAGCCAGGGAGATGTTTGAGTAAGTTGTTGAATTGCGATGTGTTAATCCTAAACTAATTTTTGATCTCATGAAAAAAGGAATACAAGAGGAGAAAAAATTTATTACTGACAGTGGGATAGAGATCAAGAAGGTGTACACTGAGCATTCACAATTGAATGAGATGCCGGGAGAGTTCCCGTTTACCCGGGGAGTTCAGCCTGATATGTTTCGCAAGCGCTTATGGACGATGAGACAATATGCCGGCTTTTCAACAGCGGAAGAGTCAAATAAACGTTATCATTATTTACTCGGACAAGGAACTACAGGCTTGTCTGTCGCATTTGACCTGCCTACACAGATTGGTTATGATTCAGATCATGAATTATCCGAAGGTGAAGTTGGGAAGGCCGGTGTTGCTATTGATAGTTTGAAAGATATGGAGGTCCTTTTCGAAGGGATCAGTCTGGAGAAGATCACTACGTCGATGACTATCAATTCAACAGCATCAATATTGTTGGCATTGTACATTGCACTTGCAAAAAGGCAGGGAGCAGACCTGAAGAGTATCAGCGGCACAATACAAAACGACATATTGAAGGAATATGCTGCACGAGGAACTTATATTTATCCACCGCAGCCAAGCATGCGGATCATCACCGATATTTTTGAATACTGCAGTAAAGAAGTTCCTAAGTGGAATACCATATCTATTTCCGGATATCATATACGTGAGGCAGGATCTACGGCAGCTCAAGAACTTGCTTTCACTTTGGCAAATGGAAAGGCTTATGTACAAGCAGCAATAGAAAAGGGATTAGACATAAATGTCTTTGGAAAAAGATTGTCATTCTTTTTTAATGCACATAATAATCTTTTTCAGGAAGTGGCAAAATTCAGGGCTGCAAGAAGGATGTGGGCCACTATCATGAAAGAGCTCGGAGCAACAGAGGACAGGGCTATGATGTTGCGTTTTCATACCCAAACAGGTGGTTCGACCTTAACGGCACAGCAACCAATGAACAATATCATGCGTGTCACATTGCAGGCCTTGTCTGCAGTATTGGGTGGAACGCAGTCACTGCATACAAATGGTTATGACGAAGCCTTGAGTCTGCCAACAGAAGAGGCAGCAAGTCTTGCATTACGCACTCAGCAGATTATAGGATTTGAAAGTGGAGTGACAGAAACCGTCGATCCACTGGGTGGATCCTATTTTATTGAATCACTCACGGATGAACTCGAAAAGAAGGCTTATGAATACATCAATAAGATAGATGCTATGGGAGGATCTGTAAAAGCAATCGAGGCAGGTTACATACAAAATGAAATTGCCGGAGCTTCTTATCAGTATCAACAAGCTATCCAGAGTGGTGAAAGGATCTTAGTTGGCGTCAATCAGTTTGAAATGGAAGAGCCTGCATTCGATAAAATATTTTCAATTGATGACTCTATAAGACAAGTGCAAATCGAAAAGATTAAAGCATTAAAGAAGCAAAGGAACAATGATGCAGTCCTGCAAGCATTGAAGAAAGTTGAGACTGATGCCAAAGATGGAACAAATCTAATGCCGGGTATCATTCATGCTGTTGAGCAGTATGCTACCTTGGGTGAGATCTCAGATGTTATGCGGGGGGTGTTTGGAGAGTATAGGTAGAAAGGCAAAGGGTTAAACCAAATCATCCCTTAGCTGCAAGAATCACAAAGACCTCTTCATTATCTCGCTTCATGTAATATTTTTCACGAGCGAATTTTTCGAGATTTTCTCTGTTGGTTCTTAGTTCGTTGAGGTTTTCCTTGTTACGGCTGATCTCATTTTCGTAAAACTCCTTTTCTGATTGGAGTTTGTGCAGCTGAGAACGGTAGGAGGAGATGGTAATAAAGTCATTACGATCGAAAAAACTCAACCAAACGATGAAGCCCAGAAGAGTCAGGAAATATTTGTTCTTACACTTGTAAAGGTACTTGAGAAATAAAGGCTGCTTCTTCTTTTTCATCAATCTTAGAATTATCTGTCTGTCTTATTTAGCCAGCCTTGGCATTAATGGTGAAGGATTATTTTCGAATGAATAAGGTGTACGAAGATTTTTTCAGATGGTTCTTGTTCAATGAAATTTTTTTCTCAATTCCTTGCAGCTATTTAAGCTTTAGCAAATATGAGGATGCCGGTTGGTCCTTAACGGATAGCGTATAGAAAGAATTGTCTACAGATGCGGAAACAAGCCTAATTAAATGGTTTAAATCTCTGAATATCAGATAAGCTAAGCGTTCCGACAAGGTTCAGAACAGGTACATCAGAAAAAGTTGGGTTAAGCTTTAGTTTTGGTCTGCCTACCCGTCATGACATGGACTCCATTGGTTTTTTCAGATGCCATAAATCCTTTCAATTTTTCATCGCTGGCCTTTTC
>DAOQWA010000003.1:53630-138219 GCA_035341855.1 Bacteroidia bacterium
CATGAAAGGGTAACGATAATCAGTGGCAGGAACAAAGGTCTCCTTGATTGTTCTTGGAGAGACCCAACGAAGCAGGTTTAACAGAGATCCTGCTTTGTCATTTGTTCCGGAAGCCCGACCGCCACCGAATGGTTGTTGTCCGACGACGGCACCTGTACATTTATCATTGATGTAAAAGTTACCTGCAGCATTCACCAATTTTTTAGTAGCCAGGTCTATCGCATAGCGGTCCTGGGAAAAGATTGAACCGGTAAGAGCATAAGTTCCGGTCTTATCAACCAGATCCAGCGTCTTGTCAAATTTTGCGTCTTCATATACATATATGCTTAGCACAGGTCCGAAGAGTTCCTCGCACATCGTTACATACATTGGATCTTTTACAAGGATCACAGTTGGGTGAATAAAATATCCTTTCGACTTATCATATTTGCCACCTGCAATTATTGTAGCCGATTTATCTTTTTTTGCCTGATCAATATATGAGGAAAGTTTATCAAAAGATTTTTCATCTATTACTGCATTTATAAAATTAGACATGTCCTCAGTCGGCCCGATTTTGAATGATTCTATATCTCTTATCAAACCTTTTTTCACTTCCGGCCAGATGCTAGCAGGGATGTAAGCTCTTGAAGCTGCAGAACACTTTTGTCCCTGATATTCAAATGCGCCTCTTGATAAAGCAGTGATCAAGGCAGGTACGTCAGCAGATGGATGTGCCATGATAAAATCTTTTCCCCCTGTTTCGCCCACTATACGAGGGTAAGATCTGTATTTATGGATATTGTTACCGATAGTTTTCCAAACCTCCCGGAAGACGCCTGTTGATCCGGTGAAATGGATTCCTGCAAAGTCCTTGTGGTTGAATATCACTTCACCTGCAACAGGTCCTGAAACATAAACAAGATTTATTACTCCTGCAGGCAGGCCGGCTTCAATGAAAACTTTCATGAGCACATTTGCGGCATAGATCTGTGTATTTGCAGGTTTCCAAACTATTGTATTACCCATCATTGCCGGAGCTGTCGGCAGATTGCCACTGATAGCTGTAAAATTGAATGGAGTAAGTGCGAAGACAAAGCCTTCAAGTGGACGATGCTCTACACGGTTATAAACTCCTTTAGAAGAAACCGGCTGTTGGGTATAAATCTCCCGCATGTATTGAACATTGAATCGAAGAAAATCGATCATTTCGCATGCTGCATCAATCTCGGCCTGATATACATTTTTACTCTGCCCGAGCATAGTCGCAGCGTTGATAGTAGCGCGATATGGACCGGCCAGGAGATCAGCAGCTTTTAAAAATATTGATGCACGATGTTCCCATGAAAGAGCAGCCCATTCTTTTTGTGCCTTCAAAGCTGCTTTGATGGCTAATTCGACATGGCTTTTATCTCCCTGATGAAAATTTGCAAGTGTATGTTTATGATCGTGTGGACATGACAGTCGAAGCTTATTGTTGCTGCGAATCTCCTTACCTCCAATGTACATTGGAATGTCCTGGACGCCGGCCCTCATTTTTTTAAGAGCGGCGGTTATTTCCTGTCTTTCAAGACTTCCGGGAGCGTAATTTAATACCGGTTCGTTAATAGCCGGTGCAACATTGTAAATGGCGTTTGACATGGGTAAATTATTTTCTCAAAGGTATGAAATTTAGCTGCAATGATCAGGGATGAATGTTGTCAGTAAAGGGATAGTTCCTTTTTTAAATTGATCAGAAAGAACAAGATTTAGTATAAATACTTAATAATAAAGCAGTTGTGCCAGTCTTTCCTTTTCCTGAATCTGATCCTATTTAAGGCTTCTACACTTTGCCTAGATTTAATTTATGGCAGTTAACTTTGAAAAATAATGTGATTAAAGTGGATTCGTCTGAATATTTTTCCAAGAAACTATTTTCAATATTGGTTACTATTCTATCATTGGCAGCAATTATATACATGCATTTTTTTACATACTTTAGCAGAGTATGATTAAAGCTTTGATAGTAGAGGATGATCCAATGAGTGTGGAATTACTTCGAGATTATCTTGAAGATTCCAATGCTGAGATCGCTGTTCTCGGAAGTTGCGGTACCGTTAAATCTGCGATAGCAAAAATCAATAAGCTCAAGCCTCAACTTGTTTTTCTTGATGTAGAGTTGGCTGATGGTAGTGGCTTTGATGTTCTCAAGGAGATTGCGACGATTAACTTTGAGATCATTGTGATCACATCACATGACAAATATGCGATGGAAGCAGTAAAGTATAGTGCTTTAGATTATTTGATCAAGCCGATTAAATCTCCTGATCTTACTTCTGCATTAAAGAAAGTTCAAAAAAGACTTGGTGTGCCTGTCAGCAAGTCAGCAGCTAACAAAGTTTCCGGCCGTCTTGCAAATAAAGTTGCCGTACCGACTTTTGAAGGCCTGCTGTTTATTCCCATTGAAGACATCATCAGGATACAAAGTGACAGAAATTACACAGAGTTTTACCTGAATACAAAACGTAAAGTTGTTGTGACTAGATCACTGAAAAGTTATGAAGCGCTTTTGTCCGATTTTGGTTTTATACGTATACATCACAGTCATATGATCAACATGAATCATCTGGTTAAATATATCAAGGGTGTAGGAGGATACGTGATCATGAGTGACCAGAGCAAAGTGGATGTTTCAAGAAGAAAAAAAGAAGAATTTTTAGAACAATTGGCCAAGGCTTAATTGCCAGTTATCCAATAATATCAACCACTTATCCATCATTCATGCCACTTGTGAAGTGATGATCCCACATTTATCTTCTATTATTGATTTTTACTGAACCATTTCACATTTCTACTCCTTTACACAGGTTAATCCTATGATATGGAAGACGGGGTGAAACTTTTGTCAGCCGGGTCGCAGCGACTGATAAATATCCGAAGATTTAAATAATTTTTGGAATTGGTTAACGCCGGTGTGAAGAACGCCGGCGTTTTTTATTGATAAAAAATTCCAAAACCGTATAGTAGTACTTTTAGATTATCGCATTCTTATGATAAATATACCTATCAACAAAGCGATGACAAGGATGCCAAGAAAAATATTAAAAAAGCGTTGAGTCCCCAGGTTTTTCTTTAGGGTATAATGGCCAAGAATATTGTTGGTAAGCAATGCGAGTCGGTGGAAAGCATTTTCATTTTTTACAACATAATCGTATGCTCCGTACTTCATAGTATTTGCAGCTACCTCAGCTTTTTCTTGTCCGGAAAGAAAGATCACAGGCACATTAGGAAATCGTTCCTTAATCTTTTTTAAGACCTGCATACCGTTCATTGCCGTCGGGTCAACAGAATCCAGATGGTAATCGAGTACGATCAGATCCGGTGCTTCATACATCAGTTCCAATGCCTTCTCTCCATTGGAGAATGAGGTCAGGGTTGAGGAAGGGTACTTATCCTGAAAAAAATCCCTCAACATTTCTGACATGTTCGGATCATCGTCAATAAGGGTAACTTTTATGCTTTGAGATGTATACATAGTTATGGCAAGAGTATCAAACCTACAAGTTTATTGACAAAGATGCAAATTCTTATTCAATGAGTATGATTTGAGAACAAATCCTTCAGGTTTTCAGACCTGCAATACTTTTTTTTCGGAAATGTAAACAAGGTAGCTTTTCACCGGTGGGTATCCCATATCTGACAACACAGAAGCATACTTTTTAATTTGTTTGGAATGTATTGCCAGTTCTTTGCCGGTTTTAAAATCAATCACTATAGTTTGATCCTTGCTAAATAGCACCCTGTCAGGACGAAGGCTTTCACCTCCCGGGAGCATTATTTCCCGCTCGTTTTTGATTTCCCACTTATCAGAAAAGAAATCCTGTATCTCCGGGACAGAAAGCAGGGTGGTAATTTCCTTGAATATTTCCTCGCGGTCTGCTTCGGCTACCATGCCTTCGAATAGGATTTTATCGATAGACTTATCAAGATCCTTGACATGCTCGACTTCTGAAAGAATTCTATGAATGAGAATGCCGTAATTTATTTTTTCGCGGATCTTTTCACCGGTGATTTGTAAGAGGTCTCCGGCTCTTGAGCTAATTCCGATCTTTTCCTGCCATCTTCCCGTATTGTATTTTACTAATTTTTCTGAATGAATTTCATTGCTGTTTTTTTGGGAATCATGAATGAGTTCTGAATTACCTCGTTCATAAATATTCTCATTTAATTCACAATTCGTAAACTCTAGAGTTTTCCTGAGGAGGGAAGAGACAGTGCTTAGGTCTTCACCGTGGTATTGAGGAGTATAAATAATGAGTTGTTCTTCTGCCCGCGTAAAAGCAACATACAACATGTTAAGGTTGTCGATCAATGTTTGCATTACTTCTTCACGGTATGCACCATTAAAATATGTTTCAAGAAGACGGTTTGAGAGCAGGAGCGCAACTCTTCCCATTTCTTTATAAGGCTCTTCTTCTGCATAAGCCCAAAAAAGGTCATTCGGTCTTGGGAGTATTCTCCAATCTGCAAAAGGCATGATCACTACCGGAAATTGCAGTCCTTTAGACTTGTGGATTGTCATTATTCGAATTGCATCTTCGTTTTCAGGAATCAATACAGAGCAATTCTTAACACTGTTACTTTGGTTCCACCAGTCAAGAAAGCCATCCAGGCTACTATTGTTATTGGCTGAATACTCCAACACCAGATCCTGAAATCTCTGAATGTATGCATCCGGACGTTCATGGAAGGAGAAGATATTGATCAGTTGTTCGCACAGATCGTAGACAGGTAATTTACTTAAATAGGTAATGTGAAGAGTAAATGCTTCAGGTAAAATCCTGTTGAACAATGTGCTTTCGAGACCCTCAATATCGAATAAGGTATTGCCTTTTTTCTCTTTAGACTTCTTCTTTCGTGGTATGTGATCAGAGAAGAGACTGTGGAGGTTATCAGGTTTGGTTTTTAGCAGATATTTGGAATAATAGTATATCACTTCAGTTCTGGCGATGCTGTCGTTTGTGTTGGAAAGAAAGCGCATGACATTCACCAGAAACCTTATCCTTGGTGTATTTGCTATTAATAAAGAATCAGGAGATATGATACGTGATATTCCATTTTCAATTAGGTAATTGGCAATTTCATTTCCTTCTTGATTCTTTCTGACAAGAACAGTAATATCTCTGTATGAGTAGTTTTGCCTTAATAAATATTTAATCTTCTCAACAGTGTATTTTAATGCTATTTCTTTCCAGGTCGTTTCATCTTCTTCTTCAGTTGCCTCATTTTTTCTCTCCAGGAACTCAATTTTTACATAGCCGGAACTGTCATTTTTTTTTGCAATCCCCTGAATGAGGTCTTCTGAGTATGCAAGGTCGAGTAAGGAGTGTCCTTCCGGATCTATACCTTCTCTTATTATTTCCGGGAGTACTTTAAAAAAAATATTGTTAAAATCAATCACATCACTTTTCGAACGGTAATTTGTTGAAAGGATCTGTTCATTATACAATTCCTTAAAGTGACTGAGGTCTTCAAGTATATGCACCAATATAAGATTCATATTGCCGCCTCTCCATCTGTAAATGCTTTGCTTGGCATCACCTACAACGAGTGCCATGTTTCCGGATCCGAGTGTGTTATTCAACAGTGGAAGTAAATTTTTCCATTGATAAAGTGAAGTATCCTGAAACTCGTCGATTAATAAATGTTTGAACCGGTTTCCGGCTTTTTCGTAGATGAACGGAGCATCCTGACCGGTAATGATCTCACTCAACATTTTTGGGGTATCGGCCAGGAGTATGACATTATTTTCACTCCTGTATTCACTAAATTTTTTCGAGATATCGTTTGCAATACCAAACATATAAATTCGGCGTAGTGCTTCGTACGCACTGAGGTAGCTAATAAAATCCTTTTCAAAAATAGCATTAGCTTTTTGCAGACATTCACTGAGACCTCCGTTGACAACATTGCTGATCTGTTCTTTGAGTTTAGAAGATTTTGAAAACCATTTATCAGGATCTTCCAGAGCCGAAAGTGCTCTGGTTTTTAGTCTGAAATCATCAGGAGAGTAGGCATCGATTAATTTAATGAGGTTTCCCATGACACCACTTTTTCCGTAGGCAAAGTCCTCTACCTTAAGTCCCGACTTCTCCATCAAGACTTTTGCAGAGGAGCCGCAATCTTTCATTTTTCTTTCAAATGTCCTGCGGATATTTTTCAGTGCACCATAGATCTCTTGAATTCTTTCACGACTCAATGTCTTTGATTCATCATAGTGATCTTTAAAGAGCTCATTGGCGACTAAATGAATATCGGATTCAACATTCCATCCTTTATCTTCTTCAAGTTTTTGGAAGATGAGTGCTCCAAGCCATTCGGTCAATGCTATGTCATTGCCTACTTCTTTTAAAAGTCTGTCAGTTACTTCTAAAATTGCATCTTCTAATCCGATTTCAACTTCGAGTCTCAACGGCAAATGCATTTCACGCGCCAGAGAACGTAGTATCCGCTGGAAAAAACTGTCAATAGTGCTGACATAAAAGGAAGAATAGTTGTGAAGAATAAGTTTAAGGACTTTGTCTGCTTGTTTTTTTAAATTGATTTCAGGTAGTTCTTCTTTTAATGCATCGTGAAGAGAACCACCTGAACCTTTGCCAAGATCAACCAGTGCTTCGATGATCCTGCTTTTCATTTCAGAGGCAGCCTTATTCGTGAATGTAATTGCTAAAATGTGTTGGTAGTCATCCGGATTTTGTAATACCAAACGCAGGTATTCCTTAACCAGGATAAATGTTTTACCTGAACCGGCAGAAGATTTGTAAATTTTTAGTGCATTCATCGAGTAAAATATCAAGCATGTGTCCCGGTATGCTTTAAAAAAGCTTAGAGATAGCCCTGCCAAATAGTGCAACTTCTAAAATATGCACTAAGGTTTTTTTCCTGTGAGAATATTCCATAAACAGAAGATCCGCTACCGCTCAGCGAAGCATATACTGCTCCATACTTGTACATTTTATTTTTAATATTACGGATTCCGGGATATTTCTCAAATATACTAGGTTCAAAATCATTTTTAATGCAATCCTTCCATTCCTGAATTGGTCGTTGGATTCTTTCTTTTAATGGAACTTTTTGTTTTGTTGGTTTTACATTCGCGAATGCCTCAGCAGTACTGATATGCGCACGGGGTTTAACAATCACAATAAATTGATTCTTGAGTTTCAGGGAAATTGGTTCAAGAATTTCACCTTTGCCTGTTGCCAGCATGGGCTTGCTTTTAATAAAAAATGGACAGTCGGCACCCAGATTTATTGCCAGAGACTCTAGTTCATTATCATTTAGGTTTAATTTAAAAATTTTATTGAGCAGCACCAGGGTGCTCGTTGCATCCGAAGACCCTCCTCCAAGGCCGGCACCTATGGGTAATATTTTGTGGAGATATATTTTTACGGATGGCAGGTCATATTTTTCAGAAAGTAATTCGTATGCCCGGATGCAGAGATTTTTTTCCTTAGGACCAAAGAGTCTCAGACCGCTGGATTTAAATTCGGCTGATTGCCGGGAGCTTTCATTAGGGATAATCTCAAGTACATCTGTCCATTGTACAGGGTGAAAAATTGTTTCTATAGAGTGATACCCGTCACTTCTTTTTGATATAATGTCGAGGCCAATATTTATTTTACAAACAGGAAAAGCGATCATGGCCTGGCTTTCGAATAATTGTTTTATGTGGGAGCGAGTACGATATTACTTTTTCGTTTACAGAACCGGATCAGAGAATTTTATTTTTTTATCCCTCAACTACAACGCCCATCGAGCTGAACTTCATAATACGACTATGAACTAATTCTTTTCTGTCAATTTTTAATAATGTCCCCAGGTGATTTTTGATTTCTTTTTTTACTATCTTAAACATTTCTTCCGGAAAAGAATGAGCACCTCCAATAGGTTCCTTTATAATTCCATCTATCAATTTCTGACTTAGCATATCTTCTGCCGTAAGTTTCAGAACTTCTGCAGCCCTTTCCTTGAAATCCCAGCTTCTCCATAAAATTGAAGAACAGGATTCGGGAGAAATAACGGAGTACCAAGTGTTTTCAAGCATGAGGACTTTATCACCAATTCCAATTCCAAGAGCTCCGCCTGATGCTCCTTCGCCTATGATGATGCAAATAATTGGCACCTTAAGTTTAGCCATTTCAAAAAGATTCCGTGCAATAGCTTCGCCCTGACCTCTTTCTTCCGCTTCCAAGCCGGGGAAGGCACCGGGAGTGTCGATCAGCGTCACTACCGGTTTGTCGAATTTTTCGGCAAGCTTCATTAATCTTAAAGCTTTACGATAACCTTCGGGATTGGCCATTCCGAAATTCCTGAATTGTCTTTGCTTGGTACTGGCACCTTTTTGTTGCCCAATGAGCATCACAGTCTGCCCTCCGATAGATCCAAATCCTCCAACGATGGCCTTGTCGTCTTTCACCGTGCGATCACCAAAAAGCTCGACGAAATTTTTTTCTGTTAAGGCCTCGATATATGAAAGGGTATAGGGTCTGTCAGGGTGACGCGACAATTGGACTCTTTGCCAAGGGCTGAGATGTGTATATATTTTTTTTCTGGTTTCTTCAAGACGTAATTCCAGTTGCCTGACAGCAACACTTACATCAACCTGGCTTTTTTCACCAATGAGTTTTTGCTTCTCAATTTGATCTAGTAAATCTGCAATGGGTTTCTCGAAATCAAGGAAATTCATTTTTCAAATATTATGCTTGCAATATAGCAAATCCCTTATATTCATGCCCCGTGATTTCAGCCTGCAAACATTAAGTTTGATATGGTTTTTGAGAAATCTTTTACTTAGGGTGTTCATTTTCAAAGTCAAGCAAATCTACTTGTTATAAAGAATATGGAGGTTTAAAACGGAATCAGGTAATGTGTATTGTTTTTTCAGCATGGAGGTAGCCGCATCTAACACCTTGATATTTTTTCCTTCTATTAAAAACAATTCATTCATTACCGGGTCAAACTTCAGACTTTGTATTGGCGTGACGGTGCTTTGCGTAAATGACCCAATATCGACTTTATAATTCCAAAGTCCCTGGTCAGTTGCTAAGTAAAATTCATTCGTCTGAAATTGGTATACGTCGTTAATTGTCATGCCGCCAAATATTCTTAAAGGAGTTGTTCTGTTGAGTTGAAGGTTAAAAATGTCAACAACAGCCATTCCATTCGAATGTCCAAATATGTATAGCTCATTCGGAGATCTTCTAAACATTGAAAGAACGTCCATGTTAACGGAAGCTTCCAAAGTCAGCACACCGCTGGGATAAAAGAAGGTGCCAATTTTTCTGTTCAGCGGGTTGAGGTAGAGCAATTCAGCTATCAAATAATCGCCTAACCTGAACATTGATCCCGGTCGGAAGTAGCCTTGCTGTGCAATTTCAAAACGTTGTAAACCATTTGCATCAAAAGCCTTTAGCCGGCCATCATAGTAGGAAACGAAGTTTAATTCATCCTGAAAGTGCAGGTATTCAAAACACTGATTTCCAATAGGGCATAAGCCGGATATTTCTTTGATCAAGTTCCCGTTACTTGCGTTCAGAACTGTGAACGGACCTGATCGGCTTCCTAAAATATTTAACCTCCGGTATCTGGAGCTTACTGAGCTTGAGCGATAATCGCCATTGACATGAGTGAGTAAACTATAGCCTTGCAGTGTATCGAGTTCGAAAACAGACACAGTTGACGAAGTAGCGTTAATGGCAAGCAATTTAAGCCGTTCAACAGGAAGCGCCTGAATTTCAATTTCTCTTGCCTTCCGGCTGGTGTTGGTGCCATCTGAGGCAGTTATCGTGATCAAATAATGACCACTCTCCAGTGCAGTATTGTTGACAATGTATAATGTGTTGATATGAAAGCTATTGTTTTCAGGTTGGTAAAGCACGGCACTTGATGCAGGAGTTCCATTCATGTAAAGCAGTTGAAGACTAATGAATGTTAATGACTTATCATCTGAGATGTGAGCTTCAACCTGGAAAGTATCACCGGCTAGAAGAAGAATGCTTCCTTCCGGTTTGATAAAACTTATAACAGGATCGAAGTTAGATTCTTTCTTACAGTTCCATAGTAGTGAGGACAATAGAAGTATCAGCAAGCTATTCTTCATTTCATCCAATTTAATTTGGAAAACATTTTCAATAATTTATCCATGTAAAATAAGAAAAATAAGCATATTCATTGAAGGTCGTTTTAAGAAATTTACAAAAAAAAGAGTGATACGCATAAAGCCGATTTGGCAAATATATTTATGAACATGCTTTTTTGGGCTCGTCTAAATAATTAGCTTCGCATCCCGTTTGAAGAAAAATTTTCTTCAGGGAAAAAGATCACAGCCTTTCATTATCTTTGAATAATATGTCAGAATCAGGAGAACAGCTCAGCGCCGGGGAAGCTATTGCCAGAAAAAGGGTGGCAGTAAAGCCGGCATTCAATGCTGTTCAGTCACAGCAATTCGGAAAACTTCCTCCACAAGCTCTTGATCTGGAAGAGGCTGTATTGGGTGCCCTGCTTTTAGAGAAGGATGCTTTAACATCCGTCATTGATATTCTTACGGCTGAAGCTTTTTATCGTGATGCGCACAAGCTTATTTTCCTTGCAATTCGTCGATTGTTTGATCGCTCAGAGCCAATTGATATTCTTACTGTTTCTAATGAATTAAAAAAGAGCGGAGAGTTGGACATCGTTGGCGGTCCGTTCTTTATAACTCAACTTACGAATCGTGTTGCATCGGCAGCAAACATCGAGTACCATTCAAGGATTATTTTACAAAAGCATATTCAAAGAGAATTGATACGAATCTCTTCTGAGACAATTCGTGATGCTTACGAGGATACCAGCGACGTATTTCAACTGCTTGATCGAGCAGAGAAAAATTTGTTTGATGTTGCACAGGGAAATATTCGCAGAAATTATCAGGCCATGAGTATCATGGTCAGTGAAGCACATAAGCAGATCGAAGCAGCGCGATTACATACAAGTGGAATATCAGGAGTTCCGTCGGGA
The DNA here is from genome assembly GCA_035341855.1 of Bacteroidia bacterium. GTDB lineage: Bacteria > Bacteroidota > Bacteroidia > AKYH767-A > 2013-40CM-41-45 > QQVM01. Next base: position 64,647 of record DAOQWA010000003.1, read on the forward strand.
TTCACATCCCTTGATAGAATTACATCCGGTTGGCAAAAATCCGATCTGGTCATCGTTGCTGCACGTCCCGGTATGGGAAAAACAGCGTTGGTATTATCGCTTACAAGAAATGCTGCAATTTCCTTTAAGAAACCTGTAGCAGTGTTCTCTCTGGAGATGTCTTCGGTCCAGTTGGTACAAAGAATGATCTCTTCAGAGACCGCAATACCATCCGATAAGTTACGAAAAGGTGATTTGGACAAAGATGAGTGGAATAATTTGGTGTCGATGACAGGCAAACTGTCTGCTGCACCGATTTATATTGATGACACTCCTGCCTTGTCGATTTTTGACCTTCGTTCCAAATGTCGTCGTCTAAAGGCACAGCATAATGTAGAGTTGATCATTATCGACTATCTACAGTTAATGCGAGCTGAAGTCGATCATAAGTCCGGTAACCGGGAGCAAGAGATCAGCATGATATCTCGTTCACTTAAAGCCATAGCCAAAGAACTGAACGTACCGATCATAGCACTTTCTCAGTTGAGTCGTGCCGTTGAGACAAGAGGCTCTTCAAAGCGACCACAGCTAAGTGATCTCCGTGAATCCGGAGCCATTGAGCAGGATGCTGATATGGTTTTGTTTATCTATCGACCGGAATATTATGGATTAGAGTTTGATGAAAATAATATGTCCACCAAAGGTATTGCTGAACTGATCATTGCAAAGCATCGTAATGGAGCATTGGATACTGTGAAGTTGAAGTTTATCAATCACCTTGCTAAATTTACAGATCTGGAAGATTCAGGATCAGGCGAAGCTCCGAGTGGAAGTGTTATGGATTATCAAACTAACCGGATAATCGTTGGGTCGAGAATGAATGATATGAGTGATTCAGGAGAAGATGCTCCTTTTTAAAATTAGCTATACCGGTCACAGAAATTTATTTAGTGATTTAGACGCCTTCTTCTTCAAGAAGTTGTTTTTCGTATAATTCACAGTAGAGCCCTTTTTGAGTCATCAAGCTCTCATGAGTTCCTTCTTCTATGATCAAACCATGATCAAGAACAATGATCTGATCTGCATTTTTGACGGTCGAAACACGGTGACTTATTATGATCGCAGTTCTGTCTGACATCACTTCTCTTAGGTTTTGCAATATGCTTTCTTCAGTCCTCGTATCAACTGCACTCAGGCAATCATCGAATAGTAACAAGGAAGGGTCCTTAATGATTGCACGTGCTATAGAGACTCTTTGTTTTTGTCCTCCTGAAAGTGTGATACCTCTTTCACCTAATATTGTTTGGAAGCCCTTTGGAAAATCAATGATATTATCATAGATCACTGCACGGTGTGCAGCAGACTCAACTTTACCTTTCCTTTCTTTCTCGTCAATATCATCCGTTAGTCCAAAAGCAATATTATTTTCTATTGTATCACTAAAGAGAAAATTGTCTTGCGGCACAAAACCAATTTGTTTTCTGAGAGAGTTCAAATTCCATGATTCAATGGGGATGCCGTCGATCAAAATTTTCCCCTTGGTCACGTCAAACATTCTTAGTAATAAATTGGCAATAGTTGATTTCCCTGATCCTGTACGACCGATAATTGCAAGAGATTTCCCTGCTTTTACTTTGAATGAAATGTCCTGCAATGCTGTTATTCCCGAATCAGGATATTTGAATCCGACATTGATAAATTCGATATCCCCTTGTAGTTTTTTTGCTTCATTATTTCCGGAGATTATTTCCGGTTTTATATGTAGAAATTCATTGATCCGTTCCTGTGAAGCCGCAGCTCTTTGAATTATTGATGTCACCCAACCTAAAGCAGCAACCGGCCAGGTCAGCATATTTACATATATAATAAATTCTGCAATGTTCCCTGCAGAAGCACGTCCTGCCATTACTTCTTGTCCGCCAACATATATGGTAAGTAGGGTGCTAAGCCCGACGAGTAAAAGCATTAAAGGAAAAAACATGGAATTTACCCTGACAAGTTGCATGTGCTTTTCTTTATACAACTCACTTTCTTGTTCGAATCTTCCAGAAGTTTTTTCTTCTTTCACGAAAGATTTAAGAATACGAATTCCGCTAAATGCCTCCTGAACAAAAGTGCTAAGATGACTTTGTTGTTGTTGGATTTCTTCACTTCTTTTATTCATGATATTGCTCACTAAATAAATTGAGACCGAAAGAAATGGGAGAGGTGCAAGAACATATAAAGTGAGCTTGGCATTAACCTGTATCATGGTTATCATGATCAGAATAAAAAGAATGATAAGGTTTATGCTATACATCACAGCAGGACCAACATACATTCTTACCCGGCCAACATCCTCACTAATTCTATTCATCAAATCGCCGGTATTATTTCTTCTGTAGAACGACATTGATAGAATCTGGTAATGATTGAAAATTTCGTTCTTGAGATCAAATTCAATTTTTCGGGACATTACTATTATTGTTTGCCTCATTAGAAACATCAATACTCCACGAAGAATTGCAACTATGATGATGGTGAGAAAAAATATGAACACAATATGTGTGATCGTTGAAGTTAATTCTGTCTTATCCGCAACGTTTGTCAATTCATTGCCTTTTTCGACGGCTGATACTACCTCATCTAAGGACTCTCTGACTTTCTGTGCAGGGTATATGGCGCCAAAGTTCTGAGCAATGACAAAGATGGTCCCTAAAACTAATAGCCATTTGTACTTTAAGAAGTACTTATTTAAGTGTTTTAATGACTTCATATTCAGGGTGAAACGGGTTTGTTTGTTGCCTCAGAAAATAACTTTATCTTTGGCGGTCTGCCGTTAATCAGACGGTAAATTTAAACAAAGCTCAATAATATGATAGAAGTGAAAGATGTAAAAAAGAAGAAGACCAATGATAATTCGGTTTTTGGGAATTCTTCTTTTTCGGAGCATGAGCAAGTAATGTTTTGTTACGATAAAGCAACAGGATTAAAAGCAATTATTGCCATCCATGATACAACGCTCGGACCGGCACTCGGTGGAACGAGAATGTGGAATTACCAAAATGAAGCTGAAGCCTTAACAGATGTGCTGCGTCTCTCGCGTGGAATGACATACAAAGCTGCAATTAGTGGTCTGGGTCTGGGTGGTGGAAAAGCGGTTATTATCGGGGATGCTAAAAAGGACAAGACGCCGGAAATGTTTCGTCGTTATGGTCAGTTTATCGAATCACTCAATGGACGATATATAACTGCTGAAGATGTTGGAACTTCTACTGCTGATATGGTATCTGTTCGTGAAACTACAAAGAACGTTACCGGTCTTCCTGAAAGTATGGGCGGAGGTGGAGATCCTTCACCTGTTACTGCTTATGGCGTTTTTATGGGAATGAAAGCTGCAACAAAGGAATGTTGGGGCTCAGATAGTCTTGCAGGTAAGAAAATTGCTATTCAGGGTGTAGGTCATGTTGGAGAAAACCTTGTTCGACTTGTTTCTGAAGAAGGTGCAAAGGTTTACATCACAGATATCAATGAGGAGCAGCTGGCTATTATTTCGCAGAAGTACGGAGCAGAAATTATTGGTTTGGACAAGATCTACGATTTGGCTACAGATATTTATGCTCCTTGTGCTCTTGGTGCTACTCTGAATACAGCCAACATAAAGAAGTTAAAGTGTTCGGTCATAGCCGGTGCCGCAAATAATCAGATGGCCGATGAAAGTATTCATGGTAAAATGGTGTCTGATAAAGGCATATTATATGCACCTGATTTTTTAATTAACGCAGGCGGATTGATCAATGTTTATTCTGAATTGAAAGGCTATGATAGAGCGGAAGCTTTAGAGCAGGCTAAAAAGATTTACAGCACAACACTTGAGATCTTTAAAATGGCAAAAGAAGAGAACATTACTCCCGGAGAAGCTGCCAGAAAGATCGCAGAATTGAGAATTGCCGCAGCTAAAACTGTTGGAGCTTAATTTTTCTTTTAATTGATTTAACTGGTTTGGGCATTCAACGTTCTTACCCATAATAAAATATTGATCCTTTCAGATTATGCTTAGCCGAAGACAACTCAGGATAAAAGTGTTGCAGAGTCTGTATGCTTTTTTTCAGGGGCAAAAAGGTGATGTTGCAATTGCGGAAAGAGAATTGTTTCGTAGCATCGATAAAGTCAATGAACTTTATATTTATCTTCTTTTGTTCCTTCAGGAATTGGCTGAAACCGACAAGCTCGACGAAGGCGAGTTAGGGCAGAAGTTTTATCCAAACAAGGAAGAACTAGCTGCAAAGTACAGGCTATATAAACTTAAATTTATTGAGGAACTCAGTGCAAGTGATGAGTTTCAACAGCAAATTGCGCACTACAAATTGTCATGGCAGAAAGATACGGACCTGGTAAGGAAATTATACCTTGAGCTTAAACGATCTGATGAATACAGGGCACTCATCAGAGGGGAGAATGTAAACGAAAGAGATTTTCTTGTTGAGCTGGTTAAAAAATATTTTTTACAGCTTGAGGCTATAAGCCATCACCTGGAAGAGGAAAACATATTTTGGTTAGATGATCTGGATTTCATTTGTCATATCATTATCCGCATGATTAAAAGTTATTACGATACCGGTAAGTTTGCACTCACTCCACTATATAAAGACGAAGAGGATGACAAAGAATTCGTGAAACTTCTGTTTGTTAAAACGGTCATTAATAATCCTGAGTATGAGGCAGCCATAAGTGAAAGAACAAAGAACTGGGAGGTTGAGCGCATTGCCTTGATGGACATATTGATATTAAAAATGGCACTTGCAGAACTGATCCATTTCCCAAACATCCCGATTAAAGTTAGTATCAATGAGTATATTGATATTTCAAAAGAATACAGTACTCCAAAAAGTAAACAGTTTGTAAACGGTGTTATTGATAAGCTGGCGATCGATTACAAAGACCAGGGGAAAATCATCAAGAGTGGAAGAGGACTTATAGGATAAAGCCAGAACGAAAAATATAATCTATTAATAAATAATCAGAAAATTAATTTAATTTGTAAAAATGAAAACGAAAGAAACTTCTCTTGCACTACTGTTGGCGATATTCTTCTGTTTTGCCTGCAACTCACCGAAGTCCGAACACTCGGATATTCCCGACAATGCAATTAATCCTGCTGTCATCGATAACCCGGCTTCTGCTGATGGTTCTTCAAATGCAAAAGTTCCTGTGATGACATTTGATAAAACTGAACATGATTTTGGAAAAATTGTTGACGGTGAACAAGTGTCATTTGCTTTCCGTTTCAAGAATACCGGTGATGGTGATTTGCTGATCCGCTCTGCAAGCGGTAGTTGTGGATGCACCGTTCCAGAATGGCCCAAAGACCCGATTGCTCCGGGTAAGAGCGGTGTGATTACGGTTACCTTTAACAGTGAAGGAAGATCCGGTACTCAACATAAGACGGTGACTCTGGTTGCAAATACGCTCCCTAACACGACAACAATTTCAATTAGTGCAGAAGTGGAAAAAGCGAAATGATTCACCGGAGATAATTATATTAAATAAACCTAAATTTCAAAACTACGTCCATGTTATCAATTATTTTACAAGCAGCTCCACAAGGTGGAGGAGGAATGATGCAAATGGTATTTCTGATAGCCATCATCGTTGTATTTTATCTTTTCATGATCCGTCCGCAAATGAAAAAGCAAAAGACGGAACGTAACTTCAGAGAGACACTTGAAAAGGGGGCTAAGGTAGTTACGATTGGTGGCTTACATGGCAGGATACTGGAGGTGAATGACCGCACCTTCATGATCGAAATTGACAACAATGTGAAAGTTCGGGTTGAGAAGTCGGCGATTTCTGCGGATGCAACAAAAGCCCTCGACCAGCCTGTAGCACCGGCAAAATAAGTATCCGGGCTGATGGTTAGAAGAGTATGAACATGATTGAATGTTATCTCCAAACTGACACGTGAAAGACGAACACAAGGTTAGTACGATAAATGAAAAGCGTAAACGTTTTCGGATCAGCCGCAGACTTTCAATTGTATTGTTTTGTTTTTTTATAGCAACGATTTTCTGGCTGTTGCTCGCCTTGTCGAAGGACTATCCTACAACGGTTAGTTTTCCCATTGTCTATAATAATTTACCTGGTAAAAAAGTTATCGTTAATGATCTGCCTGATTCAATAGCACTTGATATAAAAGCTACGGGATTTAGAATTCTTGCCTACAATTTTATTAAAAAAAGAAAACCTCTTGAGATTGACGTTGCTTCCCGGCTGTTGAGTGGAAGACAATTACAAGGTGAGATTTTAGCCTTACCTACCAAAGCCTTTTCACCGGATTTCTCCAAACAGTTCGGCCCGGACATTACGATTACAGGATTTCAACCTGATTCAATTGTTTTTTATTTTAGTGATCTCATTGTAAAAAAAGTGGCAGTGAATCTGGTAATGGATCTGAAATTCGATAAGCAATTCGATTTTGCAGGTGATATAAAATTACTTCCGGACAGCGTTGATGTTGCCGGACCACCTTCAATTGTTAACTCACTCACCCAGGTTGATACCGATCCGATTGTTTTATCGAATGTCAAAGATGCCATCCGAACAGAGATCGGCCTGAAGAATCAAAAGGTACTGACTTATAGTTCTCCAACAATTAAAGTTGAAATACCCATTGAGAAATTTACTGAAGGGAATGTCAGTGTCAGGATCCAACCCTTGAATGTGCAGGCAGGTTATTCTTTAAAGACTTTTCCTGATAGAGTTAAGCTACGTTATCTGGTCGCTCTTAGTAAGTATAACGAAGTAAATGAACACATGTTTGATGTTGTTGTAAACGCAGAGACGACAGTCAATTCTCCCCCTGAAAAGCTGGATGTGGAGATTGTCAGATACCCGACATTTATCCGGTCGGTATCTATAGAACCTGAGGCTGTCGACTATATACTTCGAAAGCTATGATGATCATAGGGATTACGGGAGGAATAGGAAGTGGGAAATCGGTTGTATGCTCCATATTCAGGGCTCTCGGTGTCCCTGTTTATGATGCTGATCAGGAGGCTAAAAAGTTATATGATAACTATCCTGAGCTGGTCGAAAAAGTCAGTACTGAGGTGTCTGCTGAGGTTTTCGATAAGAACGGAAAGATTGATAAGAAAAAATTGGCAGAACTCGTATTCTCAGACCCTGAAAAACTGAAGGTGCTGAACTCCCTTGTTCATCCTGTAGTAAAAAAGGATTTTCAAAAGTGGTGTGCGATGCACGAGAAGCATACTTATGTAGTTAAGGAAGCAGCTATATTGTTCGAAAGCGGATCACATAAAGATTGTGATTATGTTATATCTGTTACTTCGCCACTTGAATTGCGAATTCAAAGGGTTAGAGAAAGAGACAGGAAGTCAAGGGCTGATGTGGAGAAGATTATTGAGAATCAATGGTCGGATGAAGATAGAAATAAAAGGTCTGATTTCATTCTGAATAATGATGAACAGGATCTGTTGATTCCCCAGGTTTTAAGCATCCATGATAAGTTAAGTAAAGGAAAGATTGAATCTGCAGGAGTGAAAGAGATAAACAAATAGGATGGAGAAGTTCGGAAATTTTATTGATTTTACTAAATACGGATTATACTGTATTCCCGGTGATTTTTACCTTGACCCCAAACGGATTGTTCAGACTGCCGTGATCTCTCATGCACACGGCGATCATGCTGTACCCAATAACAGGAATGTTTATTGCACCAAAGGCACTCGCGAATTAATGGGAATGAGATATAATGCATCAGCAAGATCAAATTTTCATATTCGGGAATATGGTCAGGAATTTATGATAAATGATGTAAGGATCAGTTTTCATGCAGCGGGTCATATCCTTGGCAGCGCCCAGATCCTCTTAAGATATCAGGGTGAAAGGTATTTGTATACCGGAGACTTTAAATTGCAGCCGGATAAAAGTTGTGAATCTTTCGAATTCGTTGAATGTGATCATTTGATCACTGAAACTACTTTTGCAGATCCTGAATACAATCATCCTGAACCAATTTCTGAAATTAAAAGGTTGAATGATTCAGATCAGAACGTTGTGATCGGAGCTTATGCTGTCGGTAAGGCACAACGGATCACTCAGATGTTAGCAGAGCATTGCCCTCACAAGAAAGTGTATGTTCACAATGGGGTAGCTGCATTTCACAAGGTTTACGAAGAGCATAACCGCGATCTGGGTAATTGGTATCCTTATAGAAGACAAGATTTTTTAGATGGAACCAATGCGGTATATATTTTACCTCCATCGCATTTCGCCCGTTATTCCCGTAATAGAAATGTAAAAAAAATCTTTGCCACCGGCTGGAAGCGACCTTATTATTCTTGTGATGACATATTGAGGATCAGTGATCATGCAGACTGGCAGGACGTGCTGACGCTGGTAAAAGCTACCAAGACAAAGTATGTATATACGGTACACGGTGATGGGAGTTATTTAATGGATCATCTGAAAGATTCCGGAATTGGAATAAGAAGACTTTCCTGACTAAGAAAGGCAGAAATCATTTTATTAAATCAAATTTCTTCTTACATTTAAGAAGATGAAAATTCTTTCAGCCGAACAGATCAGACTTGTTGATCAATTCACCATTGATCAACAAAACATTCTATCACATGATCTGATGGAAAGAGCAGCATCAAGCTGTTGCAACTGGCTTGAAGAACGCGTTAACAAGGAGCAGAGAATTGCAATTTTTTGCGGTCCGGGAAATAATGGTGGCGACGGACTGGCAATTGCGAGAATATTGATTAAGTCAGGATATCAAATTAAAGTATTTATCCTGGGCATCTTTCAAAACCGTTCTGAAGACTTTGAAAAAAACTTAAAACTCCTCGAGGAAACTGATAGTAGCACAATATCAGTTATTAATACTATTGATGATTTCCCATTTGTTACAGGGGAAATGCTGCTTATTGATGCATTGTTCGGAACCGGATTGTCGAGGCCTATTGATGGTCTTGCCGGGAGACTGATCAGTTATCTGAATGATAGTGGTGCAAAAATAATTTCAATTGATATTCCAAGTGGTTTATATACTGATTCAATACCTGAGAAGGATGCTCACATCATACAGGCAACAGATACATTGAGCTTTCAATTGCCAAAATTCAGTTTCCTATTTCCAGGAACCGGTAAGTATGTTGGAGAATGGCATCTTCTGGATATTGGACTCGATCGAAAATTTATCACCGGACTTTCTACGAAAAGATATTACACAAGCATTACAGATTGTAAGAATATTTTAAAGCCAAGACCTAAATATTCCCATAAGGGGACCTTTGGACATGCTCTCCTCATCTCAGGCAGTAAGGGAAAGATGGGAGCTGCTGTTATTGCAGCATCTGCGTGTTTAAGAAGTGGTGTAGGCTTACTAACCGTCCATTCACCTTCATCAGGTGCCGATATATTGCAGGTATCGGTTCCTGAAGCCATGCTCAGTGAGGAAACAGGAGAAGCATTTATAAAAACAATACCTGACCTGAATCCATATACTGCTATTGGTATTGGACCGGGGTGTGGTACAGGTGAGGAATTCTCATTTGTTTTAAAAGAGATAATAAGTAACGTAACCTGTCCACTCGTTCTTGATGCAGATGCAATCAATTGTCTCTCTAATCATCCCGGGCTATTAGAAAAAGTTCCTCAAAATACGATACTAACTCCACATATAAAGGAATTTGATCGCTTAGCCGGTAATCCTCTAAATGATGCAGAACGTCATAAAAGGCAGGTGGCATTCAGTGTTAAATATAAAGTCTTAGTGGTTTTGAAGGGTGCTCATACCTGTATAAGTGCACCGGATGGATCGGTTTATTTTAATTCGACAGGAAATCCGGGAATGGCAAAAGGTGGAAGTGGAGATGCATTAACCGGCGTAATATTGGCATTACTTGCTCAAGGATACTCTACATTGGATGCAAGTCGCCTGGCTGTATTCGTACATGGAACGGCAGGGGATATAGCAAAAGAAAAATTTACGGAGTATTCAATGACTTCGATGGATTTAGTTGCCGGTCTGGGAGATGCATTCAAAATGATATTGCATCACGAACTTTAAATTTTATCGGAAGTGATTGATTTTATTGAGGAAGTACTCCTTTACCCTCTCTAATCAGAATAGGCGTTTGACCGGTACAATCAACAACAGTTGAAGGGTCCAGTGAGCCTGTCCCTCCATCAATTACAAGATCAACTTTATCTCCAAGCGTTGCATCGATCTCTTCAGGGTCGCTTAGATAATCTATAATTTCATCATCATTATGAAGTGAGGTTACCATGAGAGGATTACCAAGCTCAAGGATCAGGCGTCTTGTAATATTGTTATCCGCTACCCTGATACCTATGGTTTTCTTGTTTGATTTAAAAATTGCCGGTACCTGATTGTTTGCATTAAGAATATAGGTGAATGGTCCGGGTAAGGTATTTTTCATCAAGCGAAAAATTTCATTGCTGAAAGGTTTGGTGAAATCTGAAATGTGACTAAGGTCAGAACAAAGAAAAGAGAAGTTGGCTTTTTCGAGTTTAATTTTTCTGAATCTGCAGATCTTATCAATTGCTTTATTGTTATAAATATCGCAGGCCAGCGCATAAACCGTATCTGTTGGAATGACTATAATTCCACCTGCTTTCAATGTATCTACTGCCTGCGCAATGAACTTTTCATTGATATTGTCAGGATAAATTTTCAGCAGCATTTACAAATGGAGTAGTTTCGGAAGTGGTTATTTAACAGCAGGCTCGGTGAACTTCTTCGCATCAGCCAAAAATTTTGCAAGTCCACTGTCAGTTAATGGATGTTTTAGCAAGTCAAGGATAGCAGAAAGGGGACAGGTAGCCACGTCAGCGCCGGCTTCTGCGCATCTTACGATATGTAAAGGACTGCGAATTGATGCAGCCAGAACCTGTGTCTGGAAATCATACATGCTATAAATATGTACGATCTGATGTATAAGATCAATTCCATCCTGATTAATATCATCAAGACGGCCGAGGAAAGGTGACACGTATGTTGCACCTGCCTTTGCGGCAAGAAGCGCTTGTCCGGCAGAGAACACCAATGTGCAATTGGTTTTAATTCCTTTGTTTGCGAAATATCTCAATGCCTTGACACCATCTTTTATCATTGGAACTTTCACAACGATTTGCTTATGTAGTGAAGCAAGCATTTCACCTTCATCAATAATACCGTTGTAATCAGTTGAAATGACTTCTGCACTTACATCGCCGCTTACTATTTCACAAATGTTGACATAGTGTTTCATGATATTATCATGTCCGCTAATGCCTTCTTTCGCCATTAATGAAGGGTTGGTAGTTACACCATCAAGTACGCCAAGATCTTCGGCTTCTTTGATCTGTGCGAGGTTCGCTGTGTCTATGAAGAATTTCATGCGTGTTGGTTAAGGTTATCAGGGTGGTATTGAATTGGTTGAAATGAACTGAAAGGTATAAAAAAACGGGTAAGCTGACTATATCGCACCGCTCAACCATTTATCCTTGCTCCGTTCCCGGCCTGGGGAGGTTCACAGGAGCTGGTCGTATAGGACTTACCCGTACGCAAAAGTAAGAATACAAGCTTACATATGGAAATAAATCATCCTTTTATTGTTAAAAACTCAGTTTTACAGGGGCTCTTTTTCTTTTTGTCTCCTCAGAGAATTCATGTAGGTTTGCATGAATAGAAAATTTTAGATTATGGAAAACCCTCGTACTCAGACTAAAGTAGCCATGACCTATGGTGCCTATTATGGATTGGCAGGTGCCTTAGTGTTCCTCTTGTTTTATTTTATGGGCACTGATATTCAATCACGTGTGCCTCAGTATGTTGGCTATGTTATTATGATCATATTTATCATCATGGGGATTAAAAATTATCGTGATGAAGATCTGGGAGGGAGCATAAGTTACGGCAAATCGCTGGGCACGGGGATTTTGATTGCAACATTTGGCGGTGTGATCACCGGTGCATTTACGATTTTATTTTTCACTGTCATCGCTCCTGATATGCTTGAAAGAATTATCACTGCCAGCCAGGAAAAAATGCTTGAGCAAGGAATGGACGAAAATAGTATGCAGATGGCAATGGAATACACAAGAAAATTTATGACGCCCACATGGATGTTTGTTTTTTCTATTCTCGGTTCTGCTTTCATGGGACTTCTGTTTTCTTTGATCATTTCTGTTTTCATGAAAAAGGATCAGACACCATTCCAATCAAATATAGGTTAATCTGCAGCAAGTGAATATTTCAGTAGTCATTCCAGTTTATAATGAAGAAGAATCTATTCCGGAATTGACGGAGTGGATCATTCGTGTCATGCAGGCGAATGGCTATTCTTTTGAGATCTTATATGTTGATGACGGTAGCAAAGACAGTTCCTGGAATATCATCGAACAACAATCAAAAAAGAATACTTCTGTAAAAGGTATCCGTATGCGCCGGAATTACGGAAAGTCTGCTGCCTTGCATGAAGGCTTTTCTGCATCAAAAGGTGATGTAGTTATCACCATGGATTCTGATCTGCAGGATAGTCCGGATGAAATTCCTGCCTTGTACTAAATGATCTCAGAAGAGAAATATGATCTGGTTTCAGGTTGGAAGAAAAAACGTTATGACCCTATCTCAAAAACAATTCCAAGCAAATTCTTCAACTGGACGACCAGGAAGATGTCAGGTATAAATAACCTGCATGATTTTAATTGTGGGTTGAAGTCATACAGAAAAGATGTTGTAAAAAGTATTGAGGTATATGGCGAAATGCATCGTTATATACCTGTCCTTGCCAAATGGGCCGGATTTACAAAAATAGGAGAGAAGGTTGTTGAACATCGTGCCAGAAAGTATGGTGTTACCAAATTTGGTCTGGAGCGATTTGTCAATGGTTTTCTTGACTTGCTTTCTATCACTTTTGTTTCACGATTTGGAAAGCGTCCGATGCATTTATTTGGTCTCTTAGGATCGATCATGTTTATCGTTGGCTTTATGGCTGCATTGTATCTGGGACTCAGTAAACTCTATAGTGTGTACTATAATCTGCCTGCAAGACTGATCACCAACCGGCCATCTTTTTATATATCACTTAGCTGTATGATCATCGGAACTCAAATGTTTCTCGCGGGTTTTCTTGGTGAGTTGATATCAAGAAGTTCTTCTGATCGAAATAAATATATTATCAGGGAGAAATTGAATATCCCGGATTAAATTAATTCTCTTTCCTTGAAAGTTGTCATCATCGGACCGGCACACCCATTGCGCGGTGGAATAGCAGATTTTAATGAAGCTCTCGCCAGTGCATTTCAGGACGAAGGTTCTGAAGTAAGTATTTTTTCTTTTTCTTATCAATACCCTTCATTTTTATTTCCCGGCACATCTCAATTTACAAAGGATGCCGCTCCCAAACAGCTCAGCATTCAATCAACTATTCATTCATTGAATCCACTAAGTTGGAGAAGGACTGCTTCACAAATTCTTAAGACGAAGCCGGATCTTGTCCTTGTACGTTACTGGCTTCCTTTTATGGCTCCTGCTCTCGGGAGTATTTGCAGACTGCTTCGTCGAAAAGCTGTGAAGGTCATTGCTATCACAGATAACGTCATACCACACGAGAAAAGACCAGGTGATAAACAGTTGACAAATTATTTTCTTAGATCTTGCAAAGGATTTATTGCCATGTCGAAATCGGTGATGGAAGATGTAAGGAGTTTTATTCCAAATGCATCTGCTGTATTTCTGCCTCACCCAATCTATAATATCTTTGGAGACATCGTCGATAAAGAGGTGGCAAGGAAAAAGCTTGACATTAATGAAAAAGATAAGGTGATATTATTTTTCGGATTCATCAGAGCTTATAAAGGTCTGGACCTTCTCTTAGATGCAATGGCTGATGAAAGACTGGCAAGTATGAAAGTCAAACTTATCATTGCCGGAGAATTCTACGAAGATAAAAAGCCATATCTTGACCAGATAGACAGACTTTCGATACAGGATAGGGTTATATTTCATTCGTCTTATATCCCTAAAGAAGATGTTAAATATTATTTCTGTACCTGTGATATGGTAGTCCAACCTTATCGTAGTGCTACACAAAGTGGAATAACTCAAATTGCATACCATTTTGAAAAACCGATGCTTGTAACTAATGTTGGCGGACTTCCGGAAATTGTACCCGATCAGCATGTCGGTTATGTCACGGAAATTTCCGGCCAATCGATAGCGAACAGGATATTCGATTTTTATAATTTGCAAAAGGACAAAGAATTTTCAATGAACATAAAAACGGAGAAAGAACGTTTCACCTGGTCAGCTTTCATTCGCGGTGTTAAAAAACTACATGAAGATATTAATTAGGTCTGTTTTTTTATTCTTCCTTTTTAGCTGTTCCTTTAACCAGGTTTTTTCAACTTCTTTAAGGCTAAGTGGTAAGGTTACAGAAGCCAATGGTGAGCCTGTGCCATTTGCGAGTGTCTACATAGAAGGTAGCTCACGTGGAACAACAACGAACATAGAAGGAAATTATACTTTAGAGTTGGAGCCCGGAAACTACAAAGTTGTGTATAGATTCATTGGCTTTAAACAACGAACAGAACAGGTTGTTATCCAGAATTCAGCGATTACTCTCGATGTGGTTCTGGAAAAAGAATCTTACCTTCTGAAGGAAGTTAATATAGTTGCTGGAGCCGAGGATCCTGCATATGCAATAATTCGCAATGCACAAAAGAAGAGGAAAGATTATGTTCGGGAAGTAGAAGAGTATAAGAACCTTGCCTATGTGAAATCTACTCAGAAGATGGAATCCTATCCTAAGAAAATTCTGGGACAGGATGTTGATATGGGTCAGTTGATAGATACAGTAAGTAAGATATTTTATTTAAGCGAATCTGTCTCTAATTTCTCTTTTCAGCAAACTGATAAGGTAAGGGAAGAAATGATTTCATCTACACTCAGCGGAGATCCACAGGGCTACAGTTTCAACAAAGCTTCAGATCTCTTATTGAATTTTTATGATAATCTCATTCAAATTGGCGGAATAACACCAAGGGGACTCGTATCACCGATTTCAGCATCGGCATTGATGTATTATGACTACAGACTGGAAGGAACATTCATAGAGAATGGTTTGACTGTAAATAAGATTAAAGTCTTACCGAAGCGTAAAAATGATCCGGTATTTCGTGGCGATATTTTTATCCTTGATGATAGCTGGCGCATACACAGCTTTGACCTCTTGATAACGAGAGATCAGCAAATACAGTTTCTTGATACATTCAGAGTCATTCAAAGCTTTTTACCTGTTGAAGGTGAAAAGTGGATGCTTTTTAACACTCAGTACTCCTATCATTTTGATATTATGAATTTTGTCGGGAGTGGGATGGTGTTAGGGATATTTAGCGAGTACCTATTAAATCCGGGCTTTCCGCCGGGCTATTTCGATGGCCAAATACTGAAAGTCAATAAAGAATCGAACACTCGGGATAGCAGTTACTGGGAGCAAATTCGTCCGGTTCCACTTACTGTAGAAGAGAAAGTTGACTATAAACATAAAGACAGTACACGAATTGTTTTTGAATCTAAGGAGTACATGGACTCTATGGATGCCAGATATAACAAATTGCGTACATCGGACATATTGTTGAATGGTTATACATATCAAAATTCATATAAGGGTAGATCTCTTTCTGTTTCTTCCTTGCTTGAAAATTTGCAGTTCAATACAGTTGAAGGATTTAATACAAGTATCGAATTTGATTTTCGGAAACATTGGAAGGAATCAGGTTCACGTTCCTTGCTTATTTCGCCCTCACTGAGGTATGGATTTTCTAACAAACACTATAATGCCAAACTTACAGGAGAATACAGGTTTAATCCTCAGCGAAATTCGATTTTGAAAATAGAGGGTGGAAGCGATGTTGTTCAGTTTAACTCAGGGAATCCAATAACTCCTCTTGTGAACTCGATGTATTCTTTGCTGGCGATGAAGAATTACATGAAAGTTTATGAAAAACGATACGGGAAGATTGAACATAGATCAGAGCTTTTTAACGGAATAAGATTAGGACTGGCTGCGGAATATGCCGATCGATTGCCATTGCGCAATACCACTTCATATTCATTTACAAATAGCAGTGACAGGAAGTATACTCCCAATTTACCGCGAATACCCGATTCCCCAGAACTTTATGACTCGCCTTGGTTTATAAACATGTATGAAGTTCCGCGAAATCAAGCCTTCAGCGTGGAGGCAGATTTGAGGATTAGGATCAGGCAAAAGTTTATTGACAGGCCGGAAGGAAAGTATATTGTTGGAAGTAAATATCCTGAATTGGGGGTGAATTTTAAGAAAGCATTTGATGTACTTGATTCTGACGTCGAATATGATCTTATTACTGTCTCCGTAAGTGATGAATTAAAGCTGGGCTTGCTTGGCCAACTTCGCTATCTTCTTATTGCAGGAAGATTTCTCGAACAAAAGAATATCTATTTTATGGATGTTCATCATTTCAATGGTAACAAGACTTTCTTTACCAATTTTAAGCTTGATCAGTTTAGAAACCTTGACTACTACAGAGAAAGTACATTGAGCGATTATGTGCAGATCCATGCAGAACATAATTTTGGCGGGTTTTTGTTGAATAAGATCCCCTACATCAGAAAATTGAAATTGAATGAATTTGCAGGCTTACATTATTTAACTAAATGGAGCCTGAATCATTATACTGAGATCAGTCTTGGAATCGAGAAGTTGAATTTTATTCGGCTGGAGGTATATACTTCATTCGTAGAGAACAAGATGGGTCCAATAGGCTTTGTGTTCGGAATTAGGAGAAGTATTGGTGGTCGGAGATAGAAATAATTCTATTTTTGCACTCGAATTATTTTTGATTTAAAAGCATTATGGCAAGCAAGCAACAAAAGATTAAAGAACCAATAAAATATCTTCGCTCTACCTATAAGAAGAAGGGAAAGAAGTACACCACATTTCTGAGAGGACTTATGATTAGGAAAGTCAGAGGAATGGATAGCCTTGCTGCAGCATTAAACAAAGAAGCCTTTAAGAAAATCGACTGCCTTGATTGTGCTAACTGTTGTAAAACGATGTCGCCAACATATACAAAAGTGGATGTAAAGCGAATCTCAAAGCATATCGGGATGAGCCCTGCAGAATACTTTGATAAGTATCTTTATAAAGATGAGACGGGTGATATTATGAATAAAAAAACACCTTGTCAGTTTTTAAAGAAGGATAATAAATGCTCTATCTATCCGGTACGTCCGACAGATTGCAGTGGATTTCCTCATACACAAAAGAAAGATTTTAAGTTATTCATCACAGGGACTCACAAGCAAAATATCGAATATTGTCCTATCACGCTGAACATTGTTGAGCGCATGCATGAAATCGTTATTGAGCAGGGAAAGAAAAACTTGTCTGCGAAAGATGTTAAGCAATAATAAGCTTCCTAATTTATTGTTTGATAAATTTCTTTGAATAGACGATGTTATTCTGCTCTATAGTAAAGAAATATATTCCCGGTACCATTGAAGTCAGTTGTAGTTCCTGTGCATCAGGTCCGGATTTTAGTACTGAACTTTTTTGGATGAGCTTGCCATTTATATCATAGATCAAAATTGTGAATTTTCCTTCTGCGAGGAATTTATAGCTGAGCGTTTCACGAACAGGATTGCGTACCAACTCTAGCCGGTTGTTTCTGTTTGTTCCCAAATTCTTTATGCCTACCGGTAGAGTTATTCCATCATTTCTATATACGCCGGATCCATGTGTAAATGCCACCAGGCTTTGATCTGCAGGGGAGTAGACAAGGTCAAAAATCATTACCCCTGAAGGTAAACCGAGATTCATAGCATCCCAGTTCAGTCCGGCATCCACGGATACAAATACACCCAGATCACTTCCTGCATAAATAGTATCAGGATGGTTAAGATCCTGTGTGATGCAATGAAAAGGAATATCCGGTAAGGAAGTGCTGATATCTGTCCAGTTTGCTCCTGCATCAGTAGATTTATAAATATGTCCTGCTCCAAAACCGGAAAATGCAGCATAAACAATGCGACTATCTCTCGGATCAATAGCAATGTCTCTTGGAAAACGATTGGGCAATCCTGACGAAACATTAGTGAAAGTCACACCACCATCGGCACTTCTTAGAATGCTCATTGGCCCGCCTGACCCCGGAGCCATTCCAATATAGATTGAGTCAGAATTGGTCCATGATATTGCCATGCAAAGTGCAACATTTCCGCCGGCCATCTGACCATTGTGAGCATAGGTCCATGAGAATCCCTGGTCAACAGATTTTTGTAAGCTGTCGCCTGCAGCATATAACACATCAGGATTTGAATAGCTCAGAGCAAAAGGAGCTATGAAAGCGACCGAATTTCCGCCAAAGGAGCTGGCTGAGTGATTAAGGATATTATAAAATGAAAATCCCTGATCATCCGATTTCAAGATATTCAGATATTGATAGGAGCCGTACATCAATTGATCGTTGAATGGATCAATGGCATTAAATGACCCATCGCCGCCGATGACAAAATCCCAAAATGTTGATCCGTTATATCGAATAGTATTATTATCCTGCAGCCCTGCAAGCATAATGTTTGCATTCTGATGTGAGACAGAACCTATATAAGATTGCGATGTAACATATCCTGTAGTACAATCATAATAATTGTCTCCGAAATCATCACTTCGAAATAAACCGCCATCTGTAAGGATGTATATTTTATTTGGGTCTAGTGGGTTGGAGACAATGTCATGAATATCCGGATGAACATCATATGTATTGGGTAACAGATCAGGGAAATTCCCATTCATTTCTGAACGAAACAGATAAACACCTCCAAACATTACTCTTGACGAATCATCATCTTTCATGCACAGTCCCTTTGCATACCATCCCTGATACGAAACTATTTCTGTAAGTCCGCTTGCTGTTGTCCAGGTAAGCCCTCGATTGGTACTTCTGTAAATGCCTACAGTGCTGAACAAATCGGCAATAAGGGCGATAATAGAACTGCGATTTTGATTGTTGAATGCAAGTGTGATTCTCCCGGTATTAGTGGGTGGAGGTAAGCCTGTTGTAACGCGAACCCAGCTATTACCGCTATTAGCTGATCTGTAAATTCCCGGGTTTGGACTGTCAACATTTCCAACGCCTGCGTAAATAAAATTTGTATCGACAGGATCAAGCAGGATATCCATCACCATCAGTTCATTTAACACTCTAAACCAGTTTGTGCCTCCATCATTTGTTTTATAAACTCCTTCGGTGGTCGCCGCATAAATGACCTGAGGGTTCAAAGGATTGATCTGTAAATCCCAAATTCCTCTAACTTGTTGATATTGCCAATCAAGGCTGGGGTTCCAGGTGTTGCCACCGTCAAGGGACTTTAATATACCGATGCCGACGCTTCCCCGTGTAGGTCTTTCTATCAGTCCATTTTTTGCAGAGCCATAAGAATGCATTTCACCTGTACCAATGTACATGATATCCGGGTTTGAAGGATCAATGGCAATTGAACTGATACCAAGTACAGGATATCCGGTAGGTACATAAGTCCATGCATTGAAACCGATTCCGCCTGTTGTCGATTTCCATAAACCACCGGAAGCTGATCCAAGCCAGATGGTACTTGTATCATTGGGATGAAATGCCATAGAAAGAGTTCTGCCTCCGACATTGTCGGGGCCAAGACTATACCATGGAGAAGTAGCTGAACCCGAGATTGACTCCGTGTTTTCAAACCTGGACTTATAATAATTATATGCAGAAGTATATGCACCCGGTGGTATATCCTGCTCCGGATATGCACGACTGGTATTGATAAATTGCATCGACTCCCAGGCACCACTTTTCTTCACCGGCTCAATGATTTCAGTAGGCTTTGGCATCTCTTTTAATGAAAGGATGAAAAGGCAGAAGACAAGAGCTATAGACGCAATAACTATTGAACTAAGTATTAATTTTACACGCATAACAAATAAAACTGATTAATTTAGTAATGACACCCGGGCATCATCTACAATAGAATAACGCTCTTAAGGTATATCTTTTCAACGAAAATTAGAGAACAAAACTCCAAAATGACCTTTTATCCGGATTAATGAATTCCTCGCATTTGCATATTATTCATGAAAAATGTAGGTTTGGTATGTTAATTTCGGATGGAAATTGATTTTTAATGTAAATAGATCATGATGAAATATTTGACGGTGATATTATTAATTCTGCCTCTTTTTTGTTTTTCTCAGGATGAGGAGGCAGGTCAGAATAAATCTGTGAAGTCGGGATTTGGCGTAAGTGTAGTGCAGGTTCAACCTGAATTTCCGGGTGGCCCAGACAGTTTGCAGAGTTTTCTAAAACAAAATCTGACCTATCCGGATTCTGCGAAGTTTAATCGTATTCAGGGCAGAGTTTATATTGGTTTTTTAGTTGATAAAAAAGGAAAAATTGGTGAAGCGAAAGTGCTTAGCGGAGTGAATGAACTTTTGGATAATGAAGCCCTAAGAGTTGTAAGCCAAATGCCTCAATGGAAACCGGGGACAGCAGGTGGAAATCCAACTTCAGTACAATATATTTTGCCAATCGACTTTATTATTCCTAAAGACATTCAGGAATAGTTTATTTTAATTCAGGGAGGGAGACACATTGTGTTGTTCTTCGCACACAAATTTATAACCTACACCGCGAACTGAGAAAAAGTAGCGGGGTTCTTTAGGATCTGTTTCGAAATATTTTCTGAATGCAAGAATAAAATTGTCGACTGTCCTTGTCGATGGATAAATGTCGTATCCCCAAACTGTTTCAAGGATCTGTTCTCTGCTCACGACTTCGTTTTTTCTTTCTATTAAAAGTTTTAGCAATGCAATTTCTTTCTTGGTAAGTCTGATCCTTGACTTATCTTTTCCTAGGATCTCATAGGTCAGGAAATTTACCTCATTACCTTCAAAGCGGAATATATCGTTGATCTCCTTCTTCTCTTCCTGACTGAGACTTCGCTTAACTAAGACATTCACTCTGAGTAAAAATTCTTCAAGGTTAAATGGCTTCGTCATGTAATCATCTGCTCCGCGCTTCAATCCCATGATCTTGTCTTCGCTTGCATTTTTTGCACTGAGAAATAATATTGGAATTCCGGAATTATGAAGCCGTATCGCTTCGCAAACTGCGTAACCGTCCATTTCCGGTAGCATTACATCTAGTACTACCATATTGAATCTTTCTTGTTTGAAGATCTTTACAGCTTCAGTACCGGTACTTGCTGCCACAACTTTATAGCCTTCTAATTCAAGGTTTAACTTAATAGCTTCCTGTAAGTGTTCTTCGTCTTCTACCAGTAAAATGCGTATCATAATGGAGAGAATTTATGGGTTCAGGAGATTATACTTTTACTATAACAAATATAGTCATATCACTGTTTTAGGATTCTTATAGCCTTGTTAATTTTAAGAAAATTAAATGATTTTTAGAAGTGATTTGTCAGGCTTAAGCAAGATTATTTTGCTTTTGTACCATTATTCAGAAAACGCAGGCATAAGAGATAGAGTCAAAAAACGTATCTTTGGCCTAAATATTTAATATGAATTCAAGCGGGTTAGCTTATCTTTTGGATAATACTTCACTATCACCTGATTTTAGCACGATTGGCCGCAAGGTGATGAATGATGAAAGGGTCACTGCTGAAGAAGGACTTTTATTGTATCAGCAAGGCGAACCGGGATTTCTTGGTGCTTTAGCAAATTTTGTTCGGGAGCGTAAGAATGGAAATGTGACCTATTTCAATAGAAATTTTCATATTGAACCAACAAATATCTGCGTATTCAGCTGTAATTTTTGTTCGTACTCACGCTTGCTAAAACAAAAGGAAGAAGGTTGGGAACTCAGCGCTGAAGAGATTCTCGACAAGGTCAAATCTTACGACGGACAGCCTGTTACGGAAGTTCATATTGTCGGTGGTGTACATCCTAAAATGGACCTGTATTACTTTGCGGATATACTAAAACAGGTCAAAGTCCACCGGCCCGATTTGCACATAAAAGGCTTCACAGCCGTTGAGTTACATTACATGTTCCGCAAGGCAAAGCTTAGCATGGAAGATGGGATGAAGCTCATCCACGAAGCCGGTCTGGATTCTTTACCCGGGGGAGGAGCAGAAATATTTGATGAGGAGATCAGAAACATTATCTGTAGTGACAAATGCACAGCTGAGGAATGGCTGGAAATTCATCGCTTAGCGCATCGTCTGGGAATGCACAGTAATGCAACGATGTTATACGGACATATTGAGAATTATTCTCACCGCATAGATCACATGGAACGTTTAAGGAAGATGCAGGATGCTACGGGTGGTTTCAATACATTCATACCATTGAAATTCAGGAATGGCGACAATGCAATGTCTGATGTACCGGAAGTTAGCGTGGTAGAAGACCTGAAGAATTATGCCGTTTCAAGAATTTTTCTTGACAATTTTAATCACATCAAAGCTTACTGGCCTATGATCGGCCGGAGCACAGCTCAGCTTTCCATGGCTTTTGGAGTGGATGATCTGGATGGTACCATTGATGATACTACAAAAATCTATTCCATGGCCGGTGCAGAAGAACAGAATCCAAGTCTCTCAACAGCACAACTTGTTGAACTGATCAGGCAGGGTGGAAGAGTTCCGGTAGAGCGTGATACTTTGTATAATGTGGTGACTGAATATTCGGAGACAGCAGTAAGAGTTTAAGCGGTTCGCCGAACAGGTGGGGGAGTAGATGATTTATATTTTAGCCTGTATCACTATGCTTATCATAAGCATTGAAAGTTTTTATTCTACTCGAAAAATCGCGAAACACAAAGACATAGGCGGGGTAAAATTTAGAAGCTATTTATTTGCGATTGTTAGTTTCGCCTTATCACTTTGATTATTATTTGAATTTTTCGGCATAGTAAACGCTGGGCGGCGAATTCCCTCTTAGATACTTAATCGTGTTGTGCCAACATTTTTCTTTGGAACTCTCAATCATGTATTTGAAGACAATGATCTATTTCATACTGCCCGAAATTGAAAATTTCGAATTCAGAAGCCATTGTATAATTTATAGTTAGCACTTATATTTACGCAACGAAATTCAATCCTTTCCAACATGAAAAAGACCATTTTCTGCATCTATATTTTCTTCTTTTCTTTCAATAGTGTATTTGCTCAATGGCAGTACACCGGAGTTGGAGGAAGTATCCAATCTGTCATGGCGAAAGGTGATACAATATTGGCGTCCCAAGATTATGCAGGTTTAAAGTTATCGATAGATAATGGCATGACATGGAATTCGACGAATATAGGTTTGACTACACCTCGTGTTTATTCCATCCTTTTTGCCGATTCGGCAATATTCGCTGGCACACATACAGGAACAGTGTTCAGGTCTACTGATAGTTGCGCAAGTTGGGTGGAAGTTCCAAACGGACTAACCGGCATAGATTTTCTATCAATGACTAGCATCGGATCATATGTGTTCGCCGGCGAATACCATTATGGAATCTTTCGAACTACTGATAACGGAGACTCTTGGTCCGCAGCGAATAACGGTTTAACGAATACTATCGTACAATCTATGGCCACAATGGGCAGCATCGTGCTTGCCGGTACTTTCGCGGGTGGCGTGTTCGTTTCCTCCGACAGCGGAAACAGCTGGACTCCGAAGAATACAGGCATGGGACTTGAAACAGTTACATGCCTTGCCACATCAGGTTCCACCATTTATGCTGGTACAGGTAATGGCATGTATAAATCAACGGATACCGCTAACACTTGGACCGCTATAAACAACGGACTAACTGCTTTGAATATAGATGATATTACCACCAGTGGAGCTTACATCATATTAGCAACTTGGGGTGGCGGTGTATTTTATTCTATTGACGGCGGAGCACAATGGACACAATGGAATACAGGTTTAGGAGGAAATGTGATCTTAAAGATTGCATCAAACTCCACAACAGTATTTGCAGGTGTGAACGGTCAAGGTTTATATAAGAGATCATTGTGGGAAATCACCGGAATTGAAAATGCGACTTCAATAGAATATAAAATCTACCCAAATCCAGTAATGGATTATGTAATTTTTAATTGTTCAGATCCGGCTTATAAGGCTGGAACAATGACAATTTACGACCCTGCTGGATCTGAAATAGAAAGACACTCCATCCGATCTAATAATGAAAAAATCCCTATTAATTTAGGATCCGGAATGTATTATTTTAAAATTACAGGTCAAGATAAGGGATTCCACTGTGCTGGGAAAATTTTAGTGAACTAATTTTAATCTTCATAAAGATTGGAATACGAAGTCGCCGCTTAGTGGAATGAGCTTGCGCTCTGGCTTTCACACAACATTCCCGAGCGGGTGAATATTGTTGTCGCCGATTATTCTCAGACTGTTCTTGAAAATTGAGAATTTTCTATTATTTATTGTTCAGCCGGATAAATGCTACAGGCTCTGTAGATCAAGCATCTTTTTGATACTTCACATAGTGTCTCCACTTATCAAGAACTTCTTGCATATCAGAGGGGAGTGGGCATTCGAAAAACAATTTTTCACCTGTTCTTGGATGTGTAAATCCCAAAGTTTGTGCATGCAAGGCATGTCTTGGTAAAATTTTAAAACAGTTTTCGATAAATTGTTTGTACTTGGTGAAGGTAGTTCCCTTTAGGATCCTGTCACCGCCATAGCTATCATCATTAAAGATAGGGTGATTGATATGTTTCATATGAACACGTATCTGATGTGTGCGACCTGTTTCAAGTTTGCACTCCACCAGAGTCACATAGCTGAAGCGTTCGACAACTTTATAATGTGTAACAGCATGCTTTCCATGAGAGCCATCAGGAAATACATCCATGATTTTTCTGTCCTTCAAATTTCTGCCTACGTTTCCGGTAATTGTACCTTCGTCTTCTTTGAAATCTCCCCAAACCAATGCAATGTACTTCCTGTCAATAGTTCTTTCAAAAAAGGCCTTTGCCAGATAAGTCATAGCCAGTTCTGTTTTGGCAATGACAAGTAACCCTGATGTATTTTTATCAATCCGGTGTACAAGTCCGGGCCGATGAAGATTATTTGCCTGCGCCGGTAGTTTGCCAAAATGATAAACAAGTGCATTCATTAATGTTCCTGAATAGTTCCCGTAGGCCGGATGAACTACCATTCCCGGTGCTTTGTTGATAATAACTATGTCATCATCCTCATAAAATATTTCAATCGGCAGGTCCTGTGGAATGAGTTCCATCTCCCTCACGGGCTCAGGGAGGACAAGAACGATCTGATCCAGTGGCTTTACTTTGTAACTTGATTTCGCTGCCTTTCCGTTCACTAAAATACATCCTGCATCACAGGCTTGTTGTATTCTATTTCGGGAGGTCCCTTCAACGCGGTTCATGAGCCACTTATCCAGGCGAGTCATGGACTGACCTTTTTCTACGGTAAGGTTAAAGTGCTCGAATAATTCATCCTGCTCTACGGGATCTTGTTCTTCTTCAATCATCAGGATGTATTATTATTTGGGAATTGTATAATAAATTCTTTGCAGCGATCTAAATGTATTGATAATGTTCTGTCGTGAAATGTTCAGGTGGGGTGATTGAATCTTACATGGGCATCACACAAATAAGCTATGTAGAAGACTTACTTTTCTATGAGAAGTTTTCTCGTTGATTGTGTACCTGATTTATTATTGCGAAGTCTCACCATGTACATGCCGGGATTAATTGAGCTTATGTCGATATTAACAGAACGACGAAATTCTTTGATCTTATGAACCTTTCCCGGAAAGTCGATTATTTCACAAGTATAGCTATCAGTATTATTATCGTCAATTCTGATTTCAACATGCTCCACAGCCGGGTTTGGATAAACAGAGAATGCCGGTGATGTATTCTTTAGTTCTGCAACCGATACTAATGAGCCAAGGGTGTCACCAAACAATGGACGTATCATCCACGATCCTTTGACCTGTGTCTGGTACCAAAAGCCGTCAACATGGTAAAACATCTTTGATCTTGAATCAGTATTTCTATCAAGACCGATGCCATATAAAGTTTGTGGTTCATTTTGAATTATACCAACGTAAGCCAAACCTGCAGGTAAAACCAGTAATTCATCAAAGAGGTATGTGGCGAATCCATTGATGCTATCTACATTCGCCGGCTTTTGGTTGATCATTCTGTACACGAGATTATCGGTATTGGCACCTACATTCACTGAACTCCAATAAGCCAACTGAAACAATTTTGTATGAACATTTAATCCTACCGGATTAAAATAGATCTGAACACCACGAAGCGTATCAGCCATTTTAACATCAAACTGATAGGCTAGTTTAACATCTGTATTCCCCGTAATTCCATAGGCAACTTCAGCAGAGCCATCGTCATAGGCATAATAATTATGAAAATACTGTGTATGATAGCTTGTATCGTTGTAAGCATTCGTGTTGATCCCCGGCTGACTAAAATATGTTTTCAATAAAAAACTTGTGCTGTCAACATTCAGGTTTGTCGGGAAGCTATAGGATAGAGGAGTACTGAATTCAATATCGGTGTTGGATGCAGAGCCTTGTGTGCTTGGTGTAGAACCAAACTGTACAAATCCTTGTTCATTGAGAATCTCTGCAACATATGTAATGGCCGTTCCTCCGTAGTTTATATTACGTACAGAGTCAACCAGAGTAGGTATGATAGCTGCTGACGGGTTTGAGAGAGAGGCATAATGTCTGTAAGGCATTGCACTGAACTCTGACAGTAATGAACCTTTATTATTGATAAATGCATTGTCTCTGATGGAGTCATTAATCACAGTATTTTTATTGAGTATTACATAATCAAGGTGCCAATGATCTCTGTTGCCATTGACCGTTGCAATATTGAAGAATCGAAACTGAAATCCTTTGTAGAGAAATGCATTGTCAAGGATGTTTATGTTCACTCTTGTAAAGGCTGTATCAGCTCTACCTTCTTTTGCCCATTGACGAATCCATGTTCCGCTCGTATCCTTAAACTGAAGTATGAGTGAGTCATTTGATTCAGGTATATCGCCTAATCCCTGAGGCTGATAAAAGAAACTTAACCAAACACTGGTATTGCCATTCAGGCCGCTGAGGTCGATCGGGCGGGAGGTAAGGTAGTCGGCAATGGCATCTGCTGAAGAAAGGCTGTCATGCGGACGGCCTGCATAATCTAGTCCATCGAAAGTGGCTACCCCTATTGTAAATGGACTGTCAGCAAAAGTTGAATTGATGAAAACATCATTATCTTCCCAAAGACTATCGAAAGGATAAATTCCCTGTCTGGAAAAATCATCAATGAATGGAAGGATGATTGTATCAAATGCAGCTGATGAACTGCGGCGGTAATTTTTCTCGGGATTATTCTTCAGATAAGTTTGAATGGTAGCATTAGATCCGAGCGGAAAGATATGTTCTTGCCCGTAACTACCTGAAGGGATTATAAACATCAGGCAGAAAGCAGAAGCAAACAGAGATAATAATCTTCCTGAAAAGGTCATTTTTTGGAATTTCATACAATAGCGAGGTCGTTGATGAATTATTGTAAAAGTAGGCATAATTTGCAAAATGAAATCCGGGTATTAGTTCCGACTGATCTCATAATTGTCTGAGAAACAAGCCTTATTCGAATCCTTAGGAAATCGATTGCTTGAGCGCTGAATCAGGACTAGCGCAAATAGATATCTATAGCATCACCCTGATTAATATTCGAACTTACTCCTGATTCAGGATCCTGTTTATATATCAATGCTTCAGTTGAGTCTTTAGTACCTGGATCATAATATACCGTACCGAGATTTAAGGATGAACCTTTTAGGACAAACATGGCTTCACCTTTTGTAAGTCCGATCAACAATGGCACAGAGACTTCTGTGCTACCTAGTCCATCGCCCAATACCAGGTCGATAGTCGAGCCTTTATAAATTTCTACACCGGGTTTAATGGAAGAGCCTTTAAACTTTTGATCCAGGACAGCATTTTTGGCAAGGTCAGGTTCATAGATAAGTTCTCCAACCGTAAGTCCAAATGTTTGGAGTATTGCCTCTGCCTGGCGATAGGAAACATCGATAAGGTCCGGCATCTTAACTTTAGGTGGCGTCGCAGAATTTACTGTAAGATAGATCGTGCGGCCTTCTTTCACCTTTGACTCCGGTGCGGGATCCTGTTCGAGAACAGTGCCACCATCTTTGGATCCATCGAAGAGAGAATCTATGACTTGAAATTTTAAAGTATGGTTATCAAGAAAGCTTTCAAGCCGGCTTATGTCCATTCCCCTCAGGTCGGGTACAGAAATGCTTTCACCATGATGTGTGATCCTTCCCATCCATGAATAAACCAGATAAACGGATAAAAAGCATAGCAGGATTGCTATTGCTACATTGATAAAAAAAGTTTTGCTTGTAATAAATTTAATTAAGTTGGACATAGATATTTTTAATGTGTACTAGCCGGCTGTCGTTTCTTTTGTATACCGTATTCCAGAATTTTATCAATGAACTCATAAGGTTTGTATCCTGCAATTGCACTTTGATGGAAGATACACGTTGCCGGAGTCATTCCCGGCAAAGAATTTACCTCAATGAATATAACTTCAACACGGCCATCTTTAAAGATTCTTACGAAGGCATCAATGCGGGCATAGCCTTCAATGTTCAACACCTCTGCTGCTCGTTTAAATTCAGCTTTTACGATGTCTGAAATTCTTTGTCTTTCAACAGGATCTGAAGCATATCTGGCAGGTGTGATATTTTGTCCTTCGCCCGCAAGGAATTTTTCTTCAAGAGACAACACATCACCCTCAGAAAGCGCTTCAGAGGCCTCGAAAATTTCATAAACTCTTTTGCCATTATCATTCACACGGGTAAGCAAGCCACCTGTGATCTCAATAAACCGAGCAGCGTCTTTTTTATCGATCAATTCTTCAACAAGAAATTGCTGCTTTCGGGGAAACTCTTCTTTTAGTTTTAAATGAAGTAGTCCGGCTTCTTTTGGCATCAAATCTTCATCATTTCTGAATATCAATCCTGCAAATGCAATTAGCTCATCCTCGTTGCTGATCTTCTTAACAGCACTGCTGCACCCATCGTCAACCGGCTTGGCAATTAATGGTAAGGAGTAATTTTTGAGAATACCTTTCCCAATGGATGAGGTGTCTTTCTTCCACTCATTAATGTTTACCAGGCTATGTCGGGCAACCAGGAAGCCATTTTTTAATAATTGCTCATTCGTCTCGTATTTATTGATCGTAAGTTTCGATGTTTCTATGCCGGAGCCATTATAAGGTAGTCCGACTGCTTCGAGATTTTTTTGTAAGGCACCATCTTCACCGGGGCGACCATGTAAGGCGATGAAAACTACATCAGCTGCTTCTGCCAGCTCATGAAAGCTCAGTTCACGAGGTTGTAAAACATTATCCGGAAGAGTGTATTTTTTTGTGATAGACTCACATTCCTGCATAATCTGTTTAATGACATTGTGTACGGAGAAGTGTTTTACTTTTTCGCTGATGTCATCTGCATTATCTTTCAGCATCAGGTTAACAGGAATCTGATACAATTTATAGTTGTCGGCATCGCCTGTGAGGAACACAGGTATCGGTTCGTACTTAGAAGATGATGAAAGTTTTTCGTAGACATTTCTGCCACTTTCTACGGAGATATGTCTTTCAGAAGAGTATCCTCCCATGATCACTGCCACACGTATTTTTGAACTGAGCTCTTTTCTGAGACAAAGTAGTCCATCATCAACTTTGTTGAGCAATGTTGATATTTCCGAACTCATCTCCATTTCATTCATTCGCTCGTACAGAGAGGTGCGTACTATGAATGACAAGAACTGCGAAGGGTTTAGTCCGATTTCTGCAGCCTGATGAAAGAAAAAGGAAGAAGGCATCATACCTGATGTCGTATTCGGATCATTCAGGAATACCTCTCCTGAAGCTGTAATAAATCCGTCAATCCTTGCATATACATTGAATTGCAGGGCTAGAAAGAGTCTTTCGCAATCTTTTCTGATAGTTTGTATTTGATCTTCCGGTAAATGAATGGGGGTTATCTTTCTCGAAAGACCCGGAAGGTATTTAGAACGATAGTCGAAAAGTTCTTTGCCTTTTCTGATCTCGGTAGGAGGTAAAGCAACAGGCTTGCCGTCTTCCCGGCGTATGACGATACAGGAGAATTCCTTGCCTTCAATAAAACCTTCAACGACAACTTCAGTCTCTGCACTGCAGGATTCAAGTGTTAAAAGTTCTGCACCTTCCCGGAATGAAGCGTTGATATTGTCAAGAATAGCTTCAGGGTGGGATAATAATGTTGAACCTTCATTATGATGCATGATAAGCGGGCAGGCGATTCCTTCCCTGATATCAGAAGTGAGTCGAACCCATTCAACACGATCTTCATCACTTAAATTATTCCACTCTTTTTTTGTTAGTTCGCGAATGAAAAA
The DNA here is from genome assembly GCA_035341855.1 of Bacteroidia bacterium. Classification (GTDB taxonomy): domain Bacteria; phylum Bacteroidota; class Bacteroidia; order AKYH767-A; family 2013-40CM-41-45; genus QQVM01. Next base: position 95,157 of record DAOQWA010000003.1, read on the forward strand.
GGCATGATTTAGTGCCTCATCAAAATTCACTTTATCATCGTCCTGAAGAATCCTGATCCCGATGGATGATCCCTGATGTGCAGATTTAACAACGCATGGAAAACCAATTTCTTTGCTGATCCTTTCTCGAATGGAATTTTTATTTTTTTCAATTAACCATTCTGTCCTTTGAAGTGAGAGAAAAGCAGGTGTTGCAAAACCACTTTCATGCATCAGTTTTTTTTGGATGGCCTTATTGATACCTACTGAGGAGGAGTAGATCCCGGAACCTGAATAAGGAATTCCCAGATATTCTAACAAGCCCTGCACACGACCGTCTTCACCGAAAGGTCCATGCAGACAAAGAAATGCAAAGTCGATATGTTGCCTGATATCTTCGAGGGGAATTCGTTTACCGGTATTTATAAATAGATTTTCTTGTTCTGAACGGCTAAGATCTCCGAGACTCTCTGCATAAACCTGGTATTCATTAGGAGAAGCCGGAAGAACATGTGAAGGGGGATAGAAATCTCTTATGCTGCCTTTGTAAATGTACTCCCAGCTGAGCAGTATGAAGTTGCCGAAGCTATCAACAAAAAGAGGGACTGTTTCAAAGATCGATTTATTCAGGTTATCATAGACAGTTCGTCCTCCGGCAAAGGAAATTTCCCTTTCACGGGAGCGGCCGCCAAAAACAATACCGACACGAATTTTCATATTATAAGGGCAGAAAACATGAATTCTGCAACACGAAGTTACGGAATTCATGCATGAGCCCGGAGCAATTTCGTCCGACTTTTCAGTCGGGTTTGTTCAAAAGTTAATACGAAGGTTTCATTCCTAAATTGTACATCAGGAATGAAAAATTATCCGTTTGCTCCTCAATTTGCTTAGCAACAGGCTTGCTGGAGCCTAAGGCAGTAGTACTCGCATGACCGGTATTGATATCCACTCTGATAAGTTGAGGATTTGTTCCTTTGTATTTCTCCTGCAAAGTTGAAATGAATTTAAATGAATGTGCAGGAACAACGCGGTCATCGTGGTCTCCTGTGGTTACAAGAGTTGCAGGGTATTCTACATTCTCTTTGATATTATGCAATGGAGAATAGGCGAGAAGATTCCTGAAATTTGTTTCGTCTTCGCTGGATCCATAGTCACCTTTCCATGCCCAGCCTATCGTGAAGGTATGGTAACGGAGCATGTCGAGTACTCCGACAACAGGTAGTGCTACTTTAAATAGATCGGGTCTTTGGGTCATTACCGCACCCACAAGCAGACCACCATTCGATCTTCCCTGCATACCTAATTTTGAAGCAGAAGTATATTTTTCTTTGATGAGAAATTCTGCTGCTGCAATGAAATCATCAAATACATTTTGTTTTTTCAATTTTGTACCGGCTTCATGCCATTCTTCTCCGTACTCTCCACCACCGCGTATGTTAGCTAATGCAAAGACACCTCCGTTTTCCAAAAAGACCAGTCGTTCGATCTTGAAGATAGGTGGTTGTGGCAGATTAAATCCACCATAAGCATAAAGCAGTGTCGGGTTATTGCCATCAAGTGTGATACCTTTTTTATGAACGATGAACATTGGAATTTTAGTACCGTCTTTACTTGGATAGAAGACTTGTTTTGTTTCATAATCATCACTCTTGAAATCTAAATTCGGCTTGAAGTATTCTTTCTGTTCTTTTGTTCGAAGATTGAAACTGTAAATAGTAGAAGGTGCTGTGAAGGTTGTGAGGGAATAGAACATCATTTCATCAGACGTAGTAGCGGAAAGCTGATCTACTGTTCCTAAAGTTTGCAATGGAACGTCCATCATGTATTGACCTTTAAGTGAATATAGCTTCAATACTGAACGTGCATCTTTCATGTATTTTGCGATCAGCAAATTGTGACCCATATATACAGCCTCCAATACATCATCGCTTTGAGGGATAATAGTCCTCCAAGGAGCCTCCGGACGCATCGGATCCATCATCACAAGTTCGTAGCGAGGAGCATTTTTATTTGTAAGAATGAAAATATTAGAACTGTCATTACCAATTACTGAATACTCATTTTCAAAACCTTCTACAATGCTGATGAATTCAGAATTCGGATTTCTGAGATCCTTTACTCTAACGTCATTACCATGTGTTCCTTCAGATCCACTGATGATCAGGTATCTTTCATCATCAGTAGTTCCGGCTACAAAATTACGAAGCGGATGCTCTGTATCCTGATAAATGAGCATGTCATACTTTTGTGGATTGCCTACTGAATGGTAATAGACTTTATGAAATTCATTTTTGCCTTTGAGGATGTCAGATTCATCAGGTGCATCGTAGCGTGAATAGAAAAATCCACTGCCATGCCATGCTATTCCAGAAAATTTCACCCATTCAACTTTATCATTCGACTGTACACCACTGATGGTATTCATTACATTTATTTGATGCCAATCGCTTCCACCACTTGACGTAGTATAGGCAAGATATTTACCATCATTTGAAACAGATGTATTGGAGACATTTATTGTTCCATCCGTTGATAGCTTGTTCGGGTCCAGAAATGGTTCCGGTTTTGAGCCGGGGCCACTGCGTAAAATGTTTAAGACGAACTGATTTTGCAAGCCGTCGTTTGTGTGAACAAAATAATTTTTTCCACCTTTAAAGGGAACTGACCATTTTGGGAAATTCCACAACTGTGTAAGACGACTTTTTATTTGTTCGCGAAATGGAATTGTTGAAAGGTAATTTTGTGTGACTTCGTTTTGTGCTTCAACGAATTTCAGCGTTGCAGGAGCATTATCATCTTCAAGCCAGCGATACGGATCTGAAACTTTAGTTCCGAAATAATCGTCCACCTGATTCACTTTTTCCACCTTGGGATATTGAAGAACCTGTGCAAATGAGCCTGAATACGTAAAAATGGCTGCGGCAAGGCTGAAAATGGCTTTTTTCATGATTTTTCTAGATTTCGGGTTAGGAGCAAGCGAAGCTAAGAATACAGCGGTATTATTCAAATAAATGCTGAAATTTAACTAAAATTAAGGATTATTGGTGTTCAAGGATTGGCATAAAAAACGCAACTCCATTCACCTCTGTTTTGGGACTCTTCACCCCTGAAACAAGTTTGTTCACAGAATAGAACAAAAAAACACACGAGTTTTGCCGTAATTTTGCTGCCTGTTGAATTAGTTCTTTCATTTTGTCATTCTTGAAATTTTGAATTAAAGTATTTCAAGCGCAGGCATGAGATTTCCGGAGTTTTGTGTGAATCCCCTCATTCATCAAATATAACTCCAGAACTTTGCGGTGACGGTTGGTTCGCAATCCATTGTGTTTCCATATTTGATTTTTTGACCGACCGTTACCTTTTTCCTGCCTTGATATTTTAATACAGGTTTTTGTTTAGGTGAATATGTCATAAACCCTTCCCTCCCCGGAAGGGTTTTGGCGTTTAAAAGGGGCCGGTAAAAAGATGATTAATCAATAAGGGCCACCCGGCTTGTCAGTTCTTGCTGATCTGTGATGAGCTTTACTATGTAAAGTCCCTTATTCCAATCCGAAGTATTTATGATTATTTCATCCTGAGAACCGGTAACAGAACTGTATAAAACTTGTCCGATTAAATTACATACTTCAATTTTATAATTTGCTTTATTATCAAGTCGAACGCTAAACTTACTGCTGGTTGGGTTTGGGTATATGATGAAATCGTTTGATGAAAGATGCTCGGATATTCCAACAGATTCATCGGGCTCATCAGCACCCATATAATTGTGAATTCTTAGTTCGTTATCATAATCACTTGTTACTTCCGACAGTGCGATTCCATAAAGAGCAGTATTGCCCGTAGATGGTGGCATAAGGTGAAGATCATTATTTGAAACGAAGCTGATCATCTGATCTTGTGAGTTAACATCATTTGGCGCAGATGCTAATTGATAACTACTTAAGTCAGTATAAACGTTTGTAGTAATTTTGGCAAAATCGTTTGTTGCGGAGAAGTAATTGTTGTAGTTGATTGTGTTAGAGCCCAGAATTGAATTTCTCAAAATTGAGACATGTTGTTCAGCTCCACCGGTTCTGTTATTAATTAAAAGATTATTTCGAATGTCGATCTTTGCCAGCGAGTCTGAGTTCCAAACAGAAAGTGCTGCTGAGTTTACACTTCCTGAAGTTCCTCCTGTAGCGCTTCCTCCAATCACAATTGTATTGTGATAAACTTTAGCATCGAAAGGATTGTTGGCATTATTGGTCCCAAATTCAATTCCATGTATTTCGTCGACAGATGAATTGCTTGCATTCAGATTAATAAAATTATTATATATCCGTAATGCAGATCCGGCGTTAAAGGATCTGAGTGCTATCCCGATAATATCTGCTGAATTATTGTAATTGTCGATGTTGTAAATATTGTTTCTTGTAATGATGATAGTATCGGTCTGAAAATCGGAAAGGATAGCAAAGAGTCCTGTACTTGTTGTGCCGCCTGCACCATTGCTAAAAAAGAAACAAGAGTCAACTGTCACTTTACCGGTACCATTTTGCTGCCACCATCCACAAAAATTAATATTGATGAATTCACAACCATATACTGTCAAATTTCTATTTGGATTGGCAGCTGTACCGGATGAGTTCATAAAATATCTTGGACCATTATCGAAGGTCAGGAATTCAAACAGGTTGTCGGAGTTCCCTGTAGGGTTTGCTGCTGAACTACCAATGTGAATACCTTTTCCGCCGGAACTCAATGTTGTGTATCCGCTAACTCTGCAATGCCGGATGATGTTGTTACATGCGCCATTGATCATATCTATTCCATAGCTGGACGTACCCGTTCCCATATTGTTAATCAATAATGCGCGATTAATACCTTGCCCACCCGGTCGCCCATCAATAATCACAAAATCTGCATCATTGAATAAGATCAGCGCTGTATTGGTTTGATTGGAAGTGATGCTGACAGAGACCACGCTGGCTTCAGGCCTGATGGTAATTGTGTTCGTCGAGCTTGCACCGCTGACAGGAGTGAGGGTAACAGGATAGGTTTCTTGAGAGCCATCATAATTGGAATTAATTTCAATTATGTAAGGCATAGACATCGGCGCCGGAATTGCCGCATAAGCAAGGGCAATAGATCCAAAACTCGAAACTACTGAGCCGTTACCATCTTTCAGTGTTATTGCTCCGTTCTGAGCTTTTAATGAACCTGTGAAAAAGAAAAGCCCGGTGATTAGCAATAAGTAGATTTTTTTCATGTTTTCTATTAGTTTGAGAATGAAAAAAAATGAGAATTGATTTTCAGATTGTGCTAAAATTACTTAAAAATTGACAACATAGAAAATGCTTTTTTTAAAGAAATTGTTTTTGATTTCTTCTTGCCGGTAAACTATTACATCCGAATTGAAGCGGTTTTTGCCTAGATTAAACACACATTCACCCTCTTGTTGCCTTCTGAAACCAATAATTTTTGAAATGAAAAGGTTCGGATTGTATGTTAGATATATAAATCAATAACATGAGTTACTCTGAATTTAATTCTGCCGGTTTTAGTCCGCGTGACGACAAGCAGGTCAATTTGTTCGAAGATTTTAAAAAGCTTCGATCGATTTTTGGGACTCCACCCAAGATAGCCTATTTACGCTCTTTGGCTAGAACAAGGCCTTACACTAGAACGGTATATCCTCCGGGATGGAGTTATCGTTAAGAGCTTAGCCAAAAAAGAAAGACCCCCGAGGGGGTCTTTCCAAACACACCATGAAAAGCAAACGCACTTTCTTAGTATACGATACTAACGTGTCCTACCCATTCTGAGTATTTTCCGTCGACACCCATACCTTTAATCTTATAGACATAAGTGTCTTGTTGGCACTTTTCTCCATGGTAATATCCATCCCAGTTACCTTCAAGCCCTTCCCAATTCGTTAGTAGCAATCCCCAACGGTCAAAGATCCAAACCTGAATGTTTGTCATATTGGTAAAGTATGGTCTGAATCTATCGTTATGTCCATCACCATTTGGTGTGAAGCAATTAGGAGCAAACAGAGTTGAGCGAGGTCTGATCTCGATCCTGCGCATGATAGTATCACGACAACCGTAAGCATTCACAGTAATCAACTGAGCAGAGTAGACGCCGGTATCAGCAAAAGTATGTACCGGATTTAGTTCTGATCTTGTTGATGTACCATCCCCAAAATTCCATTGGTACGAAGTGAAGCCTTGTGACAGATTGGTGAAATGAACTGTCGGTGAAATGTTGTCAGCGATCAACGGATCTGCAGTGAAATCTGCTATTGGTTGAGAGAATGCATGGACCGAATTAGTTTGAGTGTAAGAAGCCTGGCAGCCCATATCGGAAACGACAGTAAGGCTTACATTGTAACTTCCACCTTGTGTAAATGTATGCTGAGGATGTTGATCGGTTGACACGTCTCCATCACCAAAGTTCCATAACCATCCTGATATCGTTCCGGTGCTTATAACTGAAGCATTTGAGAATGTTGCCGTGATAGGCGCACATCCTTGAAATCCTCCTGAGAAAAGCACGGTTGGATTTGGGTGCACAGCAACCTCTGATGGATAGCTGTTGATACATCCTTGATCAGAAACTGCAGTCAGGTTAACCTGATATGTTCCGGGTGATGAATATTGATGAACTGCATTCGTTTGCGATGAACTTGTTCCATCACCAAAATCCCAGCTATAAGTTTGTATCGTTCCTGTTTGAATTGTTGAATTATTCGTAAAGGAAGTATTTGAATTATGACAAGCATCGCTTCCTGCAAAATTAACTTCAGGAAGAGGATAAACAGTAAGACGGTTTAATTGAGTATCGGTACAGCCATATCCTGATGTAGCAGTCAATGTAACATCATATGTACCTGCACTTGTGAAATCATAGACGAGGGATGAATCAGTGGAGGTGAATCCATTTCCTAAATCCCAAAGGTAAGTGACATTGGTACCGGTGTTATTTACTGTCGTATTGATAAACTGAACAGGTACCCCTTGGCAAACATTTGCAGTTTGTATTCTTGAAATAGGCTTAGAATAAATTTGAACAGTATCCTGATACGGGCTGCTGCAACCAAACGAACTTGTGGTAGTTAGGCTTACATTGTAACTTCCTGTACCGGTATATAAATGTGAAGGATTTCCTTCAGTCGAGTATGAACCGTCACCGAAGTTCCACATCCAAGTAGTAATGTTTCCATCCTGTGAGTAAGAATTATCATCAAACCTTGTTACGGCTCCGTGACATACATCAGGTGCTACGAAGACTGTTGTCGGAGGCAGGTACACTCTGCTGGTATGAGTTGAATTACTTACACAACCATTCGCTGATGTAACCGTCAGCAAGGCGGTGAAAATACCGGAAGAATTAAAAGTAAGTACCGGATTAGTCTGCGTAGATTGGCTGCCATCACTGAATGACCATTCACTGGTGAATGAAATACCTCCGGCAACACTGGATTGATTGATGAAATTGCTGCTGTTTCCTAAGCAAGTATTCGTTGACAGGAAAGCTGCATTGGGATTAGGGTATATATTTACATTCGCTGAAAAGCTCGCAGTACATCCTTCTGACGAACTTATCGTCAACTGTACAGGGTATGAACCCGGATTTGTATAAATATGTACCGGTTCATCTGAAGATGATGAAGTACCATCTGCAAAATCCCATATCCAGTTGTTAATTGTACCGGTGCTTATAGTACTTGCATTCAGAAATTCAACCGGAGAGCCGGCACAAACGTTTACCGCGGTAAAGCTTGCAACAGGCAATGGATGAACTATCGCGGTTCCGTTTACTGTATCACGACATCCCATGTCTGAAGTTGATATCAACTGAACCTGATAGGTACCTTCAGCAGCATAAGTGTGTGCCGGTGACGACTGGTTAGAACTGCTGTTATCTCCAAAGTTCCAGTAGTAATTGCTTATTGAACCGTTTGTGATGCTACTTAAATTGGTGAATGTAACATCATTTCCGTCACAGACAGGATCTGATGTAAAACCGGAAGTCGGAAGAGGATGTATCGTGATGATCTTGCTTGTATCAGCAGTACAACCGAGAATAGAAGTAATGGAAAGAGTTACGGGATAAGTTCCGTCATTAGCAAAGCTATGATTCGGGTTGGCTCCGGATGCATTATTTCCATCACCAAAGTTCCAGGAATAGAACAGGATAGAACCTCCTGCGGAGCTAGAAGTGTTGGTGAATTGTATACTCGAATTAGCACATGCATTATTAGCAGTGAAATCTGCTACAGGTAAACGATAGATCTGGATATTTTGCGTTGTTGAATCTGTACAGCCCTGATCACTTGTTACAGTAAGAGTGGCAGTATATGATCCGTATGAAGCGTAAGTATGAGCAGCAGCGTTTCCTGTTGTGCCTGATCCATCTCCAAAATTCCATGACCAGTTATTTATTGATCCTGAACTGATACTTGATGCATCAGTAAAGACAGACAAAGTGTTCTGACAAACAGGACCGGAGCTGAAACCTGGAGCAGGTAATGGATGAATCACAAGACTTCTTGAGGCAGTCGTTATACATCCACTCGCACTTGTTACTGTTAAGCTGACTGTATAGGTACCATCTGACGTATATGTATGCGACGGTTGTGCAAGATTTGAAGAACTGGTATCTCCAAAATCCCAATCATAAGCCTGGATAGTTCCTGACGAGATTGATGAGAGATTTATAAAGTTGACTGATGTTCCCGCGCAGGCAGGTGAGACACTAAAATCAGTTACAGGGTTAGGGTTTACGTTTAAAGTATGTGTTAATGTTCCCGTACAACCATTTACGTCAGTGATTACAACTGAATAATTTCCTGCTGTTGATACCGTGATGGAAGAAGCTGTGGATCCTGTGGACCAACTATAGGTGCTTCCGGGATTTCCTGCTTGTAACGTAGCACTAGAACCATCACAAACAGAAGTTACAACCGGTGTAGATGAAAGATTGTTTCCAATTGTGACCAATGAAGTTCCCATGGTTGGACAACCATTTGCACTGGTTACAACAACTGTATATGTGCCTGAGTCGCTGACACTAATAGTTTGGGTGGTATCGCCGGTTGACCAGGTATAAGTTGCTCCGGGGTTACCTGCATCAAGTGTAGTGCTGAATCCCGGACAAATAAATGTTGGTGATAGACTAACAACCGGAACAGGATTAACAGTCACCCGTACTGTGTCACGTCTTATACAACCCGCAGCAGACGTACCGGTAACAATGTAATTAGTACTGATCACCGGGCTTACTAAGACAGAAGCACTTGTAGAACCTGTCGGGTTCCATGTGTAGGTATTTGCTCCACTTGCCGAAAGAGCAACTGTTGACCCTGAACAAATTGATTGGTCAGGTCCTGCGTTGACGGTAGGTAAAGGACTTACAGTCACTAATGCTGTATCGCTGTGAACACATCCGTTTACATCAGTTCCGGTTACAATGTAACTGGTGTTAGAAGCAGGAGTTACCGTTAGACTCGATGATGTCGATCCGCCCGGAGTCCATGAATATGTGGTTGCACCGGATGCATTAAGTGTCGCAGAGGTTCCTGAACAAACTATTCTGTCAGGACCGGCAGAAACAGAAGGAAGTGAATTCACAACTACATTGACAATGTCATTGGCTGTACATGAATTTGCATCAGTCACACGAACAGTATATGTAGTGTTGCTTGCAGGGCTGACGCTTATACTTGAAGATGTTGATCCACCCGGTGTCCATAGAAATGCTGATCCTCCTGAAGCAGTTAAAGTAGCGGAATTTCCAAAACACACAGTTTGATCTGCACCGGCATTTGCTGTCGGTAAGGCATTCACGATGACAGATTTTGTAATGGTATCACTACAACCGAATCCTGAAGTGGCAATTAACCTTACGGTATATGTTAATGCAACTGAATAGATATGACTTGGGGAACTTTGGGATGAGGTGTAGGTATCTCCAAAATCCCAATCGTAGGTTGTAATTGAACCTGTTGAGATACTTGATGTATTTCCAAATACGGATGCAGATCCTTCACAAACCGGAGTTGCGTTAAAGTTTGCATTTGGAAGTGGGTTAATGCTAACCGGCTGTGTAATATTCGCTGAACAGCCGCCTGCCGTCGTTACAGTCAGGTTAACATTGAAGTTTCCGGATCCAGAATATAAGTGTGCAGGATTTTGAAGTGAGGATGTTGCACCATCTCCAAAATTCCATGCATATGTCGTGATGATTCCGCTCGAAACAGTAGAGCTGTTACTAAATGCCAGACTTGATCCCTGGCAAGCTGTACCCGATGCAAAGTTTGCTACCGGAAGAGGATTAACGGTCACAACATTGCTTACTGTATGGCTACATCCTTCGATACTTGTTGCAGTCAGAGAAACAGTATAAGTTCCCGGATTTGCATATATATGTGTTGGATTTTGGTCTGTAGAATAAGTTGTGTCCCCAAAATCCCATGACCAATCAGTGATAAGGCCGGATGCTATGCTTGAGGCATCAGTAAACTGTGTGACGTTTCCGGCACAAACAGAATTTGTTGTGAAGTTGGCAACAGGAATCGGATTTAATTGTGCATTGACGGTAATTGAACCTGTACAACCTGAGTTGTCATCAACGGTTACACCGTATGAACCTGCTGAATAAATGGTGATACTTTGTGTTGTTGCACCTGTGGTCCAAGAATATGTCATCCCCGGATAGCCGGCATCAAGAACAGCACTGTCACCTTGACAAAATGAAACGTCATCAAGATTTATATTAATCGCCGTTCCCATTGTCACGGTAGAGCTAGCCGTAGCTACACAACCATATGAACTGGTTGCTGTCACAGAAAAGGTTCCGCCGCTGGAAACTGTGATGGTCCGGGTTGTATCACCTGTTGGAGTCCATATGTAAGAAGCTGCACTTATTCCGGCATCAAGAATTGTGCTTGAACCGGTACATACGAACATATTTTGCAATGTTAATGCCGGTGGTAGGTGAACAATAACCTGGACTGTATCCCGGGCTATACATCCACTGCCATTTGTTACAGTAACTACATATGAAGTTGTGCTTCCCGGAGAAACTGTTGTTGATGCATTAGTTCCACCACCGGGCGACCAGTTATACGTTCCGCCACCGCTTGCTGTCAAGGTAGCGCTTCCACCTGAACAAATATTCTGGTCAAGTCCGGCTGATGCGACAGGTAATGTGTTTACATTAACACTTACAATGTCACTTGCCGTACATCCATTGGCACCGGTGCCGGTTACTGTATAATTTGTAGATGAAGAAGGATTCACGGTGATAGATCCATTAGTTGAACCACCGGGATTCCAGGTATAACTCACACCACCTCCGGCAGTCAGCGTGACTGAGGATCCTGAGCAACTTGAGACATCAGGCCCTGCATTAATAAGCGGAAGAGGGAGTACATTCACAGAAACTGTATCTGTGTTGATACATCCATTCGCATCAGTTACAGTAACAACATAAGGTGTGGTCCCTGAGGGGTTAACTACAATTGTACCTCCGGTTGAACCTCCAGGTTGCCATGAATATGAGGTACCACCTGAAGCTGTTAGTGTTGCACTACTTCCGCTGCAGATAGACTGATCTGCACCTGCATTGGCTACCGGTAGTGGATTAATGGTAATAAGATGTACAACAGTATCTATACATCCTGATGCATTCGCTGTTATTAAAGTAACTGTATAATTCCCGGTACCCGAATACGTATGTGATGGATTCTGGAGTGTTGAACTTGCACCATCTCCGAAATTCCAATTCCAGGATGTAATAGTTCCGGGTGGTGTACTTTGATCCGTGAAACTAACCGATGATCCGACACAAGTGTTGGTATAAGTAAATTCTGCCACCGGCGGGTTTTCAATGGTTACCTGATGCATTATTGTATCACGACATCCAAGTGTGTTTTCTATTATCAGTGTGACATCATAGGTTCCGGCACCCGGGAACAAATGAGTAGGGTGCTGAAGCGTTGAAGAAGTTCCATCACCAAAATTCCAGTTCCAGCTCCATATAATTCCGGCAGGTGTCATTGATTGGTCTGTAAATGTTACAGGAATATTTATACAGGTAGTAGTTGAATGTGTAAATGCTGCCACAGGAATAAATGGCATGGTGACCACTACAGTGTCTGTTGCACTGCATGTACCATCATTTGCAGTCACCCAATATGTTCCTTCACCTACAGTTGTCCATGAACTGGTGGCTCCATTACTCCATAAATATGTATATGACCCTGATCCGCCACTTGCTGTAGCATTTAAAGTAGCAAAATCACTACATGAAATTTGCTCATCAGGTCCGGCATCAACTGTAATTCCGATCACGTTTACGGTGTACGAGAAAACCTGACTTCCATAGTAAGGGCATGCATCGTCGGCAACACGAACCGTAAAGATATTTGACGAACCTATATCAGAAGCCGAAGGTGTCCAGCAAAATGTACCTGTTGGACGTGAAGTGCTTGTCGTGCTAAATGTCGCGCCGGCAATACCATCGTCCCAGGTAACCTGCAAGTTTTGACCTGCATCCGGATCAATTGAGAAGATATCGAAGCATGTAGCTTCATTCGCACAGATCGTGATTGAGAAATCTGTGGTTCCATTGATACCGGTAAGAGATGGAAGATTGTTGGCACAATTCATAACCGTCAACTGCAGATCTCGCTCAACTGTTCCTATTAACACACCGTTTCTGTATTCCTTAACTAAGACTGCCATAACAGTCACCTCAAGGTTTTGAGGGTTGAGACAAATGTCACCTGTTACCGTATTAAATGATGTTGCAGGCAGTGAATTCAGTGGGTTGGAGGCATTGTAAGGAGCCATATAGTTTACATTTGCTCCGGCAGTTTGTTTTGGAGTGATCAACTCATATACCAGTGAATCGCCATCCGGGTCATAAGCTCCATGATTAAAACAATATTGCTGACCAAGGCATAAGAATGGAACCGGCTTGTTTGTAAAAACCGGTGAACTGTTACAAGGTGTTATGACATTATTAAGTGTTGAGTATATATAAAAAGTACTTGTACCCGGATTTGTGATCGTTGTGATGGCAGCATTTCTACAACACAAAGAGTAACTAAAAACCCAGTCGGTACATTGAGCCGGCAAGGTTACAATACCATCATAAACCCATTCCTGTATACCTGTAAAACTTCCGCCATTACAAGTAGTTACAGAACTTGAACAGGCAGGTGTCACTTCCTGACCGGTGCCTGCACGCGGATATGTCGTAACACCAAGACTTTGTCCGCAACTGGCAGAACTAATAGTAACATAGGGACTGGCCGGGGCAGCAATTCCGATGCAATCTCGGTAGAATGATACTGTGATTTTGTAGGTATTGCCACCGAGGCATTCGTAGGTAAGGTCTGCACCCATTGTATGACTTGCTGAACTCGTTTTGACGAACAAGCTCATCAAAACAAAGGCGAATAATACCGTACAAGTTCGATGTAGTTTTTGTGTCATGTTAATTGTTTAAAAAGGATGGCATTGATTTGAGGTGCCTGTTCACTTTTTCACAATACCTAAACTACACATGCATGACAGAAAAGGATTTTAATTAGACCTTTCAACAACGAGATGTAAGATTTTGGCTATTTGTACTTAGAATAAAATGACGAAGCCCACTAATCATTGTAAAAAGCCTTTTATTTTGGAGGACTCGATAAAAAAGAGGTGTGAGAGCTGCAAGACTTTAGTGAAGTTTTTCTTTAGTGCCGCAATGCGGTGTTAATTCTTGCATTTATGCACAAATTTTACAATAGCAGATTCATTTTGCTCAATATTTTAATACATTTGCGACTAAATTTTTTTAAAAAAAGGGGATTGTTGTATCAAAGGTTTGTATTAGAAAAAAATGCTATTTGAGCATTTTCATTAAATAGAAATATCGGTTGGTATCAGTTTTCTATCTTTTTTTGGAAATAAAATCAGGAATATCCACTCAGGCATTATGTACAAAATGCCTTCAAACCTCAATTTCTAAGTTATTATGCTTCTAGAGCTCTTCACAGTTGAAGGAATGGTTGGCCTGGTCACCCTGATCATGCTTGAAATTGTTTTGGGTATCGATAATATAATTTTTATTGCTATTCTGTGCAGTTACTTGCCCCTAAAGGAGCAGAGGAGAGCAAGAACAATTGGTTTGATGCTCGCTATGGTGTTTAGAATAATATTACTTCTGGGAATATCCTGGCTTGTTCGTCTCACTAATCCTCTCTTTCAAATTGGAATACTCGCACCTAGTGGAAGAGACCTTATTCTCTTCGCAGGAGGAGTATTTTTAGTCTATAAAACCATTAGGGAGATTTATCACAAGCTTAGATCACACGATGAGGTAACAGGAAAACCTATTGAAAAAAAGCTTACCGTGAGTCAGGCAATTTTACAGATCACCATTATCGATATAATTTTTTCTTTCGACTCAATTCTTACGGCTGTAGGTTTGAGCAGAGATCTTACTGTGATGATCACTGCGGTTGTAATCTCAATGATCGTGATGCTTTTATTTGCTCCTTATGTGAGTAATTTCATCAACAATTATCCAACACTGAAAATGCTTGCTTTGGCCTTCTTAGTATGTATAGGATTTTTATTGATCATCGAGAGCTTCCATTTTCATCTGGATAAGTCATACATTTATTTTGCAATGGCATTCTCTCTGGGAGTAGAATTGTTGAACATCAGAATGAGAAAGCTCGATTCGAAAAAGGAATAAATTTTGAAGCGAGTATCTTCAAAGAGGAAACAATGATCATTTTTTTAATCGGATACATGGGCAGCGGGAAAACAAAAACCGGTCAACTGCTAGCCAAAAAAATGTCATATGAGTTTATTGACACAGATAGACTGATTGAGATTTCTGAGAAGCAAACTGTATCAGAAATTTTCAATGAGAGGGGAGAACTGGCTTTTCGTGAATTAGAACATAAAACTCTTGAAAGCCTGAGCTTAAAAATCAATTGTGTGGTATCTACCGGAGGTGGACTGCCTTGCTTTTTTGATAACATGGATGTTATGAATCGCTGCGGCATAACAGTTTACTTGAAGGTACCTGCCGGGATGCTGGTCAGCAGATTGCTCGATGATAAAAATAAACGGCCCCTCTTGGCCGGTCTCGACGAAAATCAAATTAAATTAAAAGTGAATGAGCAATTGGCAGAACGAGAAATACACTATGGCAAGGCAAAGCTGATTTTCCCGGCAGCAAACATGGATCTTAGTCACCTGGCTGCAGAAATATCCAAATTGTCTGTCAGGTAAGTACTGCTGTTGCAGAATCATTCTCAAATTCAACAGAAACATGATCTTGCATAGTTGTTGAAAGTGTAAGTCCGGAGAAATCAATGGCGACAGGATAGCGTCTGTGATTTCTGTCAACTAAAACCACTGTTCGGATTTTTTTTATGTCTGCACTCAAAAATGGTTTAAGTGCGTACATCATTGTCTTACCGGAATTAAGTACATCATCAACCAGGATTATTACCTTGCCTGTAAGTTCTTCTTTCCTGAGTTCAATTTTAATTTCCTGATCAACCTGACTTTTTTTGTCGAGTTCAATTTCGATAAGTTTGATTGAAAAACCGGCAATACTCTTCAATGCTTTACAAAGTCTTTCAGCAACCAGGTAACCATTTGTTAAAATTCCGGCAATGATGATCTCCTTTTCTTCAACATTGTCCTCATAAATTTGATATGCCAGGCGAGCTATCCTTTGCTCAATTTGTTTTTGGTCTAGAAGGAGAGTAGAGTTTTGATTCATTTTGTAATTCCAATTAATAGCTGAACTTAGTTTAAAAGCCTTCCTGCAGAGTAAAAGTATTTTTCATAGTAAGGATCGTCCAGGTCGCTGATGATTACTCCGGAGCTCAGACTTGCGTGAGCAAACTTATTTTTTCCTAAATATAATCCTACGTGCGAGATGCGACCCTTTCGAATCTTGAAAAAGACCAGGTCACCTTCGCGCAGATCTTTCTTCTTAATGCTGGTTGTCTGTTTATGCAGATCTCTTGAACTTCCTTGTACTTCCAGATTATATGATTCCTGCAATAGTTTGCAAACAAATCCTGAGCAATCAATACCTTTTGTACTCTGACCGGCATACTTGTATGGAGTGCCCATCCACTTACTTACATTGTCATAAAGTCTCGGATTAGTAATATAAGACACATCATAGCCAAAAAGATTTGAATACTTAAAACACCATTCTAATTGTCTTTGTTCCGGATCTGATTCAGTTTCGCCTTCACCTGTTGCCATTAAATGGCTATTGGCGAATAATGAAATAAACAGGGTCAGGCATGACCTGAAAATTAAAAAACGAAATCGGATATTAGCCATTTTCATCCCGGCAATTTAATAAAATTACATTTTCTACGTGCGTGGTTTGGGGAAACATATCCACCGGTTGTATGTTTGAAACTTCGTATTTTTCATTTAGCAAAGCGATATCCCGTGCCTGTGTTGATGGATTACAGCTAATATAAACGATACGGGAAGGAGAATATTCTGCCATTTTCATCACAGCCTCGGGATGCATTCCTGAACGGGGAGGGTCGGTAATGATGACGTCGGGTTTTCCATGAGATAAAATAAATTCATCTGTCAGGGTTTTATTTAAGTCGCCTGAAAAGAATTCGGTATTCATGATACTATTTGTACGGGAATTTTCTTTAGCATCTTCGATTGCATCAGATACATTATCTATTCCTATTACTTTTTTAGCTTTGCGTGCAACGAAATTAGCGATCGTTCCTGTGCCGGTATAAAGATCATAAACCAGTTCTTTTCCACTTAGAGCGGCAAATGAACGCGCAATCTTATACAGCTCGAAGGCTTGCCTGGAATTAGTCTGATAAAAGGATTTGGCACTGATCTTAAACTTAAGCCCTTCCATTTCTTCAAAAATATGATCTCTGCCATGAAATACATTTACAGGTAAATCAAATATTGTAGCATTTCTTTTTGGATTGATTATATATAATAGTGAAGTGATCTCAGGAAATGAAATTTTTAAATGATTTAAGAGTAGATTTATTTTTTCCCGGTCATCGTCTTTGAAGATCACAATTAGCATCCATTCTCCCGTGGAAGTAGAACGGAAAATAATATCACGTAAAAATCCTTCCTGTTCGACAACATCGAAAAATTGAAATTTATTTTCTATTGAGAATCTTTTAATTTCATTTCTTATGGTATTGCTCAGTTCGTCTTGCAAGTGGCAACGTTCAATATTTAAAATTTTATCAAAACGACCGGGCACATGAAATCCGATGACATCTTCTTTCATTGGAATACCGGCATCTAATTCCTCTCTCGTCAACCATCGTTTATTGGAACATGAAAAGTCAAGCTTGTTTCTATAAAAATATTGACTTGAGGAAGCAAGAATTGGTGAGATCACAGGATTTTCAATATTCCCTATGCGCTTTAATACTTCTTCAACTTGTCTTTGTTTAAAGAAAAGCTGTTTTGCATAAGACATATGTTGCCATCTACAACCGCCGCAAGTTCCAAAATGTTGGCATACAGGTTCAATTCGATCTGCCGAAGCTTCAATGATACGAACTACTTTAGCCTCCCTGTATTTTTTCTTCTTTTTATAGACATGCACATCAACGACATCACCAGGAACGGCACCTTCAACGAAGACAACCAAATTATCGACTCTTCCGACACCGTTGCCGTTCTCAGCCGTATCGGTGATGCTAACTTTTTCCAGTAAAAACTGATTAATTGTATTTTCCATGTTTGGCGAAATTAACATTGATATCTGATATTTCATCAAGGGAAATGAATGATTCAGCCTTAATATTCGCTTTAGGTGTTTAGGTTGCCTATATTTGTAGCATTCTAAGCTATATTTATGAAACAAGTACTGAATGATAAGAATTTAACAGAGGCTTCCATCGCAAAGGAAGTTAAGTTTGGCGCGCATAATTATCATCCTATACCGGTCGTTTTGGAACGGGGAGAAGGAGTTTTCGTTTGGGATGTCGAGGGGAAGCGCTATTATGATTTTTTGTCTGCCTATTCTGCATTGAATCAAGGGCATAATCATCCAAGGATTCTTGCTGCTTTGATTGAGCAAGCACAAAAACTCTCTTTATCATCTCGGGCTTTTTATAATAATTGTCTTGGGGAATATGAACAGTTTATCACCGGTTACTTTGGTTATGATAAGGTTCTGCCAATGAATACAGGTGCTGAAGGAGTTGAAACTGCACTCAAGTTATGCCGTCGCTGGGGCTATGATAAAAAAGGAATCGCCGAGAATGCAGCCAAAGTCATTGTCTGTGAAGGGAATTTTCATGGCAGGACTATCAGCATTGTTTCCGCATCAACAGACCCGGATTCGTATGGCCGATTCGGACCTTTTACTCCCGGTTTTATTAAAATAGCTTATAACAGTATCAGTGATCTCGAAAAAGCATTACAAGACCCTAACGTAGCTGGATTTTTAGTTGAACCAATACAAGGTGAAGCAGGGGTGATAGTCCCCGACGAAGGCTATCTGAAAGCTGCTGCTGAACTGTGCAAAAAGAAAAATGTTCTTTTTATAGCAGATGAAATTCAATGTGGACTTGCACGTACCGGTAAAATGCTTGCGTGTGATCATGAAAATGTTCGTCCGGATATACTTATACTTGGAAAGGCATTGTCAGGAGGTTTGTTACCGGTTTCGGCAATTCTTGCCGATGATGAAATTATGCTTTGCATTAAGCCGGGAGAGCATGGAAGTACATATGGGGGCAATCCTATTGCTGCACGGGTAGCCACAGAGGCTTTAAAAGTTTTAAAGGATGAAAAGCTTGCCGAAAATGCAGAAATGTTAGGAAAGATCCTCCTCAGAGAATTGAAAGAGATTAAACATGAGATGATCGATCTGGTAAGAGGGAAAGGACTCTTTTGCGCAATGGTGATCAAACCATACAAGGGAAAAGATGCCTGGGATCTTTGTCTTGCACTTAAGGAAAACGGATTGTTAGCTAAGCCGACACATGGTCATATTATTCGTTTTTCTCCACCGCTTATTATGGATGAGTCTCAGTTGAGGGAATGCATTTCAATTATCAAGAAAACAATTTCGCAATTTTAAATTGTCAATGTAAAAATCTTGTATTCATTTTTGAAAGAACTCGCATGCTATCTGAGCTCCAAGCATTGCATTATTTTTTACAAGAGAAATGTTAGCTGCCAGACTTTTTCCTCCTGTAGTTTCTGCAATTGCTTTTAAGATGAATGGTGTGACTGCTTTACCTGATATACCTTGTTGTTTTGCTTTAGCTAAAATCTGAAGGATCGTTTTTTCAATTTCATCATGGGGGATATTGAATTCATCAGGAAGGGGATTGGCTATCAGAACAGATCCGGGAAGATCCAATTCCCATTTGCATTTCACCATGGATGCGATTTCCTTTGCTGTATCAAGACGAAGGGGGCTCAGGTGATTGCTTTGGCGTGAATAAAAGCTGGGAAATTCATTCTGACCAACAGTGACCACGGGCACACCAAGGGTTTCAAGGACTTCAAGTGTAAGACCTATGTCAAGAATAGATTTTACTCCGGCAGAAATGATCGCCACATTGCATTTTGACATTTCTGTCAGATCTGTAGAAATATCCATGGTTTTTTCTGCTTCCCTGTGGACACCTCCAATTCCTCCTGTTACAAAAAACTTTATACCGGCCATTTCTGCAATGTGCATTGTCGATGCCACTGTTGTAGCTCCATGTAACTTCCTTGAAACAACAAAGGGGATATCTGCGAGACTCACTTTTAAGACTTTGTCTGAGCCTGCGAGTAGTTCAAGTTCATTTTGACTGAGTCCAACGTGTATTGTTCCATCTAAAATTGCAATGGTCGCCGGTATTGCACCTTCCTTACGAACTTTTTCCTCTACATCAAGTGCAGTTTCAATATTTTGCGGATAAGGCATGCCATGAGCTATGATCGTTGATTCTAATGCAACTACAGCACTGCTTTCATTAATAGCATTTAATACTTCGTCATTGATCTTTATATGTCGGGATTTGAAATGATCCTGTCTCATGCAGTTTTAGATTTTTGCAGGTATTTATCCAGCAGGTCAAGCGATAAGTCATCACGTACGGCTCCATCACATTCAAGGATGGCTGCAGCCGTTGCATGTCCATAAATCATACAAGTAAAAGGATCCTTGCCTTGTAAGTAGGCATGCGCCCATCCTGCTGTAGCAGCATCACCTGCACCGGTAGTATCTTTTAAAGTGACTTCAGGTGCTGCCAGAGTTTTGAACTTTCTTCCGTCAGATAAAATTGAACCTTGTTCAGCTTTACTCAACCATACATATTGCACTGAATTATTATGCAGATAAGAAATTCTTTGTTCCGGAGTTACAGAACCATTACCGCCAAAGCTTTCTATTTCTTCAAGATTAGGTTTAATCATGAGGATATTCCCGGGAAGTGCCTGATTTAGATGATTTGATTTTGCTACTGAAACCGTTTCAATAATAATTGGGATAGAATAACTGTCGCAAAAGGATATGATCCATTTTAACCCGTCAGCGGATAAATTACAATCTGCAATAACAAGACAAGCACTCTTAATAATGTTTGCTCTTCCTGAGAGAAATTCTATGTCAAGCTTTGAATTGATTTCCCCGGCAGCAGCACCTATAGTGAGATCTCCTGAGGGAGAAAGAATTGATGCATAAGTTCCCGTTGGATGCTCACAGAACATTGAGTGGCCTGTTTTGATACCTGCGTTTTCACACAAATCACTTAACCATTTTCCATCCGGGTCATCGCCGAAGAGTGTGATTAATTCTATGGGGTTCCCTAGGAGGGCAAGATGATGTGCAATATTTCTAACTACTCCACCGGGACTTCTGAAAAGTTTAGCCGGATTTGATGTATGAAGCTGGGGTGTATTGTTCAGGCGAAAATTTAAATCGACGAGCGATGTCCCTATACATACGACAGGCGATGAAGCTGAAGGTTTCATAGGTTTATGCTTCTATGCCCGAAGAATTGAGCTCCTTAATGATCGATTTACAATTACTGCGTATGTCGTTGATAAGTGAAGGACTGGACTTGTCGTCTGAAAATACTGTCTTGATACTTTCTGCAATTTCACCGGCATCATCTTCTATCTCACCAACTTTTTGCCGGGATTGATTTACAATACCTTTGACGAATGAACCGAGTGTGGTGAGGCGATGATTGGCTTTCATCTTTGCCCTGTTTTCTTTAAGCTGAGACCTGATCTTTATTAATTTCAAAGCCGTTCTTACCAGCATTAAAGCAAAAATCGTACTTAATGCTATGATGATAAAAGAAAAGTATTTTTTAAAATTTATACGCTTACTGACCAATAAATCATTATCGATCTGCAATTGTTGTACCTGATTTTGCAGGTTCATAAGTTCCGTCCCGTCATTAATCCGTCTCTGTTCAATATTTTTCACCGTACTGTCAAGGGCCATTTCATAATTCTTTGCTGCAAATTCATCCTTGAACTGAACGAGCTTTAAGTATACCTGATATGCCTGGCTGTAATGGTTATTTGCAATGTATTGTTCGGCTATAGTACGGTATGTTTCTTCAAGTTGATCTCCATCTTCCGGCCTGATATTATTCTCAATCGCCCGGAGACGGATCATTAATCTGTCAAGTGCATCAGGTTTTACATAGAGCACTTTAGCCGACTGTTGGATGTCAGCAAGCTCAGGATTTGCCTGTGCTCTTGCCATGCTTACAGAAACAAGAGCAAACAGGAGAGTATATATGATGAAACGATTTTTCATTGTCCTACAAATAGAATTTAATATACACATTCGTGCCTTCTGTTAAGTCAGTTTCAATTCTCAGATCACCTTTGTGTGGTTCTCCAATTAATTTTTGACTGTCGCTTAGTCCCAATCCGGCACCGATCTCTAAGGGGCGAAGGGAATAAAATTCTTCCTGAACTTTTTCAAGTTGATCTGTTGGTATGCCATCACCATTGTCACGAATACGAATTTGCAGGAAGCGGGGTAGGATACGAGTACTCAGTATCACTTTGGGCTGATAACCCTTTATTCCTTCATCATATTTAATTTTTATCGCTTGAAATGAATTGTTCAGAATATTTAATAGTAAAGCATGAATGGCTTCAGGAACAATTGGAATTTGTGGCAGCTTCTTCTCAAGATCTTTGCTTACGACAAGGACGTCAGCAGGAATGTTCAAGGAATTTCCTCGCATTGCTACCTCTAATGCAGATTCACAAATTGGATTAATATCAACAAGTTCTGTTTCATTTCCAGGCTCTTTTTCAAGTAATGAAATGAACTTTGAAATATTTTTTTCAGACTGAGTCTTGTCTGCCAAAGAACTTGTTTGGTCGATCAGTTTATTTAATTTTTCGTCAGCCCTTATTTCTTTTTGTTTAATCTTTATGTTATCAGCCAATTGTTTTGCCAGACGTTCAAGTTCAACATAATGTGTTAGACAGGCCTTGCATAATGCCAATAACTTCTTGCCTTGTTCGGCTCTTTGCATTGAGGCGTGTAACTTGGTAATGTTATTGTTAAGCTTTTTATCTTGCTTACGGAGGTTGCGTTTTCGGATCTGCAAAAGAACAAAGACTATCAGAAACCAGGCTGCAAAGGCAATACCTGCTTTTCGTAAGAGCGCATTGTATCGGTCGAGATTAGCAGCTTTTGCATCGGTTAATTCTTGTATGAGTAATTTGTTCTTCGCTAATTCGTCCGTCCTTCCACCTGTAGAGATCTTATATTCATTCTCTAATTGAAGAATTGAATCTCTGATCTCAACGGTGTTAAAGGAGTCTAAAAGATTACTGTAGTTTATCAGGTGATCGATGGCATATCTGTTCAAATTTTGGATAGCTTGCTTGTCGGCCTTGAACTTTAGCTCTTTAAGTGCTGATTTGTGAGCTGGATCTAATAC
Source organism: Bacteroidia bacterium (assembly GCA_035341855.1). Classification (GTDB taxonomy): domain Bacteria; phylum Bacteroidota; class Bacteroidia; order AKYH767-A; family 2013-40CM-41-45; genus QQVM01. The sequence continues at coordinate 118,096 of DAOQWA010000003.1, forward strand.
TCCCGGTGGATCGATCGCTGCATTGACGGTGCTGAACACAAGTCCTGAAAGTAGAATCGAAAAAAGTATTATATATGTAAAGTGGGGCTTTTTGCTCTGCATTATCATTTTATTCGGTGACCTAAAATACAGTACCTAAGGCTTGGTTCTGGCAGATCTCAGGGAAATTATCAACGAAGGATTGTGCATGATTTAATATGATTTAGCAGCAAGATTTCTATAAAGATTTATACAATGAGTCTTCAATAAACTGCTTATTGAGAATGAACCTTGTGATCTCTTTGTTAGCTGAAACATTGCACCAAACACATGTTTATGGAACTTGTATAGGTTCAATTTATAAGTCATTTGTGTAAAATTGATCAGGAAAGGATTTAAATGGGATAATGTTATATATTGCTGTATATTTTAACATGATGTGTTCATCAAAAAAATGAAGCATGCCGGGTAAATACTTTTTCTTTCGAGCAGGATTGTTCACCGGCTACCTGATCCTTGGTATCATTGTTCTCTATTTTTTGTTTAGAGGCCTGATACTCGACAAGGTCATCGGACGGGTTGAAGCCAAGTTGTTGAAGGATTTTGATCTTAACCTCACAATAGAAGATGCCGGCTTCAGTAGCCTTTCAACTGTATCGTTTAGCGGTGTGAAATTGAAGGGCAATAGTTCCTTAACAATTTTCGAGGCAGATTCAATTAGTATAAAACCTTCATTGGCTTCCTTACTTTCGGGGGAAATAAAAGTCAGTTCATTCTTTCTGAGTGGTGCAGGTCTCTTTCTAACTTGTGACTCTTCAGCATGCAATTATTCTGCTTTTTTGAGAGATAGTACCAAAAGTGATGAGAGGAAGAGTGTTGATAAGAAAATCAATTTAAATTATGCTGCTTTCCTGAACAAGTTACTGAGACGTGCATTTAACTTTGCACCACAGGTTGCACAAATCAGAGAGCTTACCTTGGAATATAAAAATGATAGTATTCATGAGAAGCTATTCATTCCATTTTATGATGCTGACGAAAAACATCTGGAAGGTGTCATCGAAGATTCCGGGAATTCTTTTCAATGGAAGTGGAGCGGAACATTTTCACAAAAAGACGAAACTTTTGATATAATCTTTTTCCCGCTGTCAGGTAAAAGACAAAGCATGCCATTGTTGAATTCTTTTCTTGGATTAGAATGTAGTCTTGATACAATACACTTAGCACTTTATGATCTCCATTATACCGGTGAAAAGCTTGATCTGAAAGGTCACTTCTCTTCCGAGAATTTAAGAATATTCCATAAGAAGATTTCACAGGACACAGTAGTTTTTAAACGCATGCTTTTTGATGCTGATGTGACTGTAATGGAAAGTGCTGTTGTGCTTGATAGTTCGTCTTCATTTCAATTGAACAGTATAAAGGCCTATCCGTATATAAAATTTAATAATTCCGGATCAAAAGTAATTGATCTTAAGTTGAAGACAGATCCCACGCAAGCGACTGACTTCTTTTTTTCTCTCCCAGAAGGAATGTTTGAAGTTGTAAGGGATGTTGAAGCTGAAGGAACTTTGGAGTATTCTCTGAATTTTCATCTCGATTCATCTGAACCTGACAGTGTCCTCTTTAATTCTGAGATGAAAAAATCCCGATTTCACCTTGGCAGTTTTGGTGAAGGTAATCTGGCTAAGATCCGGGGACCTTTTCAACATTCCGTGTATGAAAATGACCGGCTATTTCGAGTGATTGAAGTTGGTCCTGACAATCCATATTATACACCCATTGATTCAATATCACCATTGTTCCAATCGGCGGTGCTGACTTCTGAGGATGGAAATTTTTATTATCATCAGGGTTTCAATGAGGAGGCATTTAGAAAATCTATAGCAACAAATTTTAAAGCCGGGAGTTTCCGGAGAGGTGGAAGTACCATTAGTATGCAACTGGTGAAGAATGTTTATCTGACCAGAAAAAAGACCGTCGCCAGAAAAGCGGAAGAAGCTCTTATTGTCTGGCTGCTTGAAAATAACCGGGTTGTGTCTAAATCAAGAATGTTTGAGGTTTACCTGAACATAATTGAGCTGGGACCGGGAATTTATGGAATAGCAGAAGCCTCTGAATTTTATTTTTCCAAAAAACCTTCACAACTTGATCTTGCTGAGAGTATCTTTCTAGCTAATCTATTGCCTCATCCCAAGTGGTACCGTTCAAGTTTTGATGCAGATGGGAGACTCAAGCCGCATTTGGCAGACTACTATCGTCTTGTATCTAATTTTATGCTGAAGAAAAATTTGATCACTCAGGAACAATTTGATCAGTTGAAACCTGAAGTAACTTTGAACGGCCCGGCAAGGGAAAAGGTCGTGGTGCAGGATAGTCTTACAAATGGAAATTCAGCAATACCCTTGTCGGATGAGAGTGATAGTAAAAAATAAATTCTTAAGCGCTTAAGTTTAGCTGCTCGATCTTAGATACCAGTTCTTCGAATTCACGTTTACCTGAAAGGCTGTTTTTAATGTTTTGTAAAAAATCTCCTGCTTGCCGTAAATAAAAGCTACGCACTCTTGTGAATTCCTCTTCGTTTGTATCGCCATTTTCAATAGCCATCTCTTTCAGGTCATCACCGACTTCGCAAAGGAAAATTCTGCAACTGAGTTCAAGCAGCCCGTAAAAGAACAGCACTTCCTGCATGTCGAAGGAAATCACCTCACCCGGTTCAAACTGCCAATTGTGAACTTCAAAATCTTCAAGTTGACAATCTTCTATCACATCAAGGCGCATTGCCTCTCTTATTAAAGTGTAATGGGGGTGGATAAGAATAAACTTGCCAGCAGCTATGCTTATATTCACAAGTTGCTTGAACTCCCGTGTTACCGGAATGCTAAGTTTATCTCCGTATAATATTAATGGTGGCATACAAAATTAACTCCTTCCTCATACAAATGTAAGTTGGAAATAGTTGCTAAGCCCTACATAATATTTTTTTTATTTAAAACTATTTTCTTACATTCCTTATTACCTTTGTCGAATCGTTTAAAAACGTAACCTTTATGTTAGGATTGAAATTACCCACAGACCCACGCTGGGTTAATATTGTTGAGAAGAATTTACCGGAAATTCTTACGGACCATGCCTACTGTGAGCAAAAAGCCGCCACAAATTCAATTAATCTCGTGGTCAATTATCCTGACATTCCGGAATTGGTTGATGCAATGCTTGAATTGGCAAGGGAAGAACTTTCTCACTTTCAAATGGTTCATGAGAAGATCAAAGAGAGAAATCTTGTATTGGGAAGAGAACGCCGGGATGAATATGTTTTTGAGTTAAACAAGTTCATCAGAAAAGGTCATTCAAGAGAGATCGTACTGGCTGATCGTCTGTTATTTTCTGCTCTCGTGGAGGCCAGGAGCTGTGAACGATTTAAAGTTTTGTCTGAAAACATCAGTGATCCTGACTTACGTGACTTTTACCGAGAGCTGATGATAAGCGAGGCAAACCACTATACCCTTTTCTTAGGGCTAGCAAAAAAGTATGCCCGTGGTGTCGACATTGACAAACGTTGGCAAGAGTTTCTGGATTTTGAAGCATCCATTATCGGTAATTTTGGAAAGAAGGAAACAATTCACGGTTAAGGCATCATAGCCGGTTCTTTATGCCATGATTTTTAAGTTCAAAATTATTCGTTTTTGTGGTTATTTCTGATTGATTCAGATCTGCCTTATAGTTATATCCCATTCAAAGCCGATTTATTCCCGTTCAGCAACATGTTTTATTAAAAAGGACGGTCGGGACTTAATTTTATGGTCTAATCAATAAAACATATAACCATGAAGAAAATTTACAAATCTGTTTCAGTTCTGTTCGCTGTCTGTTTCCTGAGTTTGCAGGGATTTGCTACCAATCATATCATCACCGTTGAAGATTTTTCATTTACTCCAAGAAATCTTGCAGTATTTGTAGGTGATACGATAACCTGGAATTGGGTTAGTGGATTTCACACCACCACATCTGATAATATACCGCTTGGTGCAGCCGACTGGGATGTAGCCTTAGAGCCAGGCCTTCAAAGTTTCATTTATGTGGTAACTGTTGAAGGGAATTACCAATATCATTGCACACCTCATCAATCCATGGGCATGACGGCAAGCTTTACTGCGACCGGTACAACTGATATTAATGAAGCTGCTACACCTGCATTAAATTTTAATGTTTGGCAAAGTTCATTCGATAAGAGTATTAATATGCTATTTAACAAAGGAATAAATGGTTCAGTCGATTTTTCATTGCTTGATCTCAGTGGTAAAGTGGTTTACACAAATAAGATCAATTCAATAGAGAAAGGAAGTCACTTAAAGTTTCTTACCCCGGCTCTGCCTGTTGGAATTTATTTGGCTGAAATCAGAGCAAACAGCAACAGAGAAGTAAAAAGAATAATTCTCAACTGAGAATCATAGATATATTGTTATTGTTTACGTGTGAAATGTGTGTTTGGATCCGGTCTCGGTAAGAGCCGGATCTTTTTTTTGCGGCTTCACTTCAAAGTCCCGGCTTCATATGAATGAATTAAATTTTTCCATTCAACAGGAACTTCAATCGACTTTTGTTCTGTGTAGTCGAATGCGACCATTACCGTGCTTGCTTCAGCAATCAGAACCTCCTTTTCATTGTCAATCTTGACAAGGCGATATTGGAGATCAAAACTCTTGTTCCCCATTCTATTGCAACGTGTATAGATTTCTATCCTGTCATTGATGTGAATTGGATAGATAAAATCTACACTTGCCTTTGCAAGAATAATTCCTCGTTTTGACCAATTATAATCCCATCCTACAATATCATTGAAGTAAGCGATCCTTGCTTGTTCGATGTAAGTCAGATAGCAAGCATTATTTACATGATTAAACGCATCCAGATCTGAAAAACGAATTTCTATTTTTGTTTTGTGGCGGTACATAAGCTAAAAAAATGGTGTTGCTGATGAAAGATGAAATTGATGATTGATTTAGAACTTTGCTTCAGTTCAGCTAAATAATTTTGTTTGCATTCAAAGATAGATGAATTTGATTCAAGCAGAATCTTGGCAGGAGCAAGAAGCTTTCTTTATATTTGTGGAATGAATTCAATGACGAGGCGTAAGTAACTGATTATGAGAATATTATTTCTTGTGCCTTATCCGAAAGGACTTGCAGCGAGTCAGCGATTTAGATTCGAGCAATATTTTCAGATCCTCCTCCAAGAAGGGCATTCGCTAAAAGTGTCTTCCTTTCTTGATACAAAGGCATGGAGCATTCTTTACAGACCCGGTCATTGGTTCCAAAAAATGACTGCAATTCTAAGAGGCTACATTCGAAGGTTCAGCGACATTTTTCAGATTAAAAAATACGATTTCGTTTTTATTCACCGAGAGGCTGCACCATTTGGTCCGCCATTATTTGAATGGTTGATAGGTCGTGTGTTCAAAAAAAAGATCATTTACGATTTTGATGATGCAATTTGGATTCCCAATGCATCTGAAAGTAATAGTACACTTTCAAAATTATTCAAGAATTTCTCTAATGTTAGTAAGATCTGCAGATGGTCATACAGAGTGAGTGTAGGGAATCAGTTTCTCAAGGATTTTGCTCTTAATTACAATAACAATGTCTTGTTGAACCCTACCACAATTGATACCGACTTACATCATAATACTACGAAGGAGCATAAGAAAAGTAAGTTTATTTTCGGATGGACAGGCTCACATTCGACAATACAATTTCTTGATGTTTTAGTTCCTGTATTTCAGGAGATGGAAAAGACAGAGGATTTTGAATTTCATGTGATCTGTGATATTGCACCCAGGTTCAGCCTTCAATCATTAAAATACATTGTTTGGAAGAAAGAAACAGAAATTGAAGACTTGCTTAAATTTAATGTAGGTGTAATGCCATTGCCTGATGATATTTGGTCTAAAGGAAAATGTGGATTTAAAGCACTGCAATATATGGCTCTTGGTATTCCTGCAGTAGTTTCAAATGTTGGTGTAAATGCCCAAATAGTTGACCATGGTATTAACGGATGTATATGCAATAATGAAAGTGACTGGAAGCATTATTTGAAGAAACTTCTTAAGGAGGAGGAATATCTAAAGGAGTTATCTGCCAATACCCGTGAGAAGATCGTGAAAAACTATTCTGTTGAAGCAAATAAACCCAATTTCCTTAGCTTATTTGATGATAAAAAATAAAATGGTTAGGAGAATGGCAGAAATATTTGTTTAATTTGGCAACAAGACGGAACTGATCCGGATTGGCCGGTACACAATTTACGAATCGAAAAAAAGAGAAATGGAGACAACAGATACAGCTTTGAAGCAGATAGCATTATCAGAAGTACATCAGAATTTAGGTGCCAAAATGGTCCCTTTCGCCGGCTATCTGATGCCGGTATCTTATGAAGGAATTAATGCCGAGCATGAAACAGTAAGGAGTGGAGTTGGCGTATTTGATGTTTCCCACATGGGTGAATTTATTTTGAAAGGTGAAGATGCCTTAGAACTTATTCAACGGCTTACCAGTAACGACGCCTCCAAATTGATCGATGGGAAAGTTCAATATTCATGTATTCCAAATGAAAGTGGCGGGATCGTTGACGATCTTCTTGTATATCGTATCGACGAAAAAACATATATGCTGGTGGTTAATGCCGGCAATATTGATAAAGATTGGAACTGGTTTCAAAGCCGAAATACGAACAAGGTTGAAATGCATAACATTTCCGACAAGACTTCCTTACTTGCCGTACAGGGGCCGATGGCAGCAGAAGCACTGCAATCATTAACGGATATGGATTTGAAGAATATGGAATACTATACATTCAAGAAAGGAAAATTTGCAGGCATAGATAATGTGTTAGTTTCTGCAACAGGATATACAGGCGCCGGTGGTTTTGAAATTTATTTTGAAAATGCACATGCCCTCGTTATTTGGAATAAAATATTTGAAGCCGGAAAGAAATACAATATTAAACCGATCGGACTCGGGGCCAGGGATACTTTAAGACTGGAAATGGGATTTTGTCTGTATGGTAATGATATTGATGATAACACATCACCACTAGAAGCAGGCTTAGGTTGGATAACCAAATTTACAAAAGCATTCACCAATTCGGAAGCGCTCAAAGCTGAGAAGGAGAGAGGATTAAACAAAAAACTCATCGGACTAGAAATGCTGGAAAGAGGAATTCCTCGTCATGATTATGAAGTGCAAAATAATGAAGGTAAAACGATAGGCAGGGTAACTTCCGGTACCCAAAGCCCTACCTTACAAAAAGCTATTGCTATGGCTTATCTTGAGTCGGCATCAGCAATTGAAGGTACCGAGGTGAATGTGATCATCCGGGATAAACCTGTCAAAGCTAAGGTTGTCAAGTTCCCTTTCATCAAAAAATAATTTGATGTCTATTATTAAATTTTACAATATATTTTCATGGATGTATCTCAAACAATAAAGATTGATGCTTGCTTTTCACCACATCTTTATCCTGTATATAAGGATGATGAAAGTATTGTAGTGATCATCGATGTGTTAAGAGCAACCTCCGCAATATGTACAGCCTTTGAGCATGGCGCCGTTAAAGTAATCCCTGTTGCTTCGATTGCTGAAGCAAAAGTGTACAAAGAAAAAGGATATAAGGTTGGAGCCGAGCGTGATGGTGTGATGGTCGACGGGTTTGATTTTGGCAATTCTCCTTTCAGTTATATGGGTGAAAATGTGAAGGATCAGACGATCGTGATTACAACCACAAATGGAACACAGGCTATTGAAGCCGCACGCAAAGCATATAAAGTTGTCATTGGATCGTTCATAAATATATCAGCACTCTGCGATTGGTTGATCTCTGAAAAGCGGCCGGTACTGCTTCTTTGCAGCGGCTGGAAGAATAAGTTTAATCTCGAAGATGCATTGTTTGCCGGAGCTGTCACCGAGATCCTCAGTGAAAGATCGGAGCAAATCAAATGTGGTGACGCATGTTTGGCATTGAAATACTTGTACCAAATGGCGAAGCAGGATCCTGTGAAATTTTTAAAGCATTCTTCACACAAGGAACGGCTCGCTAAACTGAATCTTAAGAAGGACATTAAATATTGCCTGACACCGGACCTTTCCAGGATCATTCCTGTACTGGAGGATGAGGCCCTGGTAAGTATGCCGGTTGATCGACTTGCAGAAACTTCTTCTTAGGTTCTTCCTTTCTGATTTTATTAAATAACCTGCTTTTGTGAGGTTGTCGGGATCAGTTCAGCATTGCAATTTGCGTTATGCGAACTTTCTTTCGGTCGATCTTTGCTAAGAGATATCTTAGACTTTCAATAATGATATTTTCTTTATTGCTTTTCGCAGGGGAGGCATCGCCATGGGGATTTTGGGCGCATAAGAAAATTAACTTTATGGCTTGCTTCTCTCTTCCGCAGGAACTCTTTGGATTTTACAAGCAACATATTCACTACGTTACAGAGCATGCCGTTGACCCGGACAAAAGAAGACATTCAGATAAAGCTGAAGCTCCCAGACATTATATAGATATCGACCACTATGGTGAACACGCCATTGATTCTTTGCCGAAGTATTGGAAAGATGCAGTAGAAAAGCTAACAGAAGATACTCTGCAATCTTATGGTATCGTTCCATGGTATATCCCAAAAATGTACTATCGTTTAGAGAATGCCTTCAAAGAGAAAGACGAAAAGAAGATCTTGTATTATTCTGCAAACCTCGGACATTATATCGGTGACGCCTGCGTACCCTTGCATTGTACAGAGAATTACAATGGGCAACTGACGAATCAACATGGTATACATGGATTTTGGGAATCAAGATTGCCGGAGCTTTTTGGTGATGACTATGATTTTGCATGCGGACGAGCTGAGTACATTATCCATGTACAGGACTATGCATGGGACCTGATCAGAGGAAGTAGCATGGCTCTTGATTCAGTTCTGGGCTTCGAACGTGAATTGAATGAAAACTTTTCACCTGATCTTAAGTATGCCTATGAGTCGAGGGGAACCGTAAACATGAAAGTATATAGCAGAGATTACTCAGAGAGCTTTCATCGTATGCTAGATGGGCAGGTAGAGCGAAGAATGAGGGTTGCAATACTTGCCGTCAGCTCATTGTGGTTTACAGCATGGGTGAATGCAGGGAGCCCGGATCTTGACGGTATGCAAAATTTGGACACAGACTTTATTCCACCTGATTCCTCTGTTAGTGATTCACTATTTATCAAGTCGAGGATATGTGACTAAAATCCGGCAAAAATTCAGGAAATAATTAATTCTACTTTGCAGATAAAACTGGATAGCAAAACCCGGGAACTATGCATTCTGCAATTTAGAAACTGTCAGTTCGCGGATGATAGTCTGCTTTCGATCAGGACCAACAGAAACAATACTAATAGGAACATCCAGTTCTTTCTCCAGATAGGAAATGTAATTTTTGAATTCTTCCGGGAAATCATTCTCGGTCCGAACATCCGTAAGATCCTTTTTCCAGCCCTTGATCTCATGGTAAACGGGATCTATTTTATTATAAACGATGTCAAACGGAAAATAATCAAAGGTCTTTCCATTGATCTTATAGGCTGTACAAACTTTTATACTGTCAAATCCGCTAAGTACATCCGGTTTAGTCATGATAAGATCTGTAACACCATTGATCATTATCGTGTACTTCAAGGCAGGCAGATCTAACCAGCCGCAACGTCGTGGCCTGCCTGTTGTCGCTCCAAATTCATTACCTGCTTTGCGAAGTTCTTCGCCGGTAGAGTCATGAAGTTCTGTAGGGAAGGGGCCGCTACCAACCCGTGTACAATACGCTTTGAAAATCCCAAATACTTTTCCGATATGCCTCGGTGCTACTCCTAATCCGGTACAAGCTCCTGCTGAAATCGTATTCGAGGATGTAACATAGGGATAAGAGCCAAAATCAATATCGAGCAATGAGCCTTGAGCACCTTCTGCCAATATTTTTTGTTTCTCTTTGATATGCTTATTCAAAAGATGTTCACTGTCAACGAAATTTAATTTTCGCATTTCATCAATTGCAGCAAAGAAAAGAGGCTCATCTGCTGCTGAATCATGCTCATAATTCATTTGTTTTAGAAGTTCCAAATGTTTGTCACGCAAGCGAGCATAGCGATCATTAAAATCAGCAGCTTCGATGTCTCCAACTCTTAAACCGTTCCTGCCGGTTTTGTCCATGTAAGTCGGACCAATTCCTCGAAGTGTTGAGCCTATTTTATTAGTTCCTTTGCTGGCTTCAGAAGCTGCATCCAGCAGTCTGTGTGTTGGAATTATAAGATGAGCTTTGCGAGAGATAAACAGGTGCCTGTTAATATCAACCTTCAAGGCGACAAGTGCTTCAATTTCTTTTTGAAGAGTAATAGGATCTATAACAACACCATTGCCAACAATGTTTATGCTGTCTTTTCTGAAAATACCTGAAGGTATGGTATGAAGTACATGCTTGATGCCTTCAAATTCCAGTGTATGTCCGGCATTAGGCCCTCCCTGAAATCTCGCTACAACCTTATACTGAGGCGTGAGAACATCAACAATTTTTCCTTTTCCTTCATCGCCCCACTGGAGGCCAAGTAGTACGTCAACGGACATTTAATAGATTTTATGTTTTAAACAATGGATAGAAAGGAAAAAATATTCCAATCTGATTTCAAAAGATCGTAAAGCAAAATGATCAGGATAATAGGTAAATCCGGTTCTGACCTTGTTACTGACTTTGATTTTGAAACTGGCGAACAGCAGCCGGCAGATCTTCAGTGATCGTAAAGACCGTATTTAGTTTAGTAATGATCAGGAGTTCTTTGATCTTATCGCTTACGCTGCAAATGGTTGTGTCACCTCCGTTTTTACGGCTCTTCGTAAGGATGTTCACTAAGACATTTAATCCATTACTATTCATATAACGGAAGTTCTCCATTGAGATCACGAAACTGGTAATACCGTTTTCGATCATACTTTGAATTTCATCGAGTAGAGGAGTAGCCTGATTTTTATCGACCAGATTTCCGCTCATTTCCACGATGGCATAAGTGCCTTTGTTGCTGATGTTGTATGTAAAGTCCATGTTGACGAAGATAATGCAATTAATTGATAGGTTGAAAATGACCCGAAAATGAGTTTTTAACAGATTAGCCCTTTCTGTACCTGCAAGTGCCTTTTTCTGAGAATTCCCTGCACTTTCCAAAGAGATGCAGGCTATGGTGTGTGATATCGAATTTAAGAATATCGCCCATCATGCTCTGGATCTGCTGTATCCTGGGATCACAGAACTCTAATACATGTTCACAATCCTCACAGATAAGGTGATCATGTTGCTTGTAGGCATAAGATTTTTCGAAGCGGGCAATATTTTTGCCGAACTGATGCTTGGTTACCAGATTGGCTTCCAGCAATAGCTCTATTGTATTGTAAATAGTAGCCCTGCTGACTCTATGACCTTTTTTCTTCATATGAACAAACAGAAAGTCAATGTCGAAGTGTTCATCCATAGAATAGATCTCTTCAAGGATGGAAAATCTCTCAGCCGTCTTTCTTTGTCCATGCTGTTCCAGATAGTCTGTAAAGACTTTCCTGACTTCCGCTTTTATTGCTGTAGTTGCCATTTTTAATTCAGATCTCCACTACGACCACCGTCAATACGACTAACAGTTAGAATACCGTGAATTTCCTTGAGTTTTTTTAAGAGCTTGTCAAGATGATGTGTATCATGCACAAAAAGCATGATCGTTCCTTCAAAAATTCCATCGTTAGACTCAATACTAATGCTCCTCATGTTTACCTTCAGTTCACTCGAGATAACTTTGGATATTTTATTTACGACACCCACCTCGTCTATCCCGGTCATTCTTACACCGGCCAGGAAGGCGATCTGTTGCTGACCTGTCCATTTAGCTTTAACAATCCTGTATGCATAGTTTGACATCAACTGGATTGCATTAGGGCAATTTACCCGATGTATTTTTATTCCTTCGTTGATGGTTATAAAACCAAATACGTCATCGCCCGGAATTGGATTACAACAAGGTGAGAGCTTATAGTCGATCTTCTCCATGTTCTCACCAATGACCAGCATGTCACTGGAGCCCCTCACATTCTTCACGATCTGTTCAAGAGAATGAGCTTCAATCCGCTGTGGTGTGCGGATTTTGATAGATCCTTTTTCATTGGCAAAATCACGCAGATCTGCAACGTCAATAACTCCTTTTGCTATTCGATAATACAATTCCAGAGTATTGGGAATTTTATAATAGGCGAGGAGTTCGTTAATGTTGTCGTTATTAAATTGAATTTTCAGATGCTTGAATTTTCTCTGAAGAATTTCTTTTCCATCTTCTGCAACAGTTTTCTTTTCCTCCTTTAATGCTCCTTTGATTTTTGATTTAGCCTTTGCGGTGACAACGTAGTTGAGCCAGTCTTCCTTTGGAGTTTGTTTGTTAGAGGTAAGGATCTCTACCTGATCGCCACTTCTTAGCTTGTGTGAAAGAGGAACCAGTTTGTGATTCACTTTCGCTCCGATACATTTGCTTCCAAGATCTGTATGAATTTCAAATGCGAAATCCAGGGCGGTAGCCTGCGAGGGAAGAGATTTCATATCACCGGTAGGAGTGAAAACAAATATCTCGTCGGCAAATAGATTTAATTTAAAGTCATCAATAAAGTCAAGGGCGTTGGTTTCAGGACTTTCAAGCAGCTCCCGAATTTTTTGGATCCATTCGTCGAGGGCAGTTTCAGCAGCAGATTCTTTGTATTTCCAGTGAGCTGCATACCCTTTCTCAGCGATCTCATCCATTCGTCTTGAACGAATCTGTACTTCTACCCATTTACCACCCGGTCCCATAACTGTTGTATGAAGCGATTCATATCCGGTAGCCTTGGGTGTGGAGATCCAGTCTCTCAGCCTGTCCGGGTTTGGATGGTAAAAATCTGTGATGATGGAATATGCTTTCCAGCACATTGCCTTTTCCATTTCCTCAGGAGCATCGATGATAATTCTTATGGCGAAAAGATCGTAGATCTCATCGAAAGTGACTCCTTGTCTTTTCATCTTACTCCAAATAGAGTGAATCGATTTGGATCGGCCTTTTACTTCATAGGTAAAACCCTGCTTATTTAATTCGTCCTTGATAGGGACTGTAAATTCATTGATAAATCTTGTACGATCTCTTTTGGTTTGCGTTAACCTGTCGGTTATTTCTTTGTAAATTTCAGGTTCAGTATAGCGCATTGAAAGATCTTCCAGCTCGGTCTTGAAAGCATATAATCCAAGACGATGTGCCAGTGGAGCATATAGATAAGCTGTTTCAGAAGCGATCTTTAATTGCTTCTCCCGCTGCATCGAATCCAGTGTTCGCATATTGTGCAAACGATCGGCAAGCTTTATAAGTATAACCCGGATGTCGTCTGATAAAGTCAGCAACATCTTCCGGAAATTTTCTGCCTGTAATGAAGTTCCTTTGTCAAAGACTCCGGATATTTTCGTAAGACCGTCAACAATTGTCGCTGCCTTTTCTCCAAAAGAACTCCGGATATCGTCCAGAGTCATGTATGTATCTTCGACAGTATCGTGCAATAATGCGCAAACTATCGCAAGCGGACCAAGACCGATTTCCTGTGCACAGATCAAAGCTACTGCAAGCGGGTGCAGGATATAGGGCTCGCCGGTTTTGCGACGCATATCCTTATGCGCCTCAAGTGCCATGTCAAAGGCCAGCCTGATCATGTTTTTGTCACCCTTACCCAGTGAGGGTTTCAAGGCACGCAAAAGAGCACGATAAGCTTTTAGTATCTCATCCTTTTCCGCTTCGGCATTAATAACACGGGGACTAACTTCAGACATTCTCTTGCCGGTGATTGATTATTTTAATAATTACGTTACTCAAATAAAAATAATTAATATAAGCTAAGTTCATACCACCTGGGATTCTTTTTTTAAAGCAAGAATACTGAAATTTGATTTATCCTTACGAATAGTATTTTTTAGCAGTCCTAAATGATCTATCTCCATTTCTACAACATCTCCATCCTGCAACCACTGTGGTTTGAATGTCGGGTCATTGAGCAATCCCGTTCCGTTTAATTCAAGGAAACAACCCGTTCCTACTGTACCTGAACCGATCACATCTCCCGGAAGAATATCAACACCATAAGCACAACGTTCAATGATCTCTGCAAAAGTCCAATCCATGTCCATTAAATTTCCTTTACTGACTTCTTTGCCATTCACACGACATTTCATGGTGAGGTTATATGCATTGCCGGTATGTCCCGGTTTTGCCGGTACTTTATATGGTTCTAACTCATCCGGTGTCACCAGCCAGGGGCCAATGACTGTGCTGAAGTCCTTTCCTTTTGCCGGACCAAGATTCAATTTCATCTCTTCCATCTGCAATGTTCTTGCACTCATGTCATTCATGATCATATAGCCGGCAATATATTGATCTGCTTCCGCAGCAGTAATGTTGCGACCTTTTTTTCCTATAACGATGCTCGCCTCCAGTTCAAAATCAAGTTTGTGAAAATGATCAGGCATACACACTATATCTCCTTGTCCCTGAATGGCATTATGATTTGTAAAATAAAAGATAGGGTACTGATCAAATTCAGGGATCATATCGACTTTTCGATTTCTTCTGGCGGAAGCCACATGCTGACGGAATGCATAGCCATCCCTGCAGCTTGTAGGATGTGGAACAGGTGCTATGAAGTCATTGCTATTTACCTTTGCCACAACCAAAGCATTGTGACCTTCTTTAACTGCATTTTCAATTTTCCGGGCAACATCCATAAATGCTTCGCCACCTTGTAAAAAGGCAAGCATGTCGTACGGAAGTGCCGGAAGTGAGAGTGCCCTGGCGTTTTCAGCAAGAGAGTACACTTTTTCATTGTAAAAAAGCCCTGTATTTTCCCTATTTTCAGCAATATAACTAACTAGTTTCATGTCTTTCCGGATTTTGATGCTAAAATACAAAACATGAAGCAAAGAGGAGTGGAAAGGTGAAAAAAACAATAGTCAGAACAGACAATTCCAAGACCGAAAGAGAAACCTTCACATGGATTACAAAAAAAAGGGTCCGACCAAGGACCCTTTTTATCTAACCAATAAAACTAATCAACCATGAAAACTATCTTAGTATATGATCACCTTTTGCTGAATGCTTTCTTTGCCATCGTTGGCACGAATAAAATACACAGCACCTTTGGTAACAGTGGATTCATCAAGACTTAGTGATAAATTTCCGTTTTCGTGCCTTTCGATGTTAACCGGAATTATTTTTCCCTGTATATCCTGTACTGTTATATCATAGTATTTTAATTGATCGTCACCATAACTTACCTGGATCTTCGCAGCAGGAGCAGGGTTAGGATAAACGGTCAGTTCTTTCCGGGCCGTGTTATTTATAACGACTGTAGGAAGGTATTCTACATGTCCGTCATAGTCTGTTTGCTTCAAGCGGTAGTAGGAAATTCCTTTCAATGGCTTAAGGTCTTCATAGTCGTAATTATGTCTTTGCGAAGAATTTCCATAACCATCAACCTGACCTATCGCGGTAAAGCTCTCATTGTCTGCAGAACGCTCAACAACAAAATAGTCATTGTTGATCTCTGTTTCTGTAGTCCAGTTCAGGTCTACTTTTTGCTTGTTCAATGTTGCCCTGAAACTGATAAGTTCTACAGGTAATGGATTTCCACCACCCGGAGGGTTCGCCAGTGCAAAATAGGTGTTGAATTTATTGAAGACATTTGAAGTTATGCTTCCTGTCCAATTTGCCGTTGCAATTCCACCATGATTCTGCCACATAGATACAGCATCGTCATGTGCGACAAGCAATGAGTTCTTATCAGCAACACCGTCATCAGAATCATAATACATCTGGATTCTGCCATTGTTGAAGTTGTTCACCAGAGCACGTGTAAATCTCAGGTATCGAACATTAGATACGTTCGCTATAGTCGGTGGTAATCCATATGGCAAACCGGAGGCAGCAGCATTAAATACTTCCCCACGGTAAGTAACGGAAGTTGAATTCAAATGGCTGATAGTAAGAACCGCCGGACGATAGGCACCGGATTTTCCGATAGGGAATGTCTTGTTGATTGAAGCTGAGGTAGCAATGGTGTGTACCATTGGTCCATCAACATATGATGAATTTGATCCAAGGTTTGCATTTGCCGTGGCAAAGCATGTTAGTACGTTTGTATTTGTGGTGATTAATCTTCCATTAACCATACTCAAATAATTGCTGACACTCGCTGCTCTGTTGAGCGTGATGTTGTTTGCATTATTTATGGCAAGGTTATAGAATGTTGTGGTCTGAGCTCCACCGATTCCCTGAGCACCGGTAGGATTAAATGTAACAGTGCTGTTTCGGGCAATGAATGTTCCGTTATTGACCAATGCATCAGTTCCAAGGGCAGTAGCTGTCAGGGTCATAGTTTTATTGTCTCCCGCAGTTCCTCCGATAGAGCGTATATCAAATATTTTGTTTGACTCAATGCGCAAACCTCTCAGTCGAAAGTTTGAAGTCGAACTGTATGAAGGTTTGAGTGTGATGATCCTTGAAGCTGCACCAGTAACTCTGAATACCGGTTGCACAGGATTCGCGAATGCTTTGAAGTTAAAGGTAGATCCGGTTGCAGTAAAGTTATCGCCGAATTCAACGACACCTCCTAATGATGTTACTGATCCAAAGTTTCCGCATACTGAGAAGTCCCACGTCAGCGGACCATTAGTATTAGGTTTTCTCAATGAGATAGTTCCTCCACTCATATAAAAAATACTTCCCGGCCTGTCATTGACATAGAATACCTGTCGGTTAGTTCCTGTGGATCCATTATTCAATAGAATTGTACCACCTGTCATTCTGAAGCTGAATGGATCAGCTGATGCAGTACTTGCATATGTAATTCCTCCATAAACCAATAATGTTCCGGAACTGACTTCAAGATATGGTATCACGGTTCCGTTTTTGTCTGTTCTTAATCCTTGCGTACCTGCACTTGATCCTATGCGGACAGTTCCTCCGTTCACATATAATCCTCCCTGGAGAATAACATCTGTTGATACTGCAGAGAACCACATCAGTCCCAAAGGAATTTTAAAATTCATATTTGGTCCGATCGTAAAATTACCTGAACTGGGATTTATGGCATAAACACCTGTGTTGTTGTGAACAAATGTTCCTTGAGTTCCTGTAAACAATTTAGTTCCTGTTTCAAACCCGTTCGCGTTCACATTCATTACGGTTGTGCTGGCAGACTTGTTTAAGGTAACTGTATAAAGATCCCAGGTGCCGATACCGGAGATCGTGGTTGTGTATGCAGAATTGATGGTAAGGTTGACGGCCTGTGCTGAATTACGGTAGAAATCTACGATACCATAATTGGTAAAGCTGGCTCCGATTATACAAGCATGAGATCTGTTCACATTTGTATTATACCAGAACTTCGATCCTGTATTCAGTGTCACGTTCCCACTGACAGTCAATGTGTAATTTGCTGCCGACGCATACTCAAGGATACCTGAAGTTCCCTGACCTATATTCAATGTAGTACAAAATACATTGTTGTTAATATAGATTGTATGTCCATCAGCAATATATACCACGTCTCCTGCCTGAGGATAGGTGCCTGTATTAACCGCATGGTTATAGGTCACGGTTGACCAGGTTGATGGGGCTGTCCAGCCGCCTCCATTTGTACGCGAATAATATCGTGTAGCGAATGAACTGCTTGCCATGCTTAAAAGAAGTACTACCAATAAAGCAGCTTTTCCTTTTTTAGTTGAAGACCTGGCTTTTTTAGTAATGCTCTTTCCTTTAGAGCGAATTTGCGACAGCAGGGAAGAAAATTCAATAAGGACCTGCATTCTCGACTTTTTCATAGTGTTAGAAATTAGTACAGTTTATTCAAGGCTTTTTGACCTGTTAATATGTTTGGAACAAATTAAGCGCATAATGAAGCATTAAGTTGACAGAAATCGGAAGAGTCCTGTCAACTGTAAGTTATTTCCCGAAAAAAGTAATTTTGATTTTGCATGCTCATAATGGCTTTGAATTCCGGTACGTCAGGGCCGTAGCTGAGGAAATTGACAGCCTGTAAATGGAAATGTCAATTGAAATGATATCTTTCATATAATTCTTACAAATCCGGATTATGCTTTTGAACGGAAATGATTAATTTTACAGCTTAAACTTCCTTATTATGCCTCAATATCATATTCTTGGAGAGGTCCCTCCTAAAAGACATACGCAATTCAAAAAGAAGGATGGTACGCTTTACTCAGAAGAACTTGTGTCAACACATGGGTTCAGTAATGTGTACTCACTCATATATCATTGCCATCCGCCGACAATGATCCTTGAGACCGGTGAGCCATATAGTGTTGAGCCTGAAGTTGCGATGCGACATTCATTAAAGCATGAAAGTTTTGAAGGCTTTGATATTAAAGCTGAAGACGATTATTTAAAAAGCAGAAAAGCAGTTCTTATCAATAATGATCTGCATATCTCGCTTGCAGCTCCAAGGAAATCTATGAAGGATTATTTTTATAAGAATGCTGATGCCGATGAAGTATTATTTATTCATGAAGGTGAAGGATTACTGAAAACTATTTACGGTGAGTTAAGTTTTGCTTATGGTGATTATGTACTCATTCCCCGTGGAACTATATATCAGATAGAATTTAAAACAGAGAAGAACAGATTACTTATTGTTGAATCATTCAGTGCGGTGGAGACTTGCAAAAGGTACCGTAATGCTTACGGACAACTGGAAGAACACTCACCTTACTGCGAACGTGATATTCGCAAACCACAGAATATGAAAACCCATGATGAACATGGTCGATTTAGTATCTTGATCAAGAAAGAAGGTCACATGTATCCTTACGTGTATGCAACACACCCTTTTGATGCGATAGGCTGGGATGGAAATTTATACCCCTGGGCTTTGTCGATCCATGATTTCGAACCTATAACTGGAAGGGTGCATCTACCACCGCCTATTCACCAAACATTTGAAGCGCACAATTATGTTATTTGTTCATTTGTTCCGAGAATTTACGACTATCATCCAATAGCCATTCCTGTTCCTTATAATCACAGTAATATTGATTCCGATGAAGTTCTTTATTATGTTGATGGAGATTTTATGAGCAGAAAATCGGTTACCCGAGGAATGATCACCCTTCATCCTGCAGGTATACCTCATGGACCTCATCCGGGAACCGTTGAAAAGGGGATAGGGCAGAAAGAAACAAAAGAACTTGCAGTCATGATCGATACTTTCAAACCACTTTGGATCACCAAAGATGGCGTGTCGATCATGAAAGGAGATTACTATAAGAGTTGGGTGGAATAATTAAGGCGGGAAATTATCTTAAATTTTGAATCAGCTTATTTTGAAGCCAAACCGATAATTGCTTGTCGGATAATCATTAAGATTGAAGAATTCTCAAATATTCTTTCCAGGGACCTACTTCTGCCTCGTACTGATTAGCCATGACTCTTGAAATTTGTGCAAGATGATTCAGATCATGCACAGCCCAGGTAGCCAGAAGCTGACCAAGAGTAACTTCTCCAAATTTAGGATGCACTCCTTTTTTGTCAAAGTCCGACTCCCTGAGGTTCTTTGAAAGTATGATGTCAATATTCTTTTTTCGGAGCGATGAGAATTCTGTCAAAAGCTGATTAAGCGTTTTTCCTTTACTGTCTTCATATTGTGCAAAGCGATCGAATGGTTTGAATCTTTTGTCAGGATCATCAGACAATATTATTTCAGTCCTTTCAATCCAATCTGTTTGTTCGCCATGTACAAGATGCCCTATAACATCGAATGCTGACCATGTTTCCGGTCCCTCGTTGTTCATTGCCCATTCTTCACTAAGGTTTTCAAGAAGGGCGGATAAAACTACAGGTGTTCGCTGTAAAATTTCAAGAGACTTTGAGAGCGAAAATTCCATGATATTCTGATAAATTATTTATAAAAAAAATCCAAAGAATAATCTCAAAAAGGATAATTGTTAATGGGCAATTCTACTTTGACGCAACTTAGTCTCAGCTAAACTTAATATGCATATAGAGCATAAGGAT
>DAOQWA010000004.1:0-72474 GCA_035341855.1 Bacteroidia bacterium
ATTGTTTAAATTCCAAAAGGTACTTTTCCAAGTCAGTTAATGAATTCCCCTTACCAACAAGAGAAGCCTCTGAATGGCGGTCATATATAATGTATTGAGCCAACCATAATTGTAGTCCCTGAAAATCATCTGTAGTTTTTAGATGTAATGCCTTTTCACGTACGCGCTCCTTGATCCCACCATCATATTCACCGGTTAAAATTTTATCTATTCGCTCTTTTGTTTTTTCATCAATGTTATCCCAATTCCAATATTTGCCAATTCTCATAAGTGGCAACAATTTTTTAATTGCCTTTTCAGAATATGCACCATACTCACTTTTAAATGGTGGGAATTTCACGAATGTGGTGACGAATGATGTTGTATCCAAGCCAAATTTTATTGCAAAAGTCTTTAGAGCCTTTTCAAAATCTGCCTTATCTGTGATTGAATAAATAATGTGCCACAGTGTCTGTTCAATTTCTCTTGTTAGAAATTTATCAGAAACGTTCTCAACCTTACCCAGCCTGTGAATAATATTAGTTCTTGTCTCATTACAGGGATATTTTTTATCCTCGACATAATTCCAACGGAATTTTTCGATTTCTTCAGTCAACTTTTTCCCCTTTACCCCCTTTTGTCCAATCAAATATTTTAAAAGTCCTTTTTGATCAATTTCTTTTCGATCATTTAAAAATGCAAATAAATCTTCCCAATCTTTAACACAGCTTAGATAATCAGTTGTTACATTGAAATTATCATCTTTTCTATAAACAGTAATATTGTACATCCATTGCCAGATACGAAACTCCTGGTAATAAGGATTGGATTTGGGAATTGCCTTTAAATACTGAGTTTGCTCGTGACTGTTCTTGTCTTTGTATTTCCTGAACTCTAATGTACAATTGCCAATTGAAGATTTTTGACTTCTTAAAGGTCGTTGATAGAAGATGATATCATTAATAAATAGATGAACGAAATCTTTGCTCATTAACAGATTTTGATGAGATTCATTATTTCTGTACAGTTCATGAATACAATCATTATATATACTTTCATCCTGCAATTCCGAATGAAACTCGATCTGTTTTTCTAAAATCTTCTTTAATTCATCTTTATAGAATTTTCGCTCAATAGTTCGAACAAGCTGGCCTTTGATTTTTTGTTGAGGTCCCCTTAAAAGAGCAGTATAAATGAAAGTCCCAACTGTAACATTCATCTCACCAATGTCATGCTCGGTTTTCTTTTTTTGCAAAGTCCAATCTTCTTCTCCGGGTGAACGGAAACTTCTCTTTTCATTTCCTTCTTTATCTTTCTTCACAGAACCATCTTCATTCAAATCTGTCGTAACAATAAAATCACGGATCCTATCTTTCCAATTCAACAATGAAGTCTTGCTCGATCTTCGGTAAACCCATCCATTTTCTAGAATTAACGAATACCAGGTTTCTCCTTTTCTATTCTTTTCAGGATCAATTATTACATCTATGATCTTTAATCTATAATACTCTGACAACTTATTTGGATTTTCTTCTTCCTCTTCATCTCGCAATTGATAGTACCCTCTTTTTTGATTAAAGTTCAGTAATATCCATGCTAATTCTTCCTTTTCTATTTTTTGATTTAGTGCTTTATTTCGCAAATAATAAATTGTCCAATCATATGGGATTAAACGCGATTCACCTCTTTTATCAATTAATAACTCAGGACATCGACTACGAAAATCATTGAGCATCTCCTCAAATGATTTAATAAAAATGAATCCTCTGTCATTATACGCCAATTTGGGTTCCTTGTCCGGTAAAAATTGTCCAAGCCTTCGTTCAAAATCAATTTGTTTTGCATAGTGTTCAGGTAAAAAGCTTAAAATTTTCAGTACACGATGCAATCTCTGACGTCGGAGTAAGTGCCGCTCTCTAAGTCTTCTTATACCCCTTAGCCTTGTTCTTTCAGATGTTTGTGAAACCGAGTTGCCTTTGTCAAAATCCCCCAAAATATCCTGGCTCATAGGGATAATTCTGCTTCCCATTCCTAAAATCTTTCCTTGTCTATTATTAAAATCTTGTTCAACTAATGCCCAACCTATGCTATTAGTTCCTAAATCCAGTCCAAGAATTTTTTTCATATATGTTGATTTTTATAATTATTTTGATTTGCTTTGTGGTACAATTTAAAGCAATTCACAATAAGGATTATTCCGTTGTGAAAACATTTAAAGCGGCGCAAGTCGCTTTTTTTATTTTTCTAAATTGAGGGAATAACGTAATTAGATTGTGAAGGAATCATATGAAACGGTTTATTGTTTTCTAAAAATTTAAACTAAGTGTATCAGTACAAATATACTAGAATTGAGTTCAAATCAAAACATCCGGATATTAGTAAAAATACGGTATTTTGTGCCTTGTTTTAAACTATGATGAAACCAGGAATTCCCAAAGGCACCAGAGATTTTTCACCGGGAGAGATGATCCGGAGAAATTATGTCTTTGATATTATCAAAGATGTTTTTAGAAAATTCGGTTTTGAGGAGATCGAAACTCCTGCGATGGAAAACCTTAGTTCACTCGAGGGAAAGTATGGCGAAGAAGGAGACAAACTTTTATTCCGTATCTTAAATTCCGGTCCTGTTATTGATGAGATCAGGGAGAAAAAAGATAAAATTGCTCAGTCTGATATAACAGAGAAAGGACTACGCTATGACCTTACCGTGCCTTTTGCCCGGTATGTTGTCTTGCATCAAAACGATATTACTTTTCCATTCAGAAGATATCAGATCCAGCCGGTTTGGAGGGCTGACCGCCCTCAAAAGGGAAGATACCGTGAATTTTATCAGTGTGACGCAGATGTAATCGGAAGTACTTCGCTGTTGAATGAAGTGGAGTTGATCCGTCTTATTGATGAAGTATTTCGTCGTCTGAGTATTGGAATCTCTGCCAGGCTGAACAACAGGAAAGTTCTTGCCGGTATTGCAGAAGTGATCAATGCTCCGGAGCGCCTTATTGATATCACCGTTGCTCTCGATAAACTTGACAAGATCGGACAAGAAAAGGTAAATGAAGAGTTGATCAATAAGGGTATTGACAGGACTGCACTGGAAAAGATCCAGCCACTTCTTCTGCTTAAAGGTTCTAACGAACAAAAACTTGAAGCATTGAAGAAATTCTTATCTGCCTCAGATATTGGAATGAAGGGTATTGAAGAGCTCGAAATGATTTTCGACACATTAAAAAAAGTGGATCCTCAATTCAGAATGCCGGAGTTGGACATCTCACTTGCACGCGGACTCAATTACTATACAGGTGCGATCATAGAAGTGAAAGTCGATGATAAACGTTCTGAGTTCAACAGCAGCATCTGTGGCGGAGGTCGTTATGATGATCTCACCGGAATATTTGGATTACCGAATGTATCAGGTGTAGGAATTTCTTTCGGTGCTGATCGTATCTGCGATGTTTTAGCAGAAATTAATGCTTATCCGGAATTCAATGCAGCCCGTACCCGGATTTTATTTGTGAATTTTGGAATTGATGAAGCGGTATATTGTCTGGGACTCATTCATCAGCTTCGCAAGAATGGAATTGCTGCAGAGCTCTATCCTGATAATGCGAAGTTGAAAAAGCAAATGTCTTATGCCGACTCAAAAAAGATCCCCTATGTTGCTCTTATTGGTTCTGAAGAAATGAAGAAGGGAGTGATCACCATAAAGAAAATGATTACAGGAGAGCAATCGCTTGTGAACATGGATCAATTAGTTCAAATTCTTAAGTAAAAGACAGCCTTTATCCTATGAGTCAATATAAAATATCATCTGCCGGCCTCGATTTTGAAACCATAGAATCAATTTTACAGGAGGATCAGAAGCTTGTACTTTCTGAGGAAGCAAAAAAAGCTATTCAGGCTGGTCGTGCCTATCTCGATCAAAAACTTAAGAAGCATAAAGATCCTATCTATGGGATCAACACCGGCTTTGGTTCTTTGTATAATAAATCAGTCTCTGAAAAAGATCTTTCTCAGTTGCAAAAGAATCTTGTGATGTCTCATGCCTGCGGAACAGGTGAAGAGGTTCCATTCGACATTGTGAAGATCATGTTACTTCTGAAGATCCAGGGATTATCTTATGGGAATTCCGGCGTTCAGCTACAGACTGTGAATCGACTGATCGACATGTTCAATGAGGATATGATCCCTGTTGTTTATCAGCAAGGCTCTTTAGGTGCCTCCGGCGATCTGGCTCCTTTGGCACATCTGTGCTTACCTTTGATAGGGGAAGGGGAAGTGTTTTACAAGGGAAAAATTCAGACTGCAAAAGTTGTACTGAAAAAACTGAAGTGGGACGCAATAGAACTTCAAAGTAAAGAAGGTCTTGCTCTTCTGAATGGTACACAATTCATGGCAGCATACGGTGTTCATGCTCTTGTGAGAAGCTATCAGCTTGCATCGCTTGCTGATTTTATTGCTACTATTTCTCTCGAAGCTTTTGATGGTCGTCAGGAACCTTTTGACAAGCTGATTCATAAGATAAGGCCTCATCAGGGTCAGATGGATGTTGCAGAGAATATAAGAAACATTTTGAAGGGGAGTGAATTGATCGGAAGAAAGAAAGCGCATGTTCAGGATCCATATTCGTTTCGTTGCATACCTCAGGTCCATGGTGCTTCACGCGATGCAATCAACTATGCAGCTAATGTTTTTCTCACTGAAATTAATTCAGTGACCGACAATCCAACTTTATTTCCCAAGGAAGATAAGATCCTTTCTGCAGGAAATTTTCACGGACAACCTTTGTCATTAGCCATGGATTTTCTGGCAATTGCTTTATCGGAATTAGGGAATATTTCGGAAAGAAGGACTTATCAACTTATTAGTGGGATTCGGGAACTGCCTCCGTTCCTGGTTTCTGAACCAGGTTTAAATTCCGGATTTATGATCCCTCAGTACACCGCAGCTTCTATTGTCAGTCAAAACAAACAACTTTGCAGTCCAGCTTCCGTTGATTCTATCGTTTCCTCAAATGGTCAGGAAGATCATGTAAGTATGGGGGCAAATGCTGCAACAAAATTATACAAAGTGGTAGAGAATATTTATACTATTCTTGCCATTGAACTTATGACTGCTGTACAGGGGCTTGAATTCAGAAGACCATTGAAGAGCTCTGAGATGGTTGAAGAGTTTGTTGCTGCTTTCAGGAAAGAAGTGCCATTTATCAAAAAAGACAAGGTGCTCTACACCGAAATACAGAAATCAAGGGAATTTCTGCTCTCTCTGTGATAAATTTCGGTTATTTTTGAATCCTGAGGCACTTTTTTACGTTAAAAGTTTTGGATTTAGAGCTCGTTTGGATCCTGATCTAAATTCAATTTCGATTAATTTTATCTCCTAATACCATCAAGATCTTCCATACCAATATTGTGGATCTTAAAAATGAAAAAAATATTCCTCATTGTTCTGGTGATGTCAGCTTTGCAAGTTCAAGGTCAGTACACACGCATACAGGAAAAAAATTTAGAGAGATTCACAAAGAGGGAGCCTCAGGTAAGCGCAGAGCTTTTGGAATTGTCGAAAGAGTATAAATCGCATCCTGATTTTGGCATCATACCTTTTCAAGGGCCACCTGAACACAATTGTATTGAGTTGCTTTCTAAACGAGATGCTTATAACAGGTATTATATCAAGGAAGGGTCTAATGCTTCGCATTTTTTTAAACAACAATCCTATTCACCAATTAATTATTTGGATGCTGCAGGAAATTGGAGGGAGATCAACTACAGACTAAGACCTGATAATTTAGTAAAGAAATTATTCAGAGCAGATCAACAGCCGACACCATTTGTCCTCAACCTCAATGATCATTTTGCGAGTGTTCAATTCAATGGTGTCCAATTAAAGTTCAATAAAGGCCTAAGACTTTTCCACATTGATTCACAGGGTACACGTACATCCCTGGGTGACGGAGACTGGTCAAAATACAGAGCAGGAGATGATGGTTTACTCATCATGGATTTTTATCCGGGCATTGATGTTGCATTTACTTTTTCTACCGGCTTTATGGAGACGAGTTTTATATTAAATCATCCTGTTCAATTTCAGGATGGCTATCTTGTGATGCAACAAGAACTTGAATTTCCTGATGGTATGAAATTTATTGATGAGCATTCAATGCAACATAGTGATTTGCATATTGGAAAAGCTGACAGGGTTCCGGTTTTTATTATTGAAAAATGTTATGCATATGATAATTCTCATAATGCACAGCGGCAAGAACTTTTGACAAGTGTTGAACGGACAAATAATTTGTTGGTATATACTTCCGTGAATTGGTTGAATGATCCTGCAACGAAATATCCGGTCGTAATTGATCCTGTAGTAACGACGAGTAATTCATTAGCTGCGGCAACAATTGCGGGAACACAGTTTTCACCTGTTTGCTGGACCAACAGTTGTGATTATTTTATGACCGTACCAACACCGGCAAATACAACCATAACTAATATTTATACATCCTTCGAATATTTTGCAACAGGTCTCTGTTTTGCGCAAGACGGAGGTTTTAGTGTTGATCTGGGGACTTGTTCTTATCCTTCAGCTCCCCCCGGTGTTATTACCTGTGCTGTTCCGTTGTCTAATTTTAATTGCGGCGCATTAAACCTTACTACACTACCTGATTTTACTTCATGTATTCCTGCGCCACAATGTGCGCCTCAAAATTTAGATTTCACACTGCATTTTTATCGTTGTAATAACGATCCTGCAGTAGTATGTGGGAACGCATGTATTCGTGCTTCTCAACCATGGACAATGACGATTGAAGGACGGACAATGGAAATGGTACATAATAGCCCGACCCAAATTGTATGTGCAGGTGATTCAATCAATGTCGTCACAGTAACTCAGTTTGGTGTACAGCCTCATCAATTTGTTTGGTCTCCTGCAGCAGCAAACAATGATACCATTCGTGTTAGTCCCGCTTCAACAACGAATTACACAGTTACTGTCACAGACGCATGTGGAACTACTGCTACAGGATCGAGTACGGTACAGGTGACCCCACGCAATAATCCCGGATTTACTGTGAGCCCTAATCCTGTTTGTGTCGGACAAGCCGTCACACTTCTTGGATTGGGATCAGGTCCTGTATCCTCGTATGATTGGACAATGCCCGGAAGTGATGCGCCCGGTGGCGTAGCGACAAATGATAAGTCCCCTATAATTCAATATGCCATTGCCGGGGTATATCCGATTACATTAAAGTATACATCAAATTCTTGCGTCTTTGATTCCACATTGAATATTACTGTCAACGCAGTCACTCCTGCATCAGTTGGGATGTCTTCTTCCCCGGCAGGCGCTATTTGTCCGGGAGATACGATGCGCTTTCTGGCGACATCAACAAATGGTGGAAGTGCCCCGTTTTATGATTGGTATATTGATGGTATCCTGGTTCAATCAGGTGCTGTCGATTCGATGAAGAGTAATGCATTTATCAATGGATCTCTTGTACAGGTTGTGATGACTTCCAATTCTGCATGTTCAAACCCTACTGTTGATACTGCATCATTATTTGTTGTTTTCAGTACTGCAGTAAGTCCTTCAGTCAGTGTTGGTCCTGATACAAGTATTTGTCCGGGCTCACCCGTAACATTTGTTGCTAACCCAAGCAATGGTGGAGCTGCGCCAGCATATCAATGGACAATTAATGGTGTTGCCGTCCCGGGTGCAACTATGAATTCATTCACGTCTAATATTAACAGTACTGATTCAATTGTTGGTGTAAGTATGCTATCATCATTGAGCTGTGTGAGTAGCTCTGGTGCAAATGACAGTGTCCGCGTTAATTTTGAACCGAGAATTACACCTACTGTAACACTTTCACCTTCGCCATCGGGTGCTGTTTGTCCGGGTGATCCGGTTAATTTTACTGCACAAACAAATGGAGGAGGCCCTGCTCCGACTTACCAGTGGTATGTGAATGGAGTAGCTAGTGGAGGTGCTGGTAGTGATTCAACATTTTTAAGGGCAAATCCAATGCCGGGTGATTCTATCAGTGTTCGTCTCACATCAAGTCATAACTGTTTACTAAGCAACATTAGTTCAAGCTGGTCTATTATTACAGTGACGGCGGCTGCATCACCTTCCGTCAGCCTTACGGCATCACCATCTTCAATTGTTTGTGAGAATGATTTAGTCAGCATCACTGCTTCCGCCACGGCTGCAGGTTCAGTCCCTGTTTATCATTGGTATTTGAATAATGTGTTACTGTCAAACTCAGACTCAGTTTTTAACAGTTCTACTCTTTCAGATCAGGATGTGATAAGAGTTGAAGTATTTTCTTCCCTAACCTGTGCCATTACACCTTCAGACAGTGATTCAATAATTATTTCTGTTTCACCTGTGAGCAACCCTGCAGTTAGTATTGTGAATACAGGAAATGGCACCTGTGTAGGTGATACCGTACACTGGATTGCTAATCCGGTAAATGGAGGAACAATGCCTGTATACCAGTGGACTGTAAACGGAATTGATCAGGGAAATAATTCAGACAGTTTTTCCTATATGCCTCAGGATGGAGATGAGATAATGGTAAGTCTGAGTTCTAACAGTCCTTGTGCATTAGTACCAACTGCAAATTCAAATATTCTGAGGGTAAATCTTTTGCCCTATGTTACTCCAACCGTAAGGATCACGGCGGATCCTTCAGACACAATATGTGAGGGACAACAGGTATCGATCACATCACAAATTCAGCATGGTGGATCAGCACCACAATATAGCTGGACGGTGAACGGACAAGTCATTGATAGTACATCTTTGGCACTTACGGGTTATAATTTTAATGACCATGATATCATTCAAATGCATCTTATATCAAATGCACCTTGTGTGACCATGGCCGATACATCATCCAACTTTATACGAATATTAAATTATCTTCCATTGACGGTTTCAGTTAATGGTATCGGAAATGAATGTCCGGGAACACCGGTGATGCTGACGGCTACAGGTGGAGGCGGTGATGGTGGTCCTTATACTTTCCATTGGTCACCCGGAGGAGAAATTAATGATACGGTCATAGTGCAGCCGAAGCAATCACAGGTTTATACAGTAGAAGTCAAGGATCATTGTGGTACAACTTCAGGTTATGGTTCTCTCACTCTTCCTGTGCTTCCGGGTCCGACTTCTGCAATGACTTATTCTCCGGATGAAGTGTCTACTTTAAACAACATTGTCAGTTTTCAAAATCTGTCAGCCAATGCTGTAAGTTGGGAATGGGATTTTGGTGACAGTAGCACCAGCGTATTATTAGATCCAATACATACTTATGATTCTGCCGGCAACTATGTGGTTCAGTTGACAACCGTCTCATCCAATGGATGTACGGATACTTTGCGATATATTATAATTGTAAAAGAAGATATTGCAGTATTTATTCCGAGCGCCTTTTCACCTAATGGAGATTTTTTCAATGAAACCTGGCAACCGATCGGTGTTAGTTTAATTGATTATGAATATACTATTTATGATCGCTGGGGACAGATCATTTTTACCGGGGATGAAAATACTGCATGGACCGGACATGTGAAACCGGGCCATACTCCGGCACAAAATGGAGTTTATATTTATCGGGTTGATCTGAAGGAGGAGAAATTTGGCGAGAAGATCGTAGTAGGTAGAGTAACATTGATCCGATAGATTAGGAAATTTTAAATTTCATTTTAAAATTTCCGATGAATTATTAACTTTGGTCCTTTAATGAGGTTTCATGGCAAAAAACTTCATCAGTAACAAAGACCATACAGAGCGAATGTTCAGGAGCGATCTGCTCGAAGCTCTTTCCCGGATTCATTTTTCGGTTCCGCTTTTTATTTATGTCCCGGTAATTATATATTTTACCTATACCGCCATTATCCAATACAACATTTCATTCGTTCCATTTTTGGTTTATTTTATAGCCGGAGTTTTTATATGGACACTTACTGAATATCTCTTGCATCGTTTTGTTTTTCACTGGGAGCCGCCGGGGAAGCTGGGGAAAAGGATTCATTTTATATTTCATGGGGTACACCATGATTATCCTAGTGACAGCAAAAGACTTGTTATGGTTCCCACTGTGAGTATTCCGCTTGCTGTTCTGTTTTATTTCATATTCTACAAAATTCTAGGGGAACAATCGGTTGCACCTTTTTTCAGCGGCTTTTTATGCGGCTACTTGTTTTACGACATGTGCCATTATGCCATTCATCATTACAATTTCAAAAGTAAATTCTGGTTAAAATTGAAGCAACATCACATGTTGCATCATTTCGGAGATATGCAAAGAGGATTTGGTGTAAGTTCAACCTTTTGGGATCTTGTCTTCAGAACTAAATTTATAAAGCAGAGGAAGGAACAATCCGGCTGGTAAAAAAATTTGGTCTGCTATTGTTTCAGAATCCTGAAGCTTTTAATATTGTTTGACGAAATAATGCTTAAAACATATAGACCTGCTGAGATCTCTTCAGGATGCGAGAGATGCAGTTGATTACTACCGGGCAAAATTGACATTTGTTTTTCGATAATTTTCCTTCCAGTAATGTCTCTCAAAACGATAGTTGAGGAAGAAACTTTTGGATTTGAAGAATAGATTTGCAACTCATTATAAAAAGGATTTGGACTGATTGAAAATAAATTGACACCGTGCTCATTACTTGAAACTTTGGTTGTAAAATCTTCTCTGCAGACAGTCAACTGTCCACCGGCCTGGTATCTTGCTTTGGCAGGATTCATGCCGGATCCGGGAGAATTTGGAATACCGATGGAAGGCCATGCACCTGTTGAACCCCAGAAAGAAGGAGGGGCAAGCAAGTAGTATGAGGAATCGTTTAATGGAGTTGTGCCGGCAGGAGTGAGAGTACCTTTCACCATATTTCCATGTTGAATGTGACCTGTTCCGGCAAGAATATAATTGCCCATTAAGACATTTGGGTTTGTGACTTCATTCCCAACGAAGTGTTGATCATCACTTTCAACAGAAGCTGATGTCATTAATATCCCGTAAAGTTCAGCTCTGTTTCTGAAAAAGGTATTGAATGGCCCGCTTGGTCCCCAGGTTTGATCAATCTGAATGTTCTGAACGATATTCCCTTCAAATAAATTGGCAAAAGGAAAGTGACCGTGCATGGAGATATCTGCACCAAAATCGGCGGGAACTTCGGAGCGGTTAGGTTCAAGGCTGTAATTATAGGCAGTGACATTTCCGTTTGCTCCGGTCTGGAAGGAGAAGGAGTGACGAAGATGCTTTATGATATTATTTTCGATACGACATTCACCTGTGTGATTGAATAAGGTGATACCATAACCATGTGTTGAAGAGCCATCATATTCATAAGCATGATGAATATAATTTCCAAAGATGCTTATTCTTGATGATGCATCAATCTCTATATGACTTCCGATACTTTTAGAACTCTCCACTCCGCGTACCCAGCAATTAACGGCATAGTTGAAATATATATTGAAGCAAACTCCGGTGTGTACACTATCGGCACGACTTATCTGTAAACATTCTATCCCGACCTCGGTTGCAGGTTCGATGATCCTGATGCGGGCGTTTGTTCCCCAGACACCATTGGCATATTCACCTCTGATAGGATTTTCGGTTTCTATACTTCCTCCTACACCGGAAGGAGTAACGTTGAGTACATGGATGATCTGTCCAACGGAGTTATCTGCCCATGAAACAGGTTGCGTATCCCATGAGCCATTATCCTGAAGCAGTTCAAGGTAAATACCTGCCTGATACGGATTCGGATCAAGGACGCTGATAATATTTCCACCCTGTAAAGCAGAAACAATTGTATCAAACCCACTACTTATACTGCCGGTAATATTGATACAGTTTGCCACTGCACCCTGCAGATCGAACATCAGGTGTGTGGAGTCTGAAGAAGAGCCTCTGAGTATGACACTATCCGGAAGATTCAGCGTGCTTCCTATTTTGTATACACCGGGAGGAAAATAGATCATACCCTGAAGACCGCCCAAAGCGCTTATGGCACTTGTAACGGCATTGTGATCATCCGTCAATCCGTCACCCACAGCACCGAATGTTGTAACATCGAGTATTGTTCCCGGCTCAGGAATACTATCGGGATAACCCGTAGCTGACCATAGAGTTGTTCGTGATGAAGGAATGACCTGTGCGGTCAATGTGGTGTTAAGCAACAGGATGAGAGCAAAAATTAAATGTTGTTTCATGTGTTAAAAGGTACGCTTAATTCATTCTGCTTTTCCCTTTGTTGAAAAAAATTTACGACTTACTTGTTGTGTACAATTCGTTTGTTCAGAACAGAAAAAAGTTGATAATCCCAATGCGAATTGTGGAGAGCCCTTATTTCGCTGCGCTAATTCGGGCTGACAGTTGCCTTGGGTGTTTGGATCTTCATTGCGTCCTCCGGACGCAATGAAGATCATTCAACAGTTTTCAGCAGAATCTTGGTGATGAACACAAATTGATAATTTAGTTACTGAGAACGTAAAACACAAGCTTTTTTTTCAGAATAAAATCGTCCATTTTCCTCTTTTAATTTTTGTATACTGCTATAATCGTTACCCTACGCTAATAGTATATATTTTATTATCTAACCCAAAAACAGAACCATGAAAACAAAACATTTGTCTTTTTGCGCTGTTTCTCGGAGTTCTTCTCTCCGCAGACTCGTTTGTTTCATCAGCACAGGATGCTGAAGATCCGCACATTTTTGTGATCCAGACCTGGACCGAAACACAGGCCCTGATATCAGCAGGGAAGAGGCTGATTCATTGGAAAAGTACTACCATGAGAACGTTGCCGGTAAAAATGAAAAATTGCTTAGTTCAAGAACCATGAGCCATTACTTCACTTCCGACAGCAGAGAATATGTTTTTATTTTTGAATACAAGAGCCTTGCCGATATGGAAGCCGCTTTCGAGATTGATGATGCGAATGAAAAGAAATTATGGCCGGACAAGAAAGCAAGAGAACCATACGATAGAATGTGGTCAAAGCATTTTCATCATCATGGCGATGAAATATATAGCGAGATCAAAGGCACTAGGAAGTAGATCACAAAAAAACCACGGCTCATAAGAGTCGTGGTTTTTTTTGTTTGTTGATCCCTAATATCAATTCTTGAAAATTCTGTGTATGGAGGTGTTGTTATCAATTTCAATTTGAATGAAATAATTTCCGGTTTTTAACTCCTGCACATCCAGTTGTTCCTGCATACTATTATTGTACTGATTTTCTACAAGAACTTTACCCAACAGGTCTATCACTTTTACGGTGAATACTGTTTGAATTGATGTAAACTTAATATTTAGCTTATTGTCAACGGTGGTCGGGTAAATGTAAATGTTATTTTCTTGTTGCAGACTCAATACATTTACATTCGTCACATTAAAACAAGCTGAGGTATCAGTACAGCCATTTTCTGTTACGATCACGGCATAGTCCCCGTTGGCCATTGCAGTAAAGACCTGATTCGTATCGTCCGGAATGATCTGATTGGTACTGCAATCAATCCATTGGTAAGAACTTGATGAAGCAGCTGCACTGAGGGTTTTTCCGCTTTGTGTAACAGTTATATCCGGAACGATTACAGTGAGCGTGAGTTCAACAGTTGAATCACAGTTGAGCGAGCTGGTAAATGTCTCTGTGTACACACCATCACCGGTAAGAATTTGCGATCCAAAGGTCAGGCTGTCACCGGAGCAGATCATTTCGCTTGTTGTTTCGTTGTAGACCGGGATCAATGATAAGCTGAGTTCTACGGTAGAGTCGCATCCGTCGGCAGATACAAATATTTCAGTAAAAATACCTGCAGTATCCAATGTTTGTGTTCCGAAGATGAGAGTGCTGCCGCTACACATTTCATCAATAATCTGATTAACGACAAATGGTGTACCACCGAATTCATAGGCGCCAATATCTGGAAGGCCGATGCGCGGTTCATCTCTTTGGTCAGTTTTTGGAGCAGAGCTGCATCCACCGGCATCAATACAAGGGCTGGTGCTCATCAGGGCATGTGTACTTGTGTACCCGCCATTCGAAGCTAATACATCTATCAAAGGATCAACAGCAAGGATGTCACTGGCAACAAAACCACCGCTGCCGGAAGAATTTCCTATAAGATTATTTCCGTTAGAACTGATCGAACCATCAAGATCCGGACCGACACCGGAAGCAGAGTTGTTGAACACGATACAATTTTTCATTTTTGAATTTGCAGGCTTTGCACCACCTCCGTTCTGAGCTGAGTTACCGGTAATGGTGCAATTGATCATGTCCAGATCGCCTTCAAATCCACCACCGTTAAGTGAAGCCGTATTTCCTGAGAGTGTGCTGTTGATCACTTTACATGTTCCACCGACGAGACGTATACCTGCGCCTGACAATCCTGTAGTGTTTCCGTTAAATGTTGAACTGTAAATGTACACTGTGCCATTGTTGATACGGATACCACCGCCATCAAAATCCGCATGATTGTTTGAAAAAGTGGTGTATAATATATTTAAGTAAGAACCATCAGTAACAATTGCACCTCCATCAAAACCGGCGGAGCAGGAAATGAATGCACATTTGTTGATTGTCAATGTATCTGTGGAAGAATTACTAATTGCACCGCCTGATCCGCTACTCTTAACACCATTCTCGAACAACACGCTTTCAATATATACTTTGCCGTCAGTGATGTTTAAAATTCCGGAGGCACTATTTCCGCTTAGTGTGAGATTTGCAACACCCGTCGAGAGTATGACCAGGTCTTTTCCGATAGTGACCTCTCCGCTGGTTAAAATGATCGTACCTGCAACCGTGAAATCAATTGTATCTCCTGAGAGAGCGGAAGCGACAAGATCTCTGAATGATCCTGCACCTGCATCAGCCAGTGAAGTTACTGAATGAATGGTAGCGAATGAATTGAAGTTAATTAATAATAAGAATACAAGTATAATTTTTTTCATGCTTTGTTGGTTTAAGAAACAAAAATTTACATGCTGCAAAGGTAGTAAGTTCAGGTTTTAGTAAACTGAGTATTGTGTTATCTTTCAACAAATGAATGTGTATTCAGTAATGCCACCGGATAGCAAGAATTAAATCCGAAATTCTTAACCGGTACTTAGATGAATGGTTTTTATCGAAACAAAATGTACCTGTTCCTTCTGTCGAATTGTTGGATTGATACCTCTAATTCATGGTCTGATTTGTGAGGAATTATTTCTCCAGAATTGAGCCGTCATTTCAAACTTAATTTCGTTTTTACCAAATCTGAATAATTCCTTCCATCCACATTGTCGGTAAAAATGATCGGCTCTCGTATTTGCATCGGTGCTCAGCCATAAAGATTCATCATCATGAGAAAAATACCAATCGAGCATGATTTTGTGTATGGTTTTTCCAATACCTTTTGCTTCATATTCCGGATGAACAAAGAGCGCCCAAACATTTTTCTTTACTGAGTCAACAATTGCAAATGCAACAATTCGTGAATCGCTTTCACAAACCCAGCCTTTTCCATTTTTTGATATCAGCTTAATATAGTGTTCGGAGGTGACTAGTGAATGATTCACAAGTATGTTTTCCCGGACAGCCAACCGAATTGTATGCATCTGATCAATGTCATTCACCGTTGCTTCTCTATAAACCATATTCATGAAAGTTTAAAAATGTTCAATGAAAAATTTTGATCAATGATTCAATTTACATTGATTTTTCTGATCAACGGATCTTACTCCAGGTTGATGCTTATATTATAGGTTTCTCCACCCTTATCTTTCGCAGGACGATCTGAAGGACCGGATTTAACCTGAGGTTTTGTTGTATAATTATATTTAATGGTCTCAGATTTTTCCGGTAGCCTTGAGGCAGTTGTCAAACGGAAATGGATATTGAGAGTACGATGAAACACAACTCTCATACCCATGTACCTCTTTTTTTCAAACTTCAGCAGCTTGACAATTCTTATCGCTTCTTCATCACAGCCATAACCAATTTTGTGTTTCACCTTTGCGTCTATGACATCGCCAAAAACGTCAATGTCCAAATTTACAGAGACAGTTCCTTCTATTTTATTTTCAAGAGCTGCTTCCGGATAACGTAAATTGGATTTGATAAATTGATCGAGGGCCTTGTTTCCTCCAGGAAAATTAGGTTGCTTGATAAAACTTTCAGGTTTACGGCCGCCGGATTTTTTCATAATGATGAGAACGTAATGGAGCTAAACAAAATTGAAATGGCAATTATTTCACTTTGCCCGTATAGCTCCAGTCTCTTGTGTCAATTTTAATGACCTCACCTATGTTTACGAACAGCGGAACACTAACAACAGCACCTGTTTCAAGTGTGGCTTGTTTCAGAGTATTGGTAGCAGTATCGCCTTTAACTCCCGGTTCGGTATAGGTGACTTCAAGTTCTACAAATGTCGGTGCTTCAGCAGATATCGGCTGGTCATTCTCGAATGCGATCTTCACAGTCATGCCTTCTTTTAACAACTTACCATTATCACCGAACATCTGAGAAGGAACATACACTTGTTCAAAGGTCTCATTGTCCATCACTACAATATGTTCACCTTCCGGAAAAATATATTGCATTTCTTTAAATTCAACTCTTGCGATCTCTACCTGCTCACCTGCTCTGAAACGATTTTCGACGATCTTCCCCGTCTGGAGATTTTTCATCTTTAACTGATAAAATGCCCGTAAATTGCCGGGCGTCCTGTGCATATATTCCGTAACAAGACATAATTCCCCGTTAAAACGAAGGATTGAACCAACACGAGCATCTCCGATATCTGCCATTTGATTGAAATTTAAAGGTTTTTAATGAAATTGAAGAATGCAAAAGTAGTCTTTTTCCAAGGTTTTGTCAAGCTTAAATTTTGGATACAGATCAATTTTAGTGAGACCGCTATGGAGGACGTTTAAGTCTACAATGCTTGCTTCTTGGATTTTAGTTAAAACTTTAAGGCCCTTCAATAATCTATCTTCAAAAGAGAGAGTCTTATTCTGATAATTATAATTTACTTTTGCCTGATATGTCGACATTTTATAAAAGAACTATTTTTTCTTTGCTGGTTCCTTTCTTTCTTCAACAAGTGAATGCGCAAGTCACCGAAACAACTGTTCATATTTCCGGTTATGCTTTCGATAATAAGGATGCGAGCCGCCGACTTGATGATCTGATGATCATTAATTTGAACAGCGGACAAGGTGTATTTGGAAAAGCCGATGGAACATTTTCAATTAATGCAGACAGAACTGATACTATTTTGATCGCATCTACCGGTTATGAATATAGAAGGATTACAGTCTATGACTCAACATTGAAGGATTCATACTACCTGGAGGTTGCATTGACGAAATTAAATGTAAACTTACGTGAGGTAGTAATTTTCTCAGCGAGAGATCTTGAAAAAATTTACAGTGATATTGAAAGACTGGGTTACAGGAAAAGGGATCTTCAGATCGGAGGAGCCGATGCTTTGAATAGTCCGATTACTTTTTTGTACCAGGAGTTCAGCAAGTTTGAACAGTTGCGGCGCCACAATGCCGAGCGAATAAATAACGACAAGCGTAGACAATTGCTGAAAGAGTTACTGGCTAATTATGTTGCCAGTGATATCTTTTATCTTGATGCCGGAGAGTTTGATGATTTCGTTGACTACTGTAATGTGCCGGAGCATTTTATGAAGACTGCCACGCAATATGATTTTTGTGTTTACATCAAATACAAGTTTGAGTTGTATAGGATGGGTAAGATGTAACAAGTATATAATTTAAAACGGAATTTTTATAAGCATGCAAGCCTGGCCACCGGATTTTCTGGATAATATGCGTTTAATGCTTGCAGACGATTTTCCGCAATTTATTGAAGGGCTGAGTTCAGCTGCACCTGTTTCTGTGCGCCTCAATCCTTTCAAAGCAGGTGGAAAGTTTTATAATGAAAAAAAAGTCTCGTGGTGTGATGATGGAAGATATCTTGAACGAAGGCCTTCGTTTACATTAGACCCTTTGTTCCATGCCGGTTGTTATTATGTTCAGGAGGCCAGTTCGATGTTCCTGGAGTCAGTTTTCAAACAATATTTTTCTGCGGACAGAGCTGTCAGAGCAATTGATCTTTGTGCTGCGCCCGGTGGTAAATCAACACACTTGCTTTCCTTGCTACCTGAAGGAAGTGTTTTGGTGAGCAACGAAATTATACCAAACAGAAATAAAGTACTTCGTCAGAACATCTGTAAATGGGGCAGGCCGGATGTTATCGTGACACAAAATGAAGTGAAGGACTTTATTTCACTGGCCGGTTATTTTGATCTTGTGGTGGTTGATGCACCCTGCAGCGGAGAAGGACTTTTTCGCCGTGATCCTGTTAGTGCCAATGAATGGAGTACTGATGTCGTAAGAAATTGTGTCATTCGCCAAAATGGAATTCTGGATGATGCATTCAGGCTTCTTAAGCCCGGAGGTATATTGATCTACAGTACCTGTACCTTTGAAACCTGTGAGAATGAAGAGCAGATTGAAAGATTGATAAGTTTGCATAATGCAGAACTGCTTGATTTGAATGATAGACATAAGGGTATAATCAACAGTGGACAGGGATTAAGATTTTATCCGGTGTATGTGGACGGTGAAGGTTTTTTTATCAGTGCCGTACGAAAAAGTGACGGCCGGGAACAGGAGCTTAAAAAAACAAAACGTCAACAATCAAGTTGGGGTCAAAAAGAATTTCTTTTGAATTACCTGGAACATCCGGAACTGTTTTCTCCATTTGAAAAGAACAATATTTTGTTTGCCATTCCGGCTGAAATGATTGATCTGTTTTACTTCATGGAAAAAAGATTTTACATCCGTCAAGCGGGGATAAGGTTAGGAGAAATAAAGGGTGAAAAACCTGTGCCGGAACATGATATAGCATTGAGCACATCTCTACGAAAAGGTCTTCCTGCTGTTGAACTTTCTAAGCAGGATGCAATTCGTTATCTCCGGTGTGAAAATGTAGAATGCCGGGGTGCAGAAAAAGGCTGGAATCTGGCACAGTATGGGTCATTTCCTCTTGGCTGGATAAAAGTATTGGACAACAGAGTAAACAATTATTTCCCAAAAGAGTGGAGGATACGCATGGATTACAATCCAAATGCTAAGTAATAATCCAAATGCAAATCAAATGCTGAATTTTCTTCACGATTGATTTTTTGTTTTGCTTGTAAAAATCAAAGACGCAATAATTTATTAATTCTTATTGCGCTGTTTGAACTTCAGATTCTTTAATTTTTCCATACATTTGCCCCCTTCAATCGCCCTTTTTATGAAAGAAATCGCCAAAACATACGATCCCTCACTGGTTGAAGACAAGTGGTACACCTACTGGATGGAGCATGGTTATTTTAAATCTGTTCCGGATGAAAGAGAGCCATATACCATAGTCATCCCTCCACCGAATGTGACGGGTGTATTGCATATGGGACATATGCTAAACAATACCATCCAGGATGTCCTCATTCGCCGTGCTCGAATGTTGGGAAAGAACGCCTGCTGGGTGCCGGGAACGGATCATGCATCGATTGCTACAGAAGCAAAAGTGGTTGCAATGCTGAAAGAAAAGGGGATTAGTAAAAAGGATCTCACGCGTGACGAGTTTTTAAAGTATGCATGGGAATGGAAAGAGAAGTACGGTGGCATCATTCTCGATCAATTAAAAAAACTTGGTGCTTCTTGTGACTGGAGTCGTACTCGCTTTACGATGGAAGATGATCTTAGCGATGCTGTCATTTCTGTATTTATTGACCTCTTCAATAAGGGAAGTATTTACCGTGGTGTTCGCATGGTGAACTGGGATCCGGCAGGCAAAACAGCTTTAAGTGATGAAGAAGTTATTTACAAAGAAGTTAATTCAAAGCTTTACTATGTTCGCTATGCTATCGTGGATGCGGATCTTGCAAAACTTTTGAAAGAGGGAAATTCGGAATGGATTATTGACGGGGATTCATGGTCGGTTAAAGTTGGTGAAAAGTCTTTTTCCGGTAATGAGTTTATTCAAATTGCAACAGTTCGTCCTGAAACAATTTTAGGTGATACCGGTGTTTGTGTGCATCCTGATGATGATCGTTACAAAAAGATGCAAAGTAAGTTTGCCGTTATTCCTATGGTGAATCGTCCGGTTCCAATTGTTGCTGATACCTACATAGATATTGAATTTGGTACAGGTGCATTGAAGATCACCCCGGCGCATGATATTAATGACTATACAATTGGCCAAAAGTTCGGATTGGAAGTTATTGATACCATCAATGATGATGGCACAATGAGTCCAAATGCAAAATTTTATATTGGTGAAGATCGCTTCATTGTGCGGAAAAAGATCGTGAAGGATCTCGATGCAATGGGAAATCTTGTCAAGACAGATGATTATAAAAACAAGGTCGGCTATAGCGAACGTACAGATGCAGTGATTGAACCAAAGTTATCTATGCAGTGGTTCTTAAAGATGAGCGACATTTCTAAGCCTGCTTTGGATAATGTTTTGAATGGCGAGATCAAATTAATTCCTGAGAAGTTTATTAATACCTACAAGCATTGGATGGAGAACGTACACGACTGGTGTATCTCCAGACAGCTTTGGTGGGGACAAAGAATTCCTGCCTTTTATGCTCCTAATGGGTCATTTGTTGTTTGCAAAACGGAAGAGGAGGCTCTTGAACTTTTCAGGAAGAAAGATCCTTCGTCAAATTATAGCGGGAAAGATATTCGTCAGGATGAGGATGTATTGGATACCTGGTTTAGTTCATGGCTGTGGCCGATTTCGGTTTTCGATGGCTTTAAAGATCCCAAGAACAAGGATATTAATTATTATTATCCTACTAATGATTTGATCACTGCGCCTGAGATATTATTTTTCTGGGTAGCAAGGATGATTATTGCCGGTTATGAATACACCGGCAAGAAGCCTTTTTCAAATGTTTATCTGACAGGTATTGTAAGAGATAAACAAGCACGAAAAATGTCGAAGTCACTGGGTAATTCTCCTGATCCACTCGACCTTATCGCTAAATATAGTGCTGACGGTGTCCGTGTAGGGATGTTGTTTTCTTCTCCTGCAGGAAATGATCTGCTCTTTGATGAGTCACTCTGTGAACAGGGCAGGAATTTTGCAAACAAAATTTGGAATGCATTCCGCCTGGTAAAAGGCTGGGAAGTTGATTCTGCAATGAAGCAAGATCATCAAAATGCAATAGCTGTAGAATGGTTCAATAATCGATTTGACGAGCAGTTGGAAGCAATTAATGATCACTATTCGAAATACAGAATGAGTGATGCTTTGATGGCAACATATAAATTGGTGTGGGACGATTTCTGTGCATGGTACCTAGAAATGGTTAAGCCTGAGTTTGTGGATGGAAACTCCCTGCCTGTTGATCCGGTTACCTACAAGGCAACAATTTTAAATTTTGAAAAACTTCTAAAAGTTGTTCATCCCTTCATGCCATTTATCTCGGAGGAATTATGGCATTTGCTGGATGTGAATCGTTCTTCTGATTGTATCATTCACGCGAAATGGCCTGTTCCGCAAAAAGTTGATGCAGATTTGTTAGCGTCTTTCAACACTGCTTCTGAACTTATTACACAGATCAGAAATATACGGGTGCAGAAAAATATTTCACCCAAAGAACAATTGTCTCTCTTTGTTAAGTCTGCTGCTAAATTCGATGATCGATTTAACGGAATGGTACTTAAGCTTGCCAATCTCGACAAGTTTGAAAGATCTCCTGAGAAAATTGAGAATGCCTCAAGCTTTATCATTGGTCATTTTGAGTTTTATATTCCAATGCGCGATAATTTTGATGTTGCGGCAGAAAGGGAACGACTGAAAAAGGAACTCGATTATAATACAGGTTTTTTAAAATCTGTTCAGTCTAAACTTGCAAATGAACGATTTGTTTCTAATGCCAAACCTGAGATTGTAGAGAATGAAATGAAGAAGAAGGCAGATGCCGAGGCAAAGATAAAAGCCATTGAAGCACAATTAGCAGGACTTAGCTGATCCTTTTAATGAATTGTTCAAATTCCTGTACCAAAATGACAGGTAAAAAAGAAGGTAAAAGGATTGTATGAGAAGGTTCATCGGGTATGGATTAAAAACTCTATTCATCTTATTTTTTCTTGCACTAATTTGGGCGCTATGGAACAGAGAGCTTGTAGCTTACGGATGGATGCAACTGCAAGGGCAAATAAATATTGTTTATTCTTCCAGACCTGTGAAAGAGGTTATGGATGATGGACAGGTTTCCGATAGTACAAAGCTTAGGTTGAAATTTATTGAGGAGATTAGACGTTTTGCGGCCGATTCACTTGGTTTGAAGGATTCTGAAAATTATACGAGTTTTTATGATCAACAGTCCAAACCCTTGTTATGGGTGCTGACAGCAAGTGATCCATTTAAATTGGCTGCTTACCATTGGAAATTTCCGGTTGTTGGTGAAGTTTCTTACAAAGGTTTTTTTCAAGAAGAGAAAGGTAAAGAGGAGGAAGATATTTTACGCAATGCAGGCTATGATACTGACCTTAGTCCCGTGAGCGCATGGAGTACTCTCGGTTGGTTTAAAGATCCAATACTATCAGGAATGTTGAAACGTTCTGATGGGAGTCTTGCTGAATTGATAATTCATGAAATGACACATACTACTCTGTATGTGAAAAGTGATGTGAATTTTAATGAAAATCTGGCCAGCGTTATAGGAGAAGTGGGAGCTATAAAGTTTCTTAGTTCTCGGTTTGGAGATGATTCATCAGAATTGAAGGAATATCTGTTGCGTAAAGAAGATACAGATATGTATAGTAAGCACATGCTAAGAGCCGCTGCAATTCTTGATACTTTGTATGGAAGGATAGAAAACCTGGAAGAGCCATTGAAACAAAAATTTAAACAAGATAGAATGACTGAGATTGTAAAATCTCTGGATACAATAAATTTTCATTTTCCTCATAGGTATAAAAAATCTTTTGAGAAGAGCTTGCCGAATAATACGTACTTTCTTAGTTTTATTCGGTATGATTCTCAAAAAGAAGAGATGTTACAGGAAATAGAGACAAAGTATGATAATGATATTTCTGCGTACCTGGAAGTGATCGGTAAAAGATATAAATAATAACCCATGAATATTGCCGAGGCCTTAAGGAAAGAACATACTAAAGCACTGACATTACGAATTGGCAAGTATATTGGAAGAGATCGGGAACGATTTGCTAAAGTTGTAAATCTGGTGTTGGATAAGGATGCGGTAATTGCTCAAAGAGCTGCCTGGGTTTTAGGTACACACGGAGAAAAGTATCCTGAATTAATTGTGCCACATTTGCAACGATTACTTCCTTTGTTGTCAAAGCCTGTTCATCCTGCATTGAAGCGAAACCTTGTTCGTGTACTTCAATATCTTGATATCCCGTCCAGGTATGAATCAAGTGTTGTGAGCAAGTGTTTTGAGCTGATACATGATAATAATGAGGCAATCGCTGTCAAGGCATTTTCAATTTCCATAATTTCAAATTTAGCAAAAAAGTATCCCGATCTCATGATTGAATTGAAAGCATGGTTGGAAACTAACAGATCTGTACTTAGCAAGGCTGAAATAAAAAGAATGGAACAAAGCGGTTTGATCAGTAAAATTTAAAGCCGGATTTACTGCCTTATCATTTTTGTGACATAAACAAAATCGTTCTGATATAAACTCACAAGGTAAGCGCCTTGTGGAAAATCAAGTATAGGCAGATCATATGTAGATCTGTATGGAGAAAATTCCATAGAAAAGCTTCGCAATACTTTGCCACAGCAATCAGTTATCTGCACTAAACCATTTCCTGCTTCAAGATTTTCATAGTGTAAAATTAAAGAAGCCCCACCTGAGGAAGGATTTGGGTATATTGCTATTTCAGATTCGCATTCATTCCTGATTTTTGCCTCAACTTCAATCATTTCACTCGGACAAACATCTCCACTTCTCACAAAATAACTTTTGTGATTTTTTAATTCCGGTGTAAGAAATAAATTGCCGGTGAAGATTGCTTCACCATTGATCGATTCAAACCAGCTAACATCTTCTTCAGAATTGGCCATTAGAAGAACCGAGCCCGGGCCACAACGACTTCCTCCGGTAATTTTTGGAGCTACTGACAATTGCGTCTCAATAACCTCCTTTATTTCGGATTGTCCTGAACAATTTTGAATCGAGAGTTCGACAGAATAAAGACCTGTTTCGGATGCAGCATAGTATTGTAAATTTGCATTGTCAATCAGATCACCATTGAATGACCATTCATACAATGCATTTGATATTTCAAGAGCGTTCAATTGGCAAACATCCTGAGAACAAAAGAAATTTTCTCCGGATATTCGGATGTTAAAAGCAAGTACATTGTTAGAAGATCTTCCGGGTGAACCTCCAAAGCAACCTATGGCCCAGTTGCTTCCATTACTTAAATCAGTTGAGTTGTTTTGCAATTCACAAGTATAACCGTCACCATCCGCTTCTACGGGCCACGGGAGTTGTGTTTGATATATCAATGATAAATACGGTTGATCTAAATAATCATATACACGTATCTCGTCATCGGAATTATTCAAGGCAAATCCAAATGGTCCGACAAAGTTGCTCACATCAGGATAGATCGAATGGAATGCACATGT
This sequence comes from Bacteroidia bacterium, assembly GCA_035341855.1. GTDB lineage: Bacteria > Bacteroidota > Bacteroidia > AKYH767-A > 2013-40CM-41-45 > QQVM01. The sequence continues at coordinate 24,668 of DAOQWA010000004.1, forward strand.
GTCTCTTGCTACAACAAGATAGCCGCCGGAAGCAATTTTGGTCCCTGTTGGAAAAGTATAAGAATTGTGGTCTTCTTCATCTCTGATTTTCCAACCTGAAATATCCAGTTCCGTATTTCCATAATTATTAAGTTCTATCCAGTCTTCAGAATCTATCGATGAATGTGAATTGTAGTTGAATTCACTTACGTTGAGTTTGGGATCGGTCGGATTTCCTGTAAAATGAGCCGTAAGAACATCGTTGGATGTGAAATTCAAAGAGATTTGCTGCTCTGTAGTATTACCTGCAAGGGGACTTGCAGTCCAATGATCGAAAGTGTAACCGGGATTTGGTATGGCTGTCACCGTCACCGGATTACCATTAAAATAAATGCCTTCCCATGGATAGGATAAGGGAGTGATGGTATTTATTTCAATCCTCCCGGCCAGTGGAGGGTTGGTCTGTAAAGTAAGAGAGACCTTTCCATTGAGTCCGAATTGATCTTTGATCATGTCTCTTGTCAGATCCGGTCTTTGAGAAGCAAAAGACATCATTCTATTAATATTAAAATTCCATATCACCGTATCGTTCGTCCATTTATTAAAATGATATACCATATCCGTTATCATGGAATCTTTGAACGATCGCATTACACTTTCAACATTTGAAGGCAGATAAATAGTATTCAAAAGATCTGCATAGCGATTGATAAAGTATGATTTAAATTTAGGGTTCTCCAGTATAGCATCGAATAATTCTGAACTATGACTAAAGGCTGCAGGATTTCTGGCTATTTCAAGTCGGTTATCTGTTGCATTTCCAACCAGACCCATTCCGAAATCAAGATCCAGCAATACGTATTTCCATCGTCCATTTTCGGATTTTGGTCTCCATAATTTTATGTTATTAGTCCAGTCTCCGATCCAATCACCGTTGTTATAGTATGTTTCAGCTATAAAATAATCGCTAAAATTTTTAAGGTCAAGTCTGGCACTTACCTGATTATAATACTCATCTGTTTCAGGAGCTTGTCCGGTAGCTATATCATACAATTCCCAAAAATCTTTATCACTTCCTTCCACAACTGACATAACGATCCCTTCTTCCGAAAGAAAATCATATTCTCCTTTCTCCAATTCAAAATTTGTTTCAACCCACTTATGATTATTTTTTTCGTGTAAGTTGTATACTCCCCAATCCTGGCCATTCAGAAAAACACGAACAGGCTCTGCGGCAAGATAACCGCTATAAGTATTTTTCATGATCTTTTCCATGAATGCATCGCGGAAATGAACAATATTCCAATCTGTCCCTGAATTTCTTAGAATAATATTTTCGTATTCACGGATGAAAGATTTGTCAGATAACAAAGGATAAGCAATCGATCCCGTTCCATACCGATCTTTTAAATGGATCTCTAAACTTTTTTGAGGCTTGGACCTGGAGTAGTTCCCATAAATTTCAATTTCTGCATTTACACTGAAGATCTTTTGTTTATCCTTGCCATAGTATTCTATGGATGCAGGAATTTCCCAGTCCTGCCAGAAATTTGCACCATAGTAAGGTTTTGCAGTATCAGCATTTGGACCTAATACATAGATACCTGTATTTTCATCCCACAATCCTAAGGAGTCGGTACTGATTGAAAACACCGGCAATTTACTTTCTACATTAAGAAGAAAAGTATGTGAAATGGTTTTACCAGGCAGATATCCATTTGCAAAGACTCTTGCCCGAATGGTAGTTGTTGAATCTAATATAAGACTAGATGTAAATACATTCGAAGAGCTATCCGGTTCATCTCCATTTGTAGAATACCGAATAGTCGAATTGCCTTGAGTGCTGATCAAATCAACTGTTTGAGGAGAGCTATAGAAGCCACCACTTAGAGAGAATATTGGTGTTTGTGCATAGCCGGAATAGCAAGAAAAGGAATCATTGGATTCCAACGGTGAAGGATGGATGTTAATGCACCAGTTTTGTGATCCATCCGTACTTCTTGCATAGCAGTGATCTGACTCAATAGCAGGATAAGATATCTGATCAATGATGTTGCCTGAAGGATCGAATAAATATACTGTCTCACCTGAGCGGCTGAGCTTGAAATCTGCATTGAACGAAATGTTATCCGGAATTAAAAACCAAGATGGAGGTGCAGAATAAATATAATCTTCATCTTCCATCCCAAAAAACAAAAAAGCCATTGAACTCAAGTCAGATGAATTGGGTTCAACATTATGAGTTTGAACAGCAAGAACATTTTTACCATTCCGGATTGTATTTTTTAAAGTTGTAGGATCTATAAAAAAAGAATCAAGAGGCAGACCTTGATAAAATCCTGCCTCATGAGCATCATTGGCAAAAATGTTCCAAGACAAAGGTCCCGGCCACATATTTTTTGACGCAATCTCTACACCGTTAAGGTAAGCTGTGAAGCCATCGTCAAAATCCATCATCAGAATCGCTTCCAATACATCCAGTGAATCTTCAACCTCAAAAGTGTATCTCATTTGAACAGCCTGACAAACAGGTACGATGGTTCCGTCGTCATTATCACCATAACCTATACCTCCTGCGCCGGTACTCCACTGACTGTCATCATAAGATAAGTCTCTCCAGGTACTGTCAGTCACTAATGAGTCATAGCTATAACTCCATATACCATTCCCATCGACAGGCATCTCATAGTGATCGATTTTATCTATTTTTTTATCTCCGACTGCAAAGACCAATAATTTGGATCCTGCTGCCAGTGTATATTCAGGAAAGATGAACCTTTCGGTGCTATCCGTATCATCTGAGATACCATAATTTTCCAGGTTAATAGATGTTTGTCCTGTATTAACGATCTCGATGTAGTCGTCAAAGTCACCTGCATGGTTTCTGATAATGGAAATATTAGCCGGACAGATTTCGTTGATCAACGGCTGGCATAAGGCATTGCCCTGAAAAAAGTTCAGGATAATAGAAAGTAATAAGATATTTTTCAAAACCAGAGTCTAATGAATAGCCGGAAAGCCTTTAGAAATACTATTTTATGAAAATTTGTCCATATAAAGAGGATTAAAATTACATTTATGGCGAGTGCAATATTTCGCTTGGTAGATGGGCACAGTTTTGTATTACATTGGGAGATCCGCCATAGCAGCCTGTTTCAAAGACAACTCAGATAAAACGGTTGAACAATTGATAAAATTATTTTTTTGAAATTTCCCGGTCGGTCGATCAAGATTTCTGACTGAATAAATTCTTGATTCGGCAGAAAATTGCAGAGTTCTGAAAATCGATCATTTTCCTATCTTTGTTTACATTTTAAGATAAAAATGCAAAAAACAGACGTTTATAAGCCTAAAAATAAGATCAGGATTGTCACTGCAGCATCTTTATTCGATGGTCATGATGCAGCGATAAATATCATGCGAAGGATCATTCAGTCAAGTGGTGCCGAAGTTATCCACCTTGGTCATGACAGAAGTGTAGAGGAGGTGGTCAATTGTGCAATACAAGAGGATGCACAGGCAATAGCAATGACCAGTTATCAGGGAGGGCATGTTGAATATTTTAAATACATGGTTGACCTGTTAAAAGAAAAAGGAGCCGGTCATATCAAAGTTTTTGGTGGGGGTGGAGGTACAATTCTTCCTGATGAAATTGAAGAATTGCAAAAGTATGGTATCACGAGAATTTATCATCCTGATGATGGAAGACATATGGGTCTTCAGGGAATGATAAATGATCTTTTAGGTAAAAGTGATTTTCCGACAGGAGAAAAATTAAATGGTGAGGTTGGGTATCTGTTGGAAAGAAATTGGAATGCGATAGCCAGACTGATATCTGCTGCAGAGAATAATCCTCAGATGGCTGAACCGGAGATGCTTCGTGTTCGTGAGTTGGCAAAGAAAAGCAAGACACCTGTCCTTGGAATTACAGGAACAGGTGGCTCAGGTAAATCATCTCTCGTAGATGAGCTTGTCCGCCGCTTTCTTCTTGACTTCCCGGATAAATTCATAGGCGTCATCTCTGTTGATCCGTCAAAAAGAAAAACAGGCGGGGCATTGTTGGGCGATCGTATTCGTATGAATGCCATTCGTAATCCCAGGGTTTATATGCGTTCACTGGCCACACGACAAAGCAATTTAGCCCTTTCAAAACACGTGAGTGAAGCTGTTGATATTTTAAAGGCTGCAAACTATGATCTTGTCATCCTTGAAACTTCAGGTATAGGGCAAAGCGATACTGAGATTCTTGACCATAGCAATGTTTCTCTCTATGTCATGACACCTGAATATGGTGCAGCGACACAGCTTGAAAAAATCGACATGCTTGACTTTGCTGACCTTATCGCATTGAATAAATTTGACAAGCGAGGGGCACTTGACGCTTTGCGTGACGTAAAGAAACAGTACAAGCGAAATCACCAGCTCTGGGAAACGGAGGATGATAAACTTCCTGTCTTTGGAACCATTGCTTCTCAATTCAATGATCCCGGGATGAATAATTTGTATTTGGCAGTCATGGGACAAATTGTTGAGAAGACAAATGCCCCATTGAAATCTTCTTATAAAATTTCTAAGGAGATGTCGGAGAAGATTTACGTCATCCCGCCCAACCGCACCCGTTACCTGAGTGAGATCACTGAAAACAACCGCAACTACGAAAAGTGGGCAAGAGAACAGAGTAATATTGCCGAGCAATTGTATGCACTGCATCTTTCAATGACTACTATCAAAGCAGGAAAGCTCGAGGACAGAGATAGATTATTGAAAGGCTTGGAGGAAACATTTGAAAACACAAAACTTCATCTGGATCCTATCAACTGGAAATTGTTGCAGGGTTGGGAGGCCAAGCGTAAACTTTATAAGGATGATGTATATACTTTCAAGGTTCGAAATAAAGAAATAAATATCCAGACACATACCGAGTCGCTTTCTCACTCGAAGATTCCCAAGGTTGTGACTCCATCTTATAATAGCTGGGGTGAAATTTTACACTGGATGCTGACAGAGAATGTCCCGGGTGAATTTCCTTATACATCAGGCATCTATCCATTCAAAAGAGAAGGTGAGGATCCGACACGGATGTTTGCGGGAGAAGGTGGGCCGGAGCGTACCAATCGTCGCTTTCACTATGTAAGCAAAGGAATGCCTGCAGCTCGCTTGTCTACCGCTTTCGATTCTGTTACACTTTATGGTAATGACCCCGATTGGCGCCCGGACATTTATGGTAAGATCGGAAATTCAGGAGTGAACATTTGTTGTCTTGATGACGCAAAAAAACTTTATTCAGGATTTGATCTTTCATCCCCTACGACTTCTGTTTCAATGACCATCAATGGACCGGCACCTATGTTGCTGGGCTATTTTATGAATGCAGCGATCGATCAGCAATGTGAGATTTATATTCACGAGAACGGTTTAGAAAAAGAGATCGAAAAAAAAATTGAAGCGATATATAAAAGGAAAGCTGTAAAGCGACCGGCTTACCAGGGTGAATTGCCTGAAGGGAATAACGGTCTTGGCTTATTTCTTTTAGGAGTGTCGGGCGATGAAGTTCTTCCTCATGACGTTTATGAAAAAATAAAAGCGGAAACACTTACCAAGGTTCGCGGAACTGTTCAGGCTGATATTCTCAAAGAAGATCAGGCACAAAATACCTGTATTTTCAGTACTGAGTTTGCACTGAGAATGATGGGTGATATCCAAAAATATTTTATTGACCAGCGAGTTCGCAATTTTTATAGTGTCTCCATTAGTGGCTATCATATTGCTGAAGCAGGAGCAAACCCGATCACACAGCTGGCATTTACCTTATCAAATGGATTTACATACGTCGAGTATTACCTGAGCCGTGGAATGCATATCGATGATTTCGCCCCTAACCTTTCATTTTTTTTCAGCAACGGTATAGATCCGGAATATGCCGTGATTGGAAGAGTGGCAAGAAAGATATGGGCTAAAGCCATTAAATTAAAATATGGCGGAAACGAGCGTTCACAAATGTTGAAGTATCACATTCAAACATCCGGACGCTCACTGCATGCACAGGAGATTGACTTTAATGACATCCGCACAACTTTGCAGGCCTTGTATGCAATTTATGATAACTGCAATTCTCTTCACACGAATGCATACGACGAAGCCATTACTACACCTACCGAAGAAAGTGTTCGTCGTGCTATGGCCATACAGCTTATAATCAATAAAGAATTAGGTCAGGCGAAGAACGAAAATCCATTACAGGGATCGTTCATCATAGATGAGTTAACAGATCTTGTTGAAGAGGCTGTATACAAAGAATTTGACAGGATCACCGAACGAGGTGGTGTTCTGGGTGCAATGGAGACCATGTACCAACGAGGGAAGATCCAGGAAGAATCATTGTATTATGAAACTTTGAAGCATACAGGTGAGTTTCCAATTATAGGAGTGAATACTTTTTTAAGTTCAAAGGGATCGCCTACGGTTTTACCTCGTGAGGTTATCAGGGCAGAGAAGGAGGAGAAGGAATATCAGATCCATATGCTGGAGGAGTTACATAAGGCCAACAAAGCTCAGGCTCAGGAATTACTCTCAAAGGTGCAGGATGCGGCAATTCAGAATAAAAATATTTTCGAACAATTAATGGAAGCTGCCAAATACTGTTCCATAGGTGAAATCACTCATGCACTTTTTGAGGTAGGCGGAGAGTATAGGAGAAATATGTAGTTAATTCGGCCCTGCTGTAAATGTTTTCTATCACATGATAAGCATGCCACCATCTATGACAATGCTAGTTCCCGTAATATAAGACGCAGCCTTGCCTGCAAGAAATACTACAGCATGTCCGATATCTTCAGGCTCTCCAAATCTCTTGATTGGTAACATCTGAATAAATGCTGCTGTTTGTTGCTCCATTGCCTTTAATTGCTTTGGATCCGGATTGTCTCCTCCTATGGTTTTAGCTCCCGGAGTATTCACACCTCCGGGAGCAATGTCATTCACAAGTATTCCCAGTGAGGCCACTTCCTTTGCAAATGAGCGGGTGAACATTCTCAAAGCAGCTTTCGAAGAATCATAGTGTGAAAGATTCCAGGCTACCGGCTTAATCGCATCAATTGAAGTGATATTGATTATCCGAGCACCATGTCCTTTTACTTCCATGACCTTGGCAAACTCTCTTGAAAGAAATGCAGCTGACTTTAGGTTGAGATCAACAGTATTATCCCACATGCTTTCATCCATATCCATCATTGGTCTGTACTTAAATATGCCTGCATTATTCACAAGAATATTCAAATCCCCGTATTGATCAATTGCTTTTTGAGGAAGAGAGGAAAGTTGAGAGATATTTCGCAGATCAATTTGCATATAGGAACATGCAGGGATGATCTCTTTTAATTCATTCATTGTTGACTTTGCTTCCTCAGGTTTTACTATGTCGGCAATAAGTACAATGGCGCCGGCTTTTGCAAGTGAAAGTGCAATGCCTTTTCCAATGCCCATTGCTCCACCGGTGACGATAGCAATTTGCCCTTTCAAGCTGAAGATTTCCTCGAGATAATTGTTCATGGTCATGTTGGATAAGTTTGGCTTTGATTTGAATTATTCCAAACTTATCCAAAAAAATACTAAGCAACTATGATGAAAGTCACCTGATGCAACAAAAGCAACTAATAAGCAGAGAAAGGATTGAGTTGTGCCGGACTTAAAAACTATTAGCGTATCAAACTCACGGCACCATTGCGTTCTTCCACATCGCCATCAGGGAAAATAATTTTCACGATGTAAACATAAACACCTTCGGCTGCATCTGAACCACCATCAGTCTTGCCATCCCAGCCGCCATTCAAGGAGTTCCAGCTGGCAATTTTTGCTCCCCATCTGTTGAAGATCTGACCTGAAACACCAAGGCTCGTCTTGTTAGTGAAAATATTGAAAAGTTCATTTTTTCCATCACCATTTGGCGTAAACACATTTGGAATGGTAATCTGAGTGTCATCATAAATCAGAATGGTCACTTGTGCTGTGTCTGTACAACCCTGAAGATCTGTACCTGTTAAGACAACTGTGTATGTTCCATTTGATTGATAGGTATGCAAAGGACTGTTTGCCGTTGATGTCGAACCGTCACCAAAATCCCAATGAAAACTATTTGCACTGAATGATCCATTTGTAAAAGTCACTGGTAAAGGAAAAGCACCTGTTAATGTATCGGCAGTAAATGAAACATTTAGATTGCTTGATCCAACAGAGACATTGCTAACATCAGATCCGCAACCGGTACTTACTGTTACGCTATAGGTACCTCCATTAGTGATGCTTATCGAAGCTGTAGTATCACCTGTAGACCATAGAAATGATGTTCCACCGGAGGCAGTAAGTGTTGCAACTTCATTCGGACAAAGCACAGTAGGAGCACCATTTATCACAGCCAAAGGCACCGGATCTGCAACAACACTTTGGGAAGCCGTATCCATACCACATGCATTACTGACAGTGAGCACGATATTATTGGTTGTACTGACAACAATGCTTGATGTTGTTTCTCCTGTCGACCATAAGTATGGCCCCGGACCGGCTGCACTCAGTGTCACGGATCCACCCTGACAAAAACTTGTAGGTCCGCTTGCAGCAATACTAGCTACCGGGAGAGGATCTACGACTACATTTTGAGATGCTGTGCTGGTACCGCAACTTCCTGTAACAGTAACTGTATATGTATTTGAATTGAATACTGTAATCGATTGTGTAGTTTCACCACTTGACCACGAATAAGTGTTACCTGCTGAAGAAGTCAACACGACTGAATCGCCCGAACAAAAACTTGTTGGTCCGCCGGCACTTATGCTTGCTACTGCACCGCTTCCTATGGTGATCTGTAAGTCAGTATATAAGGTGTCATTACAAATGCCGACAACTCCAAAGCGTAAAACATCTGTGCCCTGAAATCCTAGGTCGGTTTGGTAATCGCTGCTTAGTTGAGTGGGGCTTACGAAAGTACCATTTCCCCCGGTCCAGAAATACGAATTAAAATTTCCCGAACTTATGACTGCAGTTACATTTATCAAATCACCATTACAAACAGTTGTACTGCTTGCAGAGAGATTGACCTGAAGTGTAGTTATAGGTGCCTGACAACCGGGATTAGTATAGGTTGCATTCCCTGCAAAATCATAGTTCACTGTGCTGCCATCAGCAGCAGTGGGTGTTCCGTTTTGATCAACTAATTCAGCGGCATCATAATCTACCAGATCGGAACAGAAACCGGTAAATGTCATTTCAAGTGTTCTGATTGCAGTCGTCGAAGAATAATTTCTAAAGTGGCCGCTTGTATTTCCTGCACATTGAAAGATCATGTAAATGGTGTCAGTAAGATTTGCGAAGGAATTAAAGCTGGGATCCATCGCAGTGCTCGTAACCATAAGTACTGTTGCACCGGCAGGTAATACACCTCCAACAGGTTCTCGAATTAAGCCGCATGCCTGTATTGTAGCATTTAATGTCGCTACGTGTGATGCTGTAGTTGCATCCTGACAAATATTTTGATAAGAATTGTTTGGCCAATCAACAACCAGATCAGCTGTGTTCATGTCGGCAGGACCGATGATAAAGCGAACCATTTCATTGGCACCTTCAGGATTTCCACAGGCATCAACCAAAATACTTTGTATCTCAAAGCAAGTGCTCGGTGTTTGAGCAATTAGGTTTGAGCTGAAAACACTTAAAAGGAATATAAGGCAATAGCTTTGAATCTTTCTCATCATCTTCCGGGCTAAACTGGAGCTTTAATTTTTTTGTCCGGTTTTTGACTAAAAAAACAAGAAATGGACAAGTATTCTCCTTTGATATCCTGCAAAAATGAGGATTTTTTATGAGATAATAAAATGGAGATTAATCCAAATTGTTGGATTTTGCCTTCAAAAGAAGGGCTAACAATTATTTAATATATCTTCATTTTGGCAATACCGATGATAAATTTATTTCAAATGCTTTATGGCCTCTCTCACACTAAGCGGCTTCAAATTATGTTGCTTCACAAATAATTTTACCCAGGCAGGATCGGTATATGCATATTGCCTTAATGACCATCCGATAGCTTTTTGGTGAAAAAATTCTTTCGATTCAAGATGAGGAATGATTGCTTGCTTGAGCAATGATGTATCGGTGTCAGACTTATATTTAAGTTGAAAGATGATTGCCGCCCTATTCAACCACATATTTTCATGCATTGTCCATCTCTTAATGACCTTGTTCCTTGATGAAGGAAATTTTATGAAATAATGTCCCACCAAAGAAGCAGCAATAAAATCAACAGTATCCCACCATGATTTTGTCAAAATCAATTTTTCAAAGTGCTCAATACTTTCTTCCGTCCATTGTTTTTTGTTTCTGAATAATATCTCCATGGCGACATACAAAAATTCTCTTTCCTCTTGCTTCCAAAACCATGAAGAAATTTGCTTTTGCTCTCTCCAGCTTAATCCTGATAGATTTTTCATCCATGGTTTAGCTATCTGCGACCGCACCGGTTTTGGTAAACCGAAGAATTTAAATTGATCTTTCATGTAGGCTTCCATGGATTTCGCCCTGGCCTTATCAGCAGCTTCAGAAAATTGTTTTCTTAAAAGCTCAAGTTCGTCTGTTATGCTTAAGTTATTTTTCGTCTTTTCTGACATATATAGTTCTAAGAATGATCCTGCTTGAAGTAATTTGTGTGAAAGAAAATCCAGACGTGTAGAGAAAAGGCAAGTTTACAAAAATCAATGTTCCGCTTGCCTCAACAACTTCTTGGAAAGTTTTGATTTGATAAGCGAATATGATCTGCCTATATAGAGTTTCCACTTCTTCTCAGATAGCATTTGAATATCTGAACAATGTATCCATTTGTATCTTGCAAGATAGGGTGCAGGTTTGAAACCTTTTTTGTTGGAAAGTTCCGCAAAGTCTTCATCATCTACTTTGAACGATGCCGTTACAGGAGTTTCGTCCAGTCCGGCTATTAAAAACATTTTTCCACCTATATTAAAGCATAGGTGGTTCTCCCACTTGATGTCTTCTGTAACAAAAGGAAATGAATTACAAATATTTCGAAGATCTTCAATGTTCATTGAACAATATATTTAGGCTCATTTATTGTTGTCCAACTAACAGTTTTTTTGTTCTGGTGAAATCAGTCCCTTCCAAACTAATTGTATAAATACCCTGGCTAAAATTGACAAGTGGAATTCTGACGGAATGGTATCCGGCAGATAGATCAGATTCATTCGTCGACCAAACAATCTTTCCTTGCAGGTCACTTAGCTTTAATGTCACTCTTGTTCTTTCAGGTAATAGATAATCAACAGTACAAAAGTCTTTAGCAGGATTGGGATATGGATTATAAAGCTGTGCAGTCTTTACAAGGTCATTAAAAAAGACATCTTCATTACTTAATAAGATACTGCTGTCCTGAATAATATTTTCATCACCGGTCTGATAAAGTGCATAAGCAAAATAAACAAGCATCATCTCATCCGTGGTTGCTTCTCCTAAAAAAACATCCTGAGGAGGATTGTTTGGATTATGATGATTGGCTGTGGTGTTATCGTAAAATGCAGAAGAGTATAGGGTAGTCCCTGCAGGCAGATGAAGTACTCGTTGAAATGAATAAGTGCCCTGCCAGTGAAAATGCCATTCGGGAATATGTATAAAAGGGATCGTGTCTTGTGAAGGCGTAACTCCATAAGAAGTAATGCTTCTTCCAATGTTATGCATGTGAGGGCCAACAGCAAGAACACTCAAGTCAAGAGGAACTGTAAAATGTGCGTTGAATGTTTTTGTTGTATTTGCAGGAATAAACAAGGGGCCATTGTCCAACTGGAAGTGATTTAGCGGAGGGTCAATATATACCTCTCTCAAAGGAGTGGCCGATAAATTGAAACGTATCTCCGTACTATCAACCCGTCCGATCGTACCACCGGGATAATGTATCTGCAGGATGATATTAGTATTTGCATTTAGTTTTATTCCCAGTCCGGCAGGAAGTCTGTTCACGCTTTGCCCGGGTACCCATACGCCTATAAGTTTGGAAGTATTAGAGCCTGTCCCGCCAAAATTTGTATATCCCGGACCGGGGTCTGCTGCATCCAATTGAGCTGGTACATTGCTCGTATCTTCAAATATCAATATATGATGAACAATAGATCTGTCACCCGGTAAAGCTTCTATTTCTGTAATGTATTTATCTGTCGCCAGACCGGAAGGAATTACAAAGCATCTGTAAAGATCATTCACCGTGCTGACAGTATAGTTAGGCATCTTGCTTGTGAGGTCAGGGTTAGTGAGTTCTGCCAGTCCGGAATATACAGGTGCAGTAGGAGCCAGTGTCGTATCACCGGCCTGTGCGCCCTGTTGCACCCAATCGAGGATGGCAGTTTTCTCCTGTTGTGTCAAAAGTCTTTCATGTGCATATCTCGAATACTGAGGATCAGGTGGCCATGGCGGCATCTCGCCGGAAAGTATCACATCTTCTATGTCTCCGGCATTTTGAAAAGCATCGGTATAAGTTATCAGTGAGAAGGGAGCAATACCTCCGGCATGATGACAACTCGTGCAATTATTAAACAGAATATTCGCTACATCTGTCGACCAGGTTGTTTGAGCATGGCTGTATATCGGGATCAGAAATATTAATAGAATGGCTTTACGTATCATGTTCATTAATTTTTACTCAGTCAAAGAATAAAGATAAGAATATTTTTTCCGCAAGAAACACAGTTTTTATTGCAGGAATGTTTGTAATGGTTCTAAAGTTTGCCATATCGTCTAAGATGGGAAAGTGTATTAGAACAACTCCGCAATCATACATCTGGCGCCGCCACCACCATATGTTTCAATTGTATCCAAAGGTGTGTGAATGATCTTGGTATATTTTTCCAGGCTCTTGATCTGTTGCGGTAAAAAAGCATTGTAGGCCCGGGTCGACATAACCAAAAAGCGTTCTCCATGCTCATTGCTCAATTGAATACAGTTCCCGCAAAATTGCTTTAGTTGATTAAAGTCTATATCAATGATCTCATGATTGGTTTCTTTGAATGATTTTCGTACCAAACGGATTTCATCAGTATCAGAAATTGATGCGCAACATAATATGCAAAATCCTTCTCCAATTGAGAGCATAACATTGGTATGATAGATTAATTTATTTTCTGAATCATATGCGCTGAAGGTAATAGTTTCGTAGTTAGTTTTCTTGCTCCATTCATAAAGCAAATTGGAGCTTGTACGTTCCGACAAAGTAGCGTAGGCTTTTTTATTTTGATTGTCAAAAACAATGCTACCTGTTCCTTCCAGATATAATCCTCTGTCCTCATTGCGACTGAGGTCCAAAATTTTTGAGTATTTCGAACGTAACATTTCAATTATTTCGGAACGCCTCTCCAACCTCCGGTTGATAGCTTTCATTGGGTACAACACAAGCGTGCCGTCACTATGTGTGGAAAACCAATTGTTTGGAAAAATTGCATCAGGCGTTTCAAGGTCATCGGTGATCTGAAAAACTTCGACTAAAATTCCATTGTCAATCAAAAGTTTTTTTAATCCTGTAAATTCGATCTTTGCAAATTCCAGCAACTTTAGTTGATCTGAATGTTCGTTTTGAAAATTATTGTCAATCGCCGTCTGAGGATTTGAATAAAATGTCTTGGGTTCGACCAGAAGTACTTTTTTGGCGAGTGCCATAATTTATTGTTTGAATTTTTATTGTGTGATTACACTTTGATCTATGCAAATATTCTTGATCCCCTTGTAATTTTGATCTGTTTCTTTGTATGATCCGGGTATATGACGACAAGATAGGAGATTTTTGAGCTATTTCTTACTTGTCAATTTAAGATCTCAGAGATGTTGAATGGGCAAATTTTCCGGGCACTCTGACAGAAGTTAAAAAATGAACCTTTTTTTATTCGAATTGTTACAAATGTGATGAACAAATGTTTAACAAACCCTTTCATGCTTGGATTGGTCGTATTCTTAGAAAAAACTCGTCCAATGAAAAATGAGCCGGTAGTAACTTACAATCACATGCAAGAAGATGAGCCAAAGAATTATCCGATGCACAAAGAATTGGAGGAAGAGAGTTTACCCATCAGTCTCTATATGATTCTGGTGGTTGACGCAATTCTCGTTTCTGCGATCGTTTTCTTCTCTTTCACAGTGATCTTTTAAGTATATCTTTTAGATTGCTTATAAAAAGAAAGTCCGGCAACCCGGACTTTCTTTTTTTTATCCATTTGGGCGAATTGAGGTCTTTTGTTTGACCTAAACTATTGAGGATGTCATGGGAAATGTTATTTTTGCTTTCCTTAAATCCCAATATACTTATGTCCAGATTTATTCTCGCCTGCTTTATGGCACTTAGTGTTTCGCATATTGCTGACGCACAGATTTCAATGGTTCCATTTTCTTCCGGATTCTCAGACCCTGTTGATATTAAAAACTGCGGTGATGAACGACTCTTTATCGTTGATCAGCCGGGATATATCTACATAGTAGATACAGCAGGTGCAAAATTGCCGACGCCCTTTCTCAACATTCAGACCAGAACAAAGTTTGGAAGTGAGCAAGGATTGCTTGGATTGGCTTTTCCTTCCGATTATCAGGAGAGTGGTTATTTCTATGTGAACTATACTGCCCAAACCAGAGGGAATACACGTATTTCTAGGTTTCGTGTAACGCCTTTGGATTCCAATATTGCAGATCCGAACAGTGAAGAGATCTTGTTGGAAATCTGGCAGCCTTATTCAAATCACAATGGTGGACACCTGGCATTTGGTCCGGATGGTTACCTATACATTGGTACAGGCGATGGTGGTTCCGGTGGGGATCCTCAAAATCGTGCACAGCATAAGGATACACTTTTAGGAAAGTTTCTAAGGATCGAAGTTGATCCAAGCTATCCGGGGTATAAAATTCCTCCTACGAACCCGTATGTCTGTAACCCTAATCCGGGCGCATTGGAAATTTGGTCATTGGGTGTACGAAACCCCTGGAGATTTAGCTTCGACCGTTGCACTGGGGATTTGTGGATAGGTGATGTAGGGCAAAATGCAGAGGAGGAGATAGACTTCGAACCTGCAAATGCACCTGGCGGACTAAATTATGGATGGAGATGTTATGAAGGTAATTCAAGTTATGATCTTTCAGGTGGTTGTCAGCCTCAATCGAGTTATGTAGAACCGGTATCGACTTTCAGTCATTCATTCGGTTGCTCCATTACCGGAGGGTATGTTTACCGTGGTGCCCGCTATAATGACATGTTCGGAAAATATTTTTTCACTGATTATTGCACGCCGACAATGTACACGCTAGAGAGCGATGGAATGGGTGGATTTACCAGAACCACGCTTGGGACTTTACTAGGCAGTTCTTATTCAAGTTTTGGAGAAGATAAATGGGGAGAGCTATATCTTGCATCACTTTCAGGTTCGATCTATAAATTTCAAAGCAATGATTGTACTCCGGTAGCTGATATCAATTGTGGACTGGATACTGTCAATGATTGCGGTTACGGATCTGTTAAACTTAGTGTACCTGCAGGAAGGGACTTCACTTATTTATGGTCTCATAATGGTACGGCCTTAGCTAATGACAGTAGTGAAGTTGATGCTACTGCAGCCGGGACTTATGTGGTAGTGGTTACAAATCCTTCTACTGCTTGTACTAACACAGACACCATTGAAGTGGAGATGATATCGCCTGTTAATTTGTCGATCATCGGACTTGATACAGTTTATTGTATTTACGACCAGCCGGTAAATCTTACTCCATCTATTCCCGGAGGATATTTTACAGGTACAGGTGTAAATTGTGTTGTATTTGACCCTGCTTTGGCGCAAGATGGAATGCATGAGGTAAAATACACTTATACTACTGCTCAAGGATGTACTTACGAAACCACACAGGATGTGCGAGTAGATATTTGTCTTGGTGTTAGTAACGATTCCTGGCTGAAGACAGTTGCGCTTTATCCAAATCCGAACAAAGGGACCTTTACGCTTGAGATGTCATCAGACAGAAACAAGAACATGTCTGTTGAGATAAGTACTGTTCTCGGCCAAGTTATTTATGGCAGTGAAATCAAGTTAGTCTCCGGAACAACAAAATTTCAACCTGACTATAAAATTGAAAAAGCGGGAATGTATTTTGTTAAGTTGAGCGATGGGGTCAATTCTTATATACACAAAATGAGGGTCGACTGAGTTTTTTGTTCGTTAATTATAAATTTATCTGATGAGTTTTATAATTAGGTGCCTCAGAACTGTAATACTACTGTTTGCATTCTGTAATCTTCCGTTCAGTACAGGAGCTCAACCGGGTTTTGGCGTTCTGGTTCAACCATCTTCAGTAATATCGGCACCTCCCTTGCATTCAGGAGCTGTTGCTAACCTGAATGGTAAGTGGATATTTATCGGAGGAAGGATCGATGGACTTCATATTATGCAAAGCAATCAGGCATTTCCACCTCATGGTAGAAATGATTCAATATATATAGTGGACCCGTCTAATAATACGAGGCTTTCAGCAGATGCATCTCAACTAACTCCATCTATATATGAAGCTATATGTTCCGCTAACATGCAGTTTTATCAGGATGGTAATTATTTGTACATGATAGGCGGATATGGCAAGGAAGCTATGGGAAATCAATGGTTAACATTTCATTCATTGGTCTCTATTGATTTGAATTGCTTAATTACCAATATCACCGGAGCCGGTCCCATTAGCTCATGCTTCAGACAGTTAATCGATAGCAATATGGCAGTAGCGGGAGGTATGCTTGAAAAGAATGACTCAACATTTTATCTGGTATTTGGACATCGCTTTGACGGTAGATATGCCCGCGATACAAGCGTCGGAAACTTCACTCAAACATATACTCATGAGATCAGGAAGTTTGAAATTTTTGATGACGGTACAACCTTATCAATCCTTAACTACAGAACAGAAACTGATACAACTAACTTTCACAGAAGAGACCTGAATCTGGTTCCACAAATATTTCCCAATGGTGAATATGGAATGACAGCTTTTGGAGGTGTGTTTCAAAAGAATGCAGACCTTCCCTTTTTAACACCTATTGATATAAAAGCTAGTGGAACAGTGCATCAATCGGGCTTTAATCAAAACCTGAATCAGTACACTTCGGCAGTCATGGCAGTTTATGATTCCGTAATTAATGAAATGAGCACAGTATTTTTTGGCGGAATGAGTTTATATACTCTGGATACGCTGAACAATTTATTGATCCAGGATACATTAGTTCCTTTTGTAAATACAATAAGTAAGATCACGCGTACATCCGTGGGCACACTCACTGAATACAAGCTCAGCGAAGAAATGCCGGGGCTGCTGGGTACAAACGCATATTTTATTGCAAATGATTCTTTGGCTCTGTTACATGGCCGGATTATAAACTTAAATTCTTTAGCCGGACTTACACATGTCGGATATATCGTAGGCGGCATTGAAAGTGATTTCCCGAACATTGCTGATCTTGATCCGGAAAGTATGAGCCGACCTCATGCAAATGTGTATGATGTTTACATAGATAAATTGATCAATTCTTCCAATGATCTTTTGATCACTAATCTTGTGAATAATTTATTCATTTATCCAAATCCGGCTACGAAATATTTTTTCCTTGATTTCGATCTTTACAAGCAAGCAGATTGTTCGGTCAATTTGTATGATGCTTCGGGAAAATCGGTCAGAGAGATCCTGATTTCTAAAAACTTGTCAGGGCATCAACATATAAAAATTTATACTGAAGACCTGGCAAGAGGTTTATATCATTGTGAAGTCAAGGCCGGAACTTCCATGAAGGTTGTGAAAGTCCTGCTGAAATAAAAAATTATTTCGGTGCATAGCGCAACAAAGCTGCTGCGATTCCCGAAAATACCAGATTAGGTGTCCACACCGCCAGAAGAGGTGGTATACTCCCGTTGATGGCAAAGGTATCTGAGATTTGCATGAACAATATATATGCAAAGCTGATAGTGACCCCTAATCCGAGTTGAGCTCCTATGCCACCCCGAACTTTTCTGCTCGAGAGTGAAACACCTATGAGCATAAGAATGAAAGTTGAAAAAGGAATTGCGCTTCTTCTGTACTTTGCAACCAGGTAGGCATTCACATTTCCGCTTCCTGATAATTTTTCTTCTTTGATAAATTCATTGAGAGCAGGGGTGTCCATGGCCTCAATAATGTTCAATCGTCTCTTAAAATCAGCCGGAGCCATTGGTAAAGTCGTGTCCATGCTTTGTCCGCTCTTCAATGTCTCATTGAATCCTTCAATACTTCTGATATAATAATTCTCAATTCTCCATTTTGCGTCGGTGCTATCCCAGAGAATACGATCAGATGCAAGAAACCAAACCCGATTTCGGTTTTCAATTTTTTCAAGAGAAAAGCGATAGCCAATATTTTCCGCATTATTATAACTTTCTAAATACATAAATACACCGGGACTAATTTGCCGGTGCAGGTTCCTGTCTTTAAACTCAACCGGATTTTTTATGTAGGTATTTTCGAATGCCAGCTTAACCTTGTTTGAATGTGGGATAACCCAGCCATTAAAATAAAATGATATTGCTGCAAGTATACCTGCAGCCAGAAAATAGGGCATGAGCATTCTTTTGAAACTTATCCCACTATTAAGGATGGCAATGATCTCAGTATTGGCAGCCATTCTTGCAGTGAAATAAATTACAGAGATGAAAATGAAAAGAGGGGCAAAAAGGTTGGCAAAATAAGGTATGAAATTGAAGTAGTAATCGAAAACAATTGCATTAAAAGGTGCTTTCCTCTCTATGAAATCATCCAGCTTTTCAGAAATATCAAAAACCACCGCGATAACAATGATCAATGCCAGGGAAAAGAAGAAGGTTCCCAGGAATTTTCGGATGATATATCTGTCAAGTATTTTCAATTAGCTCTTGTTAGTATTGGACTGAACGATGAGATTAATTTTAGATTTGGCTAAATTCAAAATTATTTTATTTCAACCGGTAATATGCTGCTTTTATGACGACAAATCTGAACACACAATTTATTAAATTCTTTGACCCAGTTTATTTACCATGTCAGATTTCCAATTTGAAAAAGTTCCTGTCAGTATGTGAGTTCTTGCTTCCCTTACCAACCAAAGGTAAAATGCAAGGTTATGGATAGTAGCTATTTGAGCTCCTAGAATTTCTTTGCTTATAATCAGGTGACGAAGGTAGGCTTTGCTATAACTATAATCAACATAGGAAGTTCCTTCCGGATCGATCGGACTAAGGTCATCTCTCCATTTTTCATTTCGAATGTTGATGATCCCGTTTTTTGTGAAGAGCATTCCGTTCCTTCCATTTCTTGTTGGCATGACACAATCAAACATATCAACACCAAGAGCAATATTTTCAAGGATATTTATCGGTGTCCCAACCCCCATCAGGTACCTTGGTTTATCTTTAGGAAGTATATCGCAGACCAATTCAGTCATTTCGTACATAAGCTCTGCCGGTTCTCCAACTGAAAGACCACCTATTGCATTTCCATCTCTTCCTGTCGAGGCAATATATTCGGCAGAACGAATTCTGAGATCTTTATAAACACTACCTTGTACAATAGGAAACAATGATTGTTCATAGCCATATTTTGGATTTGTTTCATCAATCCTGGTGCAGCAACGGCTAAGCCAGCGGTGTGTCATCTCCATGCTGTTTTTTGCATATTGATATTCACAGGGGTATGGTGTGCACTCATCAAAGGCCATAATGATATCTGCTCCGATTGTTCTTTGGATGTCCATAACTAATTCCGGTGTGAACAAATGTTTCGAACCATCAATATGTGAGGCGAATGCGACACCATCTTCTTTGATCTTTCGTTTGTCGGCCAAAGAATAAACCTGATAGCCACCGCTGTCGGTTAATATTGGTCTGTCCCAATTCATAAACTTATGCAATCCACCTGATTTCTCGAGAATCCCAAGCCCGGGTCGCAAATAAAGATGATATGTATTCCCTAAAATGATTTTGGCGTCGATATCTTCTTTTAATTCATGTTGATGAACCGCTTTGACAGTTCCTGCGGTTCCGACAGGCATGAAAATGGGCGTTTCAATTGTTCCATGCTCAGTGATGAGCTCTGCGGCACGTGCTTTGGACTGCGGATCGGTATGATTTATTTTGAATTTCATCTGATAGTCAAAGCAAAGGCAGGATGTTAATTTTTAAGTACAAAGCTGGACTGTCCCACTTAAGTTCCTGACTAGATGCGATATACGGAATGAGTTATTTTTTCCGGAGCCAAAATTACATTTTAATAGCTAATTCGTTGCTATCCGATTTACTTAAATAAGCACTGCAAGAAACAATCTCCAAAGTATTCAATCTCATTAACATTGATGCGTTAATATCTCTGTGAAGACTTAGACTTTAGGAAAGGGCACTCTTTTAATTTTGTCGGAATGTGATTTCCTTCATTCAGGGTCACAGAAGTGACAGATGGAGATTAAGAATTCGGCGAATTTAATTTTGTTCATTGTTTTGTCGGCAACGGCACTTATGCAGCTAGGGCTGTACTGGATTAATTTCAGGCGCCTCGCATTTTATAAGAAAAAGACAAAGAATGAGAAGCCACAGGCAGTATCAGTAATTATTTGTGCAAAGAATGAGGCAATTAATCTTCAAAAGAATTTGGTCTCTATCCTTGAGCAGGATTATTCAGATTATGAAGTTATTGTTGTAAACGATTGTTCCTGGGATGAGAGTGGAGCATTTCTTGAAGAAACGGCTAAGAAATATCCACACTTAAAAGTAGTAACGATAGTTGAGCAGGAAAAATACAGGCATGGAAAAAAGTTTGCATTGACATTAGGTATCAAGGCAGCAAAGAATGAAATACTTCTTATGACTGATGCCGATTGTTTTGCGGAGAGTAAACACTGGTGTTTGCTGATGCAGTCACACTTTGTTCCTGAAACAGAGATAGTATTGGGATATGGGGCTTATACAAAATCTAAGGGTTTCTTGAATAAATTAATTCGCTTCGACACATTTTACATAGCAATGAATTTTCTTTCATGTGCTTTGGGAGGTGCTCCATATATGGGTGTTGGGCGAAACCTTGCCTATCGGCGCTCCTTATTTTTTAAGAATAAAGGTTTTGCAAAGCACAATCATTTGTTTTCCGGTGATGATGATCTGTTTGTTAATGCAGCGGCGACGGCAAAAAATACCGTCATAGAGATCGATCCGGATTCTTTTACTTCTTCATATCCGAAGATGTCTTACAGCGAATGGAGAACACAAAAGATCAGACACATGAGTACAGCTGCTCAATATAAGTTCGGTGACAAGTTTCAGCTATTCATCATGCCATTCAGCGGACTCTTGTTTTATGGTTTGTTAGTAACCCTTGCGATCCTTCAATTTGATTGGAGAATTCTTTTATCTTTGTATGGAGCGGTTTTGCTGCTTAAACTACCTATCTTATGGAGAAATGCTGCACGTCTTCGGGAGAAAGATCTATTTTGGACCTTTCCGATACTCGAACCTGTTCATTTGATCTTGCAGCCCTTATTTTATATATCTAATCTATTCACAAAACAAAAAGCATGGAAGTAAATCCAAATCTTTCCGAAAAAGCACAAGTAGACTTTAAGCTCGTGCAGTTGGCCGTTACCGGTGATCAAAAGGCCTATGCAGAATTAATGTCACGCTACAAAGATTCGATCTACTTCATGTTGCTGAAGATGGTCAATAATCGCGATGATGCTGATGATCTGACTATAGAGGCTTTTGGTAAGGCGTTTAAGAATTTGCATCAGTACACTCCGGATTTTGCCTTTAGCACCTGGTTGTTTAAGATCGCAACCAATAATTGCATCGATTTTATTCGACGCAAGAGAAAATATACTTTCTCCATTGATAAGAATTTTGAAAATAGTGACGGACAGGAAATGCAATTTGAGATCAAATCTCCGATGTTGGATCCGGAAGAAAATATGATCAAGAAGCAGAAAGCATTACTGATGCGTGATGTTGTTGAAAAACTGAAACCAAGATATAAGCGCCTGGTTGAGCTCCGATATTTTCAGGAAAGATCCTATGAAGAGATTGCAGATGAACTGCAGCTTCCATTGGGAACCGTCAAAGCCCAGCTTTTTCGTGCCAGAGAGTTTCTCTATCAGATATTAAAGAATCAAGAAGAGCAGATCTGATTTTTTGTATTGAGATTAGCTTGTTTATCTTCTTAATTTCGAAAAAAGTCTTTGCATAAAATTTACTTCAACGAAATTTTCATGGGTAAGAACGATATTTCCACTATTGAAAATTATTTTCCTGAAATAAATGCCGATCAAAAGAGGAAATTTCAAAGACTCGGTGCTCTTTATATCGAATGGAATCAAAAGATCAATGTGATTTCCAGAAAAGATATTGAGAATTTGTATTGTCACCATATTCTGCATTCGCTTGCCATATCTAAGGTAATTCAGTTTGAGAAAGGTACCAGTATATTAGATGCAGGTACAGGTGGCGGTTTCCCCGGTATCCCATTGGCTATATTATTTCCTGAATGTAGTTTTCATTTGGTCGATTCTATCGGAAAGAAGATCACTGTGGTGAAAGCGATCGCTGAAGATTTAGCTTTGGAAAATTTAAAGGCCGAAAAGATCAGGGCTGAGGACCTGAAAGAAAAGTATGACTTTGTTGTTTCAAGAGCAGTCACATCTCTAAAGGAAATATATACCTGGACAAATAAGTTGATTCGCAGCGGAGGAAAAAATACTTTACAAAATGGAATATTGTATTTGAAGGGGGGTGACCTGCATCAGGAGATTAGAGAGCTAGGTAGAAAAGTGATGACCTTTGAGTTGAGTGATTTTTTTAAGGAAGAATTTTTTGAAACGAAAAAGATAGTTTACATAAGGGCACAGGATTAATTTTCCTGCTTTCGATGAGGGTACAATACTTTTCCGGTCTATATCTTTCAGACAGTATTTTTATTTTAAGAACAGATCAAAAATTTGTTCTTTTGAGAAACCCGATTAATAAATGATCATGAATTCATTTTCATTCATTACAGCACTTTCAGGTCTTATTTTTTTGGTAACCGGACTCATCATGAAATTAAGGCCACCGGAAAAAATAAATTCTCTTTACGGCTACCGAACACCACGGTCGATGAAAAACCAAGAAAACTGGACTGAGGCTAATCGTTATTCTGCGATCCTACTTATCCGGTCCTCGATCCTAATGTTGCTACTCGCATCTTTGGCCCCTTTTTTTATTCAAAATGAGACAATTGCTTGGATTTCCGCAATAATATTAGTTATCATCGTCGCGCTTAATCTCATCATTATGACTGAATATCATTTGAAGAAAATGTTTGGCTAAATTTGTGGCGGCTGAGATCTTATCTGTCAGTCGGGAATATCGTGATAATCAATCATTTATATTGTTGAAAATCAGGTGTTTGCGAGACCTTCTACGCTTCCGGTTCTATTTTAAAAGAATTCTTCAAAAAGCATTCTAGTTTTGGTAAAAAGGAAAAATAATTTACCTTTGCCGTCCTGATTTTGAAGATTAACTAAGAGAATAGCAATGAAAAGGACATATCAACCATCCAACAGAAAAAGAAAAAACAAGCACGGATTTCGTGAGCGTATGAGCACAGCAAATGGCCGTCGCGTACTTGCAGCACGTCGTAAAAGAGGACGTCGTGTGCTGACTGTTTCAGACAGCATGAGCAGTAAGTAATTGTTTCTATAGATAAATTTAAAAGTGTCGATTTAAATCGACACTTTTTTTTTGCTTTCAAGCCAGGGTTGAAGTTCTCTGACGATCCTTTCCTTCATCAGATTATGTCCTGCATCCAATACATGTATGTTCACAGGGTAGACAGCATCCTTAATAAATTTGATCCCGAAGCTCACAGGGATAATGGTATCACGGCTTCCGAAGTAAATGTCTACAGGTATTTGATATTTACTTAAAGCCTCACCTACAGCTACTGAATCAGGTAAAATTTTTCTGAATATCATCCATACATTATAAACTTTCTTGCGTTTTTCCATAGTATCAAAATTTGATAAGGCAAAGCGGTATTGTTTTTCTCTTACCACTCCGATACTATTCAAAAACTTTGCTATTTGTAATGCACCTTCAGCCCTGTAAACAACCCTTTTGAAAAGTCTCTTTCCTAAATAAGTGTCCGTTATAAACCTGTACCATTTACTGATTTTCAATCCATCGGGTGCCAGTAAAAGCACCCTGTCAATTCTTTCTGCATAATATTGTATTAGTTCCAGAATTATTCTTCCGCCCAGGCTGAACCCTAAGAACGAAAATCGCTCACAGGAAAGATCAAAGAGTAAATTGTTAAAAAGTTCGAGCAGGTGCTTTGTATCAAATTCGTCTTCCGCATGATGTGAGGGTGTGTCGCTTTTACCATGAAAGAATAAATTTACTGCAACGATGGTATATTCTTTTCCAAAATCTTCTTCAAAGATGCGGAAGTCATTCGCATCATTATCAAAGCCGTGAAAGGCGAAAAGGATCTCAGGTCCTTTCCCAAAAATGAAGTATTCCCAGGAATAACCCCCTGAGCTGACAAATGCTGACAAATTGTGTTTTTTAGAATATCCGATAAAGAAACATCAATTTAAGGTTTTTTTAAATACGAATTTTCAACAATCGTAAATTCCTCTTAAAGGTTCGGCGTGAAAAGGCTACCTTTGCCGTCGGTAGAAACAGGTAATTTGTTGAACCGATAGCTTCGGCCTGTTTGTATTCATGAGATCATTTTTTCATCCTTAACCACAAACAAAGGTGCCACGCGACAATTCCATTAAATCAGTATTGATAATAGGTTCGGGTCCGATCATCATAGGACAAGCCTGTGAGTTTGACTATTCAGGTTCTCAGGCATCCCGGTCATTGAAGGAGGAAGGGATCGAAGTGACCCTTATCAATTCGAATCCGGCGACGATCATGACCGACAAGGTTACTGCCGACAATATTTACCTCAAGCCGCTCACGAAAAAGTCAATCATACAAATTCTTGAAAAGCATAAAATAGATGCCGTTCTCCCGACTATGGGTGGACAAACGGCATTGAACCTTGCTATTGATTGTGACAAGGCTGGTATATGGACTAAATACGGCGTGAAGATCATAGGTGTGGATATTGATGCCATTCAGATGACCGAGGACAGGGAAAAGTTCCGTCTTCGTATGCTCCAACTCGGTGCGGGTGTTTGTCAGGGTAAAACTGCATCTTCCTATCTCGAAGGAAAAGAGATTGCACAGCAGATCGGATTCCCGTTGGTCATTCGTCCTTCATTCACTTTAGGTGGAACAGGAGGAGGTTTTGTTCACACACGTGAAGAATTTGACGTTGCACTAAATCGCGGTCTGCATGCATCACCAACCCATGAAGTATTGATCGAAAAGTCTATCATGGGCTGGAAGGAATTTGAATTGGAACTGCTCAGAGATTCTGCAGGAAATGTGATTATCATTTGCTCCATTGAGAACTTTGATCCAATGGGTATACATACAGGAGATAGTATCACTGTGGCACCGGCCATGACTTTATCTGATGTCACCTATCAGAAGATGCGTGATCTTGCTATTAAATGTATGAACGGCATCGGCAACTTTGCAGGTGGCTGCAATATCCAATTTTCTGTCAACCCGAATGATGAGAATGAAATCATCGTTATCGAAATTAATCCAAGGGTTTCACGTTCATCAGCCTTGGCTTCTAAAGCAACCGGTTATCCGATTGCGAAAATTGCAGCTAAGCTTGCCATAGGTTATAACCTGGATGAATTAAAAAATCAAATAACGAAAAGTACATCAGCATTTTTTGAACCTACCCTTGACTATGTAATTGTTAAAGTGCCTCGTTGGAATTTCGATAAATTCAAAGGAAGTGACCGGCATCTCGGACTGCAAATGAAATCTGTAGGTGAGGCTATGGGTATTGGTCGTTCTTTCCAGGAAGCGTTACAAAAAGCTTGTCAGTCTCTCGAAATAAAAAGAAACGGATTAGGAGCAGATGGCCGTGAGATCAGGGATCAGGCAGATATCCTGGATAGTCTCGAGCGGCCACGCTGGAATCGTCTCTTTCATATTTATGATGCATTTAAGTTAGGGATCCCCTTTAACACAATCCATAAGCTGACTAAAATTGATCCCTGGTTTTTGAGACAGATAGAGGAATTGATAGTGCTCGAAAAAGAAATTGAAAGATATACCGTCGACACTATTCCAAAGGATTTGTTGATGGAAGCCAAGAAGAAGGGCTATGCTGATCGTCAGGTCGCTCATCTGTTAAGGTGTTTGGAAAGCCAGGTCTTCAAGAAACGCGGGGAACTGAAAATTCGCAGAGTATGGAAGTTGGTGGACACCTGTGCCGCTGAGTTTGAAGCGAGTACTCCATATTACTATTCCACATTCGACGAGGAAAACGAAAGTATCGTTAGTGACAAAAAGAAAGTGATCATACTTGGATCCGGCCCGAATCGTATCGGACAAGGTATCGAGTTTGATTATAGCTGCGTTCATGGTGTAATTGCTGCCGGAGAGTGTGGTTATGAAACCATCATGATCAACTGCAATCCTGAAACAGTAAGTACTGACTTTGATGTTTCAGACAAACTTTATTTTGAACCGGTATTCTGGGAACATATTTATGAGATCATTGAGCACGAAAAGCCGGAAGGTGTAATAGTGCAATTAGGCGGGCAGACAGCTTTAAAATTAGCTGAGAAATTAAACAAGTATGGAATAAAAATTATCGGAACCAGTTATGAATCATTGGATCTGGCTGAAGACAGAGGCCGCTTTTCAACATTGTTAAGAGATCTGAATATACCATATCCAAAGTTTGGAGTTGTGGAAAATGCCGATCAGTCGGTTGGTATTTCACGTGAGTTGGGGTTTCCGTTGTTAGTTCGTCCTTCATATGTTCTGGGAGGTCAGAGTATGAAGATCGTGATCAACGAGGAAGAATTGGAGTCGCATGTCGTTCATATCCTCCAGGATATTCCTGATAATAAAATTCTATTAGACCACTTCCTGGAGAAAGCTATCGAAGCTGAGGCTGATGCCATTTGTGATGGCGAAGAAGTTTATATCATAGGTATCATGGAACATATTGAGCCTGCAGGGATACATAGTGGAGACAGCAATGCTGTATTACCTCCTTTTTCACTAAGTGAAAATATCATCAGGCAAATCGAGACCATCACAAAAAAGATTGCAATTGCCATGCAGGTAAAAGGATTGATCAATATCCAATTTGCAGTGAAGGATGATAAAGTATATGTGATCGAAGCGAACCCGCGTGCATCGCGAACCGTTCCATTTATTGCCAAGGCTTACGACGAACCTTATGTAAATTATGCGACAAAGCTAATGTTAGGCGCAAATAAGTTAAAGGACTTTAAATTCGCACCGGTAAAGAATGGTTATGCAATTAAAGTTCCGGTATTTTCATTTGACAAGTTTCTCGATGTAAACAAAGAACTTGGTCCGGAAATGAAATCAACAGGAGAAGCCATCTATTTCATCGACGATCTTGAGGATGAGTTCTTTTTAAAAGTTTATTCTGAAAGGAACTTGTATTTATCTCGATAATTTAAGTTTGAAATATTGATTAGAAACCGTACTTATTATTTCATTATTCATGAAGTATATTTTAATTATCCTGTTAATAATTGTCATTCTCGGTTGGTTGAGAAGGGTATTGTTTTTTGGAGCTGCGCGAGCCTTAAGGAAAGCCGCTGAAGATATGGCAAAGCAGCAAGCGCAGCATCATTCGCAAAGAACTCCGAGAAAACCGGAAGGCAGTGTGACTGTGGAGGACCTGAGTAAGCGTAAGGGCAGAAGTGCTCAACCGGCTGAGTATACCGATTACGAAGAGGTGGACTAAATGATTCGAGCCGATAAATCGGCATTATTAGTCTTTTTGAAACTTTAGATTCCAGGATCCCGCTTCATTAAAAACTCGCAACAGGTAAATGTTTTTTGAAATCGACCCGATATTAATGAAAGGTTGAGAAGTATCTAAGTGACCTGATAGGATTACGACACCTTTTGTATCTGAGATTTCATAGTTGTAATTATCCCGATCAGTTTTAGCCGTAAATTCAATATTGATAAATTGTTTCGACGGATTAGGATGAACAAAGAACTTGAGATCAGAGTAATTCTTGTAGGCTTTATTAATATTTGTTGGGATAGAATAATATGTATTGTCAGGGATGTCGTCGTTGATATCTCCCAATACTATTCCTGTCCCTGCAATAAACTGAAGAGGCTTGTTTAGATTGTAGTCTGATAGTTTTAGACCGGCTACAAGGGTTGCTGTATCTGTGATTACCGCACTATATAAGAATGTTGCATTCATTTGCGATGCATCAATAACGTAGCCGCTTATAGGTGGGAAGCCGGGATTGAAAAAGAGTTTGAAAAGTAAGTCATAGTTCATTGAAGTATTAGAGCCTTCCCATAAAGCACCATCATTTACATTGAGGTTCGTATCAAGTCCAAAAGATATATTCCATTCTTTATTATCTATTCGTTCGTAAAAATCAATTTTAAATAGTATGCTATCGCTTGTGAGCATGTAGGCTAATGCTTTTGCATCAGGGGAAATCAATTGTGTTGGGTCGCCTTGAATATCATTCGCAACATGTATGAAATTTTGAGCACGACTATTTAGCACGATATTTAAAAGTAAAATGAGGAATAGGTATTTTTTCATTGACATATTGCTTATTTATTATATTTGAATCAAACATAGGAACAATAGAAACAACTCATTAAATTTTAACTTTTGTTTGGAAGAGTTGTTAATTTAGTTTTGTGAATTAGTGATTTCTGAAAGATCAAGGTTGAACGTTTATCTGACAAATAAGCTATAAAGTCAATCGAGTATTATTGTTTTTTATTTTCTAATTTCCTGAACAAGACTATCGTTATTCGAGTCGGAATTTGAGGTTATATCTGATTTCTTTAAGGCCATAGATCTTTCAATTTCTTTCATTTTTTGCCCTTCTTTCCTCAAATACTTTATATTCGCAGAGTCTTTCCTCAAGCACCTGAAAGGCTCTTATTTGACTTAAAAAACGGCATTCCCATGAAAAAATACCTGCCTTATCTGCTGGCCATCGTGGCCTTCGTTGCTATTACATGGCTTTACTTTTCACCCTTGTTCCAGGGGAAGGAACTGCGCCAAACGGATATCAATAATTGGAAAGGTATGGCAAACGAGATCCTGGAGCATAGAGAAGCTACGGGTGAAATGAGCCTGTGGACCAACTCCATGTTCGGTGGCATGCCTGCATACCAGATATCCGCTATTTATGGAGCTAACCTCGTCCAATATATTGACAAAGCCTTCATGTTTTTTCCCTCACCTGCAAATTTGTTCTTTTTGTATTTGTTAGGCTTTTATTTTCTGCTCATTGTCCTAGGTGTAGATAAACGTGTAGCTATCATTGGTGCATTCGCTTTTGCCTTCAGTTCCTATTTCATTATTATTTTGGAAGCAGGACATAACTCGAAAGCGCATGCCATAGCCTATATGGCTCCCGTCATAGCCGGGATCTTATTGGCCTATCGCGGAAGAATGCTCTTAGGTTCAGCTATTGCAGGTCTGGCATTAGCTTTGGAGTTGAATGCAAACCATTTGCAGATCACCTATTATCTCATGTTAATAGTTATTGCTCTTGCCATAGCAGAGTTCATAGCAGCATTCAAAGAAAAACGTCTCCCGGCATTTATTAAATCAAGTTTACTGCTTCTTGGAATGGCAATTCTTGCCTTGTCAACTAACATTACGAATATCTGGGCTACGCAGGAGTATGCGAAATATTCCACACGTGGTCCTTCAGAGCTAACAGCTAATAAAGAGAACCAAACGACGGGACTGGACAGGGATTACATTACGGATTGGAGTTATGGTATCGGTGAGAGCTGGACTTTCATAGTCCCTGATTTTAAAGGCGGAGGAAGCGAAGCCATCGCCAAGAATAATAAGGATGCTATAAAAGATGTAGATCCTAATTTCAAACAAAATATTTCTTCGTTTAGTGCCTATTTCGGAGACCAGCCTTTTACGTCAGGTCCTGTTTATCTTGGTGTTATAGTGTGTTTGCTGTTTTTACTTGGAGCATTCACGGTGAAGGGCCCTGTGAAGTGGGGTCTGGTATCTGTGACGATCTTGGCAGTGATGCTGAGCTGGGGTAAGAATTTTATGCCATTGACAAATTTGTTTTTGGATTTCCTGCCGGGATATGACAAGTTCAGGGCAGTATCAATGACCCTGGTGATTGCAGAATTTACTGTGCCCTTGTTAGGCATTTTAGCCCTTGACAAAATGGTGAAAGAAGAAGATTTCTTTTCGAAGTTCAAGAAACCGGTTACCTATACAATTCTGGGATTCCTGGCAATTTTGCTATTGATGTTTGCCTCTCCGGGGATATTTACAAATTTTTACACACCATCAGAGTATGAACAGGTTGTTGCAAGTGTAAAGGGACAAAGTATTTCGCAGGATGTCATTGATTCATTTTTTGAGAATGTATCAATTGCAAGAAAACACATTATGCTCAGCGATGTGATGCGTAGTTTACTTTTCACTCTTATTGCCGGAGCATTAATATGGACATTTCTTCGATTCAAGTATAACAAGGACATTTTTATTTATGGAATGATGATCTTTCTTGTGTTGGATCTTTCATTGGTCGGTAAAAGATATTTGCATGATGAAAATTTTATTCGCAAGTCAAGTAACGAAGTTCCATGGCCTTTAACTGCGGCAGATCAGTATATCCTGAACGATACGAGCCAGAGTTATCGCGTTCTGAATATTGCAGTAAATACATTTAATGATGCAAGTACTTCTTATTATCATCAATCTATTGGAGGCTACCACGGTGCAAAACTGAAGAGATACAAAGAATTGATCGACTACGAACTCATTCCGGAACTAACTGCGATAAGAAACGGAATGCAAAGCAGAGATTCAAGTTTAGAGACGCTGCTGCAAAGTCAGAATGTGCTCAACATGCTTAACGCAAAATATTTTATCTATAATCCGGAAGCAGCCCCGATTCAGAACAGAGCGGCTTTAGGTAATGCCTGGTTTGTGAGTAATTATGAGATCGTCCCGGATGCAGATGTTGAGATTGCAGCTCTGGCTAATTTTGATCCTTCTTCCCTGTCCATTATTGATCAGAGGTATAAGGGACAATTGGATGGTCTGAATATTCAATCTGACTCGTCAGCTACGATAGCGCTTCAAAAATACGAACCGGATCATCTTATTTATACCAGCCGGGCGGCTACCGAGCAACTGGCAGTATTTTCCGAAATCTATTATGATAAAGGTTGGGACGTCTATATCGATGATCAGCCTGCGAATTACTTTTGTGTAAATTATGTCCTGCGTGGCATGCGGATACCGGCAGGTCAGCACAAGATCGAATGGAAGTTTGAACCGGCAGTAGTCAAAAAGGGAGAAACTATTGCACTGGCAGGATCTTCATTGTTGTTGCTTTGTGTTGCGGGTTTGTTGTTTATGGAGTGGAGGAAAGGAAGTTCAAATAGACAAGCATAAATTTCGTGAAACTTTGTAAATTCATTTCGTTGACATTCTTACAGTGAAGAAGGTTCTAATTATTTCATATTATTTTCCTCCAAGTGGTGGGAGTGGAGTGCAGCGATGGATGTATTTCTCTAAATATTTGAAAGAATTCGGGATTGTGCCAATTGTCATAACGGTTGATCCAAATAAGGCTTCGTACAAGTTTATAGACAATAAATTTTTAGATCATGTTAAGGAAGTACAAGTTTATAGAACCGGTACTCGCGAACCTTTAAAATTTTATTCTAGACTGGTAAGTGGAGATGACAGGCAAAGTATCCCTCAGGGCTTTGCGGGTGAATCAAAACCAGGTTTATTTAGGAAAATTAGTCGTTTTATCAGAGGTAATTTTTTTATTCCTGATGCCAGAAAGGGCTGGAATCGATATGCCTATAGAAAAGCTGAAGAACTAATTCTTTCAGAAAAAATTGATTTAGTCATAACCAATGGTACCCCTCATTCAACACATGCAGTAGGATTAAGACTCAAAAAGAAGTATAATGTTAAATGGATATGTGACTTTAGGGATCCATGGACTGAGGCATATTACAATGAAGAACTGTACAGAACATTCATTGCAAAGTTTATTGATTCGAAA
Organism: Bacteroidia bacterium; assembly: GCA_035341855.1. Classification (GTDB taxonomy): domain Bacteria; phylum Bacteroidota; class Bacteroidia; order AKYH767-A; family 2013-40CM-41-45; genus QQVM01. The sequence goes on from DAOQWA010000004.1 coordinate 56,913, forward strand.
CTTGAAAAAAAGATACTCCGTGAAGCAGATTTAATTACGACAATCGGTCCCGGAATGGTAAAGCTCTTGAGAGGGAAGTTAAATCATGCTGATCATAATAAAGTTCGTTTCGTATTTAATGGCTATGATGCTGAGTTATTCAAGGGACTTGAAAAGAATCCTTCAGATAAGTTTGTAATACTTCATTTGGGAATATTAAGTGACAATCAACCGATTCATTCTTTCATTTTTGCATTGAGGAAAGTGCTTGATAATGTAAAGGGAATGAGTGAAGAAATTGTGTTGCGTTTCGTTGGTAAAGTTTCTCCTTCGATCGTCACACAGGTAAAAGTTAAATTACCGGATGTGGTATTCGAGCAGGTGGACTACGTTGAACATAAAAAGGCCATTACTCATATGCTTAACGCTAGTTTGTTACTCAACTCTCTGGCTGAAACAAAACAAAGTGAATTGCTGATATCGGGTAAGCTGATGGAGTATGTTGCTACAGGTAATCCAATACTTGTGTTAGGAAACCCTGCCGGTGATGCAGCCGATCTTCTAGCTGATTTTAAAATGGCACGGGTATTGGATCGGAGTGATGAAAAAGGAATAGAAGAATTTTTAAGCTTCGTGTATCATGGTTGGAAGAAGGGAGAAAGATTTCCGAAATACCACTTCGAGCAATATAGCCGCTTTGAAACTACAAGGCAATATTCAAAAATTATTAAGGAACTTATTTGCTAATTATTTTTGATCGAGTAATTTTTTTCGGACAATACTCCATTTTTTGTACTCTTCCATTGTAGTTGCAGGGCTACCGATAAGGACATCATTTTCTGAAGAGTCCTTTAAAACCACTGCACCGATACCGGTTAAAGTACCTGCTGAAATATTTATTTGATTCTTAACAGATGTACTAGGAGCAATCCAACTATTCTTGCCTATTCTCACACTTCCTGCTACCATGGCATTGGCTATTATTAAGCTGTTACGTTCAATATGTACTCCATGTGCAATATGGACCAGATTATCGATCTTTACATTTTCTCCTATGTAAGTCTCTCCTAATACTCCTCTGTCAATGCATGTATTATTGTGAATATGAACATCGTTTTCGATTTTAACAACTCCCAGATGTTCAATCAATTCATAGTCTTCTTTTTCATTTTTTTCGTAACCGAAACCAAAGTTGCCAATGCTGCAATTTGAACCTATTCGTACGCGATCACCAATCGTTGTGTTTTTTAAGACAACTGTATTGTGCATGATTTCACAATCTGAACCGATCCTGCAATTTTCTTCAATGACAACATTATGACCAATATATGTTCCTGTTCCAATTACTGCTGATGAGTCGATCCGTGAAGAACTTTCTATAAAACCAGGTTTTTTTTGTGAAAAAAATTTTTTAAGTATTTTTTGAAAGACCATTCTTGGATTGTCAACGATTAAAAAATTGCAAGAATGATCTTTAAGCAGTTCGAAAGTGCTTTGGCTTAAGATTAGTAAACCTAATCGAAGTGGGGCATCGATCAGTTTAGCATTCTTTTCATTTACCCAGCTAAGTGCATTGGAATATTCGAGTCCACGGGATTCTCTAATGCCCGAAACTTTGTCGATAGATGTTTGCAAATTGCCAATAAACTTTCCTGACTGAAAAAATGGTTCTGTTGAAAGCTCTTCAATTTTAAAGGACTTATTCATTAAAATTCATTTTCAGATTATCCAGCGAATAACTTCAAAAGCTTCCGCATAATTAGTATTAATTTGAACTCCTCTTGTCACCCCGAGTGATCTGATAAACTGAGCATTCAGGTAGGTTCTGTGTTGTTGGGATTTGTATGCAGTTAATGCTTCTACTTTTTTTTCGATATGCCTTTCCTCAAGTTTAATAAAGCAGCGTGTGTTGAAGGAAACATTGTTCCATGGTAATTCATATCCTAAAATGGATGTGTTTTTAAAGGCTCTAAGTCCTTCTTCTGAAATGACTTGATGATCTTGATGTATATCCGTTGGCGATGGCACGAAAACCAGATCAGGTTCAACTTGTTTTTTTATTTTAACTAACTCTTCGAGGATCTCTTGTCTGAATTGTTTGAATTTCCTTACATCATAATCGTACAGTATTAAGTCCTCCGGCAGTAGTCCCATTATTTTTGTGGCAACCTTAACTTCCTTTTCAAGAGTAAAAGGATCCCATCCTTCAGGCAAGGATTTGGTGCAAATTGAGAAGGCTACATATGTGACTGAATTTCCTTCTTCAATATACCGAACAATGCTACCACCACAACCAAGTTCACCATCATCCGTATGAGGTGCCAATACTAAAATCCTTTTTCCTTTCATAGTCTGAATTTGATGCAAATGTAAATTTATTTGTTTTATATTTGTTTTTTATCGTTGTAATGTGTGGTATAGCAGGTTTTTTTGACAATCATATTTCTCCTGAAGAAGCTGAACCATTGCTTCAAAGTATGCTCAAGAGCATCGCCTGGCGTGGCCCGGATGCCAGGAGTACCAGGTTTATCAAACCTCTCAGTTTAGGACACAATCGTTTGAGTATTATTGATCTGTCTGAAGACGGCAATCAACCTATGGAGTATTTCGGAGCTGTAATTGTTTACAATGGTGAGATATACAATTATAAGGAAATTCGGAAAGAACTTCAACTTAAGGGTTATGCATTTCAGACGGAGTCAGATACTGAAGTGATCCTGGCCGCCTACCGTGAGTACGGCGAAAGCTGCGTTGAGCATTTTGTGGGTATGTGGGCATTTGCGATCTGGGATATCAAGGAAGAATTTTTATTCTGCAGCAGAGATAGATTTGGCATCAAGCCGTTTTACTATATTCATGAAAATGACAGATTTTATTTCGGATCTGAATACAGAGTTTTGAAACAGAGTCCAATTTTTTCTAAGGATCTGAACTGGGCTCAGGTTTCGCGTGGATTGCAGTTAGGCTGGATAGGATACAAAGATGAAACTTATTTCAGCAACCTGAAATCGCTTCCGGCTGCCTGTAATTTGGTATTTGCCAACGGTCGTGCTACCGTACGTCATTACTGGGATATATCAACAATGTCGACACACCGGGGCAGCTTTGGTAAAAAATCTGAGGATTTCAAAGATCTGTTCATGGATAGCATTCGACTTCACATGCGTAGTGATGTTGAAGTAGGCGCTTGTTTAAGCGGAGGTTTAGATAGTTCTGCCATCGTTTCTGCAGTTTCAAAGAATTTTAGCTCAAAATCTCTCAAAACCTTCACGATCTATTATGACGGAGAAGATGAGGTTGACGAGAGGCCCTGGGTAAACGAGGTAGTAAAGTCCTATCCGAATTTGAATCCTCATTTTTTTCAACCAGGGGAAAGTGATATAGCAGAAATATTTGATGACGCCTTGGATCATTCGGAAGTCCCTATGGCCGGCTCATCTCCCTTGTCACAATACTTTGTTATGAAACTGGCAAAGGAGCAAGGCATGAAAGTTCTTCTTGATGGACAAGGTAGCGATGAATACCTCGCAGGTTATATGCATTCATTTTATCGTTTGATTGGAGGGAAGTTTAAAAATTTAAATATACCCGGTGCAATAAATGAAATTACTGCACACAGCAAGACACAAGGTTTTGGCTTTAACAAACAAGTAGATGTGATATTCAAAAGTCTTTTAACTGCATGCTTAAGCGAAAATCAGTTATATAAATTTGAATACCATAATTACTTTCCCTTTGTAAGTCCGGAACATAAAACACCATTTTCTTTTAAGCATCTCACCGGAAGTAAACTAAAAAAATTTCTTTATCACCTCATCTTTGACACATCATTGCCAAGTTTATTACATTATGAAGACAGGAACAGCATGGCATTTTCAATTGAATCCCGTGTTCCTTTTCTTGATCACAGACTAGTTGAGTTTGCATTTTCTTTGAATGATGATGACCTGATTCATAAAGGGGAAACGAAAAGGATATTACGAAATTCTCTCAGGGGAATACTTCCTGATGCAATTGCTACACGCAAAGACAAAAAGGGTTTTGTTACACCTGGTGAGATTAAATGGCTTCGGGGACCTCTAAAGTTTTTACTTGAATCCGATTTCAAAAGATTGGAAAATCTCAATCAGAAAAGAATTGAGAAGTTAGTGGCTAATTTTAAATTAGGCGATAATACAAATGCAAACCTCATCTGGCGATTGGCTGTTTTGAATCATTGGTTGGGCAAAATGCCTTAATTTCCGTTAATTTTATAGTTAAAAATATTATCCGGCGTCTTTATATTGTTAAAATACTATTTGTGGGGATAATGCAATTGACCTACCTTTCATGCATAAATGACAAAGCTTTAATTAATAATCTTTCTGATGAGAAATATTTCAAAAATTGCAATATTTATTTTTATTAATCTGGTTTACCTCGTAGTGCATGGGCAGAATTTGATTTCTTCTAAGTTAGAGCTTCTAAAAAGCAAGGATGACAAATTTAGAACCGTAGAACTTTTTAGTTTTAATCAAGGAATTATGAATTCTGATAATTCACTTGGTGAAATATTGAAAGAATTTACTTTATTAAATTTTAATAAAATTTCTGCATCAGAGCTCATACAGAATGGTTCAGACGGAATTGTGTTGATCATTCCATTCTCACAGGATTCCATAATTGAATTGGAATTATTTCGTTCAAGCATTGTTACTCCGGATTTTAGTGTCCTTACTGGTAGCGGAGAAAAATTTTCTTATGACTTAGCAGCAACTGCACAGTACTGGGGAATTATTAAAGGTGATAATAATTCCGTTTGTGCAATTAGTGTTTATCAAAATGAATTAATGGGAATGTTATCTTCTCCAACCTCAGGTAATATCATTTTGGGACAGCTAAAAGGTGGACCGGATGAGCCATATATACTTTATAAAGAAAATGATTTACTTATATCCTCAAACATAGAATGCACTACAGAAGCTGATGATGTTGCTTATTCTGCTTCTGAATTAATATTACCTGCTGCCGTTTCAAGCAATTGTATAAGATTGTATTGGGAATTAAACCATGATATATTTCTTGATAAAGGCTCTGTAAATAATTCAGTGAATTATGCAGTTGCTTTGTTTAATCAAAGTGCCATTCTTTATGCAAATGATAATATACCGGTAGAACTCTCACAAGTTTTTATTTGGGATGTACCTAGTCCATATTCAGGTCCGGGTACTGCAAATTACTTGCAACAATTTCAAAGCTATAGGAATACTTTCGCCGGTGATCTTGGTCATCTGCTTGGCTATTCAGGCAGCGGAGGAGTTGCGGCAAGTGTAAACGGACTTTGTGCAACAAATATTGATTACAGCCAATGTTACAGTGGTGTTTCGGGTTCATTCCAGAATGTTCCTGTTTATTCATGGAGTGTTGAAGTTGTAACTCATGAACAAGGTCATCTACTTGGATCCAGACATACGCATGGTTGCGTTTGGAATGGAAACAATACTGCTATTGATGGCTGTGGTCCTTCTGCAGGATATCCTTATGAAGGAAGTTGCTCCGGTGCGTCTGTCCCTTCAGGTGGAGGTACAATTATGAGTTATTGTCATTTAGCAGGTGTTGGAATAAATTTCTCTCTCGGTTTCGGATCGCAGCCGGCAGCTGTAATATTGAATAAGTTCAACAGTTCATCCTGCTTATCTGCTTGTACAGGTGGAGGCTTTTGTAGTGCTGCAACAGGTATGACAACGAACAATATTTCTAATTCTTCTGCAACATTTGATTGGATCTCGGTGAGTGGTGCGGTTCAATACAGAGTACAATATCGATTGAGAGGGACATCTGTTTGGACTGTTGATTCTACTTCAACAAATTCGTATACCGTTTCCGGTTTAATACCCGGATCTGATTATGAATGGCAGGTTCAAACAGTATGTGCCAGTAATTCTGCTATTTATACTTCATTGATTTATTTTATTACAGTTCCGCTGGTATGTAATGCTCCTGTAGGCATGAGTACGACAAATGTTTCTTCACAATCTGCTGTTTTTTCTTGGTCACCGGCAACTGCTGCTATTGGATATAACATTCAATACAGAGCCGTTGGTACTACATTATGGACGACAAGGAGTTCTGTTTTAAATTCTTACAATGCAAGTGGTTTAATCCCTAACACATATTATGAATGGCAGGTGCAAACGATTTGTGCAGGTGGTGGGACTTCAGGTCATGGTAACTTGGTCACATTTAATACTCTTGAAACCGGTGCATCAACCACAATAGTACTTCAGCCGGGGAGTGAATGTGGAAAGGATGCATTGCTTGGAAGTAATATTCCGTCAGGAGAAAATATTCGTAATTTTGGTAATTCAGAAGAATTGAACGCATTGGCTTGGACTGCCGGTGGAGGTCCTTCTTTACATCGTTCACTAATTGATTTTGATTTAAGTTTTATTCCGACAGGATCACTGGTGACTTCTGCCTATTTAAGTATGTATTGGAATCCAAGCGCAGGTAATCCCGGGCATTCAACACTTTCTGGTCCTAACACTGCCTTACTAAGAAAGGTCACTTCACCTTGGTCTGAGAGCCAGGTTACATGGGTTAATCAACCGGGGACTGACAGCATAGGGCAGATTAATCTTGCTCCAAGCACCGGTGCTACAGATGATTATCTTAATATTGATGTAACTACTATGATACAGGATTTTGTGAACAATCCTAATTCGAATTATGGAATGATGTTGCAACAAGAATCAGAAATTGCATATCGAAGTTTGGTATTCGCTTCAAGTGATCATCCGGTTGATAGTATTCGCCCTCGCTTAGAAATCACATATTCTCCAAACGTTGAAGAGTGTTTAATTTTAAAATATGCCGGTTGTGAAGGTATTGATGCAGTAATTGGAAATTGTGTTCTTGCCGGCTATGACACAAGCAATTTTGGATCTTCGCCTGAGTTTGATGCGTTGGCATGGACATTTAGCGGAACGATAACTGATCTGCGATCATTGATCTATTGGAATTTTTCTTCGATCCCTACAAACGCAATTGTAACTGATGCAAAGCTGACTTTGTATTGGAATCCGAATAGTTCTAATACAGGACATTCCATTACTTCCGGTTCAAACGAAGCTACAATAGTCAAAATCACAGATCCTTGGGATGAGAATGATGTAACATGGAACACTCAACCTGCAACTGACACGTTAAATCAAGCTTATGTTCCCATCAGTACAAGTCAGCAGCAAGATTTTGTTATCGATGTTTCAGCTCTGGTTCAGGATATGGTTGCCAACCCTGCTGATAATTATGGCATGATGCTTAAGTTATTGAATGAAACTTATTTCAGAAGCTTGATTTTTTGTTCAAGTGATCATCCGGATCCTGACAAGCATCCAAAAATCGAGGTATGTTACACAATTCCAACAAATGTTTCTAAAATTAATAGTGATAGCGAGTTTGGAATGTATGTTGATTATTTGGCTGAGAGAACAATAGTTTCATCCAACAAGGACTTTGATAAAAGTACGCAGCTTAATGTTTACACTGTTGATGGTAAACTTTTAAATCAGTATGATGGACTAACGGGCAAAAAGTATTCTTTCAGCATAAGTGGTTGGAGCCCGGGAATTTATTTTGTACAGATGGTGAGCAAGCTCGGAACAAACTCTGGTAAGATCGTTCTTCAAAAAGCACGTTAAGTTCGCAGCAGATTTATTTTTAAGTATTTAACGAATTTATTTATTGAAATCTAATATGACCTAAATTGTCTTGTTTGATCATGTTTCAAAGGTGTTAAAGCGAATCCATATGAAAAATTTCTACAGAAATTTAGCACGCAATGGCGCAATCATTTTTCTTTTTTTTATTTCAAGTGCGGCCTTTTCTACTGAGCCACCAATTAAATTCGGACCCGGGGATGAAATCAAAGTCTACGCAAATAACTTCTGCGAATTTTGGTCAAGAATATACATTAGTGAGGGAGTTGACTCTCTTGGAACTATTGCGTCAATTGGTATTGTGCCTTGCTACCCACAGGGTGGTTCTTATGTCCATTATGATTCGATCATAGGTTTGCGAGAAGTATTATATTCAGATGTTGGGCAACAGTATTCCGGAATTCAAGATAGAAAAACAATTTGCTTCGGGAATGCTGAGCAAATATTCACATATAAGATTTCAATTGACCCGCAGTTTTCCTGGTGTGATACAACGATTCTTGAGCCTTCCTATTCATATACATCAGATAGTATCGTAGATGCAAAAGTCTATCTGGACCAAATTGTTGTAATCCGTGCGACTGATTTAAGTACCAATTTTTTGATCTTTGATTCTACTTTTACTACGATCCTGCATTCAGAACAATTGAATATGATTCCTAAACAAATGTTTATAGATTATTCAAACTGTAACATATTAGGGATGGATCAAAATGGCGCAATGGTCTTGAAGATATACGATCTTTCTAATTTGGGATTGATAAAGGATACTATATTGTTTCCCACTTACGAAGAACCTCTTAATTTTGAAAGCAGCACATTCTCTACCACCGTGGTTACGGAGCCGGGTGATACTTGCATAAGACTTACCAAATTTAACTGGTATTACAATACATTTTTTGATACAATTATTTATTCAGGAAGTGGAGCTGGCGTTCAGTTTATGGAAGGAGGAGTCTTTAATTTTCAACCAAAGTCAGATAGTAGCGGACTGGGTATGGACAAACAAGTCTTTGTTTATAATTATAACACGCAAAGGGTGATAGGCATTTATCACATTAATAAGAAGCTTCGCGTACTAAGCAATCCCGGAGATGGTTACAATTCTTTTCAATATGTATTTGCTATCCCCGATTCCGCTCAGATTGGAAAGTATTATGTTTACACTTCATATTCCTATTATTTATTAGATTCCGGATACGTACCGGAAAATACTGTTTTGTTTAATGCAGATTTTCGGTGTTCAATATCCGTTGATGAACAAGAAGACAGTAATATAAAGTGGAGTACATTTCCGAATCCTACAAATGGAAACATTAATCTGACTGCATCAGGCTTGATGTGTGGGAAAGATTATACAATTGATGTTCTTGACGCTTATGGAAGAATTATGCATCAGGAAATAATTCATGCTAAAATGAATATGACCTTACCCGTTGAAAACTATAAAGCAGGAATTTATTTTATCCGCATCCATACCCAAAGAGGTATGGTTTCACAGAAATTCTTAAAGCTGGATTGAAATTATTATCTGTTCTCTACTGATTCGGCAAAGAACTTTCTATCCTTAAGATCATAGTAATTTCCTTTGGCCATCACATGTACTACCAAATGTTCGATCGAGATAGGGGATCCTTCTTTTAGGTCGGCAATATTTGAATGGCGGATATGGTGTCCATCTAAAATAATAACGAGCCCGGATCCTATTGCCTCCATGAAACGCCCTTCAGTCACCAATACTCCTGTATCTTCACCAAGTCCAATACCTGTACAGGAAGGGTTAGCTGCCACTGCTTGTGCCAGTCTTCCGAACCTGCCACGTGTTACAAAGTGTGAATCAATGATCACGTCTTTCATGAATGCAAGACCGGTGGTGATTTTCACTTCTCCTTTCAAAAGAGCTTGTGTGCTGCTTCCCTGATAAATCATTGTGTTTGACATAGCCATCGCACCGGCACTCGTTCCGGCAATGACAAATTCACTCTCATTGAAATACCTTTCGGATAATATTTCTAAAAAACTAGTCCCTCCAAACAGAGATGATAGTCTTAGCTGATTGCCACCGCTGATCATTACCCCGTCACATTTGCTAATGCGGTCAACCATCTCCTGTGATTGAACCTGATCACGGGTACGGATGTCCATGTGATGAACGTTCTTGCATCCGAGCTTGTTGAATGCATCAAGGTAATTTTGTCCTACCTCATCCGGTATAGATGAAGCACTCGTGATTACTTCAATATTAGCTTCGTGACCACCGGTTTCCTGAACAATTCTGCTCAGGATTTGCATTTCAAAAAAATTGAGATTGTTTTTCTGGTGGAAGTTGGGTTCTGATTCGGTTCCTTTATCTTCACTTCCGCCTATCGCGATCAGCTTTCCTTTGGGAATAAGCATATTTTGACTGTTGGTTTTAATTTTAGGATAATTCCCCCCGCAGCGATGAAAATTCGCGATTGCAAAGATAGAAAAGCAATTTAGCAATAAGCCTCCTTTCACCTTATTTTTCAACGTTTATTTACACAGCTTTTAGAATAAATGGAAAATTTTGCAAAAAAGACCATTCTAAGCAGCATTCTATCACTATCGATGCTTGGTTTTACTTGTATAAGCAATTCGGAGCCAATTATTAATGAACTATACAAGTTTTAAAGACATTGGATCTTTGATTTAGGTTTGAATAAGTTATTTTGGAGTATTTCTAGAGCCTTAGAGTATTTTGTTGTACAGATTAATTTTTTACATTTTCAATATGAGTTGATTTTATATTTATATTAGTAGTTGGATTGAATAAATTCAGATTCACTTTTCTGCGTTTTCAATTTATGTGGTGCTGTATCACGTAAAGTTGAATTTACGAACTTATTTTGGGCATGACACATACACAATTCAAATTATATGTCACATGGAACACAACACCTACTCTTCTGACTATGCCACTAATCGGGTGACGACTTTATTTTCGAATGAAGAAGTCGAAAAATTAGTTTCAAGTTGAGCCAATTTTTTTATTTGGTTTCTCATCAAAATTGTATTGACCTTATAGTATAGTTTGCCTTGGAAGAGGGGAGTATATCTAATATTTATTCTCTGTTTCCGGTAGATTAATTACAACTGTTTACCATGAATCAAGGCTGCATATTTATACGAAAAGGACTAAGTGGAATTTTACAAAATTGTTTTCTGATTATATTATTTAACAAAAACCAAAATAAACTGCAATGAAAAAAAATTACAACCTTGTTAAAATAAGCATTGCTTCATTACTTACTTTGATTTTTGCTGCTTCAACCATTGCGATGCGGGCTCAATCCTGTAATCAGGTAGAGATTCTCTATAAATCATCAGAATGTTTTGAGAAGCGTCAGGGATCAGCCGGAACAGGGGGCGGAAGCACATGCGTGGAAATTGCAGTATGTGTTAATCAACCCTATCAATATTCTTCATCTGTAACCGGTATTGGCTGGACCTATAACTGGACTGTAACCGGACCAACTGCAGTTGTTATTAATCCCAATAATACATCTGCTGATATAAATATTACATGGCCTCAGGTAGGGGTATTTACCTTAACACTCACGGCAACAGATGGAGCGGGTAATGTGTTTACTTATTGTTTGAAAGTAAATGTGAAAGATAAACCTATAGCTAATTTTTCATTTGCACCCAATAATGTTTGTGAGGGTAGTACCATTTTTTTTACCAATACGACTACTTATAGCGGTACTGGCGTAGCATATTCCTGGGATTTCGGAGACCCTTCTTCAGGGGCAAATAATTACAGTACAACTACCGATCCTCTCCATACTTACAATGCTGCCGGAACATATACTGTAACATTAATAGCTTATAGTTTTACAAGTTCCGGTGGCGGAACACAGCCGCCAGATCGACCAACAATAACTGCTTGTTGTTCTGATACTATTACCATGCAGGTAGTTATAATTCCCGGCTCTATAACAATAGAGTGTATCAGTACTGTTTGTGCGGGAGACACTGCAACCTATACTGCTGTAGGATGCGCTAATCCGATATGGCTACCTCCTGTGGGAGGAACAATTCTAAATCAAACTGCAAACACAGTTACAATTGTATGGGGAAATGGAAACCCGCAAGGACAGATACTTGCACAGTGCCCCGGTGGATGTATTGCTACTGTATCTGTACCGATTATTCCATCGAATCCGATTATTGTAGGGAATGCTACCCCTTGTATTTTTTCTACCACTTCTTATTCGTTACCTGTCTTACCCGGTACTATTTATACCTGGACATTGACAAATATCACTACCGCAACGAATCATAATAGTATGCTAAATACATATCCGGATAATAATACAGTTTGGATTGACTGGTCTCCTCCTGCGGCTACTCCGGGTACTTATGTCTTAAGCATTAATCTCACTAATAATCATATTTGTTGTAACAGCAATGGTTCGCTTACGATTAATCCAGGTCAGGAGTTTGAAGCATTTTTAGATCAGACTGTTTGTACCGGCCCTTCCGGTGCCAGTCTTTTTGTAATTCCCGGAACCGGCACATTTAACTGGACAGTTTTGCCACCCAATGCAGGTGTGTCGCCACTATCGGGAACCGGAACAACATTCAACCCTGTTTTTGCCAACGCAGGAAATTATACAGTACAGGTTACAGAAACAGGAAACAATTATTGCAATAGCGGTATTTCTAATCCGCAACAAATTCAAGTGACTGTGGTAGGAACTCCGGCTCCGGGTACTATCAACGGGCCAACCACTGTTTGTAGTGGCTCAAGTTATTCCTATAGCATGAGTACCAATGCACCGGACGGCTATCATTATGAATGGTCTATTTCAAGTGGAACGGGGAGCTTCCAACCGGGGAGCCTGACAACTGCTACAGGTAATAGTGCAACCATATTATGGACTGCTTTACCGGGAACTATTTCTGTGGTATTACAGCGAAATGGAGTTCCACCTTGCCCTACGACTCCGGTTACATTAAATGTAATGCAGGCAACAGTTGGCAGCATAAGCGGTCCTTTGAGTGTTTGTGTAGACGGAACAGGATCATATACTTTGTCCGGCGGCAACTTGCCAGCTGATGAAGTAATCACATGGTCATTAGCTGCTCCTTTTTCTAGTATGGGTACAATTATTTCCGGACAAGGAACGAATTCGATAATCATCCTTTGGCATGGTCAACCAAGTGTGGGACCATGGGGACCGGTAACTATAAATGCTTCGACAGGTTGCGGGAATGCAGTGCCACTTTTAGGTGTTATGATTTACCCAAAATTCTCTTTTACAATTACCAAGACCGGATCGGATATTTGCCAACCCGGTGGAGTAAACTTGTCAGTAACCGGTGCGCCATCAGGCTCAACCTATTCATGGACTTTGCCCGGAGGACCGGGACCAAATACTCCTTCTATTACTAATATTGGCACGGCCGGCAGTTATGCTGTGACTGTAACAAAAGGTGGTTGTTCTTTCACCCAACAGTATGTAGTAGATGATCCATTTGCTATTGCTCCTGTAACCTGTGGAGTAGGAACCTGTAGCGCACAAGACTCAACAAATCAATTGTTAGGCGTACAGATATTAAAACCTTTGGTTGGAACCTTTACGTATCAATGGTATAGCGGAATTTTTCCGGCCGGAACACTGATATCAGGAGCCAACGCTGCAAATTATACTACACCCACGCATGGTGACTATTATGTGGTAGTTACATATGGCACATGTTCAAAACATGTAAGTTTTGAAGTAAGTAAAGTTTGCTGCCCTGATGTCAACAATCCACAAATCAGCAGCGTAGTTAGAAACACTTGCAATTCCTATACTTTTACCGGAACGACAGCTAATCCATTCGGTGCACCAATAACCTGGTATTTTGGTGATGGCACTACAGCACCGGGAACCTCCGGTGTACCAATTACTCACGATTATGCTCTTGCAGGTGAATATTGTGTCACCTTTTGTGTAGGACCGCCATCTCCTAACACAACCAATTGTTCGGGTAATTGTGTTAGCACAAATGTAACTGTGCCGATTGAAGCAGCTTTTAATTATACTCTTGGATGTAATGGCTGTTTAAGTGTTACCAATGCATCAATAGCAATAACCAGCAACCCCAGCTTCGTCACTTATTTCTGGGATTTTGGTGATGGCAACACTTCTGTTGCGGAAAACCCGGGGATTCATTGTTATGCCATTCCAGGGACATATACTGTTACTTTGACTGTCACATTTAACGATGGAGTAGTGACCTGCACCAAAACAGCAACTCAAACGGTTACTTATTCTACTCTGGGAATAATTATAAATCCAACACCAGTCTGTGCAGGTACCTCATCAACATTTAGTTCTACTCCGGGAAGCTTTGTTTCTTATACATGGGATTTTGGAGATGGCTTTAATGCTTTTACTCCGTCATCAACGCATATTTATAGTACTCCCGGAACTTATTTGGTTACATTGACTGTTATAGATCAGTTAGGTAATACCTGCAGCGCCACAGACTCAGTTAATGTTTTACCCGGAATCGGTCCTTGTTCGATTCAGCCGGCATTTATTTGCCCGGGAGGAACTGCTACCTTAACAACGCCTAATATCGCCGGCTATACATATTTATGGGAAGTAGAAACGAGTCCGAATGTATTTGTGTCAGCTCCCGGTATTAATACAAACAATACTTACACTGTAACAACTCCCGGGTTTTACAGGGTTATTATAACCGGTATAAATGGATGCAGTTGTATAACAAAGAAAGTGGAAGTGAAAGCGGTGCAAAGCCCTAAGGCTATTATTTCTGTAGCTCCTTCATCTAAAATTTGCAGTTCAGGTGATGTGATACTGACGAGTGTTAATCATTTACCCGGGCATACATCTGATTGGTATGCCAACGGAAATTATGGCACTCTACTTTCTTCCGGGCCGATGCATTTTGAATTTGCTGTTACAAGCACTACGACCTATAATTTGGTCTTGACTAATGAATATGGTTGCACGGATACATGTTCTTTTGTTGTTATCGTAAACCCAATTCCGGCGCCACCTGTGATCACGTCTTCACCTACTTTATGTGAAGGTGTGCCAATTTCCTTAACAGTTACTAATTATGCAAATAATGTTAGTTGGAACACAGGTTCAACAACAACGGGTATTACTGTAACTGCAGCCGGGGCTTATACTGCAACATTCACAGATTCGGTAACCGGATGCACCAGCAGTAGTAGTATTACAATTAACAAAAGGCCACCGGTTGGCTTGTTCCCGCATTATTGTAACAACATTCCTTGCTCATGCAGGAGCAATCAACAGGGTGATTTCACAATCTATGCTCCATTACCTTTAATTGGTACTTTCGCAGCGTATTATGATATACAATGGTATTTCAATAATAGTCCTGTTGGTCCAAATGGTCCAAACCCAACTTTTACTCCGGCTGTTACGGGTACCTACCATATTGTGGTCACTGATCCCATAACCGGTTGTGCAGACACCAGCAAAACCTATTCAATCGTTGTTCCACCATGTAATGTTTGCGATAGTACTCAATGTCAGGTTGAATTAGGTAATGACACTACAATCTGTGCAGGTGGAATAGTAACAATATCAGCAGATGGATGTAACGGAACTGCTACCTGGTATGAATTAACTCAGAATGGTCCGGTCGTTATCGGACAAGGTCCGGTGATTGATGTGTTCCCGCTACAAACAACTTGTTATGTGGTTGAATGCTGCGATTCAATTCCTGATGAGATCAATGGAGGCCATATTCTTTGCTGTTGCACTGATACGATTTGTATCACAGTTAATCCTTTACCAACCATTACTTGGGCTGTAACTTTCCCTGACGTTTGCTTGAATTCAGATTCAGTTTATCTGGATACATTATTGATC